>NZ_AP017312.1:2085000-2685000 GCF_002355375.1 Aneurinibacillus soli | reverse complement strand
AGGGTTAGTACAGATGGCTGATGATTTAGCATTGTTGTCTGAGGAGTTATTAAAGCTGGCCGGCAAATTCAAAATGTAGCAGGATATAGTAGGGATAAATCTGCCAGGCAGCATAGATTCTTTACATAAGTCGCTCATACCGGGCGGCTTTTTTCGTGCGCCGGGTAGCTTACCGTACTAAATAGACATTTCTAGATGAACTTTTTCAGTGAACCTTACGTCCTTTTACTTGAAGTTCAAGAATAGTACTGAGATGGATTTTGGGAAATATAAAGAGAAGAAACAGAGCCATTTTACAGGATGGATGGGAAGGAAGAGAACTTGTGGAACATATAGTACCCTGGATGAATCATTATGGATATATTATTTTATTTTTGTCACTTTTGCTGGAATTGATCGCCCTTCCGATTCCTGGGGAACCCCTTATGGGTTATGTGGGACTTCTTGTTTTTCAGGGAAAAATGAATTGGGGACTCAGCATATTAGTAGCTTGCAGTGGAAGCATAATAGGGATGACACTCGCTTACTGGATCGGTTTTGCGCTTGGCGCTCCGTTTTTTCATAAATATGGTCATTATATTCATCTAGGACCCGAAAGACTGGAAAAGGTTTCTCAATGGTTCAATCGATATGGAAACAAGCTATTAGTGATTGCCTACTTTATTCCGGGTGTTCGACATTTTACAGGATACTTTTCGGGTATTAATCGCTTACCTTTTCGGACATTTGCGCTTTATGCGTATACGGGCGCTTTGATTTGGGCAGGGACTGTTATTTCACTTGGCAAAATTTTGGGGCCGCAATGGGAACATTTCCACCTTGCCATAAAAAAGTATCTCATTATTGCAGGTATTGTCATTGCGGTGGCGATTGTTCTTTACTTATTGTACAAAAACAACAAAGCACGACTAAAAGCGATCACGACAACGATACTTACCAGGATCGTCCATACGTTTCATTCTCTCGGACGTGTCCGGTTTCTTGTTGCGACAATAGCCGCAATTGGTGTTATTCTCTTCATTTTCATGATCAGTCTTACTGAAGATTTTCTGACAAACGAATTTAAGCAGTTCGATGAGGTTGTAAACGTGCTTGTTCCGTTGGTGTTTACCTCAGATTGGGCAGGTTGGATGCGGTTGTTTGCTTATGCGGCATCGTGGCCAGCTCTGATTTCAGTTGCTGTCCTTTCGCTTGGATGGATTATCGTTGTGAAACAAAACCGAAGCCTGGAAGCTTTTTTTCTTTGCTTCACTTTTTTTGGCGCGAAACTTTTTGAAGAAGGGCTACAGCGTATTTTCCATCATCTATCACTCGCTTTATCGCATGTGGAACATCCTTTGTACAATTTTCCAAGTGAGCATACATTGATGGTGACGGTTGTTTATGGATTTGCGACATTCTTATTGATTCGCCATCTTGAAAATCCAATCGTAAGAATGATGATTGGAACTAGCTTCTTTCTTATTGAGGTTCTTGTCGGGATCAGTCATTTGTATTTTGAATTAAAGTATCCGAGCGATATCATAGCGGGGTATGCTTTTGGGGGCGTATGGCTGAGTGTAAACATTGTATTGTTAGAAATTAATCGTTTGCTGCGCACGACCTCTTGATTGTTAAAGCGATAAAGAAATACAGCGCTTGTGTTTACAAACTCAAATAAAAGGTATATTCTTTGAAATTAAGTCTAGTAAAACATATAGAAAAGGAAGGATATACCTTCTGCTGTAACGAAGAGGTGGTAAAGACATGCAAATATTTAGCAAGATAAACGGAAATCATAGCGTGATTATGAGGCCGGAAGTCCCAAATGGATATGGCATCATAATCGCAGGTGGTAGTACTGGTTATGTATCGGAGAATTCGAGTGATTTTCATGAAATTGATGAAAAACGAGAGCTGTTGCAACATTTAATTGAGCAAGGGTATACGATTGGCTATTGTAACCATGCAAATAAAAAGCATTGGGGAAATCCCGAAGCGATAAAAAACATGCAAGGCTTACATCATGTTTTAGTGGAACAATGTAACATCAATCCATATGTTCATGTGCTGGGGGTAAGCATGGGAGGTGTAACGTGCTTGAATATCCTGGCAAGTAACGATATTCCTATTATGTCAACTGTTCTTATTAATCCCGTACTCGACTTATCCTCTCATCGATCATACATCACAAAAAAAGAAGGAATCGATCGGATTGGGTATGAAATTGCTGAGGCTTACAACATTCCGCATAATCAAGTAGATGCATGGTTTGAAAATGATACCATATTGGATAAAGAATTATTCTCGTGTCCTTGTCTAGTCACACATGGAGATGGCGATCGTGCAGTACGGTGGCAAAATAATGCTCTCGTATTCACAAAGTTGAGTCTCAATTGCCACCTCCAAGTCCAGTTGCACATTGTGAAAAATGCAGGACACAATGACCCGAAATTACTGGGTGACTACACACGTATACGCGAATTTTTCCAGCAAAGCGAGCCCAAAGAGTTTTCGTTTACGCAGAAATAAATGATGATAACTAGGTGCCCTGCTTAATGAGCGGGGCATCTGATTTGACAAAACAATACATAAGCTGTAAAATGAATGGAAGTCAGTCATATAATCAAGGAGTTTGATAATGAACAAAAAAGAAAAAATCATTCATGCTGCCATTGAGGCTTTTCGCGACAAAGGAATTGAGAAAACGAAGATTTCTGACATCGTTACATTAGCTGGAATCGCACAAGGTACGTTCTATTTATATTTTCCTTCAAAGCTTGCCGTTATGCCAGCAATAGCAGAAGTAATGGTCGAGAAGACAATTGCTGCGGTAAAAAATCATGTGCAGGCAGAGGAGTCTTTCATAACTAAGCTCGAACAAATGATTGATGCGATTTTCATGGTGACACGTGATTATCGAGAAGTATTAGCTTTGATTTATGCTGGTCTTGCATCAACTGAATATATCAAAGAATGGGAAACAATCTATGAACCTTTTTGTTCATGGGTAAGCACGTTCTTGAAGCAAGCCAAAACTTCTGGAGTAATACGGGATTCGATTGATGTTGGTACAGCCAAGCTAGTGATCGGTCTTATCGAATCGTCAGCTGAACAAATTTATTTATATGACTTCAAGCAGGAAGATAAGGCGCTTATCCAAAAAGCAGAAGTGCTAGAGTTCTTGAAGCATGCACTAGGTGTTCAAGAATAATAAAGTGGAATAATTTCATTATTCCACGCAATAAAATGAATGAAAGTCATTCATCAAGGGTGGTAATCATGAATAAATCCTGGATATATGTTATCTTAACGTGTCTTTTTGAATTGATTTGGGTTTTTGGTTTTAATACGGCCGAGACGTGGTGGCATTGGGGGCTGGTTATCGTTTTTATTCTCTTTGATTTTTATACGCTTCCTAAAGCATGCGAAGCAATTCCAACCGGAACGGTTTATGCCATTTTTGCGGGAGTAGGAACAGTAGGAACGGCTATTATGGACGTCTTTTTGTTTGAAGGAGATTTTAGCGTAGGAAAGGTTCTATTTATGGCACTTCTTATCGCGGGGATCATTGGTTTAAAGCTAGCTGATAATAAAGAGGTAGACAAAAATATGAAGGGAGTTGCTTAATCGTGGGTTGGTTATTCGTCTTTTTGGCGGCAGTAAGTGAGATGGTCGGGGTAGTTGGACTTAAGCTGTATAGTCAAAATAAAACGATACGAAATGGATCGATCTATATAGGCGGGCTTGGAGCGGCCTTTGCATTTTTGTACGCATCCTTCAATTATTTGCAAGTGAGTATAGCGTATTCAGTGTGGATTGGTATGGGAACGGCTGGTGCTGTTTTGCTAAATATGGTTTTCTTCGGAGAGTCAAAGAACGCAGCACGTATTGTTAGCCTCATTGCCATCGTAATTGGTGTAACAGGATTAAAGTCCCTATCGTAGCGTGTTAGTAAAAAATAATGTCTACTTTCTACCTGGTCGGAACAAATCTGTTCCGACTTTTTTATTGCGCCTAGCAGCATACCATACTACTATGAGAATAAGATACAAAAATGAACAGTAGAATGTTCGCGAGGAGGAATGTGTACGATGAATCGGTTGTTACGAAGTTTATTTGTAGGAGTAATTGCCTGGTGTCTCGTAATAAGCTCTGGTACAGTCTGGGCAAGTCAGGGGGTCAGTTATACCAATTCGCGTGATATTGTGGTTCAAACTACGATTACCGTCCCCAAATCACAACTGGCTAATCTGAGCAGTTATACAATCAAAGGAACTCTCATAAGCGGGGCAGAACATCCGTATGCGAACCCCTATTATTATGCGGGCGCAACCAAGCAAGTAGGGATAGGATCAGATAACGAGAAGAATTTCTCTTATACGATCTCTGAAAATGTAGAAAATCAAAAAATAACAAGTGATAAAACGTATACAGCTGTGGCGAAAATAAAGTCCTCTCTCGTTACGTACAGTATCTCGCCAAAACAAGTAGCGAGCACAGTCGCATATCCCCCAGAAGTAAAACGATACGTAGTGCCAAGCCCCCAAATTGAAAGCAATCACCCATTAATCGTAAAAAAGGCAAAAGAGATTGTAAAGGGAGAAACCAATCCATATCTAAAAGTAAAGAAAATTTTTGATTTTACGAATACGTATATGGAGTATACGGAAAAAGAAGCATGGGGCACCGCAGTTCAAGCACTTCAAAGACGTTCCGGTGTGTGTGAAGATTTTTCTCGGCTGATGGTAGCTTTATTACGGGCACAAAATATTCCGGCACGTACAGTAGCTGGATATGCCTTGGGTAAGGATGAAAAAACTGTAGATTTAACGAAGGCAGACTATGCTCATATGTGGGTCGAATTTTATTTACCAGGATACGGCTGGCTTCCGGCTGATCCAACGGTTTTAGACTATGATGAGCATGATAAGCGGGTGGCTGCCGCAAACTTCGGGATGGGTAATTGGTATTATATCCCTGAAGTTATCGACCAGGAAGGAGGAATAAGCTACGAGTATTACGCGAGGGAAGAAGCGGAAGACGATGGAAATCTACTTGATCCAATCGTGGTAGAAAAAGGGGAAGTTAAAATTAAACCTTAAAAAAAGGGCTAGCCCTAAAAGGTCACGTTACATGTCCTTTTGGGTCAGCCCTTTTCTTATAATATCCGTTTTGCACCGACGAATTTTGATGCCCAATACTTATCTTTTAAGTTCGTAATAGCTACGCCTCTTTTCGTTGTAACGGAGATGAACGTATTGTTGCCAAGATAGATACCGACATCGGTTACACCTTTACCACGATTTGTATTGAAGAAGACGAGATCGCCTGCTATCAGGGCGTTTTTCGCAACGACTTTCCCTTTTTGAAATAACGAATTAGTTGAACGAGGGATGTTTACGCCGTTTTTTGTAAATAAATAGTTAACATAACCCGAAGAATCAAACCCTTTAGGAGTAGAACCGCCCTGCAGGTAGCGTGTTCCTTTGAGTGATTGTGCAAGTTTTAAGATTTGGGCTTTTTGCTGTTGTGTGTTAAGTTTAGGTTTAGCAGCTACAACTGCTGGGGCTGCAGGGTGAACAGGTACTACGATCGCAGCCTTTGGAACTGGCTTTGCCACAGCATGTTGTGCTGGGATTGTTGTCGCTGGAACGGTATCGGCCCATGCAGAAAAAGCTGCGACTGGTAAAAGTGACGAGATTCCAAGGCAGACGACTGCTTTTTTAAGTTGTTTTTTCATTTTAAAATCTTTACCTCCTAATTTCATGTTTATAACTACGTAAAGGTTACTAAAACATTGTATATTTAACAGGTTAATAAATCTTTATAAAAAAGTTAAAAGCAGCTAAAAAGCGCGTGAGAGAGATACTCAAAAGGGGAAAGGATATTTATGTATAAGAAGGACCATTATAAGAAAAAAATTGGCAAGCTTGAAGTGGGGATGATTTTGCTGTATGTGTTACCACCTATTGGCATTACATGGCTCATGCTGATGGGTTTGTTCCAATTATACCAAGTAATCCGCTGGCGAAGGCCGCTTGATGTTACAATCACTGTTATCTTTTTCTTAAGTTTGCTCATTTCTTCTGTGGCGGCTTCCATTCAACTCCATAATTTAACGTATCTAACTTCTGTGCTTTTTATTTTGGGGTATCTAGGTTTTTACTTCTATGTAAAACTGCATGGAACCATACAGTTTTTTCGAAACTGGATATGGATTAACATCGGTGGAGGACTATATATTGCCTTATTAGGATGGATACAAGTATTGTTTCATATCGGATGTTCAACGGATGGAATAGTGGGCTTAATAACGGGTACAAGGTTATTTGGCTATGATCAGTTGGACCGTCTATTCGGAAGTACGTATAATCCGAATTTTGCTTCGTTTTTGCTGCTGTATGCTGTAGCCCTGTTATTAGTCGTATGGCTTTATAAAATCCATCAGAAAAAACGGAAAAGTGACCTACTATTCATAGGTTGTTTGGTTGTTTTATCTACAGCCATTATAGAAACAGGGTCACGTACCGGTTTTGCCGCGATGGTGATGTTATATCTCTTCTTTTTCTTCCGCCTTCGTTTGAAGAAGCGCTTTTTGGGGCTGATCGGATTTCTGACATGTACTCCGCTATTTATGGAATGGCTGCCGCGGAGTGGAAGCTTGGGAGAATCCATGAGTGATCGGAAATTGATCTGGGAAACAAGTTTGAACATATGGAGAAAACATCCTGTTTTTGGTGTTACACCAAACGGATTTCAAGATATGTATAAAGAACTGATTGGTCAGTATGTTGCTCACCCGCATAATATTGTTCTCTACTTTTTTGTGAGCTTTGGTACGGTGGGGGGCGTGGCATTTTTGCTGCTAGTTGTTGTTCTGTTGTACCGACTTTTATTAACGTTGACAGCCAATCGTATCCACAAAGAATTTTTAGATGTTTTTTTGTTTTTAATTCCCGTCACACTTCTGACCGGACTGTTCGATTTTCCTATGTTTTCACCACAAACAGCTCTAGTAGCTGTTGGGGTAATCGGGTACTGGGAGTATTATTCAAGGCTGTGCTCCTTTGGTCATTCAGCATGGAGACAGAAAGAAGGCACGAAGGTGAAAGACATAAACGGATAAGAAAGGAGCCAGCCGATTCATTTGGCTGGCTTAACTTTTGTAGTGGTTAAGAAAATTTTAAAGTTTTCTTTATCTGGTGTTTAGGATTGCTCGATACAATGGGGACGTACCAAAAATAGTAACCATTTTACTTTAGATCAGGAGGATTATATATGAAGAAGAAATACACAGCAATGGGCATAGGTGCTGCTGTTGGAGCTGCTATGCTGGTTACGACAGCATATGCAGGAACATCAAGTGTTTCCGGATATGACACGTACAAAACAGCGTTTAAAAACACACAGCAGGCCAAAAGTATAACAGCAGATATTCATGTATCAGCAACCGATAATGGAAGTGAACTTGCAGATGTTACTTCCAAAATGAAAATGAATCGTGACGCGAAGTCTATGAGCGGAGAGACTACGATTATTTCTGGCAGTCAGAAAAAAACGCTGGATATGTACACGCAGGAAGGGACAAGAATTATAAAAAATAGCGATAGCGACGTGTATAAAGTTCTTTCCTTTAACGGGGAGAAAAAACATAAGGAAAAAGATGATACCGATCAAGCAGGCAAAATGAATGCGGTTGAAAACGTTGTGGATGCTCTTACCCAAAATTTGCAGGGCAATATTACATCAACAGCCGAATCTGACGGCACAACTGATGTAGAATTGAAACTTTCAAACGATCAACTCCCACCTGTAGTAAACGCGCTTGCTTCTCTGGCTGTGAAAAATGGCATGAACGAACAGGAACATCACAACAAAGGTGAAGCCGATCCGTTCATCAGCAATCTAAAATCCAGCTTGCCAAAATTGGTAGGGGCTATCAAGGTAAACAATGTAGATGTTACGGCAAAAGTCAGCAAAGACAACGTAGTCGAACAGCAGACTGCAACCATTGAAATGACAGGAAATGATGCAAGCGGAAAAACACATAATATTAGCGTCAATGTATCAGCAAGCTTTTCAAACTACAACAATACGACACCGGATACAGTAGATTTAACCGGGAAACAAGTAGAAAAGATTCAGCCAAAAGCAAGACACGATGAACAAGAATAGGAACACATTAGCAGATAGGGCCCGCCGTGGGCTCTATCTGTTACTATAAGGATGGGAAAAATACATGAAGAACGTACTGGAAGTAAAAAACCTTACGAAGATTTATCAGAACGGCAGAGGCATACGGGATATCAGTTTCGACATACTTGCGGGAGATGTCTATGGCTTTCTTGGTCCGAATGGAGCCGGTAAGACAACTGTGATGAAAATCATCATGGGCTTGTGTCGGGCACAGAAGGGGGAAGTAAAAATTTTTGGACACGATAGTACGACACAGCCAGAGCGGGCCTGGCAGCACGTAGGAGCTATGATCGAAAATGCTGTTGTGTATGAATATATGAGCGGATATAAAAATTTACTTCTTGCTTCGAGGTTCTATAAAGATGTAACCCCGGCAAGAATAGATGAAGTGTTAGAAATGGTTGATTTAGCACCGTTTAAGCACGAAAAAGCAGCCGGTTACTCATTAGGCATGAAACAAAGACTCGGTCTGGCAGCTGCTTTGCTGTCAAAACCGAAGTTTATGATTCTTGATGAACCGACGAATGGGCTCGATGTTGAAGGAACGGTAAAGGTCAGGGAGATCATCATTCATCTTGCCAGAGAACATCAGGTTACTTTTTTACTTTCCAGCCATCTCATCCATGAAATGCAAATGGTATGTAATAAAATTGGCATTATTAACAACGGACAAGTCATCAAGGAAGGACTGGTTGCTGACTTACTACACAACGAGGACGAAACACTGGAAAGTTTCTTTATTAAGCAGATAAGAGAAGGAAGGGAGGAGAGAGCGAAATGAGCCCTTTATTTGCAAACGTGATAAATGAAACACAAAAAATTTTTTTGAAAAAGAAAACGTCTGTTTTTCTTTTCTTGACAGCTATTTTTCCGATCGGCATGGCATTCATCTTTTCCCTTTTGCAAAATAAAGCAGGTGTTACGCTGTTTGTGGGCGCTAACTTCCCACTTTTTATTCTAGGAATAGGGGTTAACTTTCTATTTCCGCTGCTTATTTTCATGATGGCTTCCGATATATTTGCCGGTGAGCAGGGGGATCATACATTGAAAATTGTTTTGACCCGCCCTATTACAAGGTTTAACGTATTTCTCTCGAAGAATGTTACGGTCGGACTTTTACTTGTTATTCATTTAGTGCTTATCTTTGTAGTATCTGTTGCTTCAGGGTTTGTTTTGGGAGGGACAGATAACGTACTGTCAAGCTTATGGGAAGAAATAAAAGCGTATGCGGTATCTTTTGCCCCGATGCTTTCACTGTCTTTTGCTGCGATTTTCTTCGCGCAATTTTTTAAAAGCGCAAGCAGTGCACTAACGACTACGATTGTAATTTATCTATGCGCCAAGGTTACTCCTTTTGTTTTTCCATGGCTGGGGAAACTTTTGCCGTTCACGTATACAGATTGGTATTCGCTGTGGCTTGGACATACTGTCGGAATGGGTAACATACTCCAGCCATTTATGTATCTTCTTTCCTACAGTATACTATTTTTTGTTGGGGGATTTTATTTGTTTGACAGAAAAGAATTGTAGGTGAGGGTATGTCCATAAAAGTACGACTTCTGTTATCTTACATTGCGATGCTGATTGTTCCAGTCGTTTTAACCATTGTGGTTGCTTTGATTCTAACGGTAACGAACGTAGGAAGTATTCGCAACCTAACTCATCTTGGTGAGACCGAACAAAACTTACTGCAAGAAGGGGCTAAAATATTTACAGATATAAAGGTAACAGCCGATCAAAACCCGGAGCAGCTAAAAAGCAGTGCGTATCTTGCGAAGCTCGATCAAAAGCTCTCCATTATTAATACAGGCATTATTGTCAGGCAGGATAACGATGTCATTTATGCTTCGAAGCTATTTAACGGAGAGGATATCGTGGAACACCTTCCGAGGTTTGGTCATCATCATGAGGAAACACATGATCCAGAATTTATTGGGAACCATTTGTATTTAATTAAGCAGCATGATTTTCACTTTAAAAATAAACAGGCAGGAAGTATATTTCTACTGACAAATGTAGGCCCGATCGGTCAGTTTGCACATAAGCTTATCATTATGATGGGATTTGCCGTTATACTGATTATTATTTGTACAAATGGAATCTTAACTTATACAGTTTCGCGAAGCATCATTAAGCCGTTAAGATCGTTAAAAAAAGCAGCGGAACAAATTAAAGAAGGAAATCTAAGTTTTGCTATGGAGCCGTATCGCAAAGATGAAATCGGTGAACTTGCTGCAGCGTTCGAAGAAATGCGACTCCGATTAAAAGCTTCGGTAGAGCAACAGCTCCAGTATGAAAATAACCGAAAAGAATTAATCTCGAGTATTTCCCATGATCTTAAAACCCCGATTACTGCGATTAAAGGATATGTAGAGGGGATTATGGATGGGGTGGCCGATTCGTCGGAAAAGAGAGAGCGATACATGAAAACGATTTATACAAAAGCGAATGACCTTGACAAACTGATTGAGCAGCTATTTCTCTTTTCCAAACTGGATGTAAAGAAACTTCCGTTTAACTTTGAAAACATCGATATGAATCGATATGTAGCAGACTGTACCGAAGAAATGCAGTTTGATATAGAGAGAAGTGGAATTACGCTTACGTATCATACAGACATTGAGGAACCGCTGATCGTTATCGCTGATCGAGAGAATCTAAAGCGAGTCATGACCAATATTGTGGAAAATGCAGTGAAATATATGAAGCGGGAGAATGGAACCATAGATGTATATATAACGGCAAATCAGGAAATGGTCACAATCAAAGTTCAAGATAATGGCCAGGGGATTTCAGGTGACAGGCTTCCGTTTATTTTTGATATATTTTATCGGGCAGACGTATCTAGAAATTCTGCTACAGGGGGAAGCGGGCTTGGGCTTGCTATAGCCAAACGTATTATTGAAGAGCACGGCGGGCGGATCTGGGCGGAAAGCATAGAAGGAAAAGGGACAAACATCCTGTTTACATTAAAAAGAGTACAGGTAGAGAAAAGGGGGGAAGAGAATGGAGAGAATCCTCATTATTGAAGATGAGCGCAGCATTGCTGAACTTGAGCGTGATTATTTTGAGATTAATGGCTATGCTGTTGACATTGAACAGGATGGAAATAGTGGTCTGAGGCGAGCGTTAACAGAAGAATACAATCTGATTATTCTTGACTTGATGCTGCCGGGTATAGATGGCTTTGAAATATGCAAACAGATTAGGGGTAAAAAGGATATCCCGATCCTTATGGTTTCCGCGAGAAAAGAAGAGATCGATAAAATCAAAGGATTGGGTTTTGGGGCAGATGATTACATCACGAAACCGTTTAGCCCCAGTGAGTTGGTCGCTAGAGTAAAGGCCCACCTTTCCCGGTATGAGCGGTTAATGGGAAGACGGGAACCGGTACACGACAAGATTACGATTAGAGGCATTGTGATTGATAAAACCGCAAGAAGGGTATACATCAATGATAACGAGGTGATTTTGACAACGAAGGAATTTGATTTATTTACGATGCTGGCATCCCATCCAAACCGTGTGTTTTCTAAAGAGGAGTTGTTTGACCGGATATGGGGCTTTGATTCTGTCGGAGACAATGGAACCGTAAGTGTACACATACGGAAGGTACGAGAAAAAATTGAAGTTGACCCTTCAAATCCTCAATATATTGAAACGCTTTGGGGAGCTGGCTATCGATTTAGTGTTTGAAGTAGTCAGGATTGATAAATTTTCATCGAAAAGTACAGTCGAACTTCACTATTCGCGCTGTACTTTTCTTGCTTACTCGTAGTCCGATGCAAAAAAGGAAGGTGGAAGAGCATATGGAGCAACTGTCCATTTTGTTAGTGGAAGACGAAGAGAATGTCGCACAATTTATTCAGTTGGAATTACAATTTGAAGGATATTATGTGGAAGTGGCTTCTGATGGTCAGCAGGGCTTAGAGTTATCGCAGCAAAAAGAATGGGATTTGATCCTATTAGACTGGATGCTGCCAAAACTAGATGGGTTGGAAGTCTGCCGTCGAATTCGCAAACTCAGTGAGGTTCCCATTATTATCGTAACAGCCCGGGATTATGTAGGAGATAAAATTGCCGGCCTGGATACAGGCGCAGATGATTACATTACAAAGCCATTTGAAATTGAAGAACTTCTGGCTCGCATACGAGCAAACGTAAGACGGAATAAGAAGGAACAAGCTTCAACCAATGATGGGATAGTACAGATAGAAGATTTGCTTGTAGATGAAAAGAAACGATTGGTATTTCGTTCTGGCAGTCAAATTGAATTAACGCAACGAGAATTCGAGTTGCTGCTTTTCTTAATGGAACATGCAGGTACAGTATTAACAAGAGAACGGCTATTATCTAACGTTTGGGGCTTCGATTTTGCGGGTGAGACAAACATTGTAGATGTCTATATCCGCTATCTTCGCAATAAATTGGACCGGGACTTCACACCAAAGTTAATTCAAACGGTTCGAGGAGTTGGCTATGTGCTTCGTCCGTTATAAAAATACACTGATGTTTCGGTTTACTGTGTGGTATATCGTTAGTTTGCTTGCTGTTGTCCTCCTGATTGGCATCATGATGACGGGAACGGTCAGTTATTTTCTCTTTAAAAATACGAAACAGGAAATGGAGGCAATTCAGTATAAGCTACAGATAGCTTCCCAAGAGGATAAAGTGAATTGGCAGGAAACTCTGGATGAACTGCTTTACCCAGATCATGCTAATTATTTTATCGAAATAAATGACTCAACGGGAAAAACAGTAGCGCGTTCGCGAGGTTGGGAGAAGGATTTTAACAATGAGATCCAAAAAACCCAACGTAAGTGGTTTAAGGGATTATTGTGGGATGATCAGGACGGCTTGTTCTTTGTAGATAAGAAAAGTTGGAGTCAGAAAAACGGACAAAAGGGCCAAATGCATATTGCGGTCCAGCTTAGCAATATCGAAAATCTGCTTATCTTGATCGTGAAAGTACTAGGATTAACGACAGTAGTTGGCGCGCTTATCGGTTCTTTTTTGATCTATCATTTGACACGCCGCAACATGCGTCCGTTACTTGCCATTACGGATGCCGTTGATAACATGAAGCATTTCCCTAATCTGAGTAAACGGATTCCGGTGCCAGAAGGTCCGCAAGAATTAACGAATTTGTCTAGTACCTTTAATACAATGCTACAAGAACTAGAAAGGCAGTTTGAACGTGAAAAGGGGTTTATCGCAGATGCTTCCCATGAATTGCGGACTCCGCTTACTGCTTTGCGAGGCAATCTTAAGCTGTTAAAACGACGGGGAAAAGATAACCCTGAAATCTTTGAGAAATCTATTGCATCCATGGATGAAGAAGGACTTAGAATGCAACGGCTCATTTCTCAGCTGTTAGAATTAGCGCGTTCCGATCATGTACAGACCAAAAAAATAAAAGTGAATGTAGCAACCGTAATACAGGACGCTGTAGAGGAAACGTGGCAGGATAGCAATGGCATTTCCTTAACATGTGAGGTAGATGAGAGAATTTTTGTGCTGGGCGATATAGATCAACTTAGACAAGTAACCGTGATCTTACTTGAAAACGCGAAGAAATATACGAATACAGGGGGGAGTGTAAAAATATTCGCCCAACAGAAGGGTGATCATGTTGAAGTGAGTGTTCAAGATAGCGGCATAGGAATTCCTGAGGAAGATATACCGAAAATATTTAATCGATTTTATCGTGTAGATAAAGCACGCTCGCGGAAAACAGGCGGGACTGGTTTAGGATTATCGATTGCAAAGCAATTGGTGGAGCTGCACAATGGAGCGATTGACGTACAAAGTGTAGAAGGGAAGGGGAGTATATTTACTGTCTATCTTACGTCGGCTAGTACTTCTCAGTGAATTTTCATATTTTTACCCAAAAATTTCTAACTCCTAAAACTCTCTTAATAAAGAAAACATATACTATACATGTGGTTTCATGATCATAGAGATGAGGAGTGGAGAAACGATGAACGAGTTGATGAAAGGGAAAAAAGGTCTTGTACTTGGCGTAGCAAACGAAAACAGCATTGCCTGGCACATCGCGAAAAAACTGGCAGATGAAGGGGCAGAGCTAGCTTTTACGTACCAAAATGAAAAAACGGGAAAGTACGTACTTCCACTTTTTGAATCAATCGGCAGTCGTTTTTATGAGATTATGGATATTACTGATCCAGAGAACACGAAAATGGTTATGAAAAAGCTGGACAAGCATTTTAAGGGAGAACTTGATTTTGTTGTCCATTCTATTGCAGGTGGTCCGCAGCGCGGCGAACTATCTGGAAAATATATTGACACATCAAGGGAAGGATTCACCCAATCGATGATTATAAGCGTGTATTCTTTGAATGTCGTATTAAAAGAAACACGTCATATGCTGCGGGGACGAAATGCTTCTGTGATTGCGATGTCGTATTATGGTTCGGAAAAAGTGGTGACGAACTACAATGTGATGGGCGTGGCTAAAGCAGCGCTTGAGAGCAGCATTCGCTACTTGGCAGCTGATCTTGGGGAAGAGGGAATTCGTGTGAATGGTCTGTCTCCAGGTACAATTAAAACCCGTGCGGCGAGCGGTATTGGGGGTTTTGATGAATTGTATGATTACACAAGCAAGCATGCTCCGCTGAAGCGGAACGTAACAACCGATGAGGTGGCGAACGCCTCCTTGTTTTTACTGAGCGATTTAAGCTCGGGCATTACGGGTGACATTGTGTATGTGGACGCTGGATATAACTTGATGGGAATTGATTTGCATAAAGAGGCGGAGGATGTGCGCACACCTGTAGAAATCAGTATATAACGACTTGAAAGAAGGTCAAAATCCATGTAACCTTATGTTGAATGAATAAAACAATAACTATCACCAAGAAATGAGAGGCTTACTTGTATGATTAAAGCAATTATTTTTGACCTCGATGATACGCTACTATGGGATCAAAAGAGTGTAAAAGAGGCTTTTGTAGCTACCTGCAATGCAGCAAAGAAAAAATATGATATTGATCCTGAAATACTTGAGGAAGCTGTACGAAAAGAAGCAAGAGAACTTTATTCTTCCTATGAAACGTATTCCTTTACACAAATGATCGGCATCAATCCATTTGAAGGATTATGGGGTAATTTTTTAGATGATGATGACAATTTTAAAAAGTTAAAAGCAGTTGTCCCGGCATATCGCAAGGAAGCATGGACAAGAGGACTAAAAGCAGCTGGAATCGACGATCCTGAATTTGGATATGAATTAGCAGAGCGATTCCCTGTTGAGCGCAGGAAGAATCCATTTGTATATGAAGAAACGTTCAACGTATTAAATGAACTAAAAGGAAAGTATCAACTCTTGCTTTTAACGAACGGTTCACCTGATTTACAAAATACAAAATTGGAGATTACTCCAGAGCTTGTTCCATATTTTGATCATATTGTAATCTCTGGTGCATTTGGCAGAGGTAAGCCTGACCCTTCTATTTTCGAACATGCGTTAACACTGATGTCCCTACAAAAAGATGAAGTAATTATGGTCGGTGATAACTTAATGACAGATATTTTGGGTGCGTCTCGTGCCGGTATAAATTCAGTGTGGATAAACCGCCACGACAAGGAACGAAATGAAGTCATTCCTGATTATGAAATCAAACACTTAGAGGAGCTTTACTCTATTCTGGATACGCTTTAAAAAATATAAAATTATGGGTAGTGCCAGCGTTGTCGCTAACACTACCCATTCTTACTTTGTACACGATACTTGTTATACCTGACCTTGATTTTTATGAAGGGACGTAAAATGGAAATACAGACCGATTGCTAGTGAAATAAGAATAACGCTTATTGATGTCCATTGTGCTGCTGTCCAGTGAAACAGATACCTTGGAGAATCGCCACGAAGCATCTCTAATACAAATCGTCCTGTGTTATACAGGATATTATAAGCAAGAAATAAATAACCTCGTTTTAATCTTCTCTGCATGAGAATCATTAGGATAGCGAAGATGATAACATCCATTTGCCCCTCCCATACTTCGGCAGGCCACAACGGTTGATCTCCGTATCTTTCCCTTGCAAGTGTACCTTCGGGATACAAAATGCCGAAATTGCTTCCTGTTGGATCCCCAAAAGCATCCCCATTCATGAGATTGGCATCTCGGCCAATGCTTTGTCCAAGCACGAGACCAGGGGCGCATAAATCAGCCATTTCCCAAAAAGATAACGAGTGTTTTCGTACATACCAGATTCCAACTAAAATAGCTCCTACAATCCCTCCCTGAATGGATAATCCACCATGCCAGATCGCAATGATTTCTTCCGGGTGTTGCGAGTAAAATCCCCAGTCGAAGAAAAATACAGCCCAAAACCTTGAGCCAATAAGGGCTCCAATCATTAATGGAATGAGCAGGTTTAATAAATGCTCAGCAAGATGATCTTTTTTCTGTAGCTTGGCTAATGTTACCGTAAATCCTGTGCCAAGAATAATAGCTAAAACAAACAACAAGCTGTACGAGCGAATAGGAAAAGACCCGATGTATGTAATGTATTGATGCAAACCAACCACTTCTTTCTATGGAATCAGTGCTCTTTAGCTCCGAGTATATATTATCATAAGAAGGATGTAAAACCAGAGTGGGTGACCTGTGTCAGTAGCTGCTTTTTTTCATTGACGTTAAATTAGAAATCATGGTTAAATATCTGTATAAATGTTAACCAAATAAAAATATAAGTTAACAAAAACAATTAGTAAAAAATTCTTAATTTTTAAATTTGTTTTTACTTATTAAGTAGACGAGAGGACAAGTTACGATGGAAAACCATTCTCTTTATAGTTTACGAATGCGTGCAGCACAGGGGGGAGCCCATGAATGTGGGGGGCTTCATATTTCAGGAGGAGAGAGGCTAAGTACAGCCGAAGATGTGGAAATACTCGTAAGCCAGCTGCTTCGCAAAGCAATGAGTCATAGCCGTGGCACAGCAGATTTTATCTCGATCGTCATGGAAAAGGTAGATCAGCAGGAAGTTGAGTGTCTATCTCCTCTTCCGATTTTGACATATGACGTACATACACCCGAAGAAGGAAGACAGCAGGCGGCTATGTTACTGAAGCAGCTTTTTATTTCAGATACAGCCATTCAGAACGGGTTGGACATGCTTGCCTCTTCGCATAATTGGCGGGGAGCGGTGTTACTTGATAGTCAAAGTGGAAAACGGATCGATAATCGCGGCGATCGGGGGATACGGGTATCTCGCATGGATTGGGAAAAAAGTAAGTACCACTTGTGGCAGAATCAATATCCCTCCCTTACGTCTTCCCGTATTGCAGAAGCGATTGCTTTAGCAACGAAAGTCGCAGGCTCTCCTTATACAGTAGCGGAACTTTGCTGGTCCGATGATCCCGAGTATGTGACAGGATATGTGGGAAGCAGTGAGATGGGGTACTGTAGGATTTCTCATTTAAAAAGAAAGGGTGAGCTTTCCGGCGGGCGGATATTTTTTGTAAAAGAAGGAACAGACATTGAGTCATATATTGAGTATCTGGAACGAAAGCCGGTCTGGATTGGATAAGGAGGAAGTTGCCATGGACGCTTTTGAAGCAGCGCTAAGGGAGACTCTAGATAAAACAGAAGCAAAGGGCTTGCTTCGTACACTTCGAGTTGTCGAGGAGGACAAGAACATTCGTGTGTTCTCTACGAATAATTATCTTGGACTCGCCACAGATGAGAAAATGAAGGAAGCGGCGGCACAAGCGATTCAATTGTATGGAACAGGGAGCGGCGGTTCTCGCCTGACAACGGGTAATTTTACGTTGCATGAACAGCTCGAAAAAAGAATCGCTTCCTTTAAAAGAAAAGAAGATGCGATTGTATTTAGCAGCGGGTATTTGGCGAATCTCGGAATCATCTCCGCTCTTATGAGAGAAGGGGATGCGATTTTCAGCGATGCATTAAATCATGCGAGCATCATTGATGGTTGTCGCATGAGCAAAGCGCAAACGTTCATTTATCAACATGCCAATATGCAAGACTTAGAGGAAAAATTACAGCGAGCGGTTCATAGTAAAAAGAAACTAATTGTGACAGATGGAATTTTCAGCATGGACGGTACGATTGCGCCACTTCCAGAGATTGTAGAGCTAGCCGAGCGATACGGAGCATGGGTGATGGTAGATGATGCACATGCAACGGGGGTACTCGGAAAAACAGGGGCGGGCACAGCGGAACACTTCGGATTAAGCGATAGAGTCCAGCTGACAATGGGAACGTTAAGTAAAGCAATTGGAGCAGAAGGAGGATACGTAGCCGCTGCTGCATCGGTCACGAACTATTTGCGTAATTATGCACGTTCGTTTATTTTTCAAACCTCCCTTTCACCTGGTGTGGTAGCGGCCGCAATGAAAGGGATTGAACTCATTCAGTCTGAGCCGGAACGTCGGCAGACATTACAAGAGAATGCGACCTATATGCGATCCGGTCTTCAACAATGTGGCTTCACGCTGATTGAAGGAAACACACCGATTATTGCGGTTATCATCGGCGATGCGAAACAAGCCGTTCACTTCTCCCGCCTCCTAGAAGAAGAGGGAATATTCGCTCCGGCGATCCGTCCACCTACTGTTGCCGAAGGGTCAAGCCGAATTCGGGTAACCGTCATGGCTACACACACGATTTCCGAAATCAAGAAAGCGCTTGCTAGTTTTGAGAAGATCAGGAAGGAAATCGGGATTATTGGATAACCATTTGTTTATAAGAGAGGGAGGTTGTCATAATGGTAGAAAATATCGTACAGGCAAGCAGGTTCAATCCATTATCACCAGAGTTTCGGACAAATCCATATCCATTTTACGATGCACTTCGGGCTGCAGCTCCAGTACACTGGATGTCCTCGATTGATCAGGAAGCATGGTTTGTCACAAGTTATAAAGAGGCGTTCTCGATTCTCAAAGATTGTCGCTTTGAAAAGCGGATGAGAATTCCTGAAACTTCTGAGGCGTATGGACCTCTTGCTCATATCCAAAAAAATATGATGCTTTTCAAAAATCCACCCGATCACACGCGGTTGCGGATGCTCGTAAGCAAAGCATTCACCCCTCATATGATCGAAAGGCTGTATCCGTATATAGAAGAAACAGTGAATGAGCTTCTTCATAAGGCACAGCATACAGGGAAAATGGAGCTCATCTCGGAGTTTGCTTTTCCACTACCTGTCATTGTCATTACGAAAATGCTAGGCATACCGGTTGACGATCGTGACCAGTTCAGAGAATGGGCGAATGTTTTGATTCGCACCATTGATTTAAGCAGAACGGACGAGTCGCTCGAGCAAGGTGGAGAGGTTGCCAGAAATCTCGTAGGATACTTCCATAGTCTTATCGGACAGCGTCGTCAACATCCCCAGAATGATTTAATGAGTCAGCTCATTCAGGCAGAAGAAGAAGGCGATCGATTGAATGAAGACGAGCTAGTAGCCATGTGTATCTTGTTGTTGGTTGCTGGACATGAGACTACGATGAATCTGATCGGGAATGGAATGCTTTCCTTGTTGCAGCATCCTCAGCAATGTGAAAAATTAAGAGAAAACCCTGCGCTTATTTCAACAGCTATTGAGGAAATTTTACGATATGAGAGCCCGACACAAATGACGGTTCGCTTTGCAACAGAAGACGTTGAAATCGGTGGAAAGGTCATTCGAAAAGGGCAGCAAGTTTATATCGTGTTAGGAGCAGCGAATCGAGATCCGGAAGTGTTTTCCGACCCGGACCAACTAGATATTACTCGAACGCCGAATCATCATCTTGCATTTGGAACAGGTATTCATTTCTGTTTAGGTGCTCCGCTGGCACGTCTGGAAGCGGAAATTGCTATTCGTACGTTACTGCAGAGGGTGCCTACACTGAAGCTGGACACGAATATACCACAATGGAGAGGCTTGATTGGTTTTAGAAGTCTGCACGCCTTGCCCGTTTCTTTTGAAAAAACTCGGTAACTGTAATGAATAAAAAGTTACGAATAAAAGAGATAGTCATAAGCCTCCCACTCATCCGGGAGGCTTATTTATTTAAAAAAATTCCCCTTTGCAATAACTTTATTACAAAACAACAGTCTAACTTTATAAGCAAGGGAGGAATTACAATGAAACGGAACTATATCGTAATTATTTTACCGCTATTACTTATGGGACTTGGGGCAACGATTTTATATACAAGACTTCCTTTTTACAAAGAAACGCTCCTACTAATCTTAGTTTCTATAATCGCGATTACTTTTCTATCAGAGAGATTTATTTTTTTGTACACCATTATCGTTATGCTTGGTTTTGGTATATTTTTGACCTCATATGCTTTTATCCATAAAAATCAGGAACATATCCAAATTGATTATATGTATATCCATGTACTTTTGAGTGCTTTTTTATTAACCTATTGGGTTTTGAATGTTTACGTAAAACGAGTTGTTCAGGAGAATGATCTTTTGAAGTATAAGCTTACCAGCCTTCAAAGATATGAAGTAAATACCCATCTACTGACCACATCGGAATTCAAGGAACGAGCGAAAATTTTATATCAAGGCACTCAAAGGCGTGATGAACAACTATGGTGGTTGAGTCTTTATATCCGTCGCACGGACAACAGAATATTGCAAAGCGTGAAAGAACGATTAGGAAAAATCGCATTAGAAAGTGTACGCTCAGAGTTTGATATTGTCACAGCTAATCATAAAACGATCATTATCCTCCTGCAAAATACAAACGAAGAAGGCGTACAAGTGGTGGAAAAAAGAATACGGCAAAGAACCCGAGCGATTTTCAATAACGTTGAGTATCCGTTTTACTGTGAAAAAAAGTTAATTAAACAGGCTGAGCAGATTACAGAAGCGGTAAAGGAGAGTAAACCATGACAAGTTTTTTAGTCATCATCATGATTTTCTTTTGGCTCCTACTCCTTTTCTATTCTGTTGTCACGATTGGAGGGGTATGGTATCGAATTCGTTATAAATCTCTTCTGCCACTACAAACATATCCAAGTGTCGCCGTGCTGATTCCTGCCCATAACGAGGAGGTAGTCATTGAAGATACATTGAATGCGATGACTCGCCTGGAATACGAAGGTCCATTACATATTTTTCTGCTGGATGACAATTCAACAGATAACACTGCAGAAATTGCGAAATGCTTTTCTTCCGTGTTCTCTAATATCCACTATATCCCGGTCCCTCCAGGTGAGCCAAAAGGCAAATCAAGAGTCCTAAATTACGGATTAAAGATTTCTACTTCGGACTATTTTATTGTTTATGATGCTGATAATCAGCCTGAAGCGGATGCGATTCAAAAATTAGTGGAAACAGCAGAAACAACGAAACATGCAGCTGGTGCAGTGGGATATGTCAAAACTATTAATGCAAATGCAAATCCGTTGACCAAAATGATTGGTTTAGAGTTTCAAGTCTTTCAATTGTTGATGCAATGCGGCAGGTGGGCCTTGTTTAAACTTGGTTCTTTAGCGGGTACGAACATGCTTCTCCGTCGCTCCGTTCTCGAAAAAATGGGAGGGTATGATGTATTTGCTCTGGCAGAAGATGCAGAATTGACGGTACGGCTAACGGCAGCAGGTTATCTCCTTCCCGTTGTTCCTGATTCAAGAACATGGGAGCAGGAGCCTGAACGCATTAACATCTTCATAAAACAGCGTACTAGGTGGTTAACGGGGAATCTTTATTTATTAGAAAAATCATTTCATGAACTTTCCCACTGGAAAGGGAAGACGTTTATTTTAACACTTCAGCACTTGCTAACCTATTTTGTTTTTATTGTCCTGCTGCTGTTCTCAGATATCTTTTTCATTATGAGTATGCTTGGAATAGAACTTCCCAATATAGCAGCTCCTCTGCTGCTACTTTGGTTTATGAGCTATGTGGTGTATACGATCCAGTTGCTAAGTGCGATTGTAATTGATCGAAATGTATCACCGTCAAACGTATTTTTTATGTTGATTATGTATTTCACCTATGCGCAGATCTTTATTATTTTATTAATCCGAAGTACATTTTCATATGTTCTGAGTCGAGTACGGGGACAGACAATCTCATGGGACAAAACGAAACGTTTTAAGCAGGAGGAAACCGAGCAATGAAAAGAAAATGGTTCCTTTTCACTGTCCTCATTGTTCTCGTTTCTTTGGTAGGAATTTTTTTATTCATGAAAAAGACCCACCCATTGGTGCAACGGACAGTAGTCTCAAAGTATTCTGAAGGAGATTCTCTTATACATGCTTATCCAAATGATGCTCAGTCACAGGTTCTGTCTGAGAGTGTTGGTTTGTATATGAAGTATCTTTTAATGGAGCATGATGCGGATGCTTTTGATCAGCAAGCTCAGCATCTAAAAGAGCGCTTCATTGTAAAAAGGGGACAAAACACATTTATTCAATGGGTGTTGGGGCCAGATACAAGCGCGAATGCTTTAATAGACGACGTGCGAATTATTCATGCTTTGAATGAAGGAGCAAAACAATTTCATAAAAAAGAATATCAGGAGTTAGCTACTATCGTGGCATCCTCCATTGAAAGAAGTCAAAAAAAAGACGGCTTTTATGTTGATTATGTGGAATGGCATTACAACCAAACAGCCTCACGCATCACATTAAGCTATTTGACCCCTGAATTTTTTAAAAGTCTGTCTCAAGCACAGAAAAACCAGAAACTGCTGAAAAACGTATCGAGTCAATCTGTATTTTTCCCGGAGTATTATGACCTAGAAGATAAGCAATTTAAAAGCGCTCCTGACGTGCATATGATTGACCAAGTTCTTATTGCCATGAATCGTGAAAGTTTTGGGATTTCCTCTCCTACATTTGAAAAATGGATCATATCAGAGTGGACATCACACAAAAAAATTATGGGCCAATATGATCGTAAATCGCTCAAGCCGTCCGTTTCCTACGAGTCTTTATCTGTGTACGCCTATATCGCTACCTACTTTCATCTCATTGGCCAAGAATCTTTAGCGAAAGAAGTGGAACAAAGAGCGGATGTAATGGCTAGAAGCGGAGTATTAAACCAGGCTCATTTTTTTGACTATATTTTATTTGAAACGATGAAAAAAAGTCTCCCGGATAGTGGGAGGCTTTTCGTTTAACTCCTCAGCCATTTTAGATAGCATAATAGAGGCTAACTACGCATTACTGTATCTGCGGGATAATTCCTATTCTTTTGTGTTCATACCCATACTTTTCTAAATACCTATACTTCTCTTCTATGTCAATTGGACGCCAACCATAGCATAGTCTTTCGGCATCATTAATCCATTTGTGATTAAAACAACAGAGTTTCCGTATACAGCCCTCATCCTTTGCCCACCAGCAGTTTTTACAAGTTCTATAGTCTTTTTTGTTATGCATGTCTCATCCCCCCACTTTATACGCAAAACACCACATAAAGTTATTTACGGTGTTTACGATACATACATTTGAAGGGAAAATTTTATTATTTTTTCTTACAGACTAATGAACCAATTTGCAGCGATACAGCTGAGGCAGGTGATTGTCATGGGAAAATCTGCTTGTGTAATAGGTTCCGGTATAGTATAAACCGAAGAAGGTTTTATCATTTCAGCCGAGAAGACTCCCACTTCTAAGCGATAGCGAAAGTGGGGGATGAATCGGCTTCGGACGAGGGAAGGCTTTTGCCTTCTCGCAAGTCCAACTGTTTTCTCCCTAAACGGTCAGGTACAATGGGATGGAGGAGGTGAAACATACATGGTCAAACATAAAGGATTCAAATTCCGCATCTATCCAAACGAGGAGCAGGCTATACTCATTAACAAATCCATCGGGTGTGTTCGCTATGTGTTCAATCACTTCCTGGCGAAACGGAAAGAAGTGTATGAGACAGATCAAAAGACACTGAGCTACAAGGCTTTTTCGGCTCTTTTGACGAAGTTAAAAAAAGAAATCGTCTGGTTAAAAGAGCCCGATTCTACCGCCTTACAAAATGCATTGCAAGACCTGGATGAGGCGTATCAAAAGTTCTTCAAAGAGAAAACAGGATACCCCAAATTCAAAAGTAGAAAGAATCGCAGGCAGTCGTACAATACGACGAACAATAAGGATGCCATTCGCATAGAAGGGACGCATATCCGACTTCCGATTAAAGAAGTTCAGAAAAGAAATGAGCAAATTGCTCAATTAAATCAGCAAGTAGCAGATTTAAACAGTAAATTATCTAGCACAACGGATGAAAAACAGAAAGAAGAATTGCGGAAACAAATAGCAAGCTTGAAAAGCCAAATTGACTCTGTAGGCAATGCTCAACAAATGGATATGTTACGGCTTCAAAGTCTCTCGAACAAACGTAATGAAGCATTCGATACAATGACGAATTTCGTTAAAAAAATGCAGGATAGCAGAAATTCGATCATCGGTAATATGCGATAAAACAATTCAAAGCCACTCTCTGGAGTGGCTCAGACTGTCAACAAATCCGAAAAAATTCGGGTTTGCCGACAGTCTTTTTTGTATAATTAAGGAACAGAGACACGGGTGCTGATTAACGCTCTAAAATCATTGATTATTCTATGATGGGATACCCGGTTATGAAACCTAAATTTTTATGATCTTCAATCACCCGCGGTGAAGCCATAACGTATAGCGAAATTTATGTAGGGAGAGGGAGCAGTGTATTATAGATGAAACTCATAGATTTAGCTAATAAATTGATTCCAGCTGAAATTCCAGTTCATGAGATATCGTTGACTATTCTCTCACAAGAAAAGAGATTGCCAGCACCTGCGTTTTGGCCAAAGCCAAACGACATTTATAAAGCGGGTATTATGGTTCCAGAGCTTAAACTTGAGGATTCCATAAATACCATTCAAGAGTCTGTTCCAGATGATCCGTGTATTATTACAACAATTGAGAATTTGCTCAAAGAAAATAAAATAATAGGTTGGCAGGAGGCTATGAGTCCTCATATTTATGCTAGCTTCTCCATCCTACATGAATTAGGACACTGGTATGATTACCAAGATAGGTATGTGGCGGCAGGGTTAGGGGGGGCCAAGTATCTTTCCGATTATTCAGAAGAGCAATCTAAATTACGGCTTAATGAATTAATAGAACTTACTAGGAAGCAAATAAAAGGTAGTCAAGCACATATACAGTACCTAGCCTTATTCCATAAAAGATATCGTGAGCACCCGTTTGAGCAAATCGCGGACCAATTTGCCATCTGCAAATTGAGAGAATTAATAAAATGAGCGAGCAGTTAATAGTGCAGAAAGATTCGTTTTAACGGGCTAAGTTCTGGTCTTTCGATTCGATGCGGAGTACAAGTTACTTAACTAACGGGAATCTATAGTTGAGTAATACGAGAAATAAACACATGACGACCACAAATTAGACATATCTAATTTGTGGTCGTCCTTTATTTTCTTATATTTTTTTAATTAGGTCTTGATAAGCAAGCCAAGTAGAGGGGGAAACCGAATATATATGCTCCTTTATTATACCATACAGAACGGGGGAGCAGAGAATGGGAAGTTTACGACTAAGAGAAATCACAAATAATCTGCAAGCTCAGAACGTGAAAGTAGACTTGAATACAGGGAACCAGGACAAGCTTTATCTGGTAGCTGGTGGAGCTTTATATGAAATTCCGATGCCTCAATTCGGTAACTTAGAAGAAACGATTGTAGAAGGGAAAGTCGTTGACCTTGGCTGTAGAGAGAACATTCGTATACCGGGGAGAAGCAGAAAGCTAAAATAGTTATTCGCTGAATAACCTATTTTCCTTACAAGAATACACTAAAGCACAAAGATAATTTAAAACCGTTATTTATTTTTAACAATGCTTCTTCTTATGGTGACAATGTTTAATTGGCATAATGGAAACAATTTCTTGCATCCGGATGAAAGACACGGCGTGCATAGTCTCAAGTACGATATGATCCGGCTTCACATCTATGAGTCTGCCGGCGTGTTTATCACGAACAGTTTCAATTACTACATCATGCCCGATCAATGTACACAGCGTTTGGAAAAGATATGGATTTACTGGACACACATAATGAACATGGTGCATGTGGTGCATTCCGCCATGCATAGGATACATTGCACCCATCACAGGGGCGTTCGGCATTGGCATTGTTTCGCCCATCACAGGAGCGTTTGGCATTGGCATTGTTTCACCCATTACAGGGGCATTTGGCATCGGAGCCATTGCTCCTTGTACTGGAAAATTGGGCATTGGGGCAACTCCTTGCATTGGATGCATTACCATTCGATACATTTCATCCTGTGTTGTGTATGGTGACATTGGTGGAACCTGATAATTTTCACCTTGTAATTGATGCTCTTGAGAACTCATCTTTCCATCTCCCTTCGTATTTGAACAGTTACATCCTATGTGAATACCTAGAGAGATGAACGTATGTTAACAAAGATTGGGCTCTATGATTAATTGAATACGTCTGACCAAACATTGGAGGACACCACTTTAGTAAGCTTAGGCAGCTATATAGCGGCTGTGTAAAGGCTTATTAGTGGTGTCCTCTTTTTATTTACCCCAGAAGGAGGAGAAACAGAATGGCACCACGATTCAGTGAATACCTGGATGCAGAGAAAAAGAAGCAATTAAATGCTATGCGTAAGCCAAAGAAGAAACGGGAGCCGAAGCAGCAGCCAAACAAGACGACAACAGAAAATCTATCCGAACGAGAGTGGCGCCAGTTGATGGAAGGTCGTCGGACATACAGGTGCGGACCGGGCGGAGCATATCGCCAACGCAGATCCTAACCAGTACATCAAATAAAATTAATCCAGGAGGACTCTACCATGCAAACAATCAATCCTAACCACCAATATATCGAAGACGTATGCAGCAAGTGCCCGGGAACACAATGGGGGAAGCGTGCAAAGTGTCGTATTCATGATATGCATATTGGACAAGTAGTATCGTGCCAGCAGTGGGAAGAGAAAGAAGCAGCTAAATTCCAGAATCATAATGGACAGCTTGCCTTCACAAGTCTGTAACCTGCTTTAGAATTGCTGCATGTAGCTCAGGAGGCTCTAGACGGATATGCTTGGATGGTGAATCAGATCGAAGTACACCAAGAGACTAATCGCCAAGGTATGGGCAGAGAAGACGCTGGCGCCGGTACTGCCCAATATGGAATCGAAGCTACTTTACCAAAGGCACAAGGTATCAACTCTGATCCAGTATTCCGAGCTGCTAAAAAGAATCTACGGATGTGGGAGCGAATGAAGCGATATGAGAGAACGGTTAAGATGGTAGAAGAGTTTGCGGAGAGCTATACACTTCCTGATAAAGAACAGATTGTATTAGAAGGTGTCATGGATGGTGAAAAAATGATGAACATCGCTAAAGAAATCGGTATTTCCCGTACTCGTGCACAGGAATTGAAAAATGAGGTAGTTAAGAAGTTTGCATGGTGGATTCATGATAATAAAAAAGCTGACGAGAAGGTGTCCTGCTAGTAGGCGGGCACCTTTTTTAATCTTAGTTACGGATCGTTTTTAGTAAGCCGGGAGAGAAATTATCATTTGGAAATATCAAATATTAGCTGTATGACGAATAAAGAGGACCACACCTAGTAAACAAGTGTAGCCCGCTTATCAATCCTCTTTTCAGTTCTCTTTCACTTTTGAGGAGGGTTCACAGGGATTTTTATATGCCACGGGATTTCTTCACATATATTATAAGTTTTTACCGTATCGTGTATGAATGGAAAAGCCTTAGGAATATGCACCAGCTTAAAGTTCATCGCAATCCTTGTCACAAACTCTAATTCTTCTACTGACGGTATAGGGTTTTTCATCTCCCACATCGTCGTTACAACCGGTTGGAACATGGACGTAGACGAGAGTGTTGGTGGTCTATCATCATTATTATTGAATAGAAACGCCCATTTCGCGTTGTTACCTTGATCCATCGATAGATTCTCAACCGTAATATCAGGAATGTTTACAGAGGTAGAATTCGTTACCGTGTAACTATCTGACGCGGTAGCTGTTAGTTGATCTCCGAACACTCCGATACTCCCGCTGAACGTATGCGAAAGGCTAGTCGTGTATGTAGTAGAGCCAACCGTAGTGTCGGGTGAGTTAGATAGGAGGGGGAAATCGTTAGGGTTGTTCGGGAAGTTATGTGACGTAGTCTCAATTGTATAGTCTATCGCGAAGTAACCGGCAATAACATAACCTAAAGTATCATCATCCACATTGTGCTTATACATTTTATTAGGGTTCAAAGAAAAACGTTGCTCAATGGCAAAGAAATCAGAAACACTACCTGTCTCCGGAGTAACAGCCGAAACAGCTAGTCCAACTACAGTCAATTGACCAACGAACGGCCCTTGGTCGGAATTGATAGTAAAATTTTGTGTACATAAAATATTAGACCGCTGTGCCCATAAATCATCAGCCATGTGAAACCTCCAATTATATCTTATGAGTTGTTATACCTGCTACCCTTGTTTACTTATTCCCCTTCGCCTCCTGGTTCACCGCCACCTCCTGCTGGATCACCACCCGGAGCCTCACTGCCACCTCCAGCTGGATCACCACCCGGAGCTTCACCACCACCGGCTGGTTCACCGCCTTGTCCCCCTCCAGCTCCCGGTTCAGGACCTGCGCCACCACCTTGCCCAGGTGCTTCACCACCTCCTGCGATTCTTTCTTCTGGACTAGGAGGCATTTGTCCTCCGTGTCTCTCAGCCCAGTGCTCAGAGTTAGCTTGTGAAAGCCATCCTGGATGTTCTGTGATGTCTTCTACATAATTTCCGGTCATATCCTGCTGGTTGAACTCCGCACGACAAAACGGACACTCCGGTTTTTGCATGTTGTATACACACTCTTGATGCATACGCGTATCCGGAAACTGATCACTTCCATGTCCACAAGGTAACTCGAGAAAGTTGTAGACATCAGTTTCGTAACAGAGCTTACATTCCATAGCGGCATTCGGATAAATCGTTTTGATAGGCAAATTCTTACTCTCCCTTTGTGCATAAAAATTAAAATATTCTAAAATAAATTCTATAATGACATTACATTATCCTTCCAATTTCATGCGATAAATTACAAACCTAACTAATGAGATGTCTACAAATAATAAAGTTTAAGGTTGCCGCTACGTTTATTCTTAAATGTAGTCTAAAACTTATTTTTTTAAAGCTGACGATTTTGCATTTCGAAAAGTCGTGGCGTATCGACATTTCCGACACCACCGACACTTTTTGATAACTGGATAGCTCGGGTGTTAAACTGAGTGCAACGAAATATTTCAAGAGAGCCGTTCTGTACAGGGGGCAGCTTTTCTTATTACTTCACTCCTCAAAGCTCTCATTTGGCGAAGACATCAATACAAGCAGGGGCAAATGCTTGCAGAGAAGAGCACACCTCCTGGTTCTCCTTTCTTCCGGTAGACCGTATGCCGTGTATTAAGGAGTGGATCGCGGCGGCTCTCTGATGCCGAAATAAATCAGGGAATTACAAAATAACTCCTGAAAAAAGAAAAAGACACCCATAAAGGATGTCGAGATGTTAGGGTATAAAACGATAACTTGGACATGTAATTATTGTAATACAGTAACTAGACATAGATAAATAGATTGACCGTATTCTTCATAAAAACCAAATACTTTCCACATAAAGTTAATATTCAGAGGGCGCAGCATAACGTTGCGCTCTTTTTATTTACTCGAAATAGAAGGGGGGAGCATAAGTTTGGACGGTTAGCAAGAATTAAATCACTCTATTTCTTGCTTGTATTCTGATAATTATCATATATTATCACACCAACAATCAATATATAGAATTTTATTTTTAAAAAAATACTATATATTGATTTCTTTCGTGTATAATTACACAAGAACGGATAATCACATCTAACAAGTCGGGTGGATACATAAAAAAATCTTGGTGATTGTTGTTCACAAATAATAACCAATAGATTGGGGATGATGATATGAATGAGAATAAAATAAAAATCTTGGCCATCTCTGGAAGTCTTCGCAGTAATTCGTCTAACACCGCGCTTGTGCGTGCTATTGCTAATTTATCACCTAAGAACATTGACTTCACAATCTATAACGGATTGGGAGATCTTCCACATTTTAATCCTGACATCGATATTGATGATCATGAACCACCTGCAGTCAAAGATTTACGTACACAGCTTAAAGAAGCAGACGGTGTTCTTATATGCACACCAGAATATGGTAACGGTGTGCCTGGCGTTTTAAAAAATGCCCTGGACTGGATCGTATCCTCAGGCGAGTTTATGAATAAGCCCACAGCGGTAATCAGTGCGTCACCATCCCCTATGGGCGGTGATAAAGCGCATGCTTCACTTCTACTTACCCTTAAAATGATCGATGCTACGATTGTGGAAGGGGGAACAATGATGATACCACACATCGGTTTGAAATTAAATAAAGAAGGTATTATTACAGATCTCGATACGAAACAAAAGTTACTATCTGTGCTATGGATGCTTGAGCAGGCTTGCCACTAATCAGATCGACCTACGAATGAGGGTTATTATACTAATGAGAATCGATAGTCGAATAATGTGTTATGATGGAAAAAATAGATTTTTTGGGAGGGAGTAAGATGGTTACATGCTATCTGAAATATGTTATCGACCCGTATAAAGTAAAGGAATTCGAAGAATACGGTAAGATGTGGATTCGATTAGTTAATAAATTAGGCGGTATACATCAGGGTTATTTCCTCCCGCATGAAGGTGCCAATAATATTGCTTATGCCTTATTCACTTTCCCTAGTTTAGCAGCATATGAAGAGTACCGTGTAAAGATGACATTGGATGCCGAATGCCAGGAAGCCTTTAAATTTGCAGAAGAAACGAAATGTATTTTAAGTTATGAGAGAAGCTTTATGCGACCTATATTCGAGTGAACACAAAAAATATACATATCTTGTCCAACTAACAATTTAGAGCACCACCCATCTTCTTTCTCTAAACATTGCGATCAATGAAGGGAAGAGACTATCAATAGCTGTGATAAATGCGGTTATAAGATACGGGGAGATGAAGGTAATGATTTCGGGATAATTTATTCCTTAGATGTTGCTCCTGCTTACTGCAGAAATTGCGGAAATGCTTATCCTTGGACTGAGGAAGCGCTAAAAGCTGCTAAAGAATTAGCAGATGAAATCGATGGACTAACATCCGATGAAAAAGAGTTATTAACTCAACTTTGCCTAGCTACATCAAGGCTTACTTGCCTGATTTAGGCTGCGAAAGTTGAGTATCTAACTATTGATGGTATATATTACAAGGGTCAATAGACTGATCATAAGATTGAATATTATAGTTTCTAAAGCTGCCCATCTTAGGCGGCTTTTTTTCTGTCCTGTAGCTCAATAGGTTAGAGCACTTCGCTTATAACGGAGAGGTTGTGGGTTCGATCCCCACCAGGACAATTTCGCTCTCCTACCATGTTGTAGAGAGAGACATCCGGACTTCGCAAAGCGATAACCGGTTTTTTATTTTGGGTGGGGTAATGCACTATATATACGGAGGGACGGACCGTGGTGCATAAACAGAAAGGTAGGTGAAAGAAATGAAACCAACAGTAGGACGAGTAGTGTACTACAAATCGTACGGAACGCCAGGCGGAGAATATCAGAGCGAGGATCGCGCAGCCATCGTAACAGCGGTAAAGGATGCGGATGCAGGTGTTGTTGACCTGTGTGTGCTGAATCCAACAGGCATGTTCTTTAACCAGAACGTGCAGCAAGGAAACGAGGGTGGCCAGTGGGACTGGATGCCTTACCAGAAAGAGCAGCACCGTAAAATGGTCGAGGAAGAAGCGGTGAAGTAATCAGCATTACCAAATTGATTAATATTCATGCATGTATCAATAATGATCAGTTTTTCAGTGTACGTCGCGGTAATTTCCTGCCCGGCGTTGACTATCTGTATATCAGGTAGTGAACGTAAGGCAGGAAAGAAGATCGTTAAATAAATTTATTCTAAAAATGTAATTCAAGTCACAGATACCAATCTTTCCTAATGATATAATCAAATATATCTTAAGGATCGATGAAAGGTAGGAATGAATGATCATGAAAAAGAAACTTATTGGTGGACTTATGGTTGTAGCTATGGCATTTTCAGGCGCAGGAGCAGTGTCTGCTGCTGGTATTAGCAATGTAAATAGTATTGATTTAAGTAGCATGGATTTAGAAACAGCTTTAATGCAGGTTCAATCGCAACGAGCACAATTGTTAGATTCTCAGATCCAAAATCAAATTAAAGAAGTTCAGAGAAAAAACGAACAGATTGCTCAATTAAATCAGCAAATAGCAGAGTTAAATAGGAAATTATCTGACGCAACAGATGAAAAGCAGAAAGAGGAATTACAGAAACAAATTGCAAATGTAAAAAGTCAACTTGACTCTCTGAGCAACACGCAACAAATGGATATGCTTCGTCTCCAAAGTATGTCCAACAAGCGAAATGAAGCCTTTGATGTGATGACGAACTTCGTCAAAAAGATGCAAGATAACAGAAGTTCAATCATCGGTAATATGCGATAAGAAAATCAAGAGTCACTCTACCAGATTTTATTTAGAATCAACGAATTATAATAACCCTTATTCATATCAATAAAAAATATAAAATGTTTAACATTTTATAAAGAAAAATAAAGGGATAGATACAGGCAGAGGAATCCTGCTTGTTCTATCCTTTTTTGTACCACAAATGACCTCATTTACAACTACAACATGTTGTTGTAATGGTAAATTACAAATCAGTTAATTTTCCTGCCTTACTTCAAATCCTGTTAAGAGAATGCAAGTAAAGAACGCCACTACTGCGACTGTTATTCCAAACATGACACCCATTGCCGCCATAAACATGTCCAATTCGGGTGTAGATGGTGGCAATGTTATTAAACGATAGATTAATCCACATGCCAGAAATCCATAAAAACTGCTTCCTGTAACTGCCATCTTTAAGCGGTCAATTTTACTACCAATCCATGTTTTATTGATTGCAATCCAACAGTAAACACTACAAATTATAGCCGAGAACATAATGAATAAGTGAATAACGGGAACTAAAAAATATATACCGATAAAAAGAAATAGAACTGTTAATGAAAATAAGGTTCCATTGATTAAGAATAAAAGTAACCCACTTTTAAATGGACTGCGAAACCACTCAAGTTGATGCAGTTTTAGAAGAATTTTATTATTACAATCAATATGAAACGCTATTTGTTTTCTAAAAAGTGAGATTAAGCATACGAACATAAAACCCAACAAGAGGAAAAATATCATAAATAATCCTCCCTTTTTTGATTTTATTATAACACAAATTGGAAAATCACTATATCAACATCAAAGTTTAACAGAGCCTTCATGTTAAGCAATTATCTAAAATTCCAATAACTATATTAGCATGAGCTTTACATCAAAATGTTGGCACTCTCCAAAAGAGTGCTATTGAAACTGCTCAAATTGTTTTGCAATCCAGGCTCCATTGTTCTCAGCAATATATTTTTCAGCCAAGAGTAACCGCTGTACAAGCTCTTTCTTTGACAGTTTCATGTACTTTCTTTCGGCATTTTCTATGCTTCGTTCTGCACTGATACGTCGGTAGTCAACAGGCACAAATTTAATAGAACGTTTTTGTATGGAGTTATTGGAATGTAATTTTTTCTTATATGTCTTGCTATGTTGCTTGTAATACTCATTCAGTTCCTTATTCGTACTGATTGTATTTGGATGAATTCCTCTCCCTTCGGGGTCAATTTCTTTTGACTTCTCTGACACATTTTTTAGCGTAACAGGGAGATCCTGTTTGACCAAAAGGTCAATTGCTTCCTTTCCTAATGAGGAAGAGCGTTTACTTCGAGACTCGTGAACATCTTGCAGCCATGCTCGGTCATTTTTTGAAGGAAATGTGTGGCTCATACTGTTGTTCCTCCCTGTATTTCTCAATCAGTTCCATTTCCTTTAACTCGTTTCTCGCAAGTTTCCGCATATTTTTTGCCTTTTTCACTTCAACTGTCAAACCCATTGAAGTAAACCGCTTTTCCATATCCTTAGACAACTCAATGACATCAAGAAGTTCATGTTTCTTTTCAGGTTGTGGAATTTTTGCCATGCACCCTAAACATTGCATTTTCGTAGGGCATACAGCATTTGTAACACAAGTCCCGCCCAATACATTGTTATATACACCTACTTCGGTTTTGTGTTTTTCCCATTCCTTTTGAAGCTCTTCTGGGCTACGGAGAACCGCTACATCTAAATCAACATAGTTGGCAATCACACTATGTAATTCTCCAACTTTTTCGGCTACTTGGCTTGGGGTCGGTTCAGAATAATATCCCGTTACATTTACATCACGTTGATGAAGTATCTTTGCTACAATATCAACGGGGATTTGCTGACGCTGAACAGCTTCTGTAGCGAACGCATGACGTAGTAAATGTGTTTTAATGACAACTGGTTGTCCTTCTTGTGTCTCGAAATTTAGTCCATGAAGCAGAAATCGAAGACATGAATAAAGAGCATCCTTTTTAAAAGATTGATGGTTGTATTGAAAAAAATAGGGCTTAGGCTCTGGAAACTGATGTTTCCTCTCATCACGATACGGTACACTTGGAATTGCACCGTTATAATGCTCTTTAAGCAGTAAGGAAACAGCTTGTATTAGTTTCATTGTTTGCTCACTGATTGAATAACTTTCTGCGGTATCTCTACCTTTCGGAACAACTTGGAACGAAAAGTGTACTTTACCATTTGCTTTTATTGCTCGAATGCAATCTTTTGTACTTTGAATTTGCAACAGCTCACTTATCCTTGCTCCTGTTGTGGTCAGTATGTCTACTGCTAATAAACCGAAGGTTGTTGCGACATAAAAAGACTCCACATCAAATACAATGCCTTCGGCTTTGTTGTTGTGAAGAGAAATAAATTTACTTTGAAATAGAACTCCTTTATGCATAGAATTAAAAGGCACGGGATTTTTACTTGTTCCTTCTTCACCATATCCCCATGAGAACAGGAGCTGTCGCTTCCGCTCTAAATCAGCATCTGTCGCATTTTGAGACCATAATCCTAACACGCCTTCTTGCAGTATCTCTGTAAACCATAGACCTTCTGCTACATCGTCATCATTTAACCGTTCTGCTCCGATAAGCTCCACAAAGTAATATTTGTTCTTATCAGAATACGTTCCTGTACGCTTCTTTGCTGACTTTACAATAGAATCAGTGAATTTCTCTTGGTGGTAAAGTACAAAGGAGGGCTTGTCCCATAAGCGGAAATAAAACCGTTCTCCAACTCGTTCAGGTTCGTCATAATGAAATTCTAATGGTAACGTCACATTGTCATTTTCGACCTGCTTACAGGCTGTTAGAAAAGCTTCTCGTAATCGTTTTATCTGATTCCAACGGAAATTTGCTTCTACCCTAATTTGAGGAAGAAAAGGAACAACAGCATCCGTTTCACTCTTACGAGTGTTTTTTGCCTGTTCTCTTGCTTGCTTGCCAAACGAAAAGTCTCTGCTGTCAAATTTAGGCATAGGGAACAAGAATTGCTGAAAATACTTCTGTTGTTCCTGATTTAGCTTTGATGTGAGCCATTTTTTAGTCGAATAGGCAGTGGAATTATACTCTTTTAAAAATATTGCTCTTTGGTTATACGAATGTTCAGGAAAAATGCTACCTTTTAGATACTCGTACATATGCTTGTTTACATCAAAATCAAAGAAAATTTGTAAATCATACGTATAAAATATGTCCTTCAATCTTGCATTTAAATTTCTAAGTGTAGACTCTATTGTGCGAGTATCTAAATTCCTATCTCCACCAACAAGCATTACAAATAACAACTGATTTCTCCAAGGCATATCTAAACACCGATTAAAGAAATATTTAACAGGCACTTCATTCAATTTATCTAAAAGAAACATGCCCCTGTTATTCCGTAAGTGAAGAATGTGTTCATCCACTTTACCCACTAATTCCTCATAAAATGGGGAGGTAGGTGAATTGATTCCTGTTGTCATAGTTTAGTCCTCCAACCCGTCTAATAGAGCTTGTATATCTGTATCTAACTCTGTTTCTTTCTCTATTTCCAACACATTGAGTACGGTTTTTTTCGTTCGTTTACGTTTTGATTGTTCCATGTATTCTTTTTCTTTCTCTGTCATGTTTTCAAGCATTTTGTCGTGCAAGTTTCGATGGCTCTCTTCATCAAAATGATGCTCGTACACTTCAATGGTGTCTTTTTGTTTCCACTTCATGTACGTAATAAGTTCATTCTTGCGTTGGGCAATTTCTACATCATTCTTGGAAATGTTGTAAATCTCACGCATACTTATTGTGACGAACCAGTGCCTCGTTTTATGTGGGTTTAACCTCATGTCCAGCAACGTTATTACCTTATTCCAATGAGGATACCAAGCTTGATAATTAAATGGCGTTCCACGTTCCGTTAGGAACATGGGTTCATCATTAGGTAGAAAATCGAAATCCCGCCCAAGAGGGTCAAACTTCTTACGTTCCTGATTAATGTATTGAAACAGAAGTTTCACTGTATCTTTGCTAAAACGAAGAAATTTCACTCTACGACCATGACTTCCCTTGTTAAACGTGTTTACTTCTTGAAAGGACTTACGGGAACGATAATCTCCAATCGTTAATTCAATGACTTCTGAGGCCCTTGCTCCTGTCTCAAACAGCATACGAGCAATTACTTTCTCTCGCAGAGACCAATTTGCCTGATTACCCGCCTGTTTGACTTTATGGTATAGAAAAGGGTCGTCAATAATCTCAGGTTGCCATTCTTCGTTAATGAGTTTGAAGTAGGAATCTGTCAACCGTCTATGCACAAGAGGGTCTTCCGTTCCTGCTTCTGCAGGCATCCGAGGCTTATTTTCTCTTACACCTTCGGTATGGACTTTATAATCATCCAGAATTGCATGAGAATCTATAAGAGGGTTGGCGTACATATACTGTCTCAGCGTGATAAGGGATTTATAGAACGACTTGAGAGCTGAAAGAAAACGATGAACCGTATTTGGGCTTTTATTTGAGAGTTTTACAAATCGAAAAGAGTCTTTTTCTCGTACCTTGCATGCCATTTCATTCATCAAGTAATCTTCAACAGCAACTCGTATTGCTTCTGGATGGTAACTCCAAGTGACACGTTCCCCTTGATAGTTGCTGTATCTATCCATCCAAGTAAAGAATGGAAGAAGGGATTGGAGATACGATAATGCCGAACTTTTTGATATCTTCCTACTCACATCATCGTAAAAGTCTGTTAGCGGTAAAAATGGCTTGTTAGTTTCGTCAAATACAAGCAACTTGTACCGACTTTGAACATCCTTCGGACAATACATGTGATAATAACCATTTTTCATTTTTGAAGCCTCCTGTGAAACATCCAAACCCAATTATTCTTCCAACCAATTGTAGAAAGGAAATTTTGACGGATAGTCACTCTCGCCTTTATTTTCCGTCGCCTCGTAGTCCTGTTGTGTAAGGTCATAAAAATGCTTACTTTGCTTCTTCGGTAATTTAACAGGAACAGTCGTTGGACTCCAATTCTCCCGAATGGCTTTCTTAATAAACCCGTCAGGGTTTTTCACTTTTGCGGCAGATTGTTGCATGATAAGCAAAATTTCTAAGGTTCGTTTGATACCAACAACGGACAGAATAGTAAGGATTTCCTCCGTAGGGGATGTCAATGTGACTGCCTCATACGCTAATCTCACTAACTCCAGTTCATCCACATCTTGCTGTACTGCCTCCTCACTTTGCTGAGAATCTTCTCTCACAAATCCTGTTCCCTGTTTGATATGCACAAGGTCGCTCTCAGGGATTCTCCATCCTTCTTTATCGCTATTGCGAAATGCGTTAGGAAACTTGCCAGAACGCAACCAGCGCTTTATGGTTTCTTCGTGTTTTCCTACAGCAGATGCCAATTCTTTTACTGTATATACTTTCATTTGAGCACCCCGAAATAAATTATAGATTCAATAACAGAATATACGTTCCTATTCTAACTAAAGCTCATGTTGTTGTAAATGTGTTTTTGCTGGTATTGTTGTGGTAGTATATGAGGTCATAAAGAGGTCTATAAAAATAAAAAAATACACCACTTTTGCTAAGTGGTGTACCAATATTCATATAATGTTTCACATTTTATAAATCATCTTGTTTTTATAAGAAGAAGTAATAAATAATCATTCTTTATTTTACAGAGTAGAGTGGCTTTTTCCTTTTGATTTCATAGTTAAACAATATGTGCAAAATTGCATAATCAAACTCGGGCAGGTGCGGCATAGCATCTGCCCTTACTGTTGGCACCTCAATCTATTCTACTTCCCCTGTAAAGCATAAGAGGTTGACTGGTTGAGAATAAATTTGAGGTGTGAACAGTAAGGCAGGAAAGAAAGGAGAGGAAGAAGATGAGTAAACAGAGGAAGAAACAACGCGGGTGCAAGATTAGATATTATTTGACCCAAAGCGGATATGACAAGGTGGTACGGGAACGGGAAATGATTTTGAAAGAGAAGTTGCCTGCTGTCCGAGAATCACTCAAAAATGCGAGCGAGGCTTTAGAGCAAGCGAAACTGATGTGCAAGAAAGACTTCTTGCTACGTTGCGTACTAGTTCTTGGTCAAATGCTCAACTATAGCAAAATCATACCTTATCACAATGTAGCAGAGTTGTATCCTTGCCCAGGTGATGTACGTGACGGTCGTTGTACAAGCCCGTATAACGCATTATCTTTAAATAAAACGGGTGAACGTGAAAATACAGAAGTAATTTAAATTGATAGGAAGGAGCGGAGCAGATATGGACTTAATCAACTTTGAGGGACATGAAGTACGAGTACTGAATCAAGACGGAACAGAATGGGACGGACAGCAGGAAGCATGGTTTATTCCAAAAGAAGTAGCGGTGGCGATCGGGGCGGCTAATCCTAAGGTCTATGCGAGTCAGATTATCAATCCTCGACCTCGGAAAGACGAAGAAATAATTGATCGGTTTGAAGGATTCAAAGGGGTATGCACCATGCATACCCCTGGAGGAAAGCAACAAATCAGCATCATTAATGAAAATGGCCTGTACATGTTCTTGATGGCCAGTGATCTTCCGGAAGCGGTGAAGTTCCAGCGCAAGGTTGTGGAGTTGCTGAAGAACATCCGGCGCGGAAACCTGACGCTTGTTCCTTCCTATCAGATACAGGACGAGATTGCGCGTGCGCAGCGCTGGATTGAGGAACAGAAGGAGAAACGAGCTATTGAAGCTAAGGCGCTCATGCTCGAACAGCAGGTAGCGGAAAACGAGTCTAAAGTTACCTACTACAACCTAATCCTTTCCTCGAAAGGAACGGTGAATATTACTCAGATCGCAAAAGACTATGGTCTTTCCGGAACGCGTTTGAATGAAATACTCCATGAAGAAGGAGTACAGTACAAGATGGGTGGTCAATGGCTGCTGTACCACAAACATCAGAATAAAGGGTATACCAAGTCCAAGACACATATCGATGGCGGCGGAAAAGCGCGCATGCATACGAAATGGACACAAGCAGGGCGGCTATTCATTCACCAGTTACTTAACCAGCGTGGCATCATGGCTGTTATTGACCGAGAAATGGAAGCGGAAGCGTAAATCCCATCACCAAACCATCTCCTCATACATGTTCAGAATTTGTTCAGTGGAGTAGTTTATAATGAAATATATGGAATTGAAATTAATTCCAGTTAATTTCGTTATAAACAAAGGAGGATTTAGCATGGGACAAGATATTACAGACATCATTATGCGAGAAACGCAATCAGTTATAAGTAAAGGAGGATTTAACGGACAGTATATTACTGACATCATAATTATTCGAGGAACATCATCAAACATACCAGTACCTGAAGAGTACCAGAAAGTCGATCTGGATATTAACCAAGGCAGAGGACATGATTTCGTTTATCTTTACTATAGAAAAGGTGATAGGTGCGACGCGGTGCGGGATATCAAAGTGTTTGCTAGTGATAATAAATATCCTTTACCTTTCCAGGTTGGATATAAAATAATTGGTGAAAACGCCGACAGCATAGACTTAAACAAAGGATTAGAGGGTAAATTTATATATGTGTATTACAGTAAAAATCCAAATGATGGTGGTCCTATCACAGATATTTCAATAGTAAAATCTAGTAACGGTCAGCTTCGTATTCCGATTGGATATACTAGGGTTGATCAGGATCTACATGAAGGTGCAGGTGGGGACTACATGTATATCATTTTCAAACGTGAATAATATTCATTAGTATTTTATCGATAGGTTGATAGGAATGGGAATGGACAATCCATTTACCTTTCGATAATAAGGTAGAAAAGCTACTCCGTATAGGTGTGGCTTTTTATTATGGAGGAAAAGGCATGGATATCATTCATACACTAGGCTACGCTGTAGCCTCCTATATAGCTGTATACACCGTTCTAATGATTATTGGAGCAATCTTGTTCATCTGTTTCTTCCTATATGTCTTCCGTAAAATGAAGCAGGGAGATAAAGAGTATAAGCGGATGGCGGCGGCTAACCGTGAACGCCAGAGGGGAATACAGGATAGTATGAGAGAACGATCGGAGAGATTCCGGGATAAGCAGCGGAAACGATTTGGCTAAGCTATACATGTTCAGAATTTGTTCAGACGGTGTTGTTATGATAGGATTATGAACTTCTTAATTCAATATCATCGAATACAACACTAGAGGTGAAAGCATGAGTATTCTCTACATAATCGGTTATACCTTGGAAACTCTATTTGCTTCATATGCAATTTTCTTGATTACAGGAGCAATATTACTTCTATGTTTCATCTGGTGGTTTCTAAGAAGGCGGCGTAGCGAAAGTCATATATATAGACGTAATACAGCGCATGTACGCAAGCAACAGAAGCAAATAGAAGAATGGCATAATTACTTCGAACAACAGCAGAATCGCAAGCGGGCATAATTAATAATATCGGCATAGAAAGATAACAGTATCAAAAAGCAAGTATAGGGGAAAACTATAATAGACTACTTTCCATCATGTGAAAGGAGAGAATTTATAGTGATCTTATTTGCATTAATCGGTGGTTTCTTATTAGCTGGTATAGTACTTGGTATAATGGCTACTACAGCATACAGGCTTATTGAGGCTATCGAATAGTAAGAGAGCTGCTCATACCGGGCGGCTTTTTCTTATGGTAAAATAATCCCTTCTATTAAATATTAATATATTAGAAACCAATATCCTTTTTCTTCCGTATAGAATACAAATACATATTATGGGGGGTAAAAGGATGTTAGATTTGGATTTTTCGAATTCTATCGTGTCATTTGGTGACATGCTGCAATTACTGAAATTTATGGCTGTCTTGGCTCCGTTTTTCATTTTGGCTGCTGCAGTATCCCTAATGTTTTACTTTGCTCGGCAGGTTGTAGAAGATATAATCGAGACTATCTCTATGCTTATACCAAGAGAAGTAAAGGCCTTTATCGTTCTGGGTGGGATTGTTGTTGCATACGGATACCTTGAATATTTCTAAAAGTAATTGGCTGCTCTGGATCGGGGCGGCTTTTTCTTATAGATAAGCAGGTAATATATCCCTCTTGTCGAAGTAGTGGGGCGGGAGGGATAAAGAATGGAATTAGATACTAAACAAAAAGTTTTGCTAGCATTATATACGGAGTATCAAAAGGATCTACCTAGTATGAAAAGGGTTAATGCAGATATGCTTGGATTAGAAGTGAATGTTTTTGTGGTTGCGATTGAAAAATTGAATAACGAAGGAATGATTAATGACGTCCAAATTATTCGTGGCGGTCAAGATCCTTATCCTTTAGCAGTTAGGTTAGATACCACAAAACTTACTCGGTACGGAATTGAATATGTGGAAAGCAAACTGGATATAGAAGCTAAGCTGAGTGGACCAGAGAAGGTAAAGAGTGTTACAAAGAAACTCGGAGAATGGGGACTTGAACAGGTTAAAGATGTTGTTGCCAGAATTGCATCCGAAACAATTAAAGGCAGTATGTGAGGAAGCACCTAATCGGGTGCTTTTTCTTTTGGAGGAGAAGCGGATGAACAACATGAGTCAATGGCTAGTAAGTTTAGTAGCTGGAACAGTATATGTAGCTGGTATTTAGCAATGCGGAATAAAGCCAACACCATTTGAAGCTATTTCCATCGCTCTCATAACTAAAATATATTTGCAGGCCTTTCCAGAGCAGAGAAAGAAGAGGAAGACTCGCTCACTCTCTGTTCGGGCAAAGTCTGCAAAACAAACTCAGCACAAACTATTTAATTCCAGATAGTGTGCCAATAGAACCTACACGTGAAATACTCGCCTATCATGTATCAACATCGCTTCATATGGATTTGGTCTATTGTACACTGGATAAACTGACTGAACAATTGGATCGTACGGTCCATCCAGAAGCCCTTCTCTATTCAGACCAGGGAGTACACTATACAAATCCATCGTATCAAAAGCGTGTAAGGGATCTTGAAATCACCCCCTCTATGTCCCGAAAAGGGAACTGTTGGATAATGCCCCGATGGAATTCTTTTTTGGCCATATGAAAGATGAACTTGATTACGCAGACTGTAAAGATTTTAACGAACTTGTTCGACGTGTAAATGACTATATGTATAACTACAACTGTCACCGTTACCAATGGACATTAAAAAAGATGACCCCGAATCAGTATCGAAGTCATCTTCTTAGTGCATAGCAAAAAGGGTTCTTTCTTTTAGTGTCTACTTTTTTGGTTACAGTTCACGTTTGGGTGGTGGGGCTTTTTTGTTTTGTCAAAATTTATCCCCAGGAATAACAACGTGAGGAACACGATGCAAAACAGAGGAATTATGAGATTTCATATTATGACATTCGCTTTCATCCTCTTTTATTACCAATGATTGTCGCTTTCAGAAGGAATATCGACTTTGTTAAAATGCACCAGAAAAGTGATAATGAAGGTGTAGTACATATACGGAGGTAATAAAAAATGAATGCAGTTCAAGTTAGGAAATCAGAAACGAAGGGTATCCTAAAAGCACTACTCTTTATTTCTGTTTTATGGAGTATGCTCGCATTAGCGACTAAAGCGGAAATTATAACACCATCAATAGAAAAATCACCAGAGCAAAAACATGTTAATCTCTATGAAGCAAGAGCAAATTCTGCTAATGTATGGGCAGAACAAATGAAAGTTAATGTTAAGTAACCAATGGGAGTCTACGTATAAATTCCTTTCTATGTGGAAATTTAAGATTACGAAACACCAAGAATAACCACATAGGAGGAAATACTTTATGCCATATCAACAACAAAATCAAAGCCGTAATACGAATAACTTGGTTACTCCACAAGCACGCCAAGTATTGGATCAAATGAAGTATGAAATTGCTTCTGAGTTCGGCGTGACGCTCGGACCGGATACAACTTCTCGCCAGAACGGTTCCGTCGGGGGCGAGATCACAAAACGTCTGGTTCAGATAGCAGAGCAGCAACTAAGTGGTAAGTACGTGCAATAATCCTCAGTGTCCAAGCGTACAATAAAACTATACAAGGTTAGATACAGTCAAAAGCCTCCCGGATAGTGGGAGGCTTACTTTAGTTTTCGTCAGTCCTGTATCTCAGGGAAAGGGGAAAACCTTATGATGAGGAAGACGGATGAAAAGGAAGAAACGAGATACGTGTAAACAGATATTCAGATATAATGGACGCAAAAAGCCTACCTGTGATTGTATTACACAAAACCATGGATAGGCTTTTTTCTATGCTAATTATCAATTTGTACAGTGTGACCAATAGTCCTTACGAGATCCTGTATGAACATATTTAGCTGCCCACTGAGCATACAGTAAAATAATTTGGAAGGAATTCACCCTTTCTTCCCTTCCGTATTATGTAGATTGACCATCGCTGGAAAAGGAGTGAGTGGTTTGAACCAAGTTGAAACAGAAATCAATCGCCTCATCACTGTAGTAAAAAATCACCAAGCCAATGACGGATCCTGGCGCTATTGTGTAGAAGGTAGCGTCATGACAGATGCTTATATGATCATTCTATTGCGAACACTGAACATTAATAATGAAGATTTGATAAGAAGGTTAACAGAAAGAGTGGCCAGTAAACAGGAGCAAAATGGAGCCTGGAAGTTATTTTATGATGAAGAGGGAGGAAATCTTTCAGCTACGGTTGAGGCTTACTATGCGCTACTTTTTTCCGGTTATCATAAGAAAAGCGATGAGAATATGCAAGCAGCCAGGCACTTTATCTTGTCAAGAGGAGGCATTACAGAGGTAAATCTGCTTACAAAAGTGATGCTCGCCTTAACGGGGCAATACCCATGGTCGCAGCATGCTCTACTTCCACCTGAAATCATGCTGCTTCCTTTGACGTTCCCCGTTAATTTCTTTGATTTGGTCGGGTATGCCAGAGTTCATGTTGCTCCGATTCTAATTGTGGCTGACCGAAAATTTTTTATCAAAACACAACGAACTCCTGATCTATCAGACATAAACGTACCACAACGTATACATCAACAACCCATGCAGTCCCGCTCAATTTTAGCGTTGATAGAATCCGGAGTTAACAATCTTCTTTATCTTCCCGATCAGATTCATCATTTAGCTATACGTCGTGCTGAACAGTTTATGTTGGATAGAATTGAACCGGATGGAACCTTATACAGCTATTTCAGCTCAACTTTTCTTATGATCTTCGCCTTTTTGGCACTTGGGTACTCGGATAAGCATCCCGTTATCTTACATACTATTAACGGGTTAAAAGCATTAACTTGTAAACCAAGCGAACAGATTCATACGCAGATTTTTACATCAACCATTTGGGACACGGCATTACTTAGTTATGCTCTACAAGAAGCTCGGGTACCTAGCTCAAGTAGGACGATACAACAGGCTGGCGAATACCTGCTTTCACGACAACATAAAAAATACGGAGATTGGATCATTCATAACCCACATGTTGCCCCAGGCGGATGGGGATTTTCGGATATCAACACCATAAATCCTGATGTGGATGATACAACTGCAGCGCTAAGAGCGATCCGTACGTTAGCAAAGACGCATCCAAGCTATCGTCAGGCTTGGGATCGTGGAGTAAACTGGGTGCTGTCCATGCAAAATGACGATGGGGGATGGCCGGCATTTGAAAAGAACGTAGATAAAGAACTAGCAAAATGGATTTCCATCAGCGGGTTTGATTCAATTGGTACGGATCCTTCGTCTGCTGATTTAACAGGGAGAACGCTACAATTTCTTGGAGATGATGTGGGATTACATATTCGTTATCCTACTATCAGTCGAGGGGTGCACTGGCTAATGAAACAGCAAAAAGAGGATGGATCCTGGTATGGCCGCTGGGGCATCTCCTACATCTATGGTACATGGGCTGCGATTACCGGGATGAATGCTGTAGGGATATCGTCCAATCATCCTGCGATTCAAAAGGCTGTTCGATGGCTGGTAGAGATTCAAAATTCCGACGGAGGATGGGGCGAATCTTGTAAGAGTGATATTGTTAAAAAATACGTTCCATTAGGGTTTAGTACGCCCTCCCAAACTGCATGGGCAGTCGATGCTCTACTTGCCGTTTCAAAGGAACCCACCCCTGCGATTGAACGAGGGATACAATATTTGATTGGATCGGGGAATAAATACGATTGGACAATGACTTATCCGACGGGAGCGGGGCTACCGGGAGGCGCGTACTTTCATTACCACAGTTATCGCTACATTTGGCCTTTACTCGCGTTAAGCCATTACAAGTTGAAATCAAAAAGCTGATCCACCTAAAGAGCCTATCTGTGATTATAGCTTAACCCAATCTATTTTACATCTAACACCTGCTTTGACAGATGTGATTAAGCAGGGAATCAATGAAAATATATTTGTTTCTATCTAAATTTTAATGTTTGCTATTCATAATGATTTGTGTGTCAAGCAGGGGGTGTAATGCAAAACAAAAAAATGAAAAAACTAGCTTGATAAATGCTATCTTTCATTACGGCATACATGCAATAATTACAGTAATAAAAATAAGGGGTACTATATTTCCCCTTTTTGATTAATGTGGAGGGAATTTAATTACTTATGAAAGTTTTGACAGACACTACTATAGCCGAACATGGTAACTCTTCTAATTGGAATTATGGAGAGAGGCAGCTTGAGTTAATTCGTGATGAGTGTCTGCACCAGTTGTTCGAGAATTCAGCCGATCTATATCCTGATCATATAGCAGTTGTATGTGATGGTAAGATGGTAACGTATAGTGAGTTAGAAGCTTATTCTAACCAAGTAGCAAGATATATAAGAACGATCGGTGTTAAAAGAGGGGACCGCGTTGCGATTCTTCTTGAGCGTTCTTTTGAGCAATATGTTTGTATGTTAGCGATTATGAAAGCGGGAGCGGCGTATGTTCCGCTAGACCCAGGCTATCCTGAAGATCGTGTGCATTATATTTTAGAAGACTGCGGGATTGAAACGGTGCTAACAACCGAGGATATTGCCGCTCAGTATCAATTGACGTGTAATGTGGCTTTACTTGATCTACATGCTTCCCTAATCGCCGAGCAATCAACCCGGCGTTTTATGTCAGAAGAAATTGGAACACAATCAGATGATTTGTCCTATGTGATTTATACATCCGGAACAACGGGACGTCCGAAAGGCGTAATGATTGAGCATCGGAATAGTTGCCATTTGGTCAGAGCGTCCCAGACCATTTATCAGGTACAACCTGAGGATCGCGTATATCAAGGGTTTACGATTGCGTTTGATGCCTCCATCGAGGAGATATGGATGGCTTTTGCGCACGGAGCCGCTCTTGTTGTTGGTACGCGGAGGATGCAGCAAGCGGGGCTAGATCTTCCGAAGCTTTTGACAGAAGCAGGAGTTACGGTTTTATCATGCGTTCCTACCTTGTTATCGATGTGGGAAGAGGATATTCCGACTCTGCGTTTGCTTATTGTTGGTGGAGAAGAGTGTCCGCCAAGCCTTGTACAAAGCTGGAGCATTCCAGGACGAAGAATGATGAATACGTATGGTCCGACAGAAGCTACCGTTATCGCTACGTATACAGAATGCACTCCCGATCAACCGATTACGATCGGCAGGCCGCTTCCGAATTACACGGTGTATATTCTCGATGAAGAGATGAACGCTGTTCCTACAGGGAAAGAGGGAGAGCTTTGTATCGGGGGCGTAGGACTGGCGCGCGGCTATGTGAATCGTGAAGATTTAACGCAGGAAAAATTCATTGCCAACCCATTTGTGACTTCACCTTATGATTCACAAAGGTTATACAGAACAGGCGATTTGGTTCGTTTTAATCAAGGAGGGAAAATCGAGTTTCTTGGCCGCATTGATAGTCAGGTGAAAATTCGCGGCTACCGGGTTGAATTGTCGGAAATTGAAACGATTATTGCCTCTGTTTCCGGTGTGCGCAATGCGGTTGTTCATGTGCATGAACAGACGCCTGGCTTACAGGTGCTTGTCGGTTATGTTGTACCGGAAGAAGGCGTGACACTTGACATAGCGGCGATATACCATATCCTTCGTGATCGCCTGCCTGCTTATATGGTCCCAACCTACATCGAGGTACTGGCTGAATTGCCCACATTGATCAGTGGAAAGGTAGACCGAAAAAGTTTGCCAAAACCAACAGGAGAGTATACTCCGCGTGATACAGAGTATATCGCTCCAAGCACGGAATGTGAGCAAAAAATAGCCTGTGTATGGGAAGAGGTATTCAAAAGAGAAGCGATTTCGATTACGGATCATTTCTTTCATGATTTAGGTGGGCATTCGTTGTTTGCGGCACTTGTAATCTCCAAACTGCGTGAAGATGAGGCCACGGCCGGGCTTGCTGTCTCTGATTTATACGCCCATCCTACGATTGAATCACTGGCCCGTTTTGTAGGGGAGGAACAGGAGAAAAAGAAAGAGAAACACACGAAGCGATATGAAACAGCGTTCGAGCGTGTTTCAAATGGTGTATATAATCTTTGCGGCCTAGCACAGGGATTCGGTGTATACCTTCTTTATTTCCTTATTTCTCTTCCGTTTTTCTTTATTTATGAATGGATCACCAGAAGTGGAACAGAGTGGGACATTCGCGATATTGCTATGGTTACGCTCGCGGGGCTTGCGTTATACTATCCCGCTATGCTGGTTTTGTCTGTTGTTGCAAAATGGTTGCTCATCGGTCGTTACAAAGAAGGCGAGTATCGTCTATGGGGAAGTTACTATTTCCGCTGGTGGCTTGTACGTAGAATTCAGGCGTTAGTTCCTGTTCATTTTCTAGTAGGGACCCCTTGGATAGCCTGGTATTATCGACTGATGGGCGCGAAAGTCGGTAAGAATTGCTATATCGGAACCCAGCATCTTCACTCGTTTGATGTCATTCAGATTGGGGATGACTGTAGCATCGGACTGGATGCACAGATGCTTGGTTATACCGTAGAGAATGGTAGATTAATTATTCGAAAAATCGAAATCGGCAACGGATGCTATGTTGGCTCGCATGCGGTTATCTCTCCTGGTGTTGTTATGAAAGATGAAGCCCAGCTAAGCGATCAATCACTCGCTTCGTTCGGCGATACGATTGATGTGAAAGAAAGATGGATCGGATCACCAGCAACTAAAACGTTGGTGAAGGATGAGGACTTGGAGAAAAGTCTGCTTTCACGAGAGAATCCATCATCAGCTGTACGCTTTATGTTAGGCATCTCTTATGTAGTAGGCATGATTCTGCTTATGGTTGTTCCGACGCTTGCATCTTTACCGTCGATTTTTGTAATGAAACGTTTGTTCATGTCTATCGGATACTGGGCGTTGTTATTGGCACCGATTAGTGGATGTCTTTTCGTCCTTACCCTTAGCTTAGGAATTGCGGTGCTTAAGCGCTTTGTACTTGGAAATGTTCCAGCCGGACAGTATTCGATTTATAGCTTCTTTTATGTCCGAAAATGGTTTGTAGATAAGCTGTTATATATGAGTCTGCTTCTGACGAACTCGCTATATGCCACGCTTTATGCTGCGCCTTTCTTACGTTTGCTCGGAGCTAAAATTGGCAAAACAGTTGAAGTTTCCACTGTTACGCATATTTCACCTGATTTATTATCGATTGGCGAGGGAAGTTTCGTTGCGGATGCGGTATGTCTAGGTACGCCGAAAATCTTTATGGGCACGATTCATATTACAGATACAAGAATTGGTAGCCGCACCTTTATCGGAAACAGTGCGCATATCGAAGGTGGAAAAGAGATCGGAAGCAATTGTTTGATCGGCGTTCTTTCTGTGCCACCTGATGAGCGAAAGACAGAAGACGGGACTTCATGGCTTGGTTCACCAGCGATGTTTTTACCGCGTCGTGATATTAATACGTGTTTTTCGGAAACAGAGACATATAAACCGACAACAAGCTTGTACGTAAAACGATATGTGATTGAATTTTTCCGTGTTACCCTTCCAGCATCGTTTACGATTTGGATGATTAGTATGATGTGGTGGATCGCTGGAAAGATCGAAGCTTATATGTCCATGCCGGCGCTGCTTTTCGTATTTCCACTTGTAATGGCTGTTGCTGCATTGGCAGCAACGCTGCTTGTCGTTATCACAAAGCAAGTGCTGATTGGACAGTATAAGCCGACAGCGAAACCGTTATGGAGTTCGTTTGTTTGGCGGAGCGAGTTAGTGACTGCATTGTATGAGAATGTGTCCGTGCCGTTTCTTATTGCAAACTTGTTTGGTACGCCATTCCTTCGCTATGCATTAGGGCTTTTTGGCGTCAAAATGGGAAAAAGAGTGTTCATGGAGTCATCCTATATTTCCGAGTTTGATTTGGTTCATGTCGGGGATGGGGCCGCTGTAAATATGAACAGTACGATGCAAACACACTTATTTGAAGATCGTGTGATGAAAATGTCTGATTTAATCATCGGAGAAAATTGTTCGGTTGGAAACGGCTCAGTTGTGCTGTATGATACAAAGATGAATCCTGGATCAGCGCTTGGAAACCTTTCTTTGATAATGAAAGGGGAGACCTTACCTGCAAGTACTTACTGGGAAGGTGCCCCGGCCAAATATCGTGGGTAAAATAAAAGGATAGAAACATGAGGATAGCAATATGATAGAGCTGTACGCGGTACGTATCGATGCAATGCTAAGTGATACACAGCAGGAACAGATTGTGAGATACGAGTGTATAAGTGAAGAGCGGCGGGAAAGAATCAAGCGGGTGAAGAATCCGCAGCAAAAGAAAAAAGAAGTGCTGTGTGAGCTGCTGCTTCGATATGCTTTGTATCAGGCGTATGGAACAAAGCAAGAGTCTATTGTTTTTGATGTGAACCCATATGGGAAACCGCACATTAAAAATCTCGCTTCTTTTCATTTCAATCTATCACATGCGGGTGTATGGATCCTTTGTGGAATAGATGATTCTCCTATTGGAGTCGATATCGAATGGATACAGCCGATTGATTTTTGTATAGCAGAGCAGCTGTTCTCTCCGGAGGAAAAAGCGGTGCTGTATTCCGCCGCAGAAGCAGAGCAGATTCCTCTTTTCTATCGTTTTTGGACGTTGAAAGAGAGCTATCTCAAAGCGCTTGGAACCGGATTATCGAACCCATTATCCTTGTTTACGATGAATTTGTTCGAGAACGAAGGGGCTGAACTTCATACGGAAGAAGGGGGAAGCGGCTGGTTTTTTAAAACATATCAGTTTGATCCTTCTTATTTTGTTTCAGTATGTGCTAGACATCCTATGTTTCCGGTTCAATTGAAAGTACTAGAGGTAAAAGAGCTACTATATGAAATAACATGAGAGAAAGGGTGTTGATCCATTTGGGAATCAACACCCTTTTGTTGTAGATCAGGACTTATTTGGTATAGAAGCGAACCACGCTACAACATACGTAAATAGTAAGTATAAATTTAGGAATGTATAAAACTGCCTATTCGTGATTGTATTATACAAAACCACGGATGGTCTTTTTGTTTTTTAACTTATTTTTCACTAAAATCATTTACAATCGAAAGATAGCAAAACGATAAAGTTGGCACAGTTCGCAGTTTTATATAAGGAGTGTTTGTGTTGAATATTTTATTGGCGGAAGATGATCTGCTTTTGGGTGAACTGATTACTCATCTTTTGAAACAAAAAGGGGGATATCAAGTAGAATGGGTGACCCAGGGAGATGATGCATACGATTATGCTGCAGGTTCTCATTATGATCTACTTATTTTGGACTGGATGCTTCCAGGCGAAGAAGGGGTTCGGGTGTGCAGCCGTTTACGGGAAGAAGGATATTCAGGTGCTATCATGATGCTAACGGCAAAAGACGCGCTTCAGGATCGGATTATCGGATTGGATGCGGGAGCAGATGACTATTTGGTGAAACCATTTGAGGTGGACGAGCTGCTTGCGAGAATACGCGCACTATCCCGGCGCAACTATGCTCCGATTCAGGAACAAATCGTTCAGATACAAAATATTACTGTCAATCTTACCAATCGTACGGTTTCTTACGGCGAGGAAGAAATTCTATTAACGCCCCGGGAATTTCAATTATTGGATTTACTAATTCGAAATAAAGGGCAGGTGCTGCCGCGTGAGATCATCTACGACAGAATATGGGGATATGACTCTGATGCAGGTATAAAAACCATTGATGCTACAGTTAAACTGCTTCGCAAGAAATTACATGCACATGGCAAAAAGGACATGATTCAAAGCATTCGCGGGGTGGGATATAAACTTGATATATAATGTACGATCACGTATTCGAGACTGGAAAAAAGACTTGTTCGTTCATACGCAAAATCGGCTAACCTTTCAATACAGCGCCTTACTCATGGTTTTTCTTGCACTATTTATTACGATTGTTTATTTTTTGGTGAACACGACAATTTCCCACGAACAGGAACAGCAATTGCAGCTGCTTGCCGACCAGCAGGCGAGCGTAATTAAGAACGCGTTACAGGACGGCAAGCTCAGTCCGGAAGAGTTGGATAATATCAATGCGCTCCAGGAAAGTGGAAACCAATTTTTTTATGAGATCGTGGATCCAAAAGGACAGATGATTTTCGGGAAAGCTGTCATCGAGCGGCTCCAACCGGACATTTTTCATGCCTTGCAAGGATGGATTCCTCAATCAAATGAAATTCGTTATGAAACGATGCTGATTCATCCGAAAAGACACAAGGGGCCTCATGAAGCTCCTCCTCATGAAAAGGATCTTCATCCGGGACCGCCTCCTAAAGAGGAAAGACATCCGATTGATTTGATGATGACCGGGCGGGCGATTTATCAAGGCGACCAGCTAGTCGGCGTTTTTTATACGGGAAAAGATGTTTCTTTTTACTACGAGTTAAGTCATCGGCTACTTATCATTCTAGTGACGTTAGGGATTTTATTTTTAGGGATTGCCTTCTTACTTAGCTATTTTATGTCTAGACGAGCCATGATTCCAATTCGCAATTCCTTTGAGCGGCAGCAGGAACTTGTGGCAGATGTTTCCCACGAACTCAGGACACCTCTCAGTATTCTGAACTCATCTCTTGATGTTTTTAAAATGGAAGAGGACCATCTGTCGGATTTTTCTCGAAAAGTATTGGGCAATATGCAGGGTGAAATTAAAAGAATGACCAAACTGGTTAGCGATTTATTAACACTAGCGCGCTCCGATTCAGGGGTTGCTGATCTTCAATATGAACGCTTCGACTTGGTCCTTCCTGCTGAACAGCTGATGGCGTCTACCCAGACCCTTGCTCATTCTAAAGAAATAAACCTGCAATTGAACGCCCCTTCTGACCTGCTAGTTTATGGCGACCAGGAACGAATCAAGCAGCTGCTTTATATCCTGCTAGATAATGCGATTAAATATACACCAAATGGAGGGGAAGTGAACGTAACCCTCTCTGCTGATACACGTGAAAAACAACCGGTGCTGCGCATCGTTGTACAGGATACAGGCAGCGGCATTCCACTAGAGGAACAGGGCCGCATCTTTGATCGGTTTTACAGAGTCGATAAAAATAGATCCCGACAGTTGGGCGGCACAGGTCTTGGCTTATCCATCGCCAAATGGATTGTGGAAGCTCATCATGGGATGATTCAGGTTACCAGTACACCAGGGAAAGGAAGTACATTTACAGTTAGAATTCCTCATTGATTTTCACCGTTTTTTCTTTTTTCTTTCCTATAATCAAATTCATCGGAAGGACAAGCAAAGAGGAGGATGAATCAATGAAAGCAAAAGGAAAGAAATTTTTCCTATGGATTGTAGCAGCGATTGTCATACTGCTTGCTATCCAATGGAGTATGGGATTTTTAGGAGGACACGGGATGCATGCCATGCATCACTTTCATCCAGGTTATGGTCGGGGTGAAGCTCACTTTATGTATGGCCCTCAGCCTACTATGGGAGCGTTTCACTTCATTAGATTTGCGGCAGGGCTGGTTTTTTGGTTAGCTGTTACGGTTATCTTGTTCAAATGGCTGCGGAAAAAAGCAACTGCTCGTTCTTTCAAGCATTCAACGATGGGAGAACCTGTTTTCTACCACACCTATTCTTCTAACCATGCACAGACGGACTTCCTGGATGAATGGGAGAAAAATCAAAACAAACCTAAGGAGGAACAATAAGATGGGAATTTTAAAACGAATCAAAAGTATTACAATGGCTGAGATAAATAAATTGCTTGATCAAGTTGAAGACCCAATTAATATGCTAAGTCAATATATGCGAGAAATGGAAGAGGAAATTGCGAAAGGCCAGCACGCTCTTGCGAACCAAATCTTCCTTGAGAAAAGGCAGCTGGCATTGATTATAGACACAGAGGAAGTACTGGCTAAAAGAGAGCGTCAGGCAAAGCTTGCTGTAACCAAAGGAGAAGACAACATTGCAGCATTGGCGCTCCAGGAAAAACTACTTCAGGAAAAAAAGAGAGGTCTGTATAAAGAGCAGTACGAAGTGATAAAAGGACAAACAAACCTCCTGGAGGAAAAAATCAATCAGCTAAAAGAACAATATAATGAACTACAGCACAAAAGACTTCTGTTGCTTTCCAGAGCTAATGTAGCTCAATCGCTGAAACAACTGGATAATGCAGTCGTTTCCTTGAATACAGACAACATCGCGAGAGGCTTTGCTCGTGCTGAAGAACGAATTGTTATGATGGAATCCAAAATAGAAGCTAACACCCGGCTATCAAACATTTCGCCAAGTTCTTCTTATGCAATTGATCCTTCCCTTCAAGAAGAGGTACAAAAACAATTAGCACAACTAAGGGAGACAGCGAAAGAAACAAGTGTATAAAACCTTTCAAGCAGCCATGACCCGGCTGCTTTTTTATTTTGGCTTGACGATTCGAAAAAAAAGATGTAAATTTAATCGATCAAAAACAAACTGTTCATTATCGAACAGTTTTTAGGCGAAAGAATGGTGGAGTATGAATGGAGAACGAAGAGCAAAAAGTAATGCGTTCCACACAATTATTGCGTTCATTTTGGCATGTGCAGAAGAATATCATGCGATTGGTGCAAAAGACGGCGGTAGAAAATGGCTTATCCATTCCGCAATATACGGTTTTGATGACCATTACCCTTCATAAGGAAATGACGCAAAAAAAAGTGGGCGAGAAGACATTTCTTCCGAAAAGCACGCTGAGCCAGGCTGTGGATGGACTCGTTCGAGCGGGCTTGCTCCATCGTCAGCAAGTGGAAGGCAACCGACGGGAGATGCAGTTGGCGATCACCGAAAAAGGAGAAGCGCTTTTAAAAACGATTCATCTTCAAGAAGGCGGCATTCATCAACTATTTCAATGTGTAAGTGAATTAATGACTGACAAGCAGTATGAAGAGTTGCTGGAAACACACCTACAAATTACCAATTATTTAGAAGCGAAACTAACAGAGCAAGGAGGGGATACCAAATGATAAAAATACTGAAAAACTTATCTGTTTATAAATGGATCGTTTTAGCCGTTTTCGGTCTTGTCCTTGTTCAATCGATGGCAGACCTTTTTTTACCTACACTGATGGCGGATATTGTAAACAAAGGAGTTATAGCAGGAGATACTTCTTACATCTGGAAAATTGGCGGATGGATGCTGTTGGTTTCAGCACTAGGTGCTTTTGCCTCGGTTATCGCAAGCTATTGTTCGTCTAAAGCAGCAATGGGATTAGGACGTGATATTCGTCGAAACGTCTTTAATCATGTTGAGAATTTTTCGTTGCAAGAATTTGACGAAATGGGAACCGCGTCATTGATCACAAGGACGACCAATGACATCACGCAAGTTCAGCAAGTCGTTATTATGATGCTGCGTATGGTTATCAGTGCACCTATTATGTTAGTCGGTGGAATCATTATGGCAGTGTCGAAGGACGCCAAATTATCACTGATCATTGTCGTCACAATGCCTGTGTTAATTGGTGCGGTACTACTTATTCTGAATAAAGGGGTACCTCTTTTTCAAACGGTGCAAAAACGATTGGATCGTTTGAACCTTGTATTACGAGAGAATTTAACCGGGATTCGTGTCATCCGTGCCTTTAATCGTGAACCTGAAGAGAAAGTACGTCTTACACAAGCGAATAAAGAGTTGACAGACGTCTCGATTAAAGTAAATAAAGTCATGGCATTCATGATGCCTGTGATGATGCTTGTCATGAACTTGACGATTGTCGGGATCATCTGGTTTGGTGGAATTCGCATTGATAATGGGGACATGCAGATTGGGGACCTGATGGCGTTTATCCAATATGTCATGCAAATCATGTTCGCACTTGTTATGGCGTCCATGATGTTCATTATGATTCCACGTGCCGCTGTGTCAGCCAAACGGATTAATGAAGTGCTTGATAAGGAACCGACATTCCGGGATATGGGGACAGCAAAGGCAGATCGTGAAAAAGGCTCGCTTGAATTTGAACATGTGACGTTTAGTTACCCAGGAGCAGAAAAGCCTGCATTATCGGATATTAGCTTTACCGCAAAACCTGGTGAGGTTACGGCAATCATTGGGGGAACCGGTTCGGGGAAAACAACGCTTGTCAATTTGATTCCGCGCTTTTATGACGTTTCGAGTGGAACCATTCGTGTCAATGGTGTTGATGTTCGAGAAGCATCGCATGAAGAGGTCCGCTCGAAAATTGGCTTCGTGCCACAAAAGGCGATGCTGTTTACAGGTACGATTGCCGACAACATTCGCTTTGGAAAGCCAGATGCAACACGGGATGAAATTGAACATGCAGCTCGTATTGCGCAAGCGGAAGATTTTATTAGTAGAATGAAAGATGGTTATAACGCAGAAATCGAACAAGGAGGCTCGAACTTATCAGGAGGGCAGAAACAACGACTATCGATTGCACGAGCCCTGATTCGCAAACCGGATCTTTATATTTTTGATGATAGCTTTTCCGCACTTGATTTCAAGACAGATGCCAAACTTCGTGCAGCACTAAAAGATGAGACAAAACATGCGACGGTGTTACTTGTTGCACAGCGCGTGAGTACGGTCGTCGACGCTGACCGAATTATCGTGTTAGACCATGGACACGTGGCAGGCATAGGTACACACGAAGAGTTGCTTAACACAAATGACGTATACCGTGAAATCGCCCTTTCACAGCTCTCAGAGGAGGAAATTGCATGAGAAATCACAAAAAACCTCAAGGCGGCGGGCAGATGGGATATGGTCCAGGTGGTGGCAACATGATGATGATGGGGCAAAAGGCAAAAGATTTTAAAGGAACACTAAGACGTCTCTTGGCTTATTTAAAACCCCGTCGTAATCAATTGATCGCCGTTTTCTTCGCCGCTATCTTGAGTACCATCTTTATGATTGTGGGTCCCAAAATTATGGGGACAGCGATTACAGAATTATTTGAGGGTGCATACGGGAAGCTTCGAGGAATACCAGAAGCGGCCATTAACTTTGACAAAATTGGTCGGATTCTTCTAATGCTGGGCGGACTGTACGTCTTCAGCAGTCTTTTTAACTACGTGCAACAATATATTATGTCTAGTGTTGCCCAAAAAACGGTTTGCGATCTTCGAGAAGATGTCAACGCAAAGCTTGCGAAGCTTCCACTCAAATATTTTGATGGACGCCCGAACGGTGAAACGCTTAGCCGTGTAACAAATGACATTGATACAATCGGCAGCACGCTTCAACAAAGTATGACGCAGTTTATCACATCTATTGTTACAATTATTGGAATTATCATCATGATGCTTTCGATTAGTCCGATATTGACACTGATCTCGATTGTTAGCTTACCGATTTCAATTTTTGCAATCCGGCCCATTTTGAAAAGATCGCAAAAACATTTTGCGGATCAGCAGCGTACACTTGGCCAATTAAATGGACATATTGAAGAAATGTATACGGGTCATCAAATCGTTAAAGCATTCGGACATGAGAAAAAGGCCGTTGCCGAGTTTGATAGGGTAAATGAGGAACTGTATAAAGCAGGTAGGAAAGCGCAGTTCATATCTGGGATTATCATGCCCATGATGTTCTTTATCGGGAATATCGGCTATGTTTTGATCTGTATTGTCGGCGGGATCTTAGTAACGCAACGTGCGATTTCAATCGGTGATATCCAGGCATTTATCACATATTCCAAGCAGTTTACACAGCCAATCACACAAACGGCTAATATCGCAAATATTATTCAGTCAACTGTAGCAGCAGCTGAGCGTGTCTTTGAGCTGCTTGACGAAGAAGAAGAAACGGAAGCAATCACGACTGCGAGTGTAACACGGGCACAAGGTGCGGTAACTTTCGAACATGTGGACTTCGGATATGGTGAAGACTTATTAATGAAAGACATGAACATTGAGGTCTTACCTGGACAGACGGTTGCGATCGTGGGACCGACTGGTGCTGGAAAAACGACGATGATTAATCTCTTGATGCGATTTTATGAACTGAATGGCGGAAAGATTAAGATTGATGGTCATGATACACGGCATATGTCTCGAAGTGATCTGCGCAAGAACTTTGGGATGGTACTGCAAGACACGTGGCTCTTTAAAGGAACGATTAAAGAAAATATAGCTTATGGGAAAAACGGCGCAACTGACCAGGAGATATACGCAGCTGCGCGTATGGCTCACGCCGATCATTTTATTCGGATGCTGCCAGAAGGGTACGAGACTGTCCTAAACGAAGAAGCGTCGAACATCTCACAAGGACAAAAGCAGCTGCTTACCATCGCGCGAGCGGTCCTTGCAGATCCACCAATCATGATCCTGGATGAAGCAACGTCAAGTGTAGATACGCGGACAGAGACTTATATCCAGCAGGCGATGAACCGCTTGATGGAAGGACGGACTAGTTTTGTCATTGCCCATCGCCTCTCAACGATTAAGGATGCTGACTTGATTCTTGTGATGGATCAAGGAAAAGTGATCGAGCAAGGAACACATTCAGAACTTTTAGAGGCAAATGGTTTCTATGCAGATCTTTACAACAGCCAGTTCTCTGATAAGGTAGCAGGATAAATAATTTGTATATGTATGCTTATACAAATACAGGGGGGCGCAATAAATGCAGCCTCCCTTACTACTATGTACTTCCTAGTCCCTTTTCCAGCCTATTTAGCAATATCATATGAATAGGCTGGAAAAAGGTTCAGTATTTTTCTATAGTTCTAGGAAGGAAGTACAAAAATTTAGAATCCATACTGTCAAGCTCTTCCTGGGGCTGGCATATCAACACCTGCAATACGATGTTGATGTCCATCTTCAAACAGTACATAACCTTCCGTGTAATGAATATGTAACCCATCCGGGGTAGGAATCGCCGGATGGGTTACATCTAAACATTGGTGGACATGATCAATGTTTACTGGCAGAAGGCTTTCCTGCTAGAGCCATCTCAAACATATCGATAATCTCCAGGAATCTCTCCGCCTCACGGAATACATGGTCGGCCAACAGCGGATGGATAATGCTCTTAATACGACAAGCTTCAATTAAATCACGGGCTGTCTTTTTAAAATCACGAAGAGCCTTTACAGAAACTCTGTTCTGGTCAAGAAACTGGCTAAGCAGAGGATGAGTTTGGGATTGTGGACGCATCGAATCCAAATCTACTGCTTGAAATAATAATTGATCAAAATCACGACTGAAGTCTTGTGCTTGATCAACAAGTTTTCGTTCTGACGGGTCCAAGAGATGGCTAATAAATTTCGCATGATCGGCCATAATACGCAAGAAAAATACGTTTTCATCAATGATGGCGTCTGGCAAAGGTTCCAGTTGACCTTGGTTCAACTGTGACAATCTGTTTCTAAAGTAGTTTGCTTCTCTGCTTGTATGATCAATGAGTAACGGAAATAAATTAGCTCCTGCCAACTTGCAATGCAAAATAAGACCGAGAAGTTTTCTCTTATAAGCCCAAATATAGGAGACGGCATTATAAACCTCGGCATTGAATTGTGCCATCTGCCCGGGATCGGTATTTAAAGTAAGCTCATGTGATTTGGTTTCAATTTGTTCAAAGATATAAAAAAATTGTTGTGCTTCATTTATTAACTGAGTATCCTCACAACGCAGACCGAGTTTAATAAACAACGAGTGTTCTTTCATAATACGGGACCAGAAACGAATTTCATCCAATGATCGGGCAACAAATCCATCAGACATGAACAAACCTCCCAATATAAATTTTCAGGATAGGATATGCGCAATTGTCTTGATGGGCGACTATCATATGTCATGAACCTCTCCCACCTACGCTAACGCGTAGAGGAGGGAGTTTCTTACCACTCATATCGATGAGGCTTCTACGCATAAGAAGAATAGCCCCTTATGCTCGATACCGTGTCGGAAGTCCTCTCGCTACGTAGGTAAGCAACATATCTATACGTTTCCGTATAGCTGGGTCGGAACAGACCTTCTACTACTTCTGCTTACGCAATCCGTAGATACTTTTGTTTTGTTGGCATATCGAAATGCCGAATCTCTTCATGTATGGCTTTGCTCAAAATATTCCGTGCCCCATGGACATCCCGATGTTCTTGATAGCCGCACGAACATACATAGTTTCTAGAAGACATTTTCTTTTTATTCATAACCTGGATGGCAGCGGTGCTTTTTTCTGCCTGCTGTTGTTGATTTTCTGCAACTTGGGCGACATGTTGTACGGACATGGTAATTTGATGCGCGGCCTTTGTCGTCTTTTCGATATTTGCTTGGAGTTGGTGTGAGGAGGCGGATACGTGATGGGCGGCGCTTGATACTTCCTGAATGACTTTTTTCAGGCTTTCCGTCATTGCGCGCAAATACTCGGCTAGCTGCCCGACTTCATCTTTGGAACGCACGTCAATCTTTCGGGTTAAGTCTCCTCTCGCAATCTGGTCTACGGATTGGACCATCTGCTGAATCGGGTTGGTAATGCTGCGGGAGAAAAAAATACTGGCGATGAGCGAGACGACTACGACGCAAATAGTGACTGTATACGAGAGGATGCGCATCGTGCTTGTTTGACTCATAATCATTTCTTTTGTATTCAGCAGTCCGGGAAAACGGCTCACTAAAACCCCTATTACTTCTCCGTTGTAGGTGGTTAGTGGGGTGAAGTTGCATACATAAGGCTTCCCCTGCAATAGGATCGTTTCTGTAAAATCTTTTTTGTCTGCGACCTGATTCAAAAATGAAAGGATGGTCTTATAATCGGAGTTTGTGGAAGCGAGTTCCGCCATATTTTTGGCTTGCTTTACATCTTTCGCATACTTATCGTGTGAATCTTTGAATAATTTTCGGCCAATTTCGTCTTTTTGTGTGTCTGTCATGATATAAAAGTCTTTTCCATTTTTCAAAAAGATCGACATGGCCGTATCGGAACGATCACTAATTCGTTTGAGCAGCGGCTGGTATGTTTGCTGCCCAACAACGACGGCACCGATCACTTTCCCTTTCGCATCTTTAATTGGAGCGCTCACCTGAAGCTTTCCATCTTCCCCGTTGACTTCCCATGAAACGACTGTTTTTCCTGTATGTAATGCTTCATTTGTTGAGGCATAATGTAAGTTGGGAAAACCATCAAAGGAAGGATTTGAGGGGCAGGCTAAAATGGGGGTGTTTCCGTTCGGTGTGCGGGCGGCGAGTTGTGTTACCCATACCAGATCAATGCCAGCTTTCTCGCGGGCTACGACTGTTGAATCTTTTAATGCTGCATGTACCATGGCTTTGTTTCCTTCGGTTACTCCCTTGATAACTTCCGGATGCAGCGCGAATTGTTCGGCTAGAAGGGTGCTTGTTTTCTTACTATTTTCTACCTGGGTATTGATGAGTGTATCTGCGGTTTGTACTTTGTCATTCATTTGTTGCGTGAGTAATTGCTCGGTATATCCGATCGTCTTTTGTAACATCATTTGCGAAAAGATCGTATTGATGAGCATGCCAAACAAAATGATGAGGCTAAAAATCGAAACAATTTTTACGTAAATCGATTTCATCTTTATGGGTAAATCCCCCCCTTACTCTCTCATAATCATGGTTACAATATGCAGAAGGATGCGCGAAGATGACAAAGAAAGTAGCATCTTTTCTTGTAACCATTCATCCTGTTGGATAGATACTTTCATATTTATTTACCAGCTCATCATGCCGATTATTAATAGTAAATGGATTAGATCGAGGTGAGGAAATATGAAAGTATCCATGGATTCCAGAACTCTTTCAGCTCTGCTTTCTCCTCAGAAAAACGAAAAAGAGCGAGTAACTGAAATACAGAAAAGGATTGAGGAAATCGACAAAGAAATAGAAGCGATTCGAAAAAACTCATCCATTAATCCAAAACAAAAAGTTAGGATGATTTCTCAGTTGTACATGGAAAAAATAAAATTAATGGAAGAACTGAGAAGAAAGAAAGATAGCTCTGATCAAAAGGAAAGAAAAATGGAGCATCCTCATGCGAAACCAATCAGGGAAAGACAAATTGCAGATGATCCTAATAAGCCTATCGCTATAGATTTTCAAGCTTAACTTATATCTTTTACAAGGCCGCTCTTTGGAGTGGCTTTTTTTTTAGAGAAATGGATGAACAACATGAACCAATGGCTAATCAAAGTCGGGAATTGGGTAGTAGATAAAGGGGGTGGGCGCACAAATAGACGCTATGGTAGTAAAAAATAAAATAACCACCACTATCTATCCGCAGAAGATAATGATGGTTATGTCCCTGTAGTTACATTATTCATATTATAGATTTGACAACTCCTGAATCATTAAGACTAAGATGGCTGCAAAGGAATAGGCTGCATAAAAAATACCTTTAACGAAGTCTCCAGTATATTTCACAGCATTTATCATGTTAATACACTTCCTTCATAGTGGATTTGGTTGTGAATTAATAATATTACAATATTTAAAATAGCGCAATATATTTTGTCGAAAAATATTCACAAATCAATAAAATATCGAGGGGGATTTGGTGATTATAGCGATGGTCGTTATACATGGGAACTGGATAACGTACAGGCTTTAGCTGAAACTGCTAAAAGAGGATAAGGGAATAAAAAAAGAGCCACTTCCGGGCGGGAAGTGGCTGAAGAAAGACTAGATTTGTAGAGTTAATCATTTATACGAGATAAGTTGAAATAAGGTTACAAAAATAGAAAAAGTCCCCCTCTAGGCGACCGACCATCACGAGGGGGAAACCGAATATCTTTGCTCCTTTATTATACAAAGTAGTTATGCACCAAGGTAAGATTAAACGCCATATTACGTAAGAAGGTGAGGGATTTTAGCTCTCTATCGATAGATTTCGCTTCTTAATCTCGTTTATAAGTATCTGTATAAATTCCTGGTGTAACCCGATTTCTTCTGCTTGTTTTAACGTTAGGATCAGCTGTTCATTACTCAAATAAGAAAATGAATCATACTTTTCCATTAGTTTCACCTCTAGTTTGTTAAGTAAAATACCTATATTTTAATATTACAACTATATCCAATGTTGGTATAGTGTAAAAAGTCCGTAAATTAATCCCATATTGCCTACTGGCCAATCCAGAGGACGCTAACAAGCTTACACAAGGGACAAGTATATCCCTGTGTGCTGTTGGTGTCCTCTTTTTATTTACCTCAGAAGGAGGAGAAAATAGTCAAACCAGCCTGAGGGCTGGTTTGTTTTATTCAGCAAATATTTTTTCTTGTTTTTTACACTTCGTATATTTGATTGCAAAGAATAATGTCATGATGATTAACAGCCAAGTAGAACCGAAACGCATGAAAGCAAAAGGAGTTTCAAATAAAAAGGACTGAACAAAATGGCTACCTTGTCTTTCCCATAATCCAGGTGTTAAGTAGGCAGCCTTCGGATTCAAATAGAGTAGTTTTCCATCTCCTGAAGGAATGAGGATCAACAATACTGCGAACATCATAAAGTAATAGCTAGCCATTCGATGCAACATCGCGCCTGTTGATGGTGCATCTGAGAACAATTCATCATGACCATCCCGCTCTTTGACCCAATAATGAACAGAACTAAATCGGCTGCCAGCAACACGTTTCCAGCCGAACTCTTCATATAGCTCGATGTATGTTTCTAACTTTTCCTTCGTCAAATATTTTTGAAAGTCTAATTTAATGACCTGATTCGTATCCGTTATTTTTTGGAATTGATAATAGCCTAACGAACTTGTTTTTACCAATTTATAGCCCTTTTTCAGTTGCTCATTAAGCCAAGCTTCTTCTTTGCGGATATCGACAAACCACTTAAATTTCTTCATTTATATTTCCTCCTTTGTAAACATTGATGATATGCTGCATTCTTTGCATATCCATATGTAAAATTTTTCTTCCTTTGTCCGTTAAAACATAGACTTTTCTTCGGGCATCCTCCGTTTCGACACGTTCAATCAGTTCATGCTTTATTAAATTTTCAACCGCACCGTATAAAGTTCCAGCAGCAATCCGTACGTCACCGCCACTCATTTCCTCGACCTTTTGCATAATGACATAGCCGTGTACAGGCTCTTGCAATGCCAGCATAACGTAACTCATTGTTTCGGTTAATGGCAATAATTTATGTCTATTCATCTCATCCCACCTCGTTATATCGCTCAACTGTATAGTTTTATTTTATACAGTTAAACTATATATGTCAACTGTATAAATGAAAAAGATCATGATCTGCGTTTTGACGGATAAGGCAAGCTGGTGGGGATGCGTCAGGGTAAAAGAGCGGTTCATGACTTGATCGCCGGAACGTGTGTAGTTTATGCAAAAAAATAGTGCCCATATAGGCATCTAATAACAGAATATATGTGTTGAATTTAAAAAACCGTATAAAAAAGTTTTAAGCAGCCGTAACTTGGTTGCTTTTTTTGTTTTGGATGGGAATATACAGAACAGCACGAGAGAACGATAGAGAGATTCTAAGGGAAGCGGCGTAATAGCGGTATTTACTAAAAATAGGTGCAAAAAACAGACTTTGTAATGGATAATTATAATATATCCATTCAAAGGGGGGGGAGAACCATGAGTATCCTATATATCTTGGGAATAGTTGCATTCGTTTGGCTTGTCATCATTTTCTTTCGTAAACTTAGACAAGATCAATCAAAATCTGTACATCAAGTAACAAATGATCGCAAAAGAAAATCATCCGACAGTTCTGATTCAATGAATTACGGTTGGTTCGGCTTGGGATCAGATGATGATCACCATAAAAACCATCATCACCACGGTGATCATCATAACCATCACCACAACCACCATCATAATAATGACAGTTATGATTGCAGTGGAGGCGGAGATAGTGGTGGAGATAGCGGTGGTGGGGATTAGAATTTGTTCCATACTGATGACTAAAAAAGCAAAGGTGGGAAAGTATTATGGCTTTATTCGATCATTCCGCTGAAACATACGATGAGTGGTGTGCTACTCCACTCGGCTCTTTTGTTGATGCTGTAGAAAAACAAATGATGATGGAAGTGTCCGAACCAAGGCCCGGGGAAAAGGCGCTAGATATTGGTTGTGGCACCGGGATCTATTCTCTGCTACTTGCCTCAAAGGGAATAGACGTGACGGGTGTTGACATTTCTACAGCTATGTTAAAAAAAGCAAGGGAGAAAGCTGAAAAATCTCAGCAAGCTATCACCTTCCTAGAAGGAGACATTCACCATCTTCCATTTGCTGACCATACGTTTGACCTTGTTATGTCTAATATTGTTCTTGAGTTTGTTGATTCTCCAGAAGATGTGTTGGCTGAAGCGATGAGGGTGGTAAAACTAGGAGGACGGCTTACAGTAGGGATGGTTGGCAAACAAAGTGAGTGGGCTGCCATGTATGAAAAACAGGGGAAAGACAAAAAGGAAAGCGTATTTTCAGGTGCTCACTTTTTTACCATGCAGGAGATAAAAGCACTATACAGAGAAGAGCCTTCTATTATTCAATTGGGATTATATATTGCCCCTGATGAATTTGTTACGAAAGAACAAGCCTATGTTCTGGAAAGGCAACGTTCTCGTCATGGACAAGAAGAAGGAGCAGGATTTATTGTTGCTAAATGGATTAGAAAAGCATGACTGAAAAACTTGTTAGAGAATAAAAAAGATAAAAGCACCCGATTCGTGGGTGCTTTTATTTGACCAACATATTAGTAACTGTTAATATGAATAAAACATACATATTAGTAAGTACTAATTCGTGAGGTGAATGGTATGTCTCAAGAAAAAATAGATGTAGATGTAAAAGCTAAATTCATTCGAGGTTTCTCTGATAAAACACGACTTCAAATATTGGAATGCATTAAAGAGAAAGAAAAAACGGTTTCACAAATTGTAGAAGAGATGAACGGGAATCAATCCAATATTTCTCAACATTTATCTTGTTTAAAGGGATGTGGCATTATTACGGGGCGCCAGGAAGGAAAGTTTGTGTATTATAGCTTGCGAAACGAAAAGATACGGATGTTACTCCACATGTTTGATGAATCCCTACAGGATGTACAACAACAAGTCGCTTGCTGCAAAAAGAACGAGCAACTCCTTTTAGACAAAGGAGAGAAAACAAATGCCTAATGAAACAAAAGCCACCTGCTGTACAGATGATGCTTGCTGCTCACCTAAAGAAGTAACGTTTAAAAAAACGTTATCCCTTACACCGGTAAACCCCGCCGTTCCAGCATCTACAGCAAGCTGTTGTACTGATAACGGTTGTACAGCAGAAATAAAGGAAAGGGAGGAAGAGAAGGGAGCTTCTATCTTAGAAAACGGGAAGCATCTGGAATATCGCATCGAAGGTATGGATTGTGGAGCCTGCGCTGTAACCCTCGAAAAACATATGAGAAGCCTCCCATATGTTACAGATATACGTGTGAATTTTTCTACAGGAAACATGAAAATTGTTCATAACACCACTCCAGAAACGATTATAAGTGAAGTAAAAAAAGCCGGATATACAGCAATTCCAGCTTCAAGTCAAAGAAAAGCAGCGAAGGCCCCTTCTTCTTATTCTGGTATATCCCTGATGGCTGTGTCAGGTATACTGCTTGTTCTGGGGTCTCTCAGCTCGCTTGTTCAGGTACCTTCCACCATCGTAACTACTTTATATGCAGCCTCTATTCTAGTTGGAGGATACAAGCCAGCCAGGAGTGCGTATTATGCTGTGAAAAGTGGATCGTTAGATATGAATGTTCTCATGGCTTCGGCAGCGATCGGAGCTGCATTGATCGGTGAATGGCTGGAAGGAGCTACCGTTGTTTTCTTGTTTGCTCTCGGCACTACTTTACAAACTAAATCCATTGAACGAACAAGAGAATCCATTCGTAGTCTTATGGATTTGGCTCCTCCAGAAGCATGGGTGAAACAGGGAATCGCACTGACTCGAAAACCCGTAGAGGAAGTGAAAATTGGCGATACCATTGTTGTGAAGCCAGGAGAGAAAATCCCACTGGACGGCGAGATTGCTGCTGGTACATCAAGTGTAAATCAGGCTCCTATTACAGGTGAATCGATTCCGGTTGATAAGCAAGAGGGAGACCCGGTATATGCTGGTACGGTAAATGAAGAAGGATCATTGGAGATACACGTAACTAAACTAGTCGAAGATACAACGATTGCACGAATTATTCATCTGGTAGAAGAAGCCCAGGAGAAGAAAGCACCAACCGAGGCTTTTGTCGACCGATTCGCTAAGATATATACTCCTATTGTGTTCATATTAGCGATCCTCATTATGATATTCCCTCCTTTATTTGGCTGGGGAACATGGGAAGCATGGTTATACAAAGGGCTGGAGTTGCTTGTGGTTGCCTGCCCATGTGCGCTGGTGATTTCCACACCTGTTGCCATTGTATCTGCGATAGGGAATGCTGCCAGACATGGTGTGTTAATTAAAGGTGGAGCCTTTTTGGAGATTGCTGGTACCTTACAAACCCTTGCTTTTGATAAAACAGGAACATTGACAGAAGGAAAGCCGAAGGTGGTAAAGGTACTAACGATAAACGGTACAGAACAGGATATGCTAGCCATTGCTCGTACGATCGAGGAGCATTCTAAGCATCCGATTGCTGTTGCCATTATGGACTATACTTCGGGGCAGCATCTTTCTTCAAGGCAGGGAGAAAACTTTACAACCATAGTCGGTAAGGGAGCACAGGCGATCATTGACGGAATCTCGTACTATGCAGGAAACTTAAAGTTGTTCCAGGGACTCCATGCACCGACTACTTCCATTGAAAAACAGGTGCTTGAACTACAAAATCAAGGAAATACCATTGTGATTATTGGAACCCATGACACCATTTTAGGGATTATTGCTGTGGCTGATGCGATACGCAAAACAACAACAGACGCTTTGCAAAAATTGAAAAAGATTGGTATTCATCAAACGGTTATGCTGACAGGGGATAATGAGGGAACAGCCTCACATATAGCCTCCACAGCAGGAGTTGATCGTTATTTTGCGGAGCTACTTCCAGAAGATAAGGTAGCAGCCATTAAGAAGTTGCAAGAAAACAATCACGTGGTTGCTATGGTGGGAGATGGCATTAACGATGCGCCTGCTCTTGCAACTGCGAACCTTGGAATTGCAATGGGAGGAGCCGGCACCGATACAGCTATGGAAACAGCCGATATTATTTTAATGGCTGATAACCTGGAGAAGCTTCCTCATACGATTACGTTGAGCCGGAAAGCCTTACGCATTATTAAACAAAATATCTGGTTCTCGCTTATTGTGAAATTCATTGCGTTGGGATTGATATTCCCTGGGTGGTTAACATTGTGGCTTGCTGTTATAAGTGATACAGGTGCAGCCCTGATTGTTATCGCAAACAGCATGAGATTATTGCGTATAAAGAACTAAGAAAGAAAGCTGATTTACCATTCTAAAGGTAAGTCAGCTTTCTTTGTACATAATCGAAAATATGTGTTATATTGTTATAACGGTACATTGGTATATAGGTAACAATGTGATGATTTTGAGAAAAAGGATGGGGAATTATGGAACAACATAACGATCAAACTAGTGGAAAAAACCAAAAAATTAAAGTTGAGCGTGTGCAAACTGGCATTAGGATGGAGAAAAGTATGGTAAAAGTTTTGAAAGCGATGGCAGAGTATCATGATATTTCACTAGGTGTTCTTCTTGAAAGGATTGTTCTTCGTGCTTTTGAAAACAAACCTGTGTTTAACCAGGAGAGTCTTGAAAAGATTAAAGCTATAAAGGAAGTTTACGACATGAATTATGGTTTAGAAATCAGTCATCAGTGGGTTGATTCAGAAAATTAGAATGCTTATTTTTAACCATATTATCATCTTGATTTTTTGTAATCTGTCAGTGAAGTAAAGAAGTTAAATAAAATTCCGTGGAGTTGATATGAAATGAAATTTAGTACATTAACGATATTTGACCATTACCCAAATCAATCATCCCGAACACCCAGACAATTTTACAACGAGGTATTGGAACAAGCCGTTCGGGCTGAAGAAATGAATTTTGATGGGGTATGGTTTACAGAGCATCATTTCTCAGATTTTGGTATTAATCCCTCTCCAGCCGTTATGCTTGCTGCCGTATCGCAAAGGACGAATAGAATTCGTCTTGGCGTGGGTGTTTCCGTGCTTCCATTACATAATCCTTTACGAATTGCTGAGGATTATGCGGTTGTCGATCTTTTATCAAACGGAAGGTTAGATTTAGGGTTAGGTAGTGGATATGATCAGAAGGAATTTGACGGTTATAATATTTCAATGGAGGATAAAGCGGAGCGATTTAACGAGTCTCTAGAAGTGTTACGTAAAGCATGGTCAGGCAAGCCTTTTTCTCATCAAGGGGACTTTTTTCAATACAAAGAAATCAGGCTTAGTGTCCAGCCAATTCAAGCTCCATTTCCCCCTCATTGGATTGCAACCTTTAGTGAAACAGGTGCTACGCATGTCGCCAATATGGGAAGCAATTTTATGGCGCTTGGATTTAGCAAATCACGAGATGAATTAGCAAAGTTGATTGATACGTACAAAAATGCCTATCAGAAATCAGGGCACGGTAATCCAGATCAATTAGAAATCCCGGTTGCCTTTCATGTTCATGTTGGTGAAACATCTGCAGAAGCTGAATCAAATGCAAAAGGTCCTTATCAATTATTTATGAATACTCCGAGCGGGGGAAATATCTCGTATGAAGTCCTTAAACAGAAGTTTAATCCAGTAATCGGAAGTCCTGATGAAGTGATTAAACAAATTCAGTCCTATCGTGAAATAGGTGTTACGAACTTTATGGCAGTAATGAATTTTGGTGGATTAGAACATCATAAAGTGCTTTCATCTTTAGACTTGTTTGGTAAGTATGTAGTTCCTGCTTGTAAGTGAAAAATTGATAGGGGAAATCTAACTAAGGTTTTTTATTTTGGTCAAGAAGTGCTTGTTGCCCTTGAATAGTTTCTATGCCTTGATTTTATCATGAAAGTATGAATACAAAAATGTCTAAAAAACCTATCCGTGATTGTATTACACAAAACCACGGATAGGTTTTTTACTTTTTATTCCGATTTATTTTCGTAAACATAAAGACGAAAGGATAATGTTGGATAAAAACCTATACTTGGTGGAATAATAATCCAATACAAAAGCTCTGAGGAGAGAAAAGATGAATATAGCGAACTATTTGACCATCATTGAGTTTGTTGTGGTTGTTATGTTGCTTTTACTTGTTACTTTTGTTTTCATCTACATGTTTTTAATCGATAAAAGGCAAAAGAGGCACCCTGTGTTACGGAATTACCCGGTGCTTGGTCGCATGCGATATTTTCTCGAGAATATCGGGCCAGAAATGCGTCAATATTTTTTCGATAATGATACAGAAGGCAAGCCTTTTTCCCGTGATGATTATCAGCATATTGTTAGAAGCGCCAAGTATAAGCGGGATGTTATCGGATTCGGTTCTAAACGTGATTTTGAGCAATCCGGTTACTATATCCGAAATTCTATGTTTCCAAAGCAAATGGAAGAATTAAACATGGACCGGGAGACAAAGGTGAAAACAAGAAAATATCTGCTGCATAAGGAACGTTTATTTGCACAGCGAAAAGAAGAACTTGTAGATGAAGAGACACTTACCTATTTGCTAAAAGAGGAAGACGCAGTTGTGATCGGGGAGAAGACAAGAAATCCTTTTGTGGTTAAAGGACTTATTGGTATGTCAGCCATGAGCTTCGGAGCTTTAGGAAGCAATGCGATCACTGCACTATCGGAAGGACTAGGGATTGTAAAAGGTACCTGGATGAATACCGGAGAGGGTGGGCTTTCCAAGTATCACTTAACAGGTGGGGCTGATATTATTATGCAAATCGGCCCGGGAATTTTCGGGGTCAGAGATGAAGACGGAAATTTCGATTGGGAAGAGCTGAAGAAAAAAAGTGAAATTCCGCAAATTAAAGCTTTTGAACTTAAGTTAGCTCAAGGAGCAAAAATACGCGGTGGCCATGTAGATGGGGAGAAGGTGACACCGGAAATTGCTGAGATTCGTAGGGTTAAACCTTACAAACCAATCGATAGCCCCAACCGTTTTCATCAATTCGGGGATTTACCAACGATGTTTGATTTTATTGAGCGTATTCGTGACACTACAGGAAAGCCGGTTGGTATCAAAGTGGTAATTGGGAGCTATGATGAGGCAGATGAGTTGGCAATGTATATAAAACAGTCAGGAAAGGGTCCTGATTTTATTACAGTAGACGGTGGAGAAGGGGGGACGGGTGCCACCTATCAGGAACTGGCAGACAGTGTAGGCTTGCCGATTAAATCAGCTTTACCTATTCTTGATGCCGCCTTGCACAAGCACGGTGTACGTGATCGTGTGAAAGTAATTGCCTCAGGGAAGCTGTTTACTCCTGATCGTGTTGCCATTGCACTTGCCATGGGCGCGGATTTGGTGAATATTGCACGTGGTTTCATGATTACAGTAGGTTGTATCCAGGCCCTTAAATGTCATTCTAACGCCTGTCCGGTTGGTGTTGCCACAACTAACCCACATCTTCAGAAGGCGCTAGTCATCGATGAGAAGAAATATCGCGTTGTTAATTATGTAATAACGATGCGCGAAGGCCTTTTTCGATTAGCGGCTGCTGCAGGAATTGACTCACCTGTTCAATTTGAGCGGAAGCATATTGTGTTTAAGGACGATAAAGGAACTGTTTACCCATTAGAGGATATTTATCAGTCATATCTTAAAGCTTTCTAATCTGCTGAGAAAAAAGCGATCCTTTCCAAAAAAGAAGGGATCGCTTTTTGTATCTTTATTTTATGGTTGGTATACATTCATACGTAGTACGACGAGTTTAATATCCATCATTTCTTCCATTGCGTAGCGGATTCCTTCACGACCGCTACCGCTCTCTTTAACCCCGCCATACGGCATTTGATCAACGCGGAAAGTCGGAATTTGATTAATTAAAACACCACCGGATTCCAATTTTTCTGCTGCCTGGAGTGCACGCTCAATATCTTTCGTAAATGCACCGGAGTTCAAGCCGAATTTTGAACGGTTAGCCATGTCGATCGCTTCTGACCAGGTCTCGAACGGTGTAATCGTTATAATTGGACCAAAGGCTTCCTCCGTATTTAATTCTGCATCTGGAGATACGTTGGTAAGGATCGTTGGCGCCATTACATTACCTTCAAAGGTGCCCCCTGTTTGAACGACGGCGCCTTTTGAGACAGCATGCTCTACCCATTTTTTGAGTCGATCTGCGGCTGCGGTATTGATAAGAGCGGATATATTTGTATCTTCTGCGAGCGGATCGCCAATCTTTAGTTTTTCTGCCCGCTGTACCATGCGTTCCACAAAACCATCGTATATATTTTTGTGTACATAAACCCGTTGAATCGAGATACAAACTTGTCCATCGTAATTAAATGAACCGTTTGTTGTTTCGTCCGCAATTTTTTCTAATTCATCAGGAGAAAACCCTTCATCGATGAGTAGCGGCGAGTTTGAACCGAGTTCGAGTGTAACTCTGCGTAAACCTGCTTGAGCACGAATTAATTTTCCGACCCGTGGACTACCTGTAAAGGTGATAAAAGCTACTTTTGGATGTGTGGTCAGTATTTCACCTAGTTCGGCACCGGAGCCAGGGATAATGTTTAGTACACCAGCAGGCAAACCCGATTGCTGAAATAGTTCAGCTAAGATAAGTGAGGATAACGGAGTTTGTTCGGCTGGTTTTAGGACAATTGTGTTTCCGGCGGCTATGGCTGGCCCTACTTTATGTGCGACTAAATTCATCGGGAAGTTGAACGGTGTAATGGCGGTAACAACACCAAGTGGTTTACGCTGTGTATAGGCGAGATGATTTTCGCCATGTGGGGCAGCATCCATCGGAATGGTTTCGCCCCTGTTGTCGCGTGCTGCTTCTGCTGCAAACAAATACGTTTGAATAGTCCGATCAATTTCACCGCGTGCTGCTTGAATCGGTTTTGCGGATTCTTTAGCTATGAGCCGGGCCAGTTCCTCGTGTCGTTTTTCCATCGCACTCGCAACTTTCCGTAAAATTTCCGCACGGGTATATGCGGGTACCTTATAAAAGGATTTAAACGCAGCCGCGGCCACTTCAATAGCTTGTTCTGCTTGTTCGACGGATGCATAGCCGATTTCTGCAATCGGATCTCCAGTATAAGGACTATGCAGGGTAACGGTGCTTGCTCCGGGAATCCACGTATCCCCAATCCACAATTGTGTTTGTTTCATATACATCCTCCCATGTATACCTCTTAAAGCACAACTTCAATGAGGTTTAACTTGTTGCTATTGATGGCAGATTGTAAACAATCATCGAATGATTCCGGTGCTTCAGCTCTGTAATATTCAATATCAAAGCTTTTTGCAAGCAATTGAAAGTCTGGGTTGGTAAAAGAGATCCCTGTTATAGCCAAATTGGCATCATGCTGTTTCTTTTGAATAAGGCTGTATGTTTTATCGGTGAAAACAATAATGGTGAATGCAGCACCCAGTCGTTTCGCTGTTTCGAGCTCCTGTACATTCATTAGAAAACCGCCATCTCCAGAGACGACAACGACTGGGGAATGAGGTTCGACCAGTTTACTTGCAATACCTGCTGGCAGAGAGCCTCCCATTGACGCAAAGCCGTTATAAATGATGGTTCGACTCGGCATTTTTGGCTGATACCATCGTGAGACCCACACTTTGTGTAATCCGACATCCGATATAACGAGTGTGTTCTCGGGGAGTTTCTCTGACAGGGTCAACATTACATGACGCGGCAGTTCCTCCTGGTTATGTGAAATGGAAGTGATTTCTGCTAAGCGATGGGATCGAATTTCATTATGCAGAGTAGGTTCCGGCTGCTGCTCGATGAAACGTGTTAGCAGCGTAAGGGTATGACGTAAATCGCCAACGAGCTCTGTTACGGTAGGGAAATGCTCATCTACATCGACAGGTGTCTCATGAATATGAACAACGCGACGGGCATGGTCAAAGTTCCAAGTTATTGGCTCATATTCAACAAGATCGAATCCAATCGCGATGACTAGATCTGCTTCAGATAGGGGTCGTAGTACTTTTTGCGAATATGGTTTTCCTCCTACTGTAAAAAGGTTTCGCGGATGTTCGAAAGGCAGAATCCCTTTCGCCATAAATGTATTGGCTAAAGGAAGATTGGCCTTATCTACTAAAGCGCGAACCTCGTTCCATGCTTGTGAGCGAATAACCCCATTTCCTGCTAATATAACGGGATGACTCGCTTGAGAAATGATGTCAACAGCTGACTGTATCATCGATTCGTTTACAAGTGGAGGGGAGAGATGTGATTTTAGTAATGGACGTCCCTCAATATCCTTTTGAGCTACATCTTCTGGTAGTTGGATATGTATAGCGCCGGGGCTTTCCATGACAGCAAGTTGGAACGACTTGCGGATCACCTCTGGAATGATATGTGGGTGTAATACTTGCTGACTGTACTTGGTAATGGGCTCAAACATCTTAACGGTATCAATGTTTTGATGGGATTCTTTATGCAATCGTGTTCGAGTTGCTTGTCCTGTAATCGCAACAAGGGGAACCCGGTCCAAATGTGCATTGGCAACACCAGTGACCAGGTTGGCAGCACCCGGGCCGAGTGTAGCCAAGCAGACACCGGGTTTACCTGTCAGGCGGCCGTACATATCGGCCATAAATGCGGCTCCTTGTTCGTGTCTTGCGATTACAAACTGAATGGAGGAGCGAGAGAGAGAATCCATTAGATCGATATTTTCTTCACCAGGAATGCCAAAAATGTATTCCACGCCTTCCGCTTCTAAACATTGCACAAATAAATCGCTTGCTTTCATATATCGCACGCTTGAGAGCCTATTTCGTGACTCAAGCTGCCTCCCTTCATGTTACAATTCTGCTTTTATGGTGTCACACTGCGTACACATGTATACGTACCGCTGTATGGCAATAACCATATGAATCCTAGCTGCAGACCGACACACTGGGATGAAACGAGAGGGGAAGAGCTATGTTTAAAAAGCTTGTTTCTGTTTCTATACTTGCGTTAACCATTTCCATCACACCTTCGTTCAACACATTGCCTGTAGAAGCTAAATCAACTACACAAAAGAAAGACACTACAATGACATCGAAGCAAGTCATTGACTATTTAAAAAGGATCGAGAAGGCGCAAGCTAAAGCTGATCCCGCCAATCCGACCTCTTTTAAGAAAATACTGGCTCCGTATTATACATCAGAAGCTATACAAGATATTCTTGATATGTACGAAGCTGGTGCTGACTTCTATTATGTTGCTCACTGGACAAATGATAAAAAAGCTAAAATATCTTATTCCAAAGATAAGAAAAAAATTTATATCACTCAACATTTCCCGTATTATGCTAATGAGAGTGTTATGACTACTAGCTATATAACCTTAATGAAAGATAAAAACACGTGGAAAGTTTCTGATGTCCGATTTGATCTTAACTAATGATCATAATGACAGTTATGATTGCAGTGGAGGCGGAGATAGTGGAGGAGATAGCGGTGGCGGTGGTGGGGATTAGAATTTGTTCCATACTGATGACTAAAAAAGTAAAGGTGGGAAAGTATTATGGCTTTATTCGATCATTCTGCCGAAACATACGATGAGTGGTGTGCTACTCCGCTCGGCTCTTTTGTTGATGCTATCGAAAAACAAATGATGATGGGAGTATCCAAACCTAAATCCGGGGAAAAGGCGCTTGATATGGGTTGTGGTACCGGAATTTATTCTCTGCTACTTGCCTCACAGGGAGTAAACGTGACAGGTGTTGATATTTCTACAGCTATGTTAAAAAAAGCAAGGGAGAAAGCTGAGGAATCTCGGCAAGTTATTAACTTCCTGGAAGGAGACATTCACCACCTTCCATTTGCTGACCATACATTTGATCTTGTTCTATCTAATCTCGTTCTTGAGTTTGTTGATTCTCCAAAAGATGTGCTGGCTGAAGCAATGAGAGTGGTAAAACCAGGAGGACGACTTACAGTAGGGATGATTGGCAAACAGAGTGAGTGGGCTTCCCTGTATGAAAAGCAGGGGAAAGACAAAACGAACAGCGTGTTTTCCGGTGCTCACTTTTTTACTGTGCAGGAGATAAAAGAACTATACACAGAAGAGCCGTCTGTTATTCAATTCGGATTATATATCGCCCCTGATGAATTTGTAACGAAAGAACAAGCTTATGATCTTGAAAGGCAGCGTTCTTATCATGGACAAGAAGAAGGAGCAGGATTTATTGTTGCGAACTGGATTAAAAAGGCATGATTAAAAACTTGTTAGAGAATAGACCAAGAAGCGACTTACATGGTTACTTACTTTTGTTTTTACAGACGAGTTTGTGATATACTGATTTTAATAATAGCAGAAGGAGTGATGGGTGGACGATGATTAACTAATCTTATTTTTAAAATTTGAAATCACATATTTCAAATCATACAAAATAGGATTAGTCTGCCCATTTTCTATAAATTGTAGAGCTATTAATGAAAATAGCTTATTTCATCATGTAAAGGTACGGCTAATCCTTCCAAATGAACGGGGAGGATTTTTTTTATTCTCCCTTTGAAGAGAGGGATAGATTATATGAAAGAAATTTTAAAATTATCCAATATTAGCTATGAAGTAATGGACTTTACCATTTTTGAAGATGTACATGCTAGTGTTCAACAAGGGGATATCATCGGTGTTATTGGCAAAAATGGTGCCGGTAAATCTACATTGTTGCAATTACTTAACAATGACGTAGTGCCGTCACAAGGACAAATACAATGGCTGCAACAAGGCTTGGAAATTTTTATGGTTGAACAAGAAACCGAGTCGTATTTTTTCGAAGATAAGACCCCTTTTGAAGTCAAATTACTAGAGAAATGGCATGTACCAACCCATGATTTTCTACAATTAAGTGGCGGAGAAAAACTAAAAGCACGACTTGCAAAAGGTTTTTCAAAAGATGCAGACCTTTTGCTATTAGATGAACCGACAAATCATCTCGATGCTCAAAGCTTAGAATTCCTGACTAAACAGATTAAGAATTATAAAGGTACCATTATTCTTGTTTCACACGATCGTTATTTTTTAGATACTGTTGCAACAAAAATATGGTCGATTGAAGGTAAAAAGCTTATTGAACACAAAGGAAATTATTCTAGCTATATGGAGTTTCGCAAACAGAAAAGACTTACCCAGCAACGTGAATATGAAAAACAGCAAAAAATGATTGAACGAATTGAAGATCAAATGAATGAGCTCACTTCTTGGTCGAAAAAAGCTCATGCACAATCAACAAAACAGGAATTCCCTAAAGAATACTATCGTGTAAAAGCAAAGCGTATGGATGCACAAGTAAAATCAAAACAAAAGCGTCTTGAAAAAGAGCTTGAAAAAGCAAAAGCTGAACCTGTTGAGACAGAGTATACTGTACATTTTTCAATGAAAGCAAAGCACAAGGTAGGAAAACGGTTTTTAGAAGTTAAGAATGTAACAAAGAGTTTTGCCGGACGAACACTATTTAAAAACGTCAATTTTACGATTCAGCATGGTGAGAAGGTTGCGATAATAGGTCCAAATGGTAGTGGAAAGACGACATTATTGAAGGTAATTGTTGGGCAGGAAACGGCTAAAGGCGATGTATGGATTTCACCATCTGCAAAAATTGGCTATTTAACGCAAGAAGTATTTGATTTACCACTTGAACAAACACCTGAGCAGCTATTTTATAAAAAAACTTTCGAGGCGAGAGGGAAAGTCCAAACTTTAATGAAGCATTTGGGATTTATGACATCTCATTGGACAGAACCCATTAGGAATATGAGTATGGGTGAACGTGTAAAGTGTAAGTTAATGGAACATATAGTAGAGGGAAAAGATGTGCTTATTTTAGATGAGCCGACGAATCATCTTGACTTACCTTCACGTGAACAACTTGAAGATACTTTAGCACAGTATAATGGAACGCTAATCGTTGTTTCGCATGATCGCTATTTTCTCGAAAAAACGACAAACAGCAAACTTGTTATTTCGAATCATAGCATACAAAAGCAATTGAATGAATTATCCCCAAAAAGAGCTAATCTGGATGAATTACGTTTAATACTTGAAACAGAAAGACAAGAAGTTTTAGGAAAGCTTAGCTTTATGACTCCAAATGATAAAGCGTACACAGAACTCGACAAGAAATTTAAAGAACTTACGAAACAAATAAATGAACTTTCGTGATGAGTGGACTTAGCTAATATATTTTTCAGAAGTAAAAACCCTGAATTTTCTACACTAACTAGAAAATTCAGGGCTATTTTTATATCCTTAGTGAACGCAGAGAATGATTAATCAACCTGGACGTTTATGTGGGAAAAAGAAGAAAATTGAAATAATCCTTTATCTGTTAATTTAAGTTGAGGTATGACAGGGAGTGTCAAAAACGATAACGTCAAAAAAGGATTAAATGTTTTTGGCGAACCAATTATCGAAAGAGCTTCATTTAATTTTTTCAGCGATTGATAGACGGTCTCGTACTTTTCTTCCGACATTAATCCTGCAACGGGAAGTGATAAGGAAGCCAAAACTTCTTTTCCCTCAACAACGGCTAACCCTCCATTTGTCTTGATTACTTGTTCAATTGCAAGAAGCATTTCTTCATCAGACGTTCCTATGACTACAATGTTATGAGAATCATGGCCTACTGTACTAGCGATTGCCCCTTTTTTTAACTGAAATCCTTTTACAATTCCTACTCCAACATTTCCTGTAGCTTTATGCCTTTCGATTACAGCTAATTTCAACTGATCTTTTTCAGTAGAAGAACAAAAAAGTCGATTCTGCACGTTTACTTTTTCTTTTCGATGGTAGGTAACTAAACTATTAGGAATGATTTCAATCACATTACAAACATCCGAAGACAAAGGGATTTCTAAATCTTCCAATTTCACTTCTTTCGGATTCATTTTAGGTAGTACATGTGATAAATCTTGAGTAGTTTGCATTTTCGGAAAGGATTCTTCCACAATTCTTCCGTTATCGACGATACACGTGCCTTTTTTATAAACCTGCTGAATGGATATGGTATTCAAATCATCAAGAAGAAGAAAATCTGCCTGATACCCAGGTGCAACAGCTCCTATATTACGAAGGCCAAAACACTCTGCTGCATTCAAAGTCACCATTTGAATCGCAATGATAGGGTCTAACCCCTTCTGAATAGCCTGTCTTACGATATGATCTACACTTCCTTCTTCAAGCAAATCGTCTACGAGCTTATCATCTGTAACAAATAAGCATCGTCTTGAATTTTGTTGTGTAATAACAGGCAGTAACGCTTCTAAGTCTTTTGCTACAGTTCCTTCCCTAATCATCAGATACATGCCAAGATCTAAACGGTCTTTTGCTTCTTTACTATTTATACTTTCATGGTCGGTCCGAATACCTGCCGCCATGTAGATGTTTAAGTCTTCTCTTTTAAGCCCAGCTGCATGACCATCAATTACGCCACCATGTGATTGGGTCATACGAATTTTATCTAGCATAACCTTATCCCCAGATAATACAGCGGGAAAATCCATGACTTCAGCAAGTCCCAAAACTTTTGGGTCAGACATGAAGGGAAGTAATTGTTCCTCATCTAACTTTGCACCATTGGTTTCGAACGGAGTTGCTGGAACACAAGAAGGCAGCATTACAAATATATCTAAAGGCAGATCCTTAGCGCTATCGATCATATATCGAATTCCATCTGCACCTGCCACGTTTGCGATCTCATGGGGATCAGTCATGACAGTAGTTACGCCATGTTGAAGAACAACTTTTGCAAATTCTTGAGGAGTCAGCATTGCGCTTTCAATATGGACATGGGCGTCAATAAATCCTGGAACGATGATTTTACCTTGTGCATCAATGATTTCATCGCCTTCATAAGAGCCGATTCCTGCAATGATTCCATCAACAATTGCAATATCACCTTCCATAAACTCTCCTGTGAAAACATTTAAAATTTTACCTTGCTTAACAACCATATCAGCAGGAATAACTTTTCCAGCTACTAAAATTCTTTTTTTGAGTATCGAATCACACATATTCATGAAATCGCTCCTTTAGCAAGTTTTCTTCTACATCTTTCACGCGTATTCAGTAGTATTTCCATTTCATACGCTAACATATCATCATCAATTTCCTATTCTCATTTTCTCTTCCTTAATGCCATATGATTATTTGAGCGTTTGATATAGAAAACGCCTACTATTTAAAAATAAAAAAATCCTGATTACAAATAATGTAAAAATACACTTTTTGTAATCAGGATTTTACGGTTCCTGGTAGAGACCCTCATACCATATCTATGAGGTTATACTATTGATTTTTGAACTTACGTTTTAAATGATTAAAGGGAAAAATTCAATATACTATATAATAAACTGAAACACCTTATAGATTCAACATTTTTATCAAAAACAGTATTATATCGGGCTTTAGAGGAGAATAAGCAAGTTTTAACAGGATAGGTAAGTTGAACCCCACTACCACACTTTGGGTAATGGGGTTCTCTCTATTTCCGTAAGATTTTGTTATCCTTACTGTTTAGTGTAGGAAGTGTCCTGGTTAACAGCAGAACCAACTGTAACCTTTAATTTATACGTACCTTTGCTTAATCCTGCTGGTAGAGCGAGATCAACAGTTGCATCGTTATTATTGATGGTTCCTGATTGAACTACAGCAGGGTTTAAGGAATCACCATTTTGATTCACCAATTCTACACCGACAGCTGTATTGGTATTCACACCTGTTGTTGTCACATGTACATTCAGATGAATATTGCCATTAGCATCTGTAGAGGTGTTGGTAATGCCTACTCCAAGGATGGAATTCGCTGCTGGATTTGTGCCCTGCGCACTTCCGTTATTGGATCCGGCATTTGGCGGAATCTCTGTTGATTCCTCTTTGGAACCAGTACCTGCTGGTGGAACTTCTACTTGAATCTGCAAATTATACAGAAGTTGCGCAGCTTGTGCACGGTTCAATGTTCCAAGTGGATTAAATTTATGAGAACCGACTCCCTTCATTACCTGAGCCTTGATGGCCGTAGCCACGTGAATACGCAGGCTGCTCGGAATTGAAGACGCATCAGCATATTGGCTTAAAATTTGATCCGCTTCTGCTTGAGACACTAACTGTAAGGACCCTTGATGGACGAGAATTTCAACCAGGCTTACGGCTGTATCCATACGATTCATTGTTTTATTTGGCATAAACGCATAGCTGCCGTTAGAGGTTGTCCATTTCGTCATGTAATCCTTTGTTGCTTCTACCTGAGAGAAAAACCAATCATTTTTATGTACATCAACATAATCTTCTTGATTAGGGTTAGCAGGCTTCAATGCGAAATATTGGCTCATCAGAGTAGAAAACTCAGCACGAGTGAGACTGCCACCTGGATTAAAGTGATGCTTGTCAACTCCTTGAATAATACCCTTCTTAGCAAGACTCGTAACCGCCGTTTTCGCCCAATCGAAATCATCTAAATCAGAGAAGTCTACTTCGTCTTTATACCAGCCTTTGTGTTTCCCGTTATCATTATGTTCCCCATTATCATTATGTTGCCCACTATCATGATGTTGCCCATTATCATGATGTTCGTCTGCAAAGGCTGCAGTAGTACTTATACTGGAAATAAGTGCCGCAGTTGTTAAAGCAATCGCTAGTTTTTTCATGAAAATTCCTCGCTCTCCAAAAATGTAGTATTTTGTTTGACGTTAAATAAATTCGTTGGAGCAGGAGGTTTTATGGGGGTATTACTGAATAATTTTTTTAGATTCGTCAAAGATAGGCTACCGAGGGCAACTTGTTTCTGTTTCGGCTCTTTTGTCTTCCAATATGCGGTTACGATGTAAAACAGAGTCAGCGAAGTTGTCCAGCCTCATTTACAAGGTGGACATGCATCTACCGCTCTGGACACCTATTGCAAAAATATTGGAAACTGATTATAGTTTACTTACCGACCGTTAAGTAAATTAGAGGAGAGAGGCTATAGCATGAAAACATCAACGACGTCGACGACGTACGAAGCCATATTGGAGACGGCTTACCGCCTGTTCGCCGAGCATGGTTTTGACAAAACGAGTATGGCGATAATCGCCAAGGAGATCGGTATCTCAAAGCCCGCACTGTATTATCACTTTAAATCGAAAGAAGCGATCATCGATGTGCTTTTTGATGAAATTTGCAAAAGCATCACATTTGCCAACTTCTTCAGCATCGAGCAATATTCGAAGGACAATTTCGAGGAAAAGCTCATTGTAGACGGGCTAAGCATCATTCAAAGCCAGACGGAAGACGAGTATTATTCACGCATCATGCATCAATATCAAGCGCTGGGCTATCGGAATCCGAAGTATATGCAGAAGCTGATTGAAAGTTTGGACGGATTCACAACGGGATTCCACGAGCTGCTGCGGCACGGCGTTTCGCTCAGGGTAGTCAAGGACGGGGATACGCTGGCTCATGCCCAAATGCTGACGATGATTATCGACGGCATAGATAATTTTATGACCTATGGCTTTCAATGTCGCTATGACAAGATTTGGGCTAAAACGGTTAAATCTATCGTTAGGGGTGAATAGAGGATGAATCAATTGACACAAACACAACGTATCACGGCTCTTGACTACGCGAGAGCATGGGCGATCTTCGGTATGATTATTGTAAACTACAAGTTGGCAATGCAAGCGCAAAGCGGCGGCGCTGAATGGCTGCAAGCGATCGCCGGCCTGTTCGAAGGGAGAGCGTCCGCCTTGTTCGTGGTGCTGGCCGGTATCGGTGTATCGCTCATGACCGCCAAGGCGAGAAGCTCGATGGAACGGGACGCGCTACGGCAAAGTCGGAACAGCTTGTACCGAAGAGCGGTATTTCTATTCTTGGCCGGGCTCATGCTGCTGCTATTCGGCTGGAATGCGGATATTTTGCATTATTACGCCGTGTTTATGCTCGTTGCGGCCGCATTGCTTACTGTTGCGGATCGGTTGCTCATCGTTTTGTTCGGAGTCGTGCTGATTTTGTCGCAGCTGTTTCTGCTCTTGTTCGACTACAGCAAAGGATGGAATGCCACATTCCATGAATATTCGGGCTTCTGGACGATCGACGGATTCGTGCGTAATCTCCTGTTCAACGGTTTTCACCCGATTTTCCCCTGGCTGTGCTTTTTCTTGATTGGATTGTGGATCGGCCGCAAGCGATGGTTAAACAGGGAAAATCGGATGAAACTTCTGCTGTTCGGTGCAATCGGGACGACTGTATTTGAGACAATTTCCTATGCTCTAATCCGAGGGACGTCATCGATACTGGACAAGGAAGCGACTCATTACCTATTCGGGACTAAGCCGATGCCGCCCGGCATGCTATATGTTTTGTCCGGCATATGTTTCGCCCTTTTCGTCATTGCCCTAAGTTTGTATATCGTGGACAAGTGGGAGAAGTCCGGTCTGACGAAGGCGATCATCCATACTGGTCAGCTCTCGTTATCCCATTATATCGGACATATCATCATCGGATTGGGCGTTCTTGAAGCGGTCAACTACCTGGAGAACGGGCAAATATCATTTGCACTCGCGTACAGCTGCTGTTTCTTCGTATTGGCGATTATCTTCTCGCATATATGGAGAAAGTGGCTGAAGCGAGGGCCGGTCGAAACAATTATGCGCAAATATTGCTGAACCGACTTTCTGTTTCATATGAATGGGGGAGATAACGATGGACTTTTCACATATTGATGTACTAAAAAGCAAGTTAGACTCGCTGCGTCCACTGCCGTCGGAAGCTGTACGAAACCTAGAAGATGTATATCGCGTAGAGTGGACGTATCATTCCAACGCGATTGAAGGCAATACGCTGTCGTTAGTCGAAACAAAAATCGTGTTAGAGGAAGGCCTTACGATTGGTGGCAAAAAGCTTCGCGAGCATTTTGAAGTGATCAACCATGCAGAAGCGATCGAGTATGTAAAAACATTGGCAACCAAACAGACAGAATTGGATGAACGGGTACTAAAAGATATTCATTATTTAGTGCTAAAAGGCATTGATAATCAAAACGCAGGCCAGTATAGAAAAATTAATGTGCGAATTTCTGGTAGTCAGCACCTTCCTCCCCATTTCTTGAAGGTACCCGAAGATATGCAGGAACTTGTATCCTGGTATTACGAACAAAAGGACAGGCTGCATCCGGTTGAACTGGCAACTCGGCTTCATTTCAAGTTTGCATACGTTCATCCTTTTGCCGATGGAAATGGACGAACGGCGCGTTTGCTTATGAATTTTATTTTAATGTCGTATCGATATCCTCCGACGATTATTAAGGCTGATCCTGAAAAACGAATCGCTTATTATCAAGCACTTGAAAAAGCGAGTGTGGAAAATAACATCGATGATTTTATCGCACTTGTAGCTCAAGTTGTTGAGGAGAGCCTGTACCAATATATAAGTGCAGTAGAATAGTTAGAAACTACACGGGCCTTCTAATCTAAATCAAAACGAATGTAAAGAAAAGCCGATTTTCCTTAGCGTACATGGAAATCGGCTTTTTCTATGTGAAAAATTAGAGCGTTCTGTGAGCAACCCCTACACATTGTTGAATATATAGATGGGAAGAAACGAGAGTCTATTTCATCTGTAGGATAGTAAGTCATTCGATGGAAAAAGCACACCAATCCATTAGTCTGCTAATTCGTTAGTTTACATTAATAGAATTAATTAACATAACCGTTTGCTTTTTTGTTCGAATTAAGCTGTTTGACTCAGTTGTTTATTTGCTTTCCGTTTTGTTACGTACTGGGCAGCAAAATAAGAACCCAATACATAGATAACAGCTAAAACTTGAGATGATAACGTTTCTACTGTTGGGAATAAGCAGAACCAAACACCCATCCAATCAGGGATATAAATATTAATCGTAGTCGTGCTAATCCATCCTGCTAATTGCATCTCTTGTACGGTTTCTCCCACCATTACAGCTAAAACAACCACTAAGAGAACGCCTGTAAATACTAACATTTTCTTATAAGGAAGACGGCGTTGAGCTAAAAAGGTAAGAACGCCCACGATGAGTGTTAAAGCTAACCCGATCAATGCTCCTTGTAATACAACACCAGAACCAACTTTTAATCGTAGATCTTGAAGAAAAAGAACGATTTCAAACCCTTCACGATAAATGGATGTAAGACCCAGTACAAAAAGGGACCAGAATGTGCTGTTCTGGATATTCTCGTTTTGATTTTCCATTAACTTTTTCTTTTTTCGATTATGAAGGTTAATCCAACCTTGCCAGTAAATCTTGTGAAAAAACCAGTTCATAATAATTAATAGAACGACTACAGCTAGAGTTCCTGTTGCAGCTTGAATATTGAGCTCTGATGCATTCACAGAGGAAATAATGGCTACTACAATAAACCAAGTAGCAATTACAGCTAAGAAAGATACTCCTGCTCCCGCAGAGATCGGCTTCCAATAGTTATCTTGTTTCTTACGAACTAAACCGGAGATAATGGCAGCTAATACTAAAATAGCTTCTAACCCTTCACGAAAGACCAAAATCGCTGTATTTAACACAGCAGCGCCAGGCGTTAAACCTTTGGCAGTAGGGTCAGGACTTCCGTGATAGAAAATTCCTTGCCATAGTAAGACACCTATTAATATAAGCAAGGCAACAGATATAAGTATTGTTTTGAGATTAAATATTTTCTTCACCAATGAGTTCTCCTCCAATATGAAAATGATATTGATAATTCTTATCAAGATATAACCAGGTAAATTTTATCCTGACCTATATGTTTTGTCAATGCAATGTATTAATTTTCTTATCTCAATTACATATTTCATCGTGAGTATGGGAAGTTCTTATTAAAAGGATTTAGTCAGCATTTATTATTATTTAACAATTACGAATTAAGTTTTTAAAATAATAGTTGTCTTTTTAAGGTATATATAATAGAATGATCATCGATCATGATAATCGTTATCATATAGAAAATGATGGAGAGGAGATGAAGACTAAAGAGGCGGAGTCTATAGGAAACACTGTGAAAAGAAGCTCAACAGATGCGCTCTATTGGTTCTATGCATGCTTCTGATTTATTGTCAGACCGTTGTAGGAAGAGAATAAAGTAGAAAAAGAAAGCAACATGTTGAGATAATTAGGGGGCCAAACGATTATGTTTCGCAAATTTAAAGGACTGTATATTTCATTTATTTTTGTACTTCTCTTACCTGTTATCCTTGCAGGATGCAAGACTGACTTGAATAAAAATACAGAATCATCAGTGAAGTCAGAAGGACAAACACCAGCTTCTACAGAAAAGACTTTGACCATCTCCTGGCCAAAAGATATCGGGCCGCTAAACCCGCATGAATATACACCGAATGAATTTTTTGCCCAAGGGATGTATTATGAGCCTCTTATTGACTATGGAGAAGGCGGGAAACTGGTGCCTCGTTTGGCGGAGTCATGGGATATTTCGCAAGATGGTAAGGTTTATACCTTTCATTTACGGAAAAATGTGAAATTTACAGATGGCTCTGATTTTGATGCTAATGTCGTGCAGAAAAACTTTCACACCATTCTTGCCAACCGAAACATGCATAGTTGGCTTGGATTGATCAGCCAGATCGACAAGACGGAAGTGGTCGATGCTCATACGTTTAAAGTAACGTTGAAAAACCGTTATTACCCGGCACTTCAAGAATTTGCGGTTGTACGCCCTCTGCGTTTCCTGGGAGCTGCGGGCTTCCCGGCCGACGGAGATACGGCCAAGGGCATCAAAAAGCCAATTACTACCGGACCATGGGTGCTGTCAGAATATAAAAAAGACAAAATCGCTGTGTTTACCCGAAATGAAAATTATTGGGGAACAAAGCCAAAAATCAACAAGCTCGTCGTTAAAGTAATTCCGGACGGAGAGGCTAGAGTGCTTGCTTTGGAGAAGGGCGATATTGATCTGATATATGGTGAGGGTGTCATTAGTCTGGATTCGTTTGTGAATCTGAGAGATTCCGGTAAATTTGAAACTTCTGTATCCAATCCTGTGGCTAGTCGCGCGCTAATTGTTAACACGGCGAAGGGGCCATTTGCCGATTTGAATGTTCGTCTGGCTCTGCAGCATGCTGTGAATAAGAGAGCGTTGGTGGACGGGGTGACCAATGGCGTCGAGAAAGTTGCTGATACAATTATATCCAGTAACTTTCCTTATGCGAATGTTGGTCTGAAGCCATACGATTATAATGTAGAAGAGGCAAAAGCTTTATTGGATAAAGCAGGATGGACACTTCCGGCTGGGAAGACAGTTCGCGAGAAAAACGGAAAACCACTTGAAATCGAACTAGTTTACATGGGACCAGATCAGATTGAAAAGCCAATGGCGGCTGCAATTCAATCCGATTTAAAACAAATCGGTGTTTCACTCAAAACAACTGGGGTGGAAAGAGAACTTCGCAACAAACGGATGGAAAGTGCGGATTTTGATTTACTTTTCTGGAATACATATGGAGCGCCATATGACCCCCATTCGTTTGTATCGACAAACTACGAGAAAGGTTACGGCATTTTCGAATCGCAGCAGGGACTTCCGATGAAAGACAAGCTTCATCAACAGATGAAAGATGTTCTGCTGACGGTCGATGAAAAAGAACGGCAGAAGCTGTACACCTCTATATTTACAACACTGCATGAGCAGGCCGTATATTTGCCGATTTCCTATTTGACCAATATTGCGGTGTATCCGAAATATGTGAAGGGCTTGAAGTTCCCAGCTCACCGTGATGAAACGCCATTTAGCATGTTGGATATTCAAAAATAAAACAAGGTGTTACTATGATGCAAATGTTGTTTTATATATTGAAAAGATTCGCCATTATGGCCCCCGTTCTTTTGGGGGCTACATTCGTTTCCTTTTTGCTTTTACGTCTGACACCGGTAGACCCTGCAAAAGCGTATTTGTCTGTCTCTAATATCATTCCAACGGAACAAACGATAAACGCTGTACGTGCTCAATTAGGACTGGATCGGCCTTTTTGGCCGCAATATGGACACTGGTTATGGCAACTATGTCGATTGGACTTCGGTACCTCCTTTTTTAGCAAATTGTCAGTTTCTCGTGAGCTAGTTGCTAGACTCCCTGTGACAGCCACATTGGCTTTGCTAAGTCTGGCCATTGCCATTATCATCAGTATTCCGCTTGGTATTGCGGCTGCGCTTCGCAAAAACCATCTCATTGATCATGTCTGCCGATTATTAGCTTTTCTTGGGGCATCTGTACCGCAGTTTTGGCTTGCCTACTTGTTGATTTATTTTCTATCGGTGAAGCTGAATTGGTTTCCGCTGCAAGGGGCCGACTCTTGGCTGCATTTTGTTCTTCCCTCTGTCACACTGGCGTTTGCGTTGATCGCCACGTATTCCCGGTTATTGAGGACGGGTTTGCTGGAAAGCCTGGATGAGCCGTTTGTTTTGTATGCCAGAGCGAGAGGAATTGGAACATTCACTGTAGTGGGGCGTCATGTGCTTCGCCATGCTATACGTCCGGTTGTTACCGCCGCGGGCATGAATTTAGGGAAACTGTTTGCGGGCACGGTAATCGTGGAACAAATTTTTTCCATGCCAGGGATCGGCGTTTTTTTTCTCGAGTCGGTCTATCACCGGGATTACCCGGTTATTCAAAGTTTTATTTTTATCACGGTCGTGGTATTTGTATTGGGGAATTTGGCGGCAGATGTGATCCAAGCCTATTTAGATCCGCGTTTGACGCAAGAGACGGGAAAGGGGGAGTAGTCATTGGATAGCATTCGACAAATTTTTTTGGTGGCAGGTCGTCAACGGATCATTGTCATTTGCGTTCTGCTGTTATCGGCGATTGTGCTAGCCGGGCTTCTTGCTCCGATCCTTGCCCCAAATGATCCGGTTCTTGTTGATTTATCGCACAAATTGGAGGGCCCTTCCGCTCAATTTCCGTTAGGTACAGATCAGTTGGGCCGCTGCATACTTTCTCGTCTGTTATATGGAACGCAAGTATCGTTGAGTCTCGCTCTGCTTATTGTATGCTCCTGCGTGGTACTCGGACTTGTTATTGGCTGCCTCGCGGGCTATGCAGGAGGAAAGATCGATAGTATCATCATGCGGGGATGCGATGCGGTTCTCGCGTTTCCTGCCCTTATTCTGGCGATTAGTTTGATTGCGATTTGGGGAGCGGGATGGAAGCAGATGGCGCTCGCCTTAATCATCGTCCAGTCCGTTTACTATGCACGATTCATTCGCGGTATCGTATCTAACCTTAAACAGCAGAATTATATCGTGGCTGCTCGGATATGTGGTACATCACCTTTCCGTATGATGCTTCGCCACATCATTCCGAATCTGCTTCCTTCTCTGTTCATTGTCGTGACGTTGGAAATTGGCTGGGTGATTATGGACATTTCTGCCTTGTCATTTATCGGGCTTGGTGTACAATCCCCAACGCCTGAATGGGGAGCAATGATTAATGAAGGCAAATCGTTCTTACGCAGTCATCCGAGATTGATGATCGTGCCTGGTCTGATGATTTTTTGTATGGTGGCGTTGCTTAATATATTGGGTGAAACGCTAGGTGAAAGGAAAGGACTAACGAAATCCATACGAAAAATTGGAAGAGTAAGTGAACAAAAGGTAGGAGGAACGCGATGAACGGAAGGGACACCGTACTTGATGTAAATGGATTGTACGTACAAATTCAAACGGATCGGGGCATGGTACAAGCGGTACGGAATGTGTCGTTTCGAATAGAGGCGGGAAAAGTCTTGGGCATTGTAGGAGAGAGCGGATGTGGAAAATCCATGACTTGTCTGGCGATTCTTCAACTGCTGCATCGTTCTGCGAGCATTGTGCATGGCAGCATCCGTCTTCAAGGACGTGAACTGATGGATATGAATGAAGGACAAATACGTCGGATTCGCGGCCGGGAATTATCGTTAATTCTGCAAAATCCGATGACCGCTTTTAATCCTGTCTTGACTATTGGAAGGCAATTCATTGAAACCATACGTACACATACAGACTTGTCACGAAAACAGGCGAAAGAAAAAGCGATCGATTGTTTGAAGCAAATGAATCTGCCTGATCCGGAAAGGGTATTTAGACAATATCCCTTTGAATTGAGCGGCGGTATGCTGCAGCGAGTGATGATTGCCCTATCCACATTGCTGAAGCCGTCTCTCTTGATTGCCGATGAACCGACAACCGCTCTCGATAATGTGAACCGGCGTAATGTTATCGAGGCGTTTCGAACCATTAAAACACAAGGAAAAACAGCGCTTTTGCTCGTTTCTCATGATTTAAACGTTATCGGCGAACTAGCCGATGAAGTGGCCGTCATGAGGCATGGCCAAATCGTAGAAAGCGCTCCAGTGGATCAACTATTTGCCAGTCCAAAACACGAATATACCAAATTATTATTGGATGCTAGACTAACGGTTGGTATCAGGAACGAACAGGAGTCGAAAGCGAATTGAACTCTTCATTAAAAGAAAACCCTTTTTCTAATCGGGCCATTTGGCTGTACGCGGTTGCGTTTATCTTTTATGCGGTCAATCATATGCTGCTTATTGCCCTGCCGTTTTTTTCACAAAGTCTAGGTGCTGGACGCTCGGAAATTGGTATCATTATGGGCGCATACATGTTTGTCTCCATGTTTCTACGTCCACTGGCAGGTTCTATTGTGGATCGATTTGGCCCGAAAAACATTTTTATGATTGCTCTCATTTTAAATGCGGTGGTGCTTGTCACCTATACCGTCGGAAATTTGTGGACTTTTGCCATCATGAGAGCTTTGCAGGGAGCGATATTGGCGTTTTTTTCGATGACCGTCCATCTGCTCATCATTGATTTGTTATCCGACAAGGTACGGGGACAGGGGCTATCTTTACTGTCTCTGGCATCGATGCTACCGTATACTTTTGTGCCTGCGTTGGTCTTATATATGAAAAATCAAGTTTCGATGACGGAAATGTTTCTGATCTTTGCGGGATTGGGCTTTTGTAATATTTTTATGGGAACTCATTTATTCCGGAAACTAAACAATCGTTTTCATAAAAAAGAAGAAACGAGTACAGCTCATTCATCTGATGGGGGAAAAAGGAAGGCTGTCAGGACATTGATCGTTCCCTCGCTCATCATGCTGCTGGCTTCCATTGTATTCAGTGTGGCGCCTACATTTTTACCATTATATCTGGAAAGTCGTGGGATGCATTCAGCTCCACTTTATTTCTTGACGGAAACAGCTGTGTTAATTATCATCCGTTTTTTTGGACGTAAACATATCCCTTCCTCGGGGGTTTTTCCGAAATGGCTTCTTGTTATCCTCATCGGCTGCTTTACGGTATCTCCCGCGCTAATCGCTGGGTCTCTTTCCATGCCTGTTCTGCTTGGCGCGGCGATATGTAACGGATTAGCGCTATCTTTGCTGTATCCGACGCTCATGACCTACATTTCTTTTGTCGTTCCAGAGCATGTCCGAGGTTATGCCATCGGATGGTTTATTGCTGCTGCAGATTTGGGTACGTCTATGGGAGCTTTTGTGATGGGATGGATTGCTGACGAATTTTCTTATCAGGTTATGTTAGAAGCAGCGGCTTCTATTGGTGTCGTTACATTGATACTGGTTCTTCTTTATCGCAGACAAAAGGTGGTGGTTCAGTGAGTTTATTGGTTGCGGATCAAATCTCCAAAACGTATTCTTCATCTGGCTGGTTTCGAGCAAAGAAGGCAGAATCAGGCGTTACCAATGTTTCATTCGTTGTAGAACCCGGAATGTGTCTAGGTCTTTTGGGAGAAAGTGGAGCGGGGAAAAGCACACTGGGCAAAATCGTTCTAGGGCTTCTCCCTCCAGGTAGTGGGAGCGTAAGGTTTCAAGGGGAAGATTTGTATCGAACCGATCGTCGAACGCGAAAACAATTGCGCCGTGATTTGCAGGCTGTTTTTCAGGATTGTTATTCAGCAGTTAATCCACGCATGACTGTAAAACAAATTATTGGAGAGCCTCTCCGCAACTATGAGCGGTTGTCTGCAAAAGAAGAAAAACGCATTATTTTCGGATTGTTGGAAACAGTAGGTCTTATTGCCGGTGATATGCATAAGACCCCGAATCAGATGAGCGGAGGACAACTACAGCGGGTAAATATAGCTCGAGCGATTGCACTAAAGCCGAAATTGATTGTGCTTGATGAACCAGTCAGCAGTTTAGATATGGTTGTACAGAAGCAAATTTTGTTTCACCTAAAGGAATTAAAGGAAAAAATAGGCCTTTCTTATCTCTTTATCTCACACGATGTCATGGCTGTAAACGTTCTTTCCGATTGTGTGGCGATTATCGATAAAGGAACAATTGCAGAGACGATTGACACTGCTAAGATGTTTGAGTGCACCCAACCTGCTTCTAAAAAGATTATATTATCATCTACCAAGACAGATCTATATCTTTGATTAATTGAGTAACAATTTAATAAATGAGAGAGGCTTAGCGAATTTTTGCTAAGCCTTTTATTTTCTAAAGAACTTTAGACGAATCCAGATCTCCAAAACAATGGCGGTGACGAATTCACCGCAATCGCCAGACGAGCTCCCTGCGGCTTGTTACTCCCGTCTTGACAAAAATGGATTTAATATGGTCCTGCACAGTATAGGCGGAAATGTCCTTGGTAGTCGATTCCGCTGTTTCAGATTTTATGAGCACCTTGCATAGTTTATCTGAGAAACAATTGGTTCAAGTCCAACATATTAAAAGAGAATTTTTAACAGGATAGATGAGTTGAACCCCACTACCACACTTTGGGTAATGGGATAGGAAACCGGCTTTTTCTAATGCAATTCGCACAGTATTTTCTCAAGCTTCTCTTGGGGTAGATACATCATTCATATGTATTTATGAAGAGCAAAGGATTTCACCTGTATTAAATAAAGCGGTGATTGAAAATGGTAAGCTTGAGGTTATAGGTGGAAGTTTTGAAGGGCATTCCTCTTTACAATCTTTTAATGTTATAGATATATAATGAATGATAAGATTGTGTAGTAATAATAACATGGAAAGGTTGGATATGATTTTGGACATTATTCAAACACTCATTTTTGCGATCATTCAGGGTATTACGGAGTTATTTCCAATCAGCAGCGTAGCACACGGGGTTTTGACCCCATTTGTTTTTCATTGGAAATTAGATCCTGAATTCCTTAAAGAGCACTTTTTACCGTATGTCGTTATGCTTCACTTGGGTACAGCTGTCGCCTTATTCATTTTCTTTTGGCATGATTGGATGCAAATTATTCGTTCGCTTTTTAGCGGAAGTAAGAGAACTTTGTTATTAATCATTGTTGCAACACTACCAGCAGCCATTATTGGTCTTGTATTGGAGAAACCACTTAAACACATGTTTAGCAGTGTTACAAGTGCTGCTATATTTTTAATCTTAAATGGTTTTTTTCTCTATTTTGGAGAAAAAATGCGCTCCAGAGGTGATAAGGAAATTGATGATTTGACTGTTGGACAAGCGTTAATCGTTGGGCTCTTCCAATCCCTTGCGCTGATACCGGGTTTTTCTCGTTCTGGATCAAGTATGACAGCCGGTTTCTGGATGGGGTTGAAGCACGAGGCATCTGCTCGTTTTTCTATGTTATTGGCTACCCCGATAATTGCTGGAGCCAGCATTTTAGAAATTCCGAAGCTAATTAAAGGTGGAACTCATGGCTTGCTGCAAATGTCTCTTATTGGTGGAGTGATGTCTGGGATTTTTGCTTTTATAAGTGTGTGGATTTTGATGAGATGGTTTAAGGAAAATGAAATCACAGCAATGCGACCATTTGCGTACTATTGCTGGTTAGTAGGTGCTTTAATTTTACTAAGTATGTGGTTATAACAAGTTGACCAGCCACCGCTTTAATTTGAATGTAAGCCGATATGTTATAGATAATAGCAAATTATTGTGTTATTATTAACAATAAGTCATTTAAATTGGTATAAGGAAAACGAAAAAGTTCATTGATGTTAGGTAATAATGAATTACCATAATGTCCTGTTCTTTTTCGTTACTATATGGCGGGATGGATAACTAGTATATAGTATGCTTAGTAGTTAACCCACCATAAAACAGTTTGTGTAGTACGTCTACACAAGTTGTTTTATGGTGGGTTTTTTATTTTGAAAAGGAGGATTTGCTGTGAAGAAAAGATTGAGCGTTCGAATTAACGACGTGGTGCATGAAGTGGAAGAAGGAACTCGAATTCTTGACTACTTTTTGCAGCAAGGAATTGAACATCCACATGTTTGCTACTCACCTATTTTAGGTCCTATTCAAACTTGTGATACGTGCATGTGTGAAATAGACGGAAAAATTATGAGGGCATGCTCTACTTATATGGAAGAGGGAATGAACATCCTTACTTCTTCCGAGTTAGCAAAGGGTGCCCAAAATGAAGCTATGGATCGAATCTTAGAGAATCATATGTTGTATTGCACAGTATGTGACAATAATAACGGAAATTGTCGGGTTCACAATACCGCAGAGTTGCTTGAAATTGAGCATCAAACACGTCCGTTCCGTGAAAAAGGTTACGAAGTGGACATGTCACATCCCTTCTATCGTTACGATCCTAATCAATGCATTCTATGTGGGCGATGCACAGAGGTATGTCAAGATGTACAGGTAAATGAAACGCTCACGATCGATTGGGAGCGAGATATTCCTCGGGTGATCTGGGATGACAATAAGTCCATTAATGAATCATCTTGTGTATCCTGTGGCCAGTGTGTAACGGTCTGCCCATGTAATGCGTTGATGGAGAAGTCGATGTTAGGTGAGGCTGGTTTTATGTCCGGTATTAAAGAGGATCTGCTCAATCCGATGATCGATTTGATTAAAGAAGTCGAGCCTGGTTACAGCGGCATTTTCGCGATTTCTGAACTAGAAGCCTCTATGCGGGAGACGCGGACTAAGAAGACCAAAACAGTTTGTACGTTCTGCGGGGTAGGTTGCACGTTTGAAGTATGGACTAAGGGTCGCAAAATCTTGAAAATTGAGCCAACGGAAAATTCACCGGTCAATAGTATATCCACTTGTGTAAAAGGAAAGTTCGGTTGGGATTTCGTCAACAGCAAAGAACGACTAACGAAACCATTAATTCGTAGGGGTGAAGCATTTGTAGAAGTCACGTGGGAAGAGGCGTTAAGCCTGATGGCAAGCAAGCTGAGTTCCCTTAAAGAAACGTACGGTGGAAAGGCGCTTGGCTTCATTTCTTCGTCTAAGTTCACCAATGAAGAAAACTACTTGATGCAAAAATTAGCACGTCAAGTATTCCAAACGAACAATGTAGATAATTGTTCGCGGTACTGCCAGTCTCCGGCATCTTGGGGCCTACAGCAGACTGGTGGAATTGGCGGCGACTCCGGCACCATCAAAGACCTTGCCGAGGCGGGTCTTGTCATATTGGTCGGATGCGCCCCAGGCGAAGGACATCCTGTACTCGCAACACGAATCAAACGTGCGCAAAAATTACACGGACATAAGCTTATTGCCGTTGACCTTCGCAGACACGAAATGGCTGACCGCGCTGATTTGTTCATTCGCCCGAAACAAGGAACGGACTATGTGTGGTTATCGGCTGTTGCCAAGTACATGATCGATCAGAACTGGCATAATCCTACATTCATCGAAGAACACGTAAACTTCTATCCAGAATATTTGAAACTGCTTCAAAGATTCACTTTGGAATTCGCTGAAAAAGAAACAGGTATTTCAAAAGAAACGTTGATCAAAGTAGCCGAAATGATTCGCGATGCAGATGGAACCGCGATCTGTTGGGGGATGGGTGTTACGCAAAACGTAGCAGGCTCTTATACATCTGCTGCGATTGCCAATCTGCTTCTGATTACAGGAAACTTTATGCGTTCAGGCGCAGGTGCGTTTCCGCTTCGTGGGCATAACAACGTTCAAGGTGCTGCTGATATGGGAACGATGCCAGATATTTTCCCAGGATACCAACCGGTTACAGACGACGCGATTCGCGCCAAATTTGAAGCGGCCTACTGCGTTAAAATTCCAGGCGAACGTGGTCTGAACAACATCGAAATGTTAGAGGCTATAGGTAGAGGCGAGATCAAGGCTATGTACATCTCTGGGGAAGAGATGGCATGGACGGATGCGGATTCCAACCATACCCAAGAGATGCTTGCGAATCTCGATTTTCTTGTGGTGCAAGACGTATTCCTAAGCAAGACTGCTGAATTTGCTGATATCATTTTGCCAGCTGTGCCTTCGCTTGAAAAAGATGGTACGTTTACGAATACCGAACGTCGTGTGCAACGATTGTACCAAGTATTTGAGCCAATGGGCGACAGTAAGCCCGACTGGTGGATTTTCAGTCAACTAGCAAAACGGATGGGATTTGATTGGAATTATAGTCATCCAAGTGAAATTTACGCGGAAATGGCGTCGCTTACGCCATTTTTCTCGCAATGTAATTACGACGTATTGGAAGGCTGGGGCAGCTTCCATTGGGGATCACCAGACGGAAGTAACACGCCGCTCTTGTATACGAAGGGGTTCAACTTCCCGGATAAAAAAGCTCGGTTGTCACTCTTTGAGTATATCCCACCTGTGGAGTTCCCGGCGGAATTCGATCTGACGCTAAACAATGGCCGTTTACTTGAACAGTTCCACGAAGGAAATCTTACAAACAAATCCGAAGGCATCCAATACAAACTTCCGGAAGTGTTTATGGAAATCTCACCGGAGTTGGCCAAAGAGCGGAAAGTCAAAGATGGATCACTGGTACGTCTTGAATCACCTTATGGAAAAATCAAACTTCGTGCGCTTGTGACCGATCGCATGCGGGGGAAAGACATATACGTTCCCATGCATTCAACAAGTCATGAAAGTGCTGTGAATTTGTTAACTGGTGGGGCAGTCGATGTCCAAACGCATACACCAGCTTATAAACAAGTCAAGGTTCGAATGGAGGTTCTCGAACCAAACGGAATAAAGCCACTTCCGATGTACAATCCTCGTCATGCCAAACGCAATCCACAGATGGGGGTACAAGTAGAACGCAAATGGGCAAGAGAAGATTATCAACCAATTGCAGATGTAAATATACCAGGAGGTAAACAATAATGGCGAGACCCATTACCAAAATTGCCAAAACGCCTTTTACTGAAAGCGAGAAGCAAAGTCAAGCCGTTGAAAACGTCATCCAAGTACTTGCTCAAAATGCAGATGGTATCCAGGAAACAATAAAACTACTTCAGGAACTTCACGAAAGTGGAATTCTTGGAGCCTTTAACGCCGCAATCGAAGCGAGAGAACAAATGGCTAAAATCTTGGTGGGGCAAATGGTGCGCCCCCCTGTTACCAACATGATCAATAATGCAATGGCAGCAGCAGGAGCGTTGACAGAGCTAAATCCAGAAATGACCAAAAAAATGATGGCCGGTGTAGCAAAAGGAATCCAGAAATCAGAGGAGAGACTTCGATCAAATGAGAAGGTGGGAATTATCGATCTAATGAAGGCGTTACGGGACCCTGACATTAATCGGGCAATGGGATTCGGAATTAGTTTGCTGAAGGGGATCGGGGAAGGCTTAAAAGAATAATGAAGGGATATATACTTGGATTAGATCAGCCTCAAAAACGGAGGGGGTTGATAACATTATATCAAAAGCTGTTGAATACATCGTTGATTATTCTGGGCTTTACCCTTATCTATTTTCTTTTCAGGGAACTTTTTTACATTATAAAGGACGCATTTTTGGAAAATAATAATGTTCACGATATTCTTGGGAAAGTGCTAGTGTTTTTCTTGTACTTCGCATTTGTCTCCATGATTGTGAAATATTTCAACGAAAGCAATCATTTTCCGTTAGACTATCTTCTTTACATCGGTCTCACGGCTGGAGTCAGGTTTATTATTGTAAATAACGGAAACCCACTGGAGAATTTTTGGCTATCTTTGGTGATTCTTATACTTGCAATCAGTTATGTAATGGTAACACCGAAGATGAAAAGATGACGTGATATAAGGAGAGGAATACAATGACAAAAAACACGGAACATCAATTTAGTATGTTGGTTCGTGAACTACGCAAGGAGTATGTTGGAAACGGGCCAAAGGAAATTACTACTCGTTTTATAGACTCATGGGCCATTAGTGAGATGAAAGGAAATCTGACAAACATAGAGAAGTTTATGATGAATTCAGAAGAAGGCAAACGAATGGTAAACGAGGCGCGTACTGAATTCGTAAAGAAAATCTATCAATCTTCGGATGTGTTAGCAAAGTTTGAAGAACTTGTACAAGCAAAAATTGTACGAGTTTTTTCGGACATTAATATTGAGGAAGACATTGCAATGACGATTTTTGTTTTTGACAAGCCTCTTAAGCTGCGATCAAAATAACTACCTACAGTACAAGGGGAGGGAAGAGTTTTGTATCGACCATCGCAAGTTTCACGTCAGATTGAAGGACAGTGACGAAATAGCTTTTATTCCACCAGTAAGCGGTTGAACATAGGAAAAAAATAAAATAAACCAGAGAAAACGTTATTCTCTGGTTTATTGGAGATCTTGGATAAACTGTAATTCATTTTGTAATTGACGGGAACGCTTGGCATTTCCTTCAGCAAAATTTTTTAAACGTGTTTGTAGTTCTTCATTATCATGTATGCGCTCAGCGGTAAGTAAATATGTTCGCATCATTTTATTTTCTTGATCGAGGGAGAGCCTCAAAATTTCTTCTAACGACTTTTTTGATAATTCATCTTCCCTATCATGGTCGCGATCATAATCAAGCTCATGGTTCATTCAAATCACCTCTTTCTTTATAATATTTTGATCAAAGTTTACTTGAAATAAACTTATAAGGGATCATAAAGTTGAAGCTTGTGTTTTTTAGCTTCCTGCTGAAACAAATAGCGGCTTGAAATTCCTGGGAACATTGTATTTCTTCGTCCGCACCGCAAGATAGTCTAGGATATTATCCTGGGCAATCTCGTAGACAGTAACACATAACACCAACTCTCTAAAGAGCCTGTCTGTCATTTCAATAATATACGAACGAATTAACAAACATATATGCATAACATTCGTTAAAATCCCCCGAAAATGCGAAGTGTTCACCGACCGGATACCGATCATTTTTATAGAAAACCGAACATAAGTGAAGATAACTGTTTTTTTATTTTGGTCAAAAATTAAGCTAGGACAAAGATTTTCATAGATCTTTACCGTACTGCATTGACCTATGGTATTTTAATCGACTATAATAACAATAACAGAACTCACCACGCCTCTTAACAATGCGGACCAGGGTGAGTCTTTTTATTTTATGGAGGTTGCTATGAGTGAATCCACCGAACAACCAAATCTAAAGCCGCCGTTAACCTACGAGGAACAACTAAATCTTTTAAAGATCCGGGGGCTAGTTATCAAAAATGATTTAGAAGCTACAGAAATTCTAAAACGAGTTAATTATTATCGGTTAAAAGGGTATATGCTCTCTTTAAAACAGAAAGAACAATTTTTCGCCGGAATTAGTTTTGAGCATATTTTTAATTTATACGAATTTGATCGTAAATTACGAAATATTTTGATTCCGATGCTTGAAAATATAGAGATCGCTTTTCGTACTGACATTGCTTATTTACTGGCCCATAAGTACGGAAGTATAGGATATAAAAATAGAAAATTTTTTCAAAACGAAAAATGGCATGCTGAATTTCTATCTCGGATAGACAATGAAGTGAAGCACGAGAACGAAACTTTCATCACTCACCATAAAATTAAATATAACGGGCAGCTTCCTGCTTGGGTAATGGTTGAAGTACTATCATTCGGTGCTCTTTCTATGTTGTTTCATAATTTGCATAAAGAGGATCAAAAACAAATAGCACAATCGATATATTACGTCTCAGCGTTTTACATTAAAAGTTGGCTAAGATGCTTATCATATATCAGAAATGTATGTGCCCATTATGGACGGCTATATAACAAAAGAAAACTAATTGTATCTCCTAAGCTTTTTGATTCTGATTTACAAAAAGGGGTCAAAGAAGGTAGCGTGTTCTCAGCTATTTATATTATGCGTAGGTTGTGCAGAGATAACGAGGAATGGCATAGTTTTGTTACTAATCTGCATGCTTTATTAGAACAATACGAAGATGTAAAACTTAATGACATTGGATTTCCAGATAATTGGTACGACTTACTCAATGGATAACCTTTTCTGTTCCAATCACTTATATCCATCACAAATGTAAGGTCGTGGCTGGTCGCGTTGTATAAATCTTGAATGGCAGAAAGGTATAGAAAGCGCCAATTGATTCAATTATTAAAACTTTAATACTTTGTGAGAGCTGTGATTCAAGAAAGACTATAATGGGAGAGAGGTGAATAAGCATGGATGAATATATCGATATATTGAACGGGGAGATGAAACCTATAGGGGTTGCGACTCGCGGAGAAATCCACCGGCAAGGATATTGGCATCAGACATTTCATTGCTGGGTAATCCTGCTGGAGGGAGACTGTCCCTATATCTTGTTCCAGAAGCGCCATCCCTCTAAGGAGACTTTTCCTAATCAATTGGATATTTCAGCAGCAGGACATATACTTAAGGGAGAGACCGTAGAAGATGGGGTTCGTGAACTGCATGAGGAATTAGGGATCCACGTAGACTATTCGGAATTAATCCCTTTAGGCATGTATAAAGGGAACTATATTACCGAAACCTATAAAGATCGAGAATTTAATCATATCCACCTGCTGAAGACCAATCGAAATCTTGATGATTTTTCCATCCAACAGTCGGAGTTAAAGGGATTATATAAAATCGACGAGGCGTCGTTCCGAGCTCTCCTTCAGGGAAAAGAACAGACTGTGAAAGCGATCGGGTTTGAATTTAACAGCAGCGGGGCAAAAGAACAAAAATGTCTATTGGTCGGAAGGGGAGACTTTGCCGCCCAAGGAGAGGGGTATTACGATTTTGTTTTCAGAGCAATCGATAACGGATTGAAAATTATAGTACACTCCCACTAGTTGATTACGAACAGCTATTTTAACTAATTATATAGTACCATGACTGAAAAATTGTTTGGTCATAGTGGTATTTCGATTGAAAAGGTGTTATAGTAAATGTCTGAGCCGATATTTGCGCTACGTCTGTTGCAATCAGGTTGTGGAACCTGAATAGACGTACTGAAAAAAAGAACCCTTTTCAAGGGTTCTTTTTTTATCTTTAAAATGTGGTTATTTTATTTTTTAGCTACATACAAGCTTTCGTTCCAACTGGGAGGCTTAACAAGATAAGGTTCATAAAAAAGAATGGGTAGGTGCCGAGTATGATTGAGATAAAAACTTCCACACTTAGTAATGGAGAATTCAATAGAGGGGTATTCGCGACACGCGATATAGCAAAAGGTACACTCATACATGAGGCACCGGTTATTCCTTATCTGAATGAGGAGCATGTTTTTATAGAGCAAACAGTACTTGCCGATTACGTGTTTGAGTATGGTGCAAACCACACTGCAGTCGTTTTAGGATATGGGATGCTGTTTAACCATTCATATAAGCCCAATGCCACTTATGATATTAACTTTGAGAACCACACATTTGACTTCTATGCTTACACAGACATAAGAGCAGGAGAAGAAATCCTCATCAACTATAATGGTGATGTCGATGACAAAGATCCACTGTGGTTTAGTAAGGGGGGAGAAGAATATCCCCTAAAGGAAAATAAAGAGTGTAAGAATAAATAGTTTTTAGTAATTTTATAGAGGCTATAAATATCAAGGAGTATTCAGAAGAAGAACTTCTTGAAGTATCCAACCTCATCGGGACCGTCTTTTTATTGGATCAGAACGGAGATCAAGAATCGCTTCGGAATCGCCTGCAAAAACTAACCCATGCCGTTCGTTATCTAAGTGCAGATACAAATACAAGAAGAAGCCAAGCGTATGATTGAAGAAGGGAAGGAGGATGGATTCGCTATGATGATGCACAATTTAGAACGGACATTAGATGAAATGGTGGACAAGGCCCGACTTGAGGGAAAAGAAGAAGGAAAGCTAGAACTTATTAAAAAACTAGTCGCATTAGGGGTTCGAGATGTAGAAATACTTTCGAAAGCATCCGATTTACCAGCAGAAGAAATCCAGAAACTGATCCATTAAGTATGAATACAAAACTTCCTAAAAAGCCTGTCCGTGATTGTACAAAAACTGCGGATAGGCTTTTTTTATTCCGATCGGGTCGCAGATTTAATTGGTGTTATACTTAGATAGAGTATTGATATTCCGGAGGATAGGGTATGAATCTTAGAAACGAATACGAAAAACTCCATCTCCAGCTTAAACAAGCGTTGCTTGAATGTGAAAAATTGCGTTGTTCCGTAGTCTTTTTCAAGGTCGAATGGACGTATACGCTGTTCGCTGGGAAAGTAAAAACGGAAAGTCTGGATACTCTCCAGTCTGTATTAACGAATGGGATCGTGCCGTATGTAAGAAGCCCATAATTAAATGTAGTGACTGTCAACATCGGAAGTTCACTCCTTTAACAGATGATGTCATCTATCATCATTTATCCGGTAAGCGTACGGTTGGTATTTATCCACTTCTCCATGATGAAACCTGTTTATTTTTAGCGATTGATTTTGATAAAAATGATTGGCAGAAAGACACAAAGGCGTTTTTACAGACATGCCATACATCCAATGTGCCGGCAGTAATAGAACGTTCGCGTTCAGGAAAAGGCGCTCATGTCTGGATTTTCTTTGAAACACCTGTATCGGCTTCTTTAGCCAGAAACCTGGGCAGTGCTCTTTTAACGAAAACAATGGAAGAACGATATGAGTTAACATTTAATTCCTACGATCGTCTTTTTCCAAATCAGGATACTATGCCAAAAGGTGGGTTTGGGAATTTAATCGCACTTCCCCTGCAAGGTGAATCGCGTAAAGCGGGCAATAGCGTATTTGTTGATGAACATTTTCAGCCTTATGATGACCCATGGGCATTTTTATCAACCATAAGAAAAATGAAGGAAGCGGATGTGCAAGCGATTATCCACGGTTTGATTAAACAGGGGCATGTAACAGGAATTCAAGACAATGAGACTGAAGGTGGGCAAGAAGATAGGCCGTGGAATGCTTCTTTAACGAATGAGATAGAACGGATTACAGGACCTCTTCCTGAAAAGGTAAAGATGGTTCAAAGCAATTTACTTTATATTGAAAAAGTAGGTCTTTCCCCAGCGGTGTTAAACAGACTAAATCGTCTTGCCGCGTTCCAGAACCCTGAGTTTTACAAAGCGCAGGCAATGAGGCTTTCCACATTTGATAAGCAGCGTATTATTAGCTGTGCAGAAGACTATCCAAATCACATTGCTCTTCCGCGTGGATGTGTAGATGCTGTAATAAGTTTGCTACAGGATTATGGTGTGAAAACGGAGGTAATAGATGAGCGTTGTACAGGTGAAAAAATAGAGGCTTGTTTTCAAGGTGAGCTGTATGCGGAGCAAAAAGAAGCGGTAAAAAATTTACTTGCCCATGATACAGGAATTTTGTCCGCAACCACAGCATTCGGAAAAACAGTAGTCGCTGCGGCCATGATTGCCGAACGTAAAGTAAACACCCTTATTCTGGTTCATCGAAAAGAGCTGATGGGACAGTGGATGGAACGTTTGGCTTCCTTTATGGATACTCCATTTAAAGAAATAGGCCAAATTGGAGGAGGAAAGCAGAAGAGAACAGGACGTATCGATATCGCGGTCATGCAGAGTGTAAGCCGTAAAGGAATCGTCAAAGACTTTGTGAGCGAATATGGACACGTAATTGTAGACGAATGCCATCATCTTTCAGCTTATAGCTTTGAACAAATGCTATGATGATGCACAATTTTCGTTGCAGAATGATGTATTACCTGATTGGTCCTTCAGAACTTCTCCACAATTTACACAAACTTATTTACGGGAGAAATAAAGATGAAAATTTATGTTGATGCAGATGCTTGTCCGGTAAAAGATATTATTATCTCTGAAGGTACGAATGCTGAAATTCCTGTTATCCTTGTTACTAGCTTTTCTCATTATTCTAATGCGGAACAACCATCAGGAGTGGAAATCATTTATGTTGATTCTGGAGCAGATGCTGCGGATTATCGGATTATGAAGTTAGCAGAAAAAGGAGATATAATCGTTACGCAAGATTATGGTCTTGCTTCGCTAGGTTTAGCAAAAGGGTGTACGGTTCTTCACCATAATGGGTATAGCTATACAAATGAAAACATTGACCAATTATTACAAACACGTTATTTGAGTGCAATGGCTCGAAAAAGCGGAAAGCGTACAAAGGGGCCAAAGCCATTTACAGCAGAAGATAAGGAGAGATTTAGGGGGCTTTTTAAAAGAGCTATTTCACGTTAAAAAAGGCTTGCTGTACAGTGATTATTTAGCATTTATTGATAAAAATAAAATTAAGGTCGATTATGCGGAAGTGAGTGAGGAAGAGTATGCGTTGGTCGGCTCACTGCTGAAACATGATATTTACACCGTACAAGAATTTATACACCTTTAGCAAAGGACCCTTCATTAAAGAATCTAGCCGGTATATTTTTGAATGCCATTATTCCACTCCTACAAGAGTATTTTTACGAAGACTACAGCAAGATTCAATTAGTGCTTGGGGATAATGCAAAAACGGCTAATACATACAAATTAAACAGCATTCGCAGTTCTTCCAGTTTGTTGTTTATCTGATTTAGGTGAATCAACTCCGCTCATAAAGTCAATATTGATCCATTTTTCCCGTACGCAGTAGTGGCTGAACGATTTGAGACAGGAAATACGCCGCTGGAGTATACGGGGTTTGATTCCATATGAGAGCACTTGATCCTGGATAAAACGACGGGCTGTCGTAATGTCAAGGGATTTCAACTCGACGGAACGCTGCTGCTTATGTAAAAAAGAACAAAAACAGTGTAGATCAAACGTATAGCTGCGCAGCGTATTCGGCGAATAATTTTTTTCAACTTCTAAATAAAACAAAAAATATGGATGTGACCCCGAGAGTTATTCAGACGCTGATTTCATTATCAGGACGTTAGAGGGGAGGAAGTTCCCGATAACGAATTTTATCAGAACAACGAACCGAAAGTTATTGGGACGTTTGGATTTTTTATAAGTTAACATAATATATATTATCGGACAAAAAGAAAACATAAAAAATATATCTCTTAATTTAAGATTTTTTAAGATTTTGAGATGAGAAAAATTTCGGCTATAAAAAAATAACCTTGGATATCCCAAGGCTATTTTTCGTTATCCCATATGATGTTTATGCATCCATAGCACACCGGACTTAATTACATTCGGTACCTTACCAAGCAGCACATTATCATTTACCAGGCCAAAGCCGGTTTTCTTACCTAAATACCCCAGAACACCTTTCAGCTTGATTGGTGCTGGCTTATACTCTGTTTCGTACCATCTAGTAAGGAAATATTCCCCTAATTGAAGTCCTTGAATGTGTGCGAGCTGGGCGCTTGGTGCAAATTCTGAAGCAGCACAATCCCCGATCACAAAAATGTTATGGTAATACGGCAACTCGTAGTTTTCTTTGACAGTAACTCGATTCATCCGATCGGCGTTACTGTACGCCAGAAGCGAATTTGACAGCGGATGCGGCATGATCCCGGCAGTCCACACACATACATCATATGGTAGCGCTTTTCGCTCCGTTCCATAATACACCTGTTTATCATCAATCATCACGACGCTAATATCGGTCATCACATCAACATGATGATCATCTAGGTACTGGCGCACATAGTTGCGAACGCGTTCTGGTAACGTCGGAAGCACCTGTCCAGAGCGTTCGAGCATCGTAATCTGTAGCTTCGGGTGCTGTTCACGCAGATCGCTTGCGAATTCGACGCCAGATAGACCGCCACCGATAATGACGACATGGCCTTCCTCGTGGAGCGCATCAATTTTCTGGCGTGTTTTCATCGCTTTGCCAAACGTTTGAATGCTTTCCGTATACTCATCTGCCCACGGCACATTGAAATGATTATCGACGCAGCCAAGCGCAAAGATAAGCTGGTCAAACTTGACGGTCTGATTCGCACAGACTACTTCATGGTTGAAAATTCGCAGTTCCTGAATTTCATCCTGTATATAGGTCACCCGCTCATGTACGGGAAACGGAGCCTTTACTTTTCTTTCGTTTAATGAACCACTGGCCAGTGCATAGTATTCCGGTTTAATGGTATGACAGGGCAGTCGATCTAGTACCGTAATCTGAACGTCTTCTGGAATATGTGGCAGCACTGTGTGCAAAAATGAAATACCGGCATAACCGGCTCCTACTACGACGATCTGTTTCATACGTGGGCCTCCCCTTTCATCTCCCGCTTTCCGCAACGGTATCCTTTTTTTATCATACATGCTGATGAAGGTGTTCACAACCAGAATTCGGGAAAAAACCCGGAACGGTACAAAATCTACTGTTCCGGGTTTTCGTATTAGATAAATAAATTCAGGCCAGAGCCTTCTGTTTCACCAAGATAGGTCGCAACGCCGCCTAGTTCGACCCCGTCAATGAATTCCTCGGCTTTGATGCCCATTACATCCATACTCATCGTGCAGGCGATCATTTTTACACCCGCCCGTTTCGCGTTAGCAATCAGCGTATCGAGATCGTCAACGTTTTTCTTGCTCATTACTTTCTTCATCATAACGGTTCCCATCCCGCCCATGTTCATTTTAGATAGCGGAAGTGCACCTGCCCCTTTTGGCATCATCATACCGAACATTTTCTCCATCGAATCTTTTTCAACCTTTGGAGCATCAGGACGACGCAGTATATTCAGCCCCCAGAAGGTGAAAAACATGGTCACTTTCTTACCCATCGCTGCGGCACCAGATGCGATAATGAATGAAGCCATTGCTTTATCTAGATCACCACTGAATACAACGAGTGTTGCATTTTTCTGTGTACCTGCGGATAAGTTACATACAGCTTGCGAGGCGTCGCATCCTTTGCGAATCTTGACGATGCAGGTGTTTTGGTCGAATTCAGACGATACGAGCGTATTGCCGGTATTTTTGCACCATGCCGCAATGTCGCGGGCAAAACCTGGATCGGTCGCTTTTACTTCGAGGATGTCGCCGTCGTTGAGATTTTGCATGTTTTCATATACTTGCATGATCGGCCCCGGGCATTGCAAGCCGCATGCGTTCACGGAAAGTGTTACGGACGCTTCGATCGGTTGGGCATCTGTCTTCACTGCTTGTGTCTCTCCTTTTATTTCAGCTACTCCGCTATCATTTGTGGCCACGGGCTGATGCTTTTGTGGCTGGAATGCGTTGCTGTATGTTTTGTAACCACCATCTACGTTATATACTTGATAGCCGTACTGACGAAGGATGCGGGCTGCGAGATAGCCGCGCAAGCCGACCTGGCAGGATACGTAGACAGGCTTTTCTTTTGGAATTTCGTCCATCCGCTCTCGAATGTCACCGAGTGGGATGTTAATGGAGCCTGGGATAAAGCCCATCTCTCGTTCGATTGGCTCTCGTACATCGATTAACAGACCGCCGTCCGCTACAATGTCATCGATTTGATGCCACTGCACAATGTCACTTAAACCGTCCATAATATTTAAGGCAACATAGCCTGCCATATTGACTGGATCTTTGGCAGAGGAATACGGCGGTGCATATGAAAGCTCAAGGTCTGGCAGATCGCGTACGGTCATGCCTGCTTTAATCGCCACTGCGATTACGTCAATTCGTTTATCGACACCATCCCGTCCTACAGCTTGTGCTCCGTAGATGGTGCCATCTTCTCGATTGAACAGAAGCTTCAAGGAGATTGGAGACGCACCTGGATAGTATCCGGCATGTGAATTTGGGTGAATGTGGACAGCTTCGTATGGAATACTTAATCGCTGCAAAGCTTTTTCGTTCATTCCAGTTGAAGCAACGGTGAGATCGAATACTTTCGCAATCGACGTTCCCATTGTTCCGCGATACGCTACGTCCAATCCGTTAATATGATCCGCCACCAGACGTCCCTGACGATTAGCTGGCCATGCGAGTGGAATCATTGTCGGTTTGCCGCTTACGAAGTCGGTCACTTCAATGGCGTCTCCAATCGCATAAATGCTTGGGTCTGTCGTCTGCAAGGTGGCGTTCACTTTAGTCGCGTTACGCACACCGAGTGCAAGCCCGGCGTCTTTAGCAAGCTGGTTCTCTGGCTCGACGCCAATTGCAAGCAAGATCATATCGGTTACGATACGGCGTCCGCTTTTTAAATTCACGGTACGCCCGCGATCTTCGAATGTTTCTACTTCATCTTCTAAAATGAGGTCGACACCCTTCTCTCGCATATGAGTATGCAGCATAGCGGCCAGTTCATAATCAATGGAAGTCATCACTTGATTGCCGCGCTGCACGAGCGTAACCGCTACCCCACGATCATGTAAGTTCTCAGCCATCTCCAGCCCGATGAAGCCGCCGCCGACAATCACGGCACGAGCAGGTTTATGTGTATCGACATACTCTTTAATTCGATCTGTATCAGGAATATTGCGGAGGGTGAACAACTGCTCCGCCTCGTCTATGCCCGGGATTGCAGGCATAATTGGCTTAGCGCCTGGTGAGAGAATGAGCACATCATAGCTTTCGTCATACGTTTCCCTTGTCCCGAGATTATGAACCGTTACGGTTTTCGCGTCCCGGTTAATGCGAACGACCTCGCTTCGATTGCGAATGTCCATGTTGAATTTCTTCGACATTCCGTCTACGGTCTGAACAAGCAGTGCTTTGCGGCTTGTGATGGTCTCGCCGATATAGTACGGCAACCCACAGTTCGCAAACGAAATGTGTTCCCCCCGCTCAAATAACACAATCTCCGCGGTTTCATCTAGACGACGCAGACGAGCTGCTGCGGTAGCTCCCCCTGCGACCCCACCTACAATGACGATTTTTTTCGGTTTCATGGCTAATTCCTCCTATTATTTTCATCATTATATTCGAATATATAGATATAATATCAACAAAAGGTTTACTCTAGCTTTAACGCACGAATCAATTCTCGCATCGCATCACTGGAAATCGAGTAAAAAATCTCAACGCCTTTGCGTTCTCCGTGAATAATGCCTGCCTCCTTTAACTTGAGCAAATGTTGAGAAATGGTTGACTGTGGCATATTAAGACCACAATGAATTTTAGTGACGTTGCAAGCGCCATTCTCTAACAGTCCACGGGCAATGCAGAGACGAACCGGATGGGACAGCGCTTTTAGTAATTTGGCTTTTGCTTCGAACCGCTGAAAATTCTCCATAATATCCGCTCCCCTCTTTCTTACGGTAATGTTATCCTATTTGTATTATATCGTGATTTTACGATATAAGAAACGATTACACAAGTCTATTTCTTATGTTTTTCCCTTAGATGAACAGGAAAGGTTGTGAACGATAGTAATGACACGCAAACGTTATGGAAATCTGGATGGAATTCAAAACAAACATGGATTTGCAGAGGTGAGACGCTGGCGGCGTGAACGAAAGCAAAAGAAAAAAGATCTGTCTTATGTTGTGCCACAGGCAGCGAACAAGCAAATAGCATGGCTGTCTGCTAATCGAAGCGCGTCGTCAATTACATGGATCGGACATGCGACATTTCTTATTCAAATAAACGGGTGTAACATTTTGACTGATCCAGTATGGGCGAAGCGGATGGGATTGGAAAAACGGCTGTCAGAGCCAGGGCTCCGTCTGGATCAGCTTCCCCCGATTGATGTCGTACTGATCTCACATGGGCATTATGATCACCTTGATATCGGTACACTCAAGCGCTTGCCTGGTTCTCCGGTGTATCTCGTGCCGGAAGGTCTTGGCCGCTTGCTTACACGCCGTGGTTTTACTCATGTACATGAATTTGTCTGGTGGGAGAAAATGTCGGATAAAGGGTGTACATTCACCTTCGTTCCAGCTCAACACTGGGTACGGCGAGGATTGTGGGATATGAATACGTCACATTGGGGTGGCTGGGTCGTACAAGCGGAAAATGCCCCTTCTGTATACTTTGTTGGAGATACGGGCTATTTTCGCGGGTTTACGGAGATTGGAAAACGATTTGCCATTGATACGGTATTAATGCCGATTGGCGCATACGAGCCGGAGTGGTTTATGCAGACAGCTCATATTAATCCCGAAGATGCAGTGAAAGCGTTTTGTGAGCTACATGCTCAGACCTGCATTCCGATGCACTATGGGGCATTTCGGCTTGCGGATGATACAGCAGCGGAAGCCCTGAACCGATTTACGACTGCTTGGAATGAACAAAATCTATCTACTGATCGCTTGCGTGTGTTGCAACTTGGAGAGACATGGCAACCGAGTATGTGATATGTAAATAAAAAGGGTGAGTCAGCATTGTAAATGACTCACCCTGTATTTTTAGTTTGGTTGCTCTCTTACATTATGCTGGACCGGTCCCGAGTTTGCGACGATCATCTTCGATTGGAACAACCTTCTCTATTTTTGCTGTTGTATCCTTTCGTACATCACGCAGGAAAAAACTCAAAACGAATCCAACAAACGCGACACCCGTGGCCCATAGAAACGAATCAGACAACCCGAGAATCGAAGCTTGTTGACTGGCTTGTCCAAATAACGCTGCCGCTGCCTGCGATTGTGCCTGTGCCGCAGAAGCGCCTGTTTCTGCCATAATGGATTGTACGAGTGATTGGAACGAAGTCGAAAACGAAGGGTTCATCGTATTCGCCGCTTCTCCGAATGTATTCAAATGTGTAATCGTCCGGGTGCTAAAAATCGTAGTAAAGATGCTAATTCCGAGTGAGCCGGAAACCTGACGAAGTGTATTCGACATCGAGGTACCGTGACTGTTTTTACTTTCAGGCAACTGATTTAAGCCTGCAGTCATAATTGGCATCATCAAGAAAGACATCCCGAACGAACGAATCATATAGATGATCAAAATAAACGAATAGCTTGTCTCTAGCGTAAGCTTTGTAAACTCATACGTTGTCACGGTTGTAATAAACATTCCGATCAGCGCCAGCGGACGCGGTCCGAATTTATCAAATAGCGTGCCGGAGATCGGAGACATAATCCCCATAATAACGGCACCCGGAAGCATCAGCAAACCAGACTCAAGTGCTGTAAAGCCGCGCAAGTTTTGCAGATAGATCGGCAGCAAGAACATGCCAGAAAACATCGCGACGGTTACGATGACACTGACGATACTAGACAGTGAGAACATATCGTATTTGAAAATCCGGAAGTCGAGCATCGGGCGAGTTGAATTAAGCTGCAGCACAACAAAGGCTGCAATCATTACCACGCCAATTATAAGGGTTGTCAGTACGATCGCGCTGCTCCATCCTTTTGAACCCGCTTCACTTAATCCGTACAGCAAGGATCCAACCCCAATCACGGATGTAATCGTCCCCGGAATATCCAGCGGTACTTTTTTGGGCGTAGTCGTATCGCGAAGCAGCACAAAAGCTGCCACAATTACGATGACACCAAGTGGAGCGATGCCGTTAAATAGAACGCGCCAGCTGTAATGCTCGATTACCCAGCCAGACAGCGTTGGCCCAATCGCAGGTGCAAACATAAGCGCCAGGCCAAGAATCCCCATTCCTTTGCCGCGAATCTCGGGGGGGAATACGGCCAGCATAATCGTCATAACAAGCGGCATTAACACCCCGCCACCTACTGCCTGAATTAAACGCCCGATTAATAAGATGGAAAATGTCGGTGCCATCCCGCATACGAGTGAACCAACGGTAAAAAATATCATGGCGGACAAAAACAACCGACGAATGCCAAAACGCTCAATCAAAAACGCGGCTAATGGGATTAAAACCCCGTTTACTAACATATAGCCGGTCAAAAGCCACTGTGCAGTCGTTGCTGTAACGTTAAATTCCGTAATTAAGTGCGGAATGGCTACGTTTAACAGCGTCTGGTTCAAAATTGCCAGAAACAGACCGAGTATCATAATAGACAGCAGCGGAATATAGCTTGACCGATGTTCTTCTGCCATATAATCCCCTCCTTTCTTTATTTATGAATCCGGATGGTTGCATTCATGCCGGGTACAGCTTCTGCTGGATAACTGTCGATGGAAATGCGAACCGGTACATGCTGTGTTACTTTGGTGTAGTTACCACTCGCATTTTGCGGCGGCAGTAGCGAAAACATGGAATTTGTCGCCAGTCCGATTTGTTCCACTTTTCCTTTGAAAGTCGTATTCGGGTTTACATCGAAGGTTACGTCTACTTCTGCCCCTTTCTTCACATCTTTAATGGAGGTCTCTTCGATGTTTGCTTCAATGTACAATTGTTTCATATTCACCATCTGACCAAGCAATTGTCCGGGTGCTACCATCTGCCCCTTTGTTACTTTATTCTGTACAAGGGTACCGTCTATTGGCGCAGTAATATCAATTGACTCTTGAGGGGATGAAATTTTTCCGATGGTTGCACCAGCAGAGAATGAAGTTCCTTCTGTTCCACTCCAGTCTGTCAATTTGCCACCAGTCAGGGCTGAGATGGGAATGATTTTTCCGGAAACCTTGGCGTCATCCGTTGTAATATAGTTGGCGGATTTATAGTAGTACGTATAGCTTCCAATGGCTAGAAGGATAATGACGAGAAAAGCGACAAGGTTCATAATCAAAAAGCGTGCACGACTCATGTAGGTTCCTCCTTGTTGTTATTTATGAATGCGGATGGATGCGTTCATCCCTGGCACAATCCCGTTAGTTTGCAAATTGTCTACCGTAATGGTAACCGGCACCCGCTGCGTTTGCTTGGAGTCGCGATTTGTACCGCTAGATACTACGCTTGGATTCAGGAATGCTCCTGCTGTCTGACCAATACTGCTCACGTGTCCATTTAAGGTGAGAGTGGGATCGGCATCTACATATACATCAACCTGCTGGCCGATACGGACATCTGAAATGGCATCTTCATCAATATAGGCAGAGACATGCATTTTAGACAGATCCGCGATCATGGCCAGTGGTTGCCCAGGTGCTATGATTTGTCCGGCCGTCGCGTTCGTCTGAATGACGGTTCCGGTTAGCGGTGCTGTAATGGATACGTGTGTTGTTGCTGTTCCGGTTGTCTCGGTACCAAGCGCGTCTCCTTGCGTTACCGCATCTCCGACATTCACGTTCCAGGCCTGCAGTTTACCCGCCGCCGCTGCCCCTACTGGCTGTAGATCAGCTGTGATGCGAGCATTATCCGTCGCAAGATAATTGGAACGATTGTTGATCATATAAAATATTCCACCTACAAGTAGCAATACAACGAGCATAGCAGCAATGCTGCTCACCATTCGTTTCATGTCATTCGGTCTCTCCTTTGCTTTTCTTGTTTAGGATATCTTGTTCCATTCGTTCGGCTAGTCCGAGCAGCTGATGTGTTAAGTCAATAAACGTTTCTTCCTCTTCTTTTGCAAAATACGGGCGCAAAACTTCCGCCTGTGATATCGGAAATCTTTCCATTAAAGTTCGACATGAATCACTGAGTGTAATCCAGACTTTGCGTCTGTCCTCTTTATCACGTGTTCGTATCACTAGCTCCATGCGTTCTAGTCGATCGATTACCCCACTAGTTGAACTGATAGACGTATCAATCTGTTTACTCAATTCTGCAAGCGACTTCGAACCGCTCGTATACAGTGCATGGAGAACGCGGACCTGCGGGATGGTTAAGTTGTATATATTTGCATCCCTGTTCAAAATTTGCTGGGAAGCACGCAACATTCGACGCAGTGCCTGCATGAAATTCGTAATGACTTGATCTGTGGGCATGGATGATCCTCCTCACTACTGTAGCCCACGAACCTATACGGTTTGTTGTGGGAGTGTCAAGTATAGTGTCTCCTCCTCATGGAATATTTAACGATGCTTCTTATGATAATATTTCGTACACGAAATATCAACAAACGAATATTTCCAAAGAGAAATAAAAACGCTGTAACCATATTGGTTGGTTACAGCGTTTTTTCATGGGAGAGCCTCGTACAGGCGCATAGGGGGAAGATTCCGCAAATAATATGTATCTCGAACTCGTGAAAAGTAGCGCTCCATGTATACTTTAAGATGAACATCTCGTTGAAAAAAAGTCTGATACGCAAGGAACATGCCGTCTTCTTTGAGTACATCACGTGTAGAGCGAACAATTGCGTCCCGAACTTGATCGGGAAAAAAAGAAAATGGAATGCCTGATAGTACAAGATCAGCTCGTGTTTCACCTGATTCCGGTACGAGCGATTGAACCTGCTCTGCACTATCATGATAAACATGAATCCGAGAATCCTCTCGATATTTATCTATTTCCCCGTACTCATAAAGCACTCCCCTTAAAAAAGATCCATAATATTCTATCTGTCCTCCCTACTTAGTATAGCAAAAAACCCGGGCTCTCTCGTTGACGAATAGCCCGGGTTTTGCTTTATTTTTTATTTAGCGAAGACATGATCCCCAATGACTGTGGTAACTTCACGGCTACGCACCCACTGGTTCGCTGTCTTTTCAGGATTGTAGAAGATAACAGCCTGTTTGCTTGGGTCTGTCCCGTGCAACGCGAGATTGACAGCCTTAATGGTTTCTTGAGACGGTGTTACATTATAAATACGCTTATCAAGCACAGGTGAGTACTGGTAATAGTCAGAACCATTAACATGTGCCACTTCAAATATAACGTCCTTTACAGATTTCGGCCAGCCAGGTGTTTTGACACGATTCAGCACGGAAGCAGCGACTGCTATTTTCCCCTGGAGTGACTCTCCCCCAGCTTCTGCTTCTGTCAACTGATACAGCCAGTGCATAGCTGGATCTTTTGCTTCAGGTGACGGTGTTGATTCTAGTATTTTAACCGGTCCTGAAGAATTCGTATGAACCGAAGCAGACTGACTTTCAGCATCATACCAGACGGTCATGCCGAGTGTTTCCGCAGCGTAGCGAAGCGGTATGTATGTTCCATCTTTGCGGTCGGTTGTGACGACAGGCAACTGGTCGCGGTGCCACGTTGTTCCTGGATGTACGAGCACGTCCGCATATGATTGTTGCGATGGCAAACTGATTGTGATGTTACCTTTTGTAAGTACGACTGCCTGATAGGCCTCGCTCCACTGAACCACAACCCCGGTATTCATGAAAAATCGGGCCGGAACGAGCATTGTATCGTTCTGCATCAACGTTTCTGTTTGGACGGTTTTCCCATTGATGGTTACAGCAGAAGATGCTGCCAATCCTACTGTTGGTGCTGCACTAGTCAATAATGAAAGTGTGAGTAATAGGCTGAGTTTTCTTTTCTTCATCGTATCCCTCCCTATCTCTTATTGTAATAGTGGGAGTGATCTACTTTCATTAGTAATATGTGGGATGGGAGTCAAAAAATGAACCGTATGATTATGATAGAAACAAGACCTGTGACTACAGTCCCTAGCAAACTGCGTGTCATGCCAGCCACGATAAAAGTCGGGAGTGCAGCTACCAGTTCAACATTTGTCGTAAGCGGTGACAGTTTCCCGTTAGACATAAACAATTCCTGTCCGACTAAAGAAGCCATAACCGCAATCGGGATGTAATGTAACCAACGCATGGCCCAGTCCGGTAATTGAATGCGGCTGAGTACCATTAACGGAAGAACTCGAGGGACAAATGTAACAAGTGCTGATCCGATAATAATGAGAAAAATAGGCCATCTTACATCCATTTCTCAATCACCATCCCAATGGTTGCTGCCAGAACAGTTGCTACAATGATGCCGATGCTTCCCGAGAAAACAAGAGTTGCACCTACAGCGATCACAACCGCGCTGATGGCCACGATACTATCTCGTACGATTTGATTACGTCCCGCCATTTGCAGAACGAGAAGCCCAATAAACATCGCAGGCAGCGCAAAGTCAAGACCGAGCTGTTCTGGATGGGTAATCCATCGTCCGAAAAAAGCACCTGCCATGTTGGCAATAAACCAATTTATATAAGCGGTGATATTTAGCCCGTGCATCCACCGCTCGCTGATGGCACTTTCATGTACAGCGCGGTTCATGGCTACTCCAAAGGACTCATCCGTAAGCAAAGAACCAATCAGCATATTTCTCGTTGGGGACAAATGACGAAAGTATGGAGATACAGCCGCGCTTAACAAAAGATGTCTAAGATTAACAAAGAAAATGGTGAAAATAATCGCTGTCGCTGATCCGTCGGCTGCAATCATACCCGCTGCAATAAACTGAGCGGAACCCGCATACAAAATCAAACTAAGTAGTGCGGTTTCAAGTAAGCTAAGTCCTGCGGTCTTTTCGATCACTCCTGCTGCAAATCCGATACTTAAGTAACCTAATATGGTTGGGACACAGTCTTTTACCCCCTGAAGGAAGCTTCCATTGTCCTGGTTCATTTCGTACGTTTTCAGATGAATATTTTCTTGCATCCCTTCTCCTCCCTGTTCTTCTGTACCTACTATGTTAATGCGGGTAATGAATGATTACGGAACAAATGACAGGAGATGTACCTGCATTTCGATAACAATGCGGTCGATCTGCTTGAAAATGAAGAGCACTGCCTTGCGTCACATGATAGATCTCCTGTTCCATAACAAATTCTAACGTACCAGAACCAACGATAACGTATTCTTCTACCCCTGTAGTGTGTCCTTCCGATTCATGGCTGCCCCCTGGTTCAAGAACAAGCGAAAAAATTTCAAATTGTTTTTTCGGATGGAAAGGAAATAACGGATATACCCGATATTTCTCGTCGTTTTCGACAACAGGATCAATGGTACGGGCATCAACGAGTGTGACCAGTGGCGTGTCTTCTGCCAGTAAAGAAGAAAAGGAGATGTGGAGTCCACTAGCGATTTTCCATAGTGTTGTGATAGTCGGGTTTGATTCTCCCCGTTCGATTTGACCTAACATCGCTTTGCTTACACCGGTTAGTTCACTCATTTTATCTAAACTAAGGTTTCGTTCTGTTCGGATTCGTTTGAAGTTCTTTCCGATATTAAGGTTGATGGAATGCATATGGCCTCCTTTATTTTGTAACAACATATTTGTTCGCCAATTTGATTGATTTATTTTCGCTAATGAATGTTGAGCCTAAAAGCAATGCACCACCAAGCAACTGAACAAATGTCATACTCTCTTGCAAGATAACAGCAGAAATCACTAATGATGTGATTGGATCTACATAACTTAATGCCGCGATACTTTGCCCTTTTAACTTCTGCATACCTGAGAAGAATAACAAGAATCCAACACCTGTATGTATAATCCCTAAGATTACGATAAATAGAATGGAAGAACTCGATACTTCTGAGATGTTGAATTTTTCAGTAAAAAATACATATGGCATAAGAAGTAATGCCGCCATTCCAAGCTGGATTAATGTAGTTTCTAGTCCATCCATGTTTTTGATGAACTTGTTTACTAGCATTAATGAGGCATAGCATGCAGCTGCCAATAATCCGTAGCCAATGCCAAGTAAATCATCGAATCCAGATGCACTTACACCACCATTACCAACAATCAACAACATACCTAACATAGCTACACCGATGCAGATTATTTTCTTTGTTGATAATTTTTCTTTAAGTACAAGTGGCGAAAGAATCATGACAAACACAGGTGCAAAATAATAACTGAGTGCTGCGTTAGAAATGGTCGTATGTCTGTACGCCTGAAAAAGGAGAATCCAATTCCCGCCCAATGCAATACTTGAAAGCAATAAAAATAAAGCGTTTGCTTTCACCAATCCCCATGAAATTTTTTTCTTCATGATGAACATGACCGTCATTAAAAATAAGCTCCCAATTAAACTGCGTAATAAAGCGATTTCACTTGAAGATAAATCAATGTATCTTACAAATACGCCAATCGTACCGAAGATTGTCATGGATAATAAAAACTGAATTTTAGATTTCATCGTCTACTCCTTCGAATCTGATAATTTGACCTAACGTGGCTTTGCTTATATGTGCCCTCCTTTTGTGCGCTATAATATAAAAAAATCCGCTATGATGTACATTATAGCGGATAGAATCATTAATATCTAGAATCTTTGCGGTCTGACACTTTTCAGTTTGTGTAACAGGAGGACATCAAGTGAAACATTTTCTTTGTATATACTTGATGGCTATGGGGTCAGCCCCTTTGGCTAGTTATGATTTTCCAACGCGACTCACGGGGTTGTATTCCATTTTTCCACTTTAAACATACGCATCACTTGTGACTTATCAGGCATTTCTACGTCTACCCATAACGCATATACATCTCTATCTGTTCCACGCAAAGTGGTAGGTATTGTAGCAGGAAGCGCGCCTGTTAAGACCGATTCTGTAATCCCTTTTGCGTTCCAAATATTTTCATTCCCTACTAGTATATTATTATAAATATCTGATACCGTCTTCTGATTAGTGGCAATGGAGACTGCGTCAGCAGGAGTTGCAGCTCTCACTAAAACCACTATTGAACCATGCCTTGCATTAGGTAAAGGCTTTTTCACAATGATTTCTCCAGGGACATCTCCTTCTGATACGTACTCATCTACGTGAGACTCATCAACAGGTATTTTTGTACCCATTTGATCATTCGTTATTTCATAGTCTCTATAGGCAATTATGTTTCCCTCTTCATCCACTTCAATTACAGAAATATGATAATGAGGGTGCACGTTTTCAATCTCATACGTACTATTTGACCACGGGATATCGTATATATCTTTCATATTCCCTTCATATAATTTGCCTTCCCCAGGGTTTTCCGAAGGGCGATACCCAGGGTCAGACGCATATAAGATATGCCCATCTTGTAGATCTGATACGTTTACTTGTGTTGTACTTTCCGGTACGTTCGGACCGCCTGTAAACGTGATTTTCGCTGTCATCTTTGAATCATCGATATCTTCTAGATTTCGATCCTCTACCTGGTTGATATATAACCTACCGTCCTCATTTAACTCATGGGTGTTTGTTGTAACCGTCCACTGTATACTCCTATTTCCATTTGTGGCAGTAATCGTATAGGTCCCTTGTGGAACTTCAAAATAGTAGGAAAGCTTCCCATCTCCATCTTCAAGCCCATATGTTCCGATAGTCGTTTCACCACTCTGTTTGTATTTGGCCGTATATAGAGGAGCTCCTCCCTTGTTTATTGTAATCTTTGTGTCCCCTTTCGTATCAGCATATTTCCCTAAATATAGGTCACCCAAAATTCGGCATCCATATTGCAATACAATCCTCGTGGTCGGCTTAGATACTGTGTTAGCAGCATCTACTGCATACACTACATAGCTTGTTTCTGTTTCCCGCATCCCGACTGTACTTATGTTTGTATTTTGGTTAGCCGTTGACGCTTCGGCTTTTCTTGCTACTTTGCTAGCCACTAGCTTTTCCAAGTCTTCTTTATTTGCCGGTTTTTCTGTACTAGGTACAAGGTACAAAGTTCCTGGTTTATTGCTTTTAGCTACCACGTTCTCACCAATCGTCACAGGAGAGGTAGATACAAGCGTCGCTGTGACCGTATCCTGCTGCCCGCCTCCACCGCTTCCTCCACTTCCACCGGCAGATACAGGAAGACGGATAATTTTCACAGTAGCAATCGTTTCTTTTCCTGCTATGTTCTGAGCATGAAGCTCATATTTATTTTCCCCCAGCTTAAGAGGCACCTTGGTGCTCCATTTTCCATCTTCTATTTTTATTTTTGTTGTACCAATACGTAATGCAGCAGCATATGTCACCGCTCCTGTTACTGTTATACTTTCCAGTGTTGTTTTATCAGGATAAGGAGTGATGCTAATCACCGGAAGCATCGTTTTCATTTTTTCTTGTTCTTCTTTCATTCTCAAGAAACGCTCAACAACAAGCGCTACTTCCTGACGTTGAGCAACTCCTTTAGGATTAAACGTATTGTTGCCAATGCCTGAAACTAATCCAGCTTCCACCGCAGCCGCAACACCATCTCTCGCCCAGGAAGAAATTTGATCCTGATCAGAAAATGTTATCTCCGATCCTTTCCCCTTTGCATCCATTCCTAACGCTCGTACAAACAACACAACCATCTGTTCCCGTGTGAGAGGTTGATTTACTCCAAGATTTTCATTCCCTACTCCAGAAATCAACCCTTCTTTTCCTGCCGCTTCTACGTATGCGTATGCATAATGTCCTGCAGGTACATCAGAAAAACGAGGCACTGCAGGGGGATTGCTTACATCAAGATTCAGTACTTTTGCTAAAATAATAGCAAAATCCTGTCGCATCATTCGTTCAGTTGGATGAAATTCACTATCCCCTGCACCTGACAATATTCCTTTCTCTAATAATGTAAGAATCGCATCTCTAGCATACGAACTATCAATATCCGAAAACGTTGTAGCTGCAGACACACTTGTCCCAAGGAAAGGAGTTACTAGTAACGATGTTGCTAAAAAACTGCTAACAACCTTCTTTTTTGGTATCATTTTTTTCCTCCCTGAAAATGTATAATAGATCAGCACTAACTAGCAAAATAAAAAGAAAGAATATTTGGTTATAAAACCCATCTAGTTCTATATCAAACGAAAATTCAAAATAATGATACAATAGAAAGTTGCTGATAGTTCTACAAAATCTTTATGATATATCTCTTGTTTTATTGTTCCTGATTATAACAAAACAGGTAGTCATATGATAAGTCACGATTTAAGTATGATTTCATAGGTATTTAGACTCGATTATTCTGCCCGCAGGACCCAATCCTGATAATCCGGAATCATCTGTGTGAACACAGCTTTCACTTCTTTCGAGGCCTCAAACGAACTTTTCTTCAGCACAGCCTCTTTTATATTTTGGGTTTAGATTATGTAGGTCTCACGATGTGAAATTGATTAGTATGTGTGCTTTGCTGATTTCTTGAAGGTGTAAATTTAATACTGGCATCTTTGTATTTCGCCTCCACCTCATAATCCTTGCTAATAGCATAAATCGCAGCAATCCCTAAAACAGCAATCCCATACAATAGTGGTATTTTAAGTTTCCTCCTAATTTAAACCTGCTTCTTCATAAATTTCAGCAATCCAAGCTGATAAGAAATCAAAGTTTTCATCTTTAAAAGAATGACTTTGTACCGAAAGGCAAATCAAAATATGTAATTACACGAACCTCGTTGAATATCAATGAGGTTTTACTTTTATTAGAAACTATATGGCGGACTAGAATATCGTCCAAATACTCTGCTAATCGTAAAGGAACATTGAAACGACGTTCAAAGTTTTGCGCACTTTATCAAAAGGAATTTGGACGCTTTTTAAGTTCCTATATGGCTGTACTAAATACCGGGCTTGGCGTAGTACTGCTTTGCCTTTTCAGTATCTTTCTCTTGGTTATGTCCCTTGAAAAATTAGGGAGTTATGCAGGCATAGATGACATGAACGGGTTTCTTTCGCAATATGCGCCTATTGTAGTTGGCGCTTTGCTTTCATTAAGCTGCCCTGCCGCGTCATCCATTTCCTTAGAGGGTAAGAACATTTGGATTTTACAGAGTTCCCCGGTTTCCGTAAGAACAATTTTGAATAGCAAACTTGCCGTAAATCTGACTTTACATGGCTTCGGTTATATCCTTGCCATTTTCGCTATCATAACAAGGCTAAAAATGAGTGCGTTGCAGATAATGAGCCTCTTGCTTGTCCCCATAGCATATTCCCTTTTTACTACTGTGCTGGGTATTTTCCTCAATAAAAAATACCCTAATTATGAGTGGGAAAACGAAATGATGGTTGTCAAACAAAGTATTCCTGTGATTGTGAGCGGCATAGTCAATATGCTTGTTGTAGCGGTTCCTGTTTTACTAAATTGGTTTTTATCCTTTCCCATTATGCCAACGATATGGGTTGCTGCAATAATCCTTGTTATCTCAGCTTCTATTTTGTATCAAAAAATGTGCACATCAAAATTCATATAAGTTTAGAAGGACATTGGAGTGGTCATTCCCTATTCTGCATATTGGAAATTCCTGCGCGGCAAAAAAAGCAAGAATCAGTGATATTCATGTATTTATATCAGGAGATAGTTGGTAATCCGAGGTTGATCATCTATATATGTCCGTAAAAGTGTACTTTTCCAGACGTAATTCTTCTTTGAACGGGGTCTCGCCAGGCTCTACTCGACGGTTAAGATATTATGTTATTCACTCTATTGGAGCATACCAACTTACTGAACCTTGATAATCTATGTTTTCGATCAATTAGTTTTTGCAGGCTTTTTCAATTAGGTCGCAACATTTTCCTCAGCGCAATCGTTTTTAATACGGAAGATAAACTTCAAAACAATGTATACAAAGAAAGGGCTATTTTAAAAATGAAAAAAATACTTGTCGGTTTATGTGCTGTAACAATGTGGTCTGCAGCAGTTCCTGCTTTTGCCGCTGAGGCAACCAATGTTCTCATCTCTCCGAATCCCACTGCTGCTGTAACGCAGAAATCTCCTGTAGTACAATATACTCTTAAAATCAATGACAAGAATGTTGACCTTGGAACGAAAAAAATTGTTGTAATTAAAGACCGAATCATGGTTCCGCTCAGAATTACGTCAGAAGCACTTGGATTCACCTTGAAGTGGGATGAAAAGAAGCAAATCATCCACATGGATAATGGTACCATGCAAACCGACTTAACCCTGGGTGAAGATAACTATTTTGCATACAGCAGCAAAGCTATCGGAATGACAGCACCTCGAAGCTTGGGTGTGGCTCCGACAATCATTAAAGGAACTACCTATGTGCCTGTTGACCTCTACAATATAGTATTGACTGATCCGAATTGTGTTAGTATAAAAGGTAGTGTTATAAGCATATCAATCGGTTCGACTAAACCGAAAGAAACGTCGGCTTCTATCGGGATGCCCAACCCTCTGGTAAACTACAGCACGTTGGATGAAGTGCGAAAAGCGGTAGGATTTACGTTTGCGGTACCTGCAACCCTGCCGGATGGTTATCAAATGAAAGATATTATTGTGATAAGCAACGATCTGGCTGAAATTTTCTACTTGAAAGGTGACAAGAAAATTGTGTACCGCACTGCCAAGGTAAATGCTGATATCAGTGGTGATTATAATGTTTATGATAAAGTTAAAACTATTACTGTTGGAAATACTGAAATTACTGTAAAGGGTAAAAGTGACAGTATCAATCTTGCTACATGGACAAAGGACGGAGTAAGCTTCTCTCTACTCTTTGACGAAGCTGTCAATGAGAAAGCACTGTCCACAATCATTGGAAGTATCAAATAATAAGATTAGCTTCAATGAGAAAGGAGCATTGGGTGTTTCCATTTGCTCATTTATTAAGTTGAATAACAGAGATAAATAATAACTAGCTATATTTTTATCGCTGAAAAACCAACAGCAAACTTTAACACAAATCCTTACCTTCACAGAAACAGCCTGCCGGGAACCTTTCTCTTGCAGGCTTGTCCTTTTTATAAATACATATCTTTTTCTTATCCCGGACTCAATCGCCGATCTGGCTGCTCCACAATCACCTTTTCATTATTCCTGCTCAAGCGCTTCAGCCGAAAACTTGCTGGAATCACGATACTTGCGGTACTTTTTTGACATCGTTTTCTGTTTACAATCTCTTGTGGTTATATTTCACAAATCCCCCAGCATACTGGAAATATTATTGTCAAAAATTTGCCCTTCCTGCTGATAGCGCATTACCATCCCAGGCGTTTTATGCCCGGTCTGTTTCATGCCAGCCTGAATGTTGAAGCCTTTTTGTCCGGATGTCGTGACGATACCGGAACGCAGACTATGCCCGGCAAACTCATCTGGATTCAGACCTGCTGCCTCTGCTGCACGCTTCACAACTTTAGCGACGACTTGTGGCGTAAGAGCCGTGTCCGCTATATGCCCATACCGATTTACAGCCCGGAATAATGGACCAGATGTAATCCCCGATGCCTCTATCCACTCATCAAGCGCTCGAATCGGGCAGTAGTCACTATGAACCGCAACAATCCCCTTGCGCAAAATTTCGTTTGTTTTGTGCGCGTGAATCGTGACGACAATCCCCCTTGCTTTTCGTTCAATATCTTTCGTAGTTAACCTGACTAGTTCGGAGCGGCGTGATGCTGTAGCGAATCCAAGTAGGATCATCGCTTTATCTCGCAAGCCAAGTAAGCGACTTGTATCAATGGCATCTACCATCATCGCGATGTAGTCAAGTTCAGCCGCTCTCTTTGGTGTGCTCATTTTTCCGATTTTGCGAGCGATGCCGTCAAGAGCAGCGATGACATGAATATCACGGGCAGGAGATGGATGCTGCATGAGTTTATGCCGAATCGAAATCGAAGACACGTGGCGCCGAATTGTACTGAACTTGTACCCATCGTTCGCCAGGTCTGTTATGTACAAAATGACAGTGGCTGCCTCTGCCGGAAGTGAATCGAGTTCGTAGGCTGCACACCAGTTTTCGAAGCTGCGCCAGTCGGAATCATACGCACGTCGTGTATTATCGGACCGAGCGTGATCGATATGTGAGCGAGCGTCCTGAATGAGTTGCTGTAGTTTTGTATCTACAAGAGTAGTAGAAGGCCGCACGCTGGGCGATGAATGAGTCATGATTCCCCTTCTTTCGTGCTTTTTAGATAAGTATCGATAATAATAAATTATCGATACTTAGAATTCTATCATAGAAAAAGGCTTCATGTAGGGGGAGTTACTAAGATATTTTTGCGGAAACATACGTTAATACATTTCATTGAAACAAAAAGCCGATTTTTCCTAGGATAAGAAAAAACCGGCTTTTATTGTTTAACTTGTTCCCCTTTATTATGTTGTTACAAGATTACTTCGTTTTCTTACGAAGGACGATGCTTACAATGGATGACAAAATAAAGAGTACGGCGCCAACAATAAAAGGAATGGACTTTCCATAACGTAACCCTGCAAACAGGCTGCTCATCATGATCGTATAAGGGAGAATTCCTACTACCGTCGTCCAGATAAACGCTGCTCTATTCACTTGCAATAAACCTGCCGCATAATTGATGAAGTGATACGGAACAAGCGGTACAAAACGCATAAATAAAAGTCCGATAGCCCCTTGTCTTTGGAGCCATTGATTTACTTTCTCCAGGTAAGGTTTTGCCAATGGTTCAATAAGCGGACGAGCGATCCAGTTGCTTAGGTAGTAGGCAAGGACCGCACCTGTTATCCCTCCTACCCAGGAATAAAAGCCACCTGCAACTGCTCCGTACACTTCGATCAGAAAAAGAGAGACAAACTCACCAGGAACCGGTAAGGCGTTGACAATAGTTTGAATGAAAATACCTAACACGATACCCGAAACACCTAGATGACGGATGGAAGCAAGCCATTCTTTTGCGGCACCAATATGAAGCAAATACATGTAGATTCCAGTGAGGAGTAAAAATAAAATCAAACCGGCAATAGATAAATATCTAGCAGGTGGTGATTGATCTAACTTGTTTGACATCATCATCCCCTCCTTTTTTTCTTCTATAAACAATATAAACCTAAACAACCACAGAGAAAAACCGACACCATTCGGTGACGGTTTTTACTAAATGGATTATTACATGGAACTGACTTCTTGAACCTCTGGCTCTCTGCTTGCTTTTCTGTTGATTCTATTTCCCAAATCATCAAAGATTGTATAGACCACGGGGATAAGAATCAACGTAACTAAAGTTGAGAAAGTTAGTCCAAACGCAACGACAGTAGCCATCGGTGCTTGTGCCTCAGCGCCCTCTCCAAACCCAAGTACAAGTGGAAACATAGCTAGTACGGTTGTTGCAGTTGTCATTAAGATTGGCCGCAAACGTACTGGACCCGCTTCTAGGAGAGCTTCTCTAAGGTTTAAGCCTCCTTTTCTTAACTGGTTCGTATAGTCAACCAATACAATTGCATTGTTCACTACGATACCGACTAGCATAATAATCCCGATAATCGCGTTAATACTAAGGGAGCGACCGGTTACAACCAATCCAATGGCAGCGCCGATAAACGTAGGTGGTAAAGAGAACATAATGATAAACGGACTGAACAAAGATTCAAACTGACTTGCCATTACGATATAAACCAAAATAATCGCTAATGGCAATACCAACCCTAAACTAGAGAACGATTGGTTCAAATCTTTAGCCTGCCCACCCTGAGAAATCGTATACCCATCAGGAACAGGCAGTTGAGCAATCTTTGCGGCAATTTGCTGTTGTGTGACACCTGCATTCGCATTAAATAAATCTCCAGAGACCGTAATCGTTCTAACTTGATTGGTCCTACTTATTTGTGACGGTCCAACAGTTGGACTAACATTAGCAACATCAGAAAGAGCAATTTGAGCACCTGATGATGTAGAAATCATTACACGAGACAGGTTGGTAATATTAGAAGTAAACTCCTTTGGATATTTGACAATAACATTAACAGAACTATCTAACGTATGGAATTGTGTAGCGATATTACCTTTGTATGCGTCGCGCATTTGAGATACGATCTGTGAAATCGATAATCCATACTGGGCTGCTTTTTGCCGATCCATAGTAATTTGGAACTGTGGAACTTGCTGATCTAAAGAGTTTTGAAGATTTCTGATGCCTGGAATCGTTGAAACCGTATTTTCAACCAACGTAGCTAACTTTTGCAGCACCTTCGTATTATCACCGGAAATATCGATATCTACGCCCGAACCACCATGACCGAAGGATAGAGAATTAGAAGCAGCGGAAATCGTAATTTTAGCACCTGGAATATTGGCTACCTTATTCCGAACGTCTTCAACTACCTGATCCGTCGATCTCGTTCTTTGCGCTAGTGGTTTTAAATTGGCTTGTATTGAGGCGCGATCCGTCGACACATTCGCAAAGGATCCTCCCCCTCCTGTACCTACTTGTGTAAAGACTGTTGTGACTTCAGGTTCTGATTCAATAACTCTTTCGACAGCAGCTGCTACTTTGTTCGTTTCTTCGAGCTTCGTATTGGTTGCCACCCTAATGTTTGCCTTAAATTGACCTTGGTCAGAATTTGGAGTTAATTCAAAGCCGATCAACGGTACAAGAGAGGTGGATGCACCGAACATAATCAAGGTAAAGATAATGACCGTTTTACGGTGACCTAATGACCATTTTAATAATCGGCTATAACCACGTGTTAAAGCCTTCATAAAATCCTGGAATAGAGCCACGGGTTTTAACTTACTACGGTCATGTTCTCCAACCCCTTTTAACCACTTAGATGAAAGCATCGGAACAAGGGTAACAGCGCCAAATAATGCAGCAATATGAGAGAAAACAACCGTTAGTGCTAAAGGCCCGAACAATTGCGTCGCCATACCTTGTGTAAATGCAACTGGAGCAAATACGCAAATCTGGGAAAGGGCAGAAGCCATTACGGCGGTACCCACTTCAGAGGTACCTAATTTTGCCGATTCTATAGGCGAGAGACCTTTACTACTATAACGGAAAATACTTTCGATCACAACGACCGCAAAGTCTACCAATGAACCCATACCTAACGCCAAACCACCAAGAGTAACGGTATTAATGGTTTGACCTGTAAAGTACATTAAACTAAAGGTACTTATAATTGAAATCGGAATAACAATACCGATGATCAGGGTCGTTCTCAGCCTCTGCAAGAATAGATACAAGATAATAACAGATAATCCTGCACCTGCAAGGGTATGATCGATAACGGTATTAATCGAAGTTTGAATATACTTAGCTTGATCCGAAACAACCGTTAACTTCACGGATTTAGGCAACGATTTTTCAATGGTCGTTATCATACTTTGAACATTCTTAGAAACTTGCACAGTATTACCGTCAGGAGATTTCAAAATATCTAAGCTTACACTCGGCATTCCATTTGTGCGTGATAGCTGAGTAACATCCGCAAATGTATCATTTATCGTAGCGATATCACGAATAAAAATACTACTGCCGTTACTTAATTTGATCGGAACATTTCCAATATCCTGAGGGTTTATAAATTGACCATTCATGTGCAGGGTAACTTGCTTTTTCCCCTGGCTGATTAAACCACCGTCAGCATTGATGTTATCCCCTTGCAGGGCTTGACTCACTTGGTTTGTCGATAAACCATAGGCTTGCATCTTCTCGGGATCCAGGAGAACATCTATCTCCCGATTTTGCCCACCTGTGACGGACACAGAAGCAACTCCATCAACGGTTGATAAACGCTGTTGTACTACGTCAGAAGCTAAACGTTTTAACTCAACAGCACTCATGGAACCTGATAACGCAATCGTCATAATAGGTGAGCTGTTAGGATCAACTTTCGTAACGGTAGGTTGATCGGCATCCGCAGGAAGTTGCTTGCGTACTTTATCTAGTTTATCGCGCATAGATAGAGTTGCTTGGTCTAGATTTTCACCGAAGTTAAATCGTACTGTTACCCGAGATGAGTTTTGGCTAGAGGTAGAGTCTACCTCCGAAACACCGGGAACGGTCGCCATTGCCGATTCAATCGGTTTGGAGATCTGTTGCTCGACCTCGTCAGGTGAAGAGCCGTTCCAGGTAGTTGACACCACTGCCACTGGAATGCTCAAGTTCGGATACAAGTCTACCTTTAGCATAGGCATCGCAATAACACCTAACAAAACAAGTACAACCATAATCATTGAAATGGTAACCGGACGGTCGACAGAGAAATTTGCTATTTTCATTGGCTTCCACCTGAAGACTGTTGATGTTTAGAATGAGATCCTGATTTTTTACTTGGTTTCGTGAATTCAGCGTTAAGTTGATCTTTTGATACCTCTTTCACTTTAGAACCTTCGTTCAAGAGTTCCTGACCTAAAATAGCAATCTTATCACCCGATTTTAAACCACTAACAATTTCAATGGTATTGGAGCTAATGGTGCCTTCTTTAACTAGATGCTGATGAGCAATGCCGTTCTCAATTGTAAAGATCTCGGGACCATCTGGAGTTTGTACAATAGAATCAGCAGGAACTTGGATCGCATCGTGCTTAGATAAACCTCCGATTGTGGCTTGAGCAACCATGCCTGGCTTTAACACACCCGTTGAATTATTCACGTTTACTTCTACCGGATAGGATTTAGAATTTGTATCTTCTACAGGACTGATTCTAGATATTTTTGCATCAAAGGTTTTATTTCCTGCGGCAGAAACGCTAACCTTTACAGGGGAACCTACCTTAATTTCATTAATTACAGTTTCAGGAACATTCACCACCACTTTAATGGGATTGTTCTGCACAAGCGTAACCACGGATTGTGAGCCACTCGCAAAGCCACCCACTTCAACATCACGAGAAGCCACAATACCCGAAATAGGTGATGTCACCGCTGCTTCACTGATTTGTGTTTGAATAGAGGAAACGCTAGCTTCCGCTTGTGCCAGTTGATCTTCAGCGATTCTAATAGACTTCTGAGCATCAGAATTTCCGCCTGGTGCGGCGATCTGATAAGTTGCTTGTGCCGCTTGTAAGGCTTGCTGTGCGGAAGCAACCTTTAATTGTGCATTCGTAACTGCATCCTGTGCATCGTTTACGTTTTGCTTAGGGATCGCACCAGAAGCAAATAAGGTTTGCTGCTGGTGTAGTTTTACTTGCGCTTGCTGTAAGGTTGCTGTTGCTTGGTCTACATTGGATTTAGCCGTATCTACAGAAGAATTAGCTGTAATGGAGCTGTTTCTAGCATCTGATCGAGCTTTTGCTACCTGATCTTGCGCCGTTTTTACAGCTGCTTTTTGTTGGGCAAGCTGAGATTGTAAATCCGTTGTATCAATTACAACGAGTTTTTCACCAGCAGAAACAATATCACCCGTTTGCACGTACACCTTTGACACTTTTCCGCTGAGTTTAGAGACTACTTTCGTCTGTAAGCTTGCTGTTAATTGTCCAGTCAGCACTAGATCGCCACCAACAGGACTCATTTTTACTATAGAAGCAACTATGGGAACAGTTCGGGACTTATGACCTCCTGAACTATTTGGGGCTGTTGCGTTTGAACAACCGGAAAATAAAGCAACGCTCGCCAATAAGGGGATGGCTGTTAATACAACTTTGTTATTCATCCTCATTTTCCTTAACCTCATTTATATAGTATATTTAAGACTAGTATCATAATTTTATGAGATAAAAATAAAAGATTAACACAATAGATTGATAATTGGATAAATTTTAAATGTTTTTGTGTTTAAGGTAACGTTATAAAGAGACTACAGAGTGATTTGGAGTGATTACTGATAATATGTATAAATCTTCTGAAGGACGATAAATTGGATAAGTCAACGAAACAGTTACTCGCGTATGTCGCAATTTCAATCTTTGTTATTGTTTATGCTGTACATAGGTATCATTAGCATCAATAAGCAAATCCCCTCCCGTTGTGTTTTTTCTGCTTCCTCTTTTCTTTCTTGAACCTGTTTGTTCAAAGTAATCAAATAGCAAATTGATCATATAGTATAATTCTTAAATAAACCGATATTTTTTATTAAATTTTTCTTAATTCCTAAAGAGTAACCACTTCCTTGGTGGATATAACTTTGATTCGACAACTAAAAAAAGTCAAAGAACCAACAAAATCGGTTCTTTGACTTTTCTGATGCACTACTGCTTAAATGGAATAATTCAGCCAATCTCCACGGGTTCCACCCATCTTCTCATAAAAACGCTGCGCACGATAATTATCTGTAGCGGTTATCCATGACATATAGGCATATCCATGATCTTTCGTGAAAGTTTCGCACGCTTGAAATAACTCTTGTGCGACACCACTCCCTCTTGCTTCTTCGACAACATAAAGATCATTCATTACCGTTATTTTATCAGCCCTAGTTGTACTAAACGTAAAATATAAAGTAGCAAATCCGACAGGTTTTCCCTCTTGTTCGGCGACAAACTGAATACCGAGATTTTTTTCGAGCAGTGTGTCAAATAAGCGCTGGACTTTGTCAGTGGATGGTCGCGGTCTTTGATAAAAGTCTACAATGTATTCGTACATTAAGGTGATTACTTCTTGTTTATCGCTTTGCTCAACTGGTCGTACGATAACGGACATGTGTAGTTCCCCCTGTATTAAAGTTGTAAGTCATAAAGACTATGCTTTATTATAAAGAATAAACTGACAACTATAAAAGATATAATTCTCTACAAATGAACCAGTACAGATAGGAGTGGGCATGATGGATATTTCTTATTCTTCTTGTGATTCCTCTGGTTCAAGGAACAATTGTTTTGTCGCTTCTTCATAAGCAAATAACTCTGCATAACGTCCCCAATCAATGGTGATATCCAATTGATGTTCGGCTTCTTCTGCACCAAAGTGCTGTTTATAAATCTCATTGAAAAATTCTCTCGGCATTTTATTGTTAGACTTTGATTGGAGAGTCCATAAAATCTTTTCCATCATAGGTACATGTTCAAGTACCTGCTGTTTAAAAATATCTTTACGTTCTAATACGTTTGCCTCTGCAAATTGATGACCAGTAGGAGTCAAATCAATATCCCCCTGTTGAACATTTGCCAACCCCAGTAACCTTGTCGCTTCAACAATATGTAAAAAATCTTCTAGGTTTAAACTGAATTGATCGGCTAATTTATACAGGTCAGCTTTGTTTCCCAAATCATCCAATAACTCGATAAATCCGGTAAGCGCACCAGAGGGAGCTTCAGGGATCGGTTGTAGTTTCTTTTTCTGCGTGTCAGAAACAATGACGGACTTAGTCTCTCTGTGTGTTAAGATCGAATAAATTTTATCAACTAATTCGGTAAAGCGTGGATCTTGCTTTTCTCTCCAATGACGTAATGTGATTGGGATATCCACAATGATTCGTGCAGGATCACGAGATAGTACGACAGCTCGATCGGACATATATACAGCTTCCTCAATACTATGAGTCACCATGATAATGGATTTGGTTGGAATTTTTTTCTCCATCCAAAGTTCGAGCAAATCCCGTTTCAAATTTTCCGCAGTCAATACATCCAAAGCTGAGAAAGGTTCATCCATGAGTAAAATATCTGGTTCCATCGCCAAAGCACGACCGATCCCAACCCTCTGCCTCATCCCACCGGACAGTTCCTTCGGATAAGCACCTTTAAAGCCATCCAATCCCACCATATCAATGATCTCTAGGGCCTTTCGTTCCTTTTCTTCGTCAAGTAGAGACTTATTTTCGAGCCCTACCTTTACATTCTCTAATACAGTCAACCACGGAAAAAGGGCAAACGACTGAAATACCATGCTAACACCTGGGTTTGTTCCTTGGATTGGTACACCGTTATACGAAACAGAACCTTGTGTAGGAGCAATCAATCCGGCAATGATTCGAAGTAATGTTGATTTCCCTGAACCAGATGGTCCAAGAATGGATACAAATTCACCTTCAGCAATCTTAAGGTTGATATTTTCTAAGATCGTTACATTTGCTTTGTTAGATACATCATATTTTTTTGTCACTTGATTTACATCAACCAATATATTTTTCATGTGCCTCACCCTATCCAATGTGATATTTCTTTTCGGCTAGCGTATAAAGTTTTCTCCAGAAAAGACGGTTTATAACCACAACCAAAACGGCCATCACCATAATTCCCCAGATGATTTGTGGCCAATTTCCGTTGGTTGTAGCCTGAGTGATAAAGGAGCCTAAACCGGTTGCTTGTAAAGTATGATCTTTCCATGAAACCATTTCTGAAACAATACTTGCATTCCAAGCTCCACCGCTTGCTGTAATTCCCCCTGTAATTACATAAGGGAATACGCCAGGAAGAATCAGTCTTTTCCATGTTTGCAGTTGCGTTAGTCGTAAAATTTTAGAAGCCTCACGTAAATCAGATGGAATTGCCATCGCTCCTGCAATAACATTAAACAAAATGTACCATTGGGTTCCGAGCATCATTAGTGGAATCGCGCCTATTTCCATATTGATTCCATATTTGATATAGAGAATCGTCAAAAATGGAAATGTCATATTGGCCGGGAAAGAAGCTAAGATCTGCACAATGGGTTGGGCGATCCGTGCGAGCTTCGGATGAAAGCCAATCATGACGCCTACAGGCAAGGTCCATAAGATTCCTAACAGAGTTGCAACGAACACACGGCCTGCTGTTAATAGTCCGAACCATATGATTTTTAGAAGCTCCGATACAGATAGCTTACTGATTTCCAAGATTCCTTCGTACACGTACTTTGCAATAAAAATGCCTACCACTATGCCAATTAGCCATTTGATCATTGGTGTAAGCTTTGAAAGTTGTTTTTGCTGCCGCTTTACTTTTTTTGTTTTTGCTGTAATCCTGACAATCCAGTTATGAATATACGATTTACACGTACGCATGATATATTGTAAAAATCTCGCACGGCGGATGATGTTATATAACCAGGAAGTTGTAATGTCATTCGCCTCTGTTTGTTCGTTTTTAAATTTTTGTGACCAAGCTACGAGTGGACGCCAGAATAATTGATCGACTACGAGAATCATGATGATCATGGTGAGGATGGCATAAAAAATTGCAAGAATATTCCCCTGATCGACCGCAGTTGCCATATATGATCCTATTCCAGGGAGGTGAATATCTTGATTCAGGACGGTGATCGATTCGCTAGCAGCGAGGAAAAACCATCCTCCTCCAAATGACATCATGCTGTTCCAAACAAGTCCAATCATCGAATAAGGAACTTCCAGCTTGGTGAAGCGTGCCCAACTACCTAATTTATTTATTTTTGCTGCTTCTTGAAGATCGTGAGGGATCGTAGATAATGAATGATAAAAGCTAAACGTCATATTCCAAACTTGCCCAGTAAATATTGCAAAGATAGAAGCACACTCTACACCTAATAAACTGCCTGGAAAGAGTGACATAAACCCAATCACGGTCACAGATAAGAAACCAAGTACCGGTACGGACTGCAAAATATCAATCGCAGGAATCATAATTTTTTCAGCCGTCCGGTTGAATGCTGCAATCCGTCCATAAATGAAAGTAAACAATAAAGAAGCTGCAAAGGCGATAAACATTCGAAGCAATGATCTGCCTGCATAATAGGGCAGATAACTCGGGTCCAAATTAATTTTAGGATGTTGTATGGTTGAGAAAGGGACACGCATTCCGGCCCCCAATTTTAAAACAGAAAACAGAACGGAAAAAATGGCAGTAATAACGAGTAAATCTGCCCAACCGAACTTTTTATTTTCTTCAAGTGAAGAGAATAAATTTATTTTCATAGTAACTCCCTCCTGTCGATAAACAGCATAAAAAAGCTCTCCTTATGTTAGGAGAGCTTGAATGAAACAGATTTCTAATTTTTACCTTTCACATGAATTTAGCTAATATCATATCCAGTTTTGTGGGTGGATACGGAAATAATAGCAAAAAAGGGAATGTGAAAAGAAAAGAGAAATCTTGCTTTCCCATTACATAAGATACGTATACTACGCTTTAGTTGTTCAAACATAAGTCGACTACTACTATCCATTTCCAGTATCCCCCTTTAAAAATAAAAAACCCTTCTCAGTGTGAGAGGGCAGCACGAATAACAATACATATAGGTATTGTTGCTCCCCCTAGTAAAGCTTTGGCACTATACAACGTAGAGAAAATTGGTTCTCAGCCACCTTAAAGAACGCCTTAATCCGACGATCCCTGCTCTACCGATTGGCATCTTTCGATGTTTCTCGGCAGTGGCCTGTGTTTGTATAGGAACCTCACCTAACGAGGACATTATATCCAAATACAAATATACTCCTGAAACAGAATTCTGTAAAGAAAAAGAATACCCTACTTTGTAAATACATAGGGAAATATGCTCGTATAGCATGCTTGTCAGGTCTTCCTTAGACCAGTTTGGATTGATGTGGTTGAGGAAGGTGGCGATTTCATCCGCATTGGCCCATCTTTTCTCTGCGTCTGCCGCAGCCTGACTATCGCCCGCCTTAGCTGCTTTGACAAGCTGTGCAGCAATCGTCAGATGGTCTCTCATTAAGTTGCCGAATTAGCATATGTAAGGAAGGTTTGATTGGTATAGGCTGCTGCCTATTACGCCTTAGTAATTCTTTAACAATCTATTATTTTGAAATAACGATATATTTTATTGAGCTTTTTGTCGTGTCTTCCTTTTGGACTTTCCATGTTCCCAAATTCAAAAAACTTCACTTTTTTTATGCCAACATAACGAAATAAGGCTTTCTTCATTAATACTTTGTGTGCGTTATTCAGCCAGAACAAAGGATAATATGTCGGACCTTTCATCGTTGAAATACAAACAACTGACTTTCCTTTCAACAGTCCTTCAGGCATAAGTCCACCCTTATCTTTGTAGGCAAAGTCTGAAGCAAACATTTGGTCTATATACCCCATGAGCATAGCTGGAGGTCGCCCCCACCAGATCGGATACACAAAAACGATTTTATCGGCCCAAATAATTTGTTCTCGATATTTTTCAAGTTGAGGATCAGCGTGCATATCCCGTCTGCGTTTTTTCTCATTGAAAACCAAGACGGGATTAAACTTCTCCTCATACAAATCCAGCACCTTAATCTCTGAGATAGTAGGGTTCTCCCTGCCTCCTTGGATGACTTTTTGCAAAAATGCATAACTTAGGCTCTGATGATTAGGATGCGTATAAATAACCAGCGTTTTCATTGTATCACTCTCTTTGCTTATCATTTGATAACAAAATCGTACCACGTTGCGTTTTTAATTGTCAAATGATAATTGTTTTATGATAATCGTTTTGTTATCGTGTCAATAAGAGGTGATCCCTGTGGACAAAAAAGCTTTTTTTCAGAAATTTGTGGCCTTTACTACCGCTGTTCATCAAGTGACGCATGAAATCACAAAAGATGTTAAACCTGATGACATTACCCCCCTTCAATATAGTATCCTTGAATATATAGCAGTTAGTCAGCCCGTTACCCTTAGTCAAATTAGTGATTGTCAGCATATGTCTATGCCGAACACGAGTCGTGAACTGAAAAAACTAAGCGAAAAAAATTTATGCGAAAAACGTACCGTTGTCGAAGATCGACGAAAGCAATATGTCCACCTTTCCAGAAAGGGGGAAGCCATAATGGACGAAGCTTTTAAACGCATAGAAGCCCGTTTCTTGCAACGGATAAAGGATGCTTCTGAAGAAGAGCTGGAAGAAATCAACCATGCTCTGGATGTGCTTCACGCAAAAGTGTTTTACTAATGGAAACAAACACAAGGCTCGCATGTCAAATTTCATGCGAGCCTTGTGTTTCTAAGCTTTATAATGATTTTTTAAACGAGTAACAGAACTTATCATAGTCCATCTTTGTTTCATAGAATCGATGTGCGTCTACTCGTGTGAGAGCGGATTCAAGCGCCACTGTTACACAGTCATGCTCGCGTCCCCACTCATGTACAAACGTAAGCAACTTCTCGCCATATCCCTTCGAGCGAATATCTGCTCGTGTTACGAGTTCGTGCACGAATACATGGCGGAAATAGTACATATTTGTTCGGATTTGAATACCGGTAAATGCGACAATCTCCCCTCCGTCGTACATTGCATAGATACGGTAGCCATCTGGCTGCATGGCACGCCAGATTTCACGGAAGCGTTCCTCGTCAAGATACGGACGCAAATCTTTCATTAGCGGAAAAATCTGTACAACTTCCTCTTCGGTACACAGTTCCTGGATTGTAATGGTTGTCATCTTACACCTCTGTTGTAATTATCTATATTTTTTGTCTCCTCTATTCTAGCAAAAAAAAGCTGAGATGAATGCATTCATCTCAGCTTTTTGTGATTCTGTATCGCATTATTTTCCTGTTGGTAGTGTGTGAATCGTGTAGCCATTTTGTTTTAAATAGGCTAGCACTTGCGGCAATACTTGTAAACTTTGTGCACGTTCGTGCATCAAAATAATGGCGCCTGGTTTTATCTCTTTTTTGATATTGGTGAGAATTTGCTGCGGGTTGTGTGCTAATGCCCAGTCACGACTGTCAGCTTGCCAGAGAATCATATATTGCCCAACTTCTTTTGTTACAGGTACGCTCGAAGCATTTATCGAGCCGTAGGGCGGGCGGAAGTAGATAATCTTTTGGCCAGTCAGTTTTTCGATATGAGCGGCCGTCATAAGCAAATCATGCTTTTGATACTCTTTACTTCTCTTGCCCATCGCCTCATGACGCATGGAATGTGCGCCAATCTGGTGGCCCTGTGCGAGCATTTGCTTCGCATATGGTGCCCATTCCGGCTTGAAGTTTTGACCAATCCAGAAGAACGTACCTTGTACTTTGTTTGCATTCAAGATATCAACCATCTGCTTGGTATATGGACCAGGACCGTCATCAAATGTTAAATAGACTACTTTTTCACCTGGAATCGGCAGTTCAGTAATTTTCTTACCCAGTTCCATACCTACTGCCTGCTTTACAGCTGGTGGATGTGCTACAGCCGGTTGTGTCGCTGTGGGTTCTGCCTGCTTTGCTGGCTGTGGTTTAACTGAATCGGATGTACTTGGTGCTGAATCTGCCTCTGCTTGTTTTGGCTGTACCGTAGTCGTCTCCGGTTTTACTGTTTCTGGCTGTGATACAGGCTCAGACTTTGTCGCCGTTATATTCTCTGTCATTTTCGCGAACGTTTCTTTCCCTCCATTCACCCATACATTTGTAAGAGCGATAAGGAGTAGACCTATAATCGCAACCCAGATCCCCCATGCTGCTTTACGTTTTTTCCCCTGCACGTGCGGTCCTTCTTTCTCTAGTTTTCTCTCTTCTCATCCTATCATTTTTCCATAGAGAAAGGGACAAAAAATTACAGTATTACACTTTAAACTCATTAATGGATTGTTCTAATGAAACGGACGTTTGTTGTAACTGTAACGCCGAGTTTTCAATTTCCTTAATAATGCGGACCTGCTTTTCGGTTACATCTTCTACCTCTTTGGAGTAATGAGTGGCTTCATGAGAAATCCGGTTTAATTCTTCCACAGAAGCTAGCACCTCTTGAGAGGCAGCGGAGATCTGCTCCGTTGCAGCGGACACATCCTGAATTTCAACGGCGACTCTTTGTGAAGAGTTCACAATCGTATTGAAGGCTTCTCCTACATGGTTTACTACATCAATGCCGACCTGAACCTCTTCAACTGCTTTATTCATCGTAGCCACTACATTTTCGGTCTCGTTTTGTATTTCCTGGATCAGTGTACTAATCTGGTTGGCAGACTCGCCAGACTGCTCCGCCAATTTTCTTACTTCATCCGCTACAACAGCAAACCCTCTCCCTTGCTCACCAGCACGTGCGGCTTCGATCGCTGCATTCAATGCCAGCAAGTTTGTCTGCGCGGAGATCGAAGTAATCGCTGTTGTAATGCTGCTGATCTCATTCGAACGCTCGCCTAATACCTTTACAAGAGTAGCTGATTCTTGCGCTACCATGCTGATTTTATCCATTTGCAGAGTTGCTTTTTTTATCGTATGCTGTCCTTCTTCTGCATTTTTTACAGCTTCCTGGGAAGAATCAGCAACATTCGATGCGCTTTCAGAGATACGTTGAATGCCAATGCTCATCTCTTGCATAGCACGCGCGCTTTCTTCAATGCTAATCGCTTGGGATTGTGCACCACAGGCTACCTGGTTTATCGTTTGTTCAACTTGTTCTGCACTTCGTATGGCCTGTGATACGTTTGTTAAAAAGGTATGAGCTGAGGACCCCACTTGTCTGGAATTCGTAGAGATGCTTTGAATGAGTTGTTTTAAGGTATGATTTGTTTTGTTAAAATGTGCGGATAGTTGGGAGAGCTCATCTTTTCCTTTTACATGCACTTCATGTGTTAAATCGCCAGATGAGAGAACGGAGAAGGCTTCATTCAGCTTTTCAATCGGCCTTGTAATCGTGCCGGTAATGCTATACATAATAAGTGCGCCAATCACGATAACGACCAGTGTGATGATCAGCAATTCATTTCGTAGTTTATCAATCGGAGCGTATAATTCATCGAGCGGGGCACCGATAATAATTCCCCATTTATCTTGTGTACCAGCATAGGCCGCAAGTTTTTCTTTCCCGGATATGGTATAGAACGAGATCCCGTGTTTCCCTTTTTGTATCTCCTGATGAATGGTGACAAGCTCAGGTATTTTGAAATCGGTTACATTTCCTTTTACAATCATTTCTTTTTTGGGATGCCAAATAATCTGGCCAGTTACCCCAAATAATCCTGCGTATCCTGTTTCTCCAAATTTAGCCTGTGCTACTTTTGCTGTTGCTGCCTCTACAGGGATACCTGCGGCAATAAAACCGACCACTTGTCCATCTTTTATCAGCGGAGAAGCTACAATGGTAATGACTTTCCCGGTTACTTTGGAATACACCGGGTCCATAATGACGGTTTTCCCTTCTGAAACAGATTTTACGTACGATCTGTTCGATACATCGATGACCTGACCTGTATCCGTTATCGCTCTTTTACCGCTTAACTCATGAGAAAAGACAACCGTTTCAAATTCTGGCCAATCTTTTTTGGCTTTTTGGACAAATGCCAGCTGTTTTTTTTCATCACCGTAGTTTTCGGCAGCTACTTTTGCAAGAGAAGCGATGATTGCTTTCTGCTGCTGGATAAATACATCGAGTTGTTCTGTTAAGCGAAGGGCTTCTGTTTCTGCCTCTTTTTCAAGGCTTTGTTTTAAAATGGAAGACGCACTTGAGTAGCTAATTACAGCTAAGAGAACAAGCCCACCAAATAGAAGAAATGAGATAAACGTAATCAATCTAGTTTTTAAACTTTTCACTACATATAGTCCCTCCTTGTATATATTTCTGAATATTAAATAAAATTATACTATAAATTAAGGAGAAATCCATATTTTGCATTGGTAATTTGTGTAGATTAGAAGGAAGTTGGATGCATGGTGGTATCTCAAGTCGTTTTTATATTTTGCGTCTCATCTTGCTTACTGATGAAATCTTTGTAAGCGGCAATTTTACGTTCAAGCATCTCATCCACAGCTTTTAGCGTTCTGATTTGTTTTTTTATAGAGTGTTTATGTTCTTCTAAAAGGCTTAATCGAGCTAGTGTGGTATGGTTTCCTTCTAAAAACAATGAAGCATACTTCTTTATTTTCGCGATGGGCATTTGCGTTTCTTTTAACTTGATAACAAATTGCAGCCATTTAATATGTGAATCGTTATATCGTCTGTCTCCGCTTGCATCACGATCGGGAGCTATAATTTTTTCCTTTTCGTAATACCGCAATGTATGTGTGCTTATCCCTAAAATTTTAGCCACTTCACCAATGGTGTGCATAAGAAACCTCCATATTGACCTTTTTTCTTGACTTAGAGTTTACTCTAATCAGTATAATCAACTCATAGTTCATTCACAATAAAAGAAATTGAATAAAATTCAGGAGGAATTTACATGAAATATACAGTTATTACGGGTGCCAGTTCAGGAATTGGGTATGAAACAGCTCTTGCTTTTGCGGCTCGCGGAAAAAACTTAATCATAGCAGCCCGCAGAACGGAGGAGTTGGAAAAGTTGAAATCAAAAGTGGCTGACATTAACGCAGACCTGGATGTTGTCATTCGAACCGTTGACTTATCCGTTACTGCAAATGTTCATGAATTTTACGAAAGTCTTCAGGATTATCAGATCGAGACCTGGATCAACAATGCTGGGTTTGGAAACTTTGCTTCCGTTGGGGAACAAAATTTAAATAAAATTGAGACGATGATTCACTTGAATATTGAAGCATTAACCGTTCTGTCCTCTCGTTATGTACGTGACTATGCAGATGTTGAAGGAACACAAATCATCAATATTTCTTCAGGCGGAGGATACAGAATTGTTGCCGATGCTGTGAGCTATTGCGCGACAAAGTTCTATGTAAGTGCCTTTACAGAAGGTCTAGCACAAGAATTGAAAGAAAAAGGAGCAGCCATGCAAGCAAAAGTCTTGGCCCCTGCTGCAACAGAGACCGAATTTGCGAAACGGTCCCTTGATGTTGATAATTTTGAATATGATGGTGTTATTCCTAAGTTCCATACGGCTCAACAAATGGCCGGTTTCTTGCTCGATTTATATGACAGCGAGAAGGTGGTAGGAATTGTGAATGGAGAAACGTATGACTTCGAATTGAGAGATCCGATTTATCCGTATGTGACGAGGATAAGAAACTAGTTTTTGAGAAAAGATTGCATAGGATGTATGGGTAGTGTTAACGATGCTGATGCTACCCATACATATATCGTTCCGGCTGCTAAACTGATTATCCATTGACTCATGTTGTTCATCCACTTTTTCCTAAAAAGAAAAAGCCACTCCGAAGAATGACTTTAGATTGATTGCTCTATCTCTCTCTCATAAATCTCAAAGTAATATTCGTATGGGGCATCCTGCGTTCCTTTTTTTCGAGAAATCATTTTCCATTGTTCATTTGATAATACCGGAAAAAAAGTATCAGCATTAAAAGTCCCGCTCACCTGTGTGATATACAATCGATCTGCGTAAGGCAAAAACAAATGGTAAATCTCTGCCCCACCTATAATGACTACTTCTGCACGATCGTCACCCATCATATTTTCTGAAAGAATATCTTCGATGGAATTATAGACAAGACAGCCAGGAGCCTTGTAGGAAGGATCCCTGGTCAAGATTATATTCGTCCTATTAGGAAGTGGCCTGCCAATTGATTCAAAGGTTTTCCTCCCCATTACCACCACTTTATGACTCGTTATACTCTTGAAATATTGCAAGTCCTCTGGAATATGCCATAATAGCTGATTATCTTTACCTATGCCTCTATCTACATCCATCGCTACAATCATGGAAAGCATTAAATAGCCACCTCCATCTTAATTGTTGGATGATGTTCATAGCCGATTAGTTGAAAATCATCGATTGTAAAATCGTCAAAGTTTTTGACGTCAGGATTTATCCATAGTTCTGGTGCAGGGAATGGCTCGCATTTCATCTGTTCTTTTAGTGGCTCAATATGTCGCTCGTATATATGAAGATCGTTAATATTAAATGTTAACGTCCCTAGCTCGTACCCTGTAACTTGCGATACCATTCTTTGCAGTACATAATACTGAAATATATTGAATGGGTGCCCTAAAGCTAGATCGTTAGAACGAATTTGCACAATCAGATGTAACTTGCCTTTTTTAATCATCCATTGGTTATTCCAAACGCAAGGATACAACCCCATCTGATCTAAATCATCTATATTCCATAGTGAAATAATATGCCTTCTTGAAGCCGGGTTATTTTTTAGTTCATCAATCAAATTTTGTACCTGATTCGTCAATTTTCCTTTAAGCATAATTGGTTTTCCTAATTGATAACCATACGCTTTTCCGATGTTATTATGCTGGTTTGTCCACTCTTTCCATATCTTCACATTGTTTTCATCGAGGTACGTAGCGTCACTTGTTCGTTTTACATAAAACCAAAGCAGCTCATGAATGGAAGATTTCCAAGCTACTTTCTTAGTGGTCAAAATCGGTACTTCGAGATTATCAAATGTAACTTGTTTACAGATTACACTTTTTGTATAAGCAGGTGAGCCGTCTGCCCAAACCGTTCTTACTTTCTGGTCTTTATCCCAGTCTCCATTTTCCAACACATCATTGACTAAATCTTTATATATCCTATCTGCCATGCCCATGTTATCGTGCTCACTCCTATTGATTCAGTACGTATGATCAACACGCCTTAATCATTCTAAACTAAAGTTCTCATTTTCTAAATGGTTTGCACCAATTTAATATCCTTTAAAAAAGGGATAGATGCTTTTATCATTTGTATGATCTCATCATGTAGTATTTCGTCGACTTCACAAACCGTAATCGCCAATTCCCCTTTTTTCCACCTTTCCAACGTCAATCGTGCAATATTATATCCTTGTATGTTGAGAATGTGGGAGATTTTCGCCAGAAAACCTTTTTGATCTGTATGGTACAGAATCAATGTCGGCTTTTCTCCTGTAAATTTTACGGGCAGATCATCGAGTTCCTGCACCTCGGCTTTTCCACCACCTAAGGAGCTAGCAAGTAATTTTACGGACCGGGTAGGCCCGGTTGCTTCAATTCGCACAGTATTAGGATGGTGCATCCCAGCATTTGCTTTCGTAAAGCTATATTCAACGCCCATTTTGGACGCAATCTGATCGGATATCGGAACGTCGTTGCTAGCTGTAGTCATACCTAAAATCCCCGCTAACAAAGCCAAGTCAGTACCATGGCCTTGATACGTTTCAGCAAACGAGCCCATAAGTTGAAATGTCACCTTTGTCGGATGTTCATCCAGTATCTGTCGGGCGATGTTTCCAATGCGAACCGCTCCTGCTGTATGGGAGCTAGACGGCCCCACCATGATTGGACCAATAATTTCAAACACACTTGTGTATTTCAATGGGATTCACCCTTTGCTCTTGTTGAAAATTTTTTCCCGCAATGCTTTTCCCGTAGGTGTTCCAGCTAACCCTCCGATCCCCGTTTCACGAAGAGACGCTGGCATTTCTGTACCTACTTCATGCATAACCTGGATCACCTCATCTGGAGGGATCATGCTTTTTACTCCCGCTAACGCCATATCAGCAGCTGCCAAAGCGGTGATTGCATGGAGTCCGTTGCGAACGATACACGGAACCTCTACCAGGCCACCAACGGGATCACATACAAGACCCAACGAGTTTTTTAACATTCTTCCGAAAGAAGTCTCCCACTTCTAAACGTGCAGGTGCTTGTAGTACCAGTGAAAATGGGAGATGAATTTCGGGTAGGCACAGCCTACCCTGGTCCTTGCAGAACGTTTGATCGCCTGTTATACTTTGGATAGTACCTTCAAATCAGGAGTGTGGGAAAGGAGAGTGCATATGATTCGTGCCAAGAAAGTGTATGTTCGCACCTCGAAGGCCGATGAAGATCGGTTATTTGCCTGCAACCGTGAATCTGCACGTGTTTGGAATGAGTGTTTGCAGTTAGCCAAAAACTGCTACCTCAAATATCAGAAATGGATCTCCAAATCTGAACTGCAAAAACAAACCAAAGGAAAATTCCACCTACATAGCCAATCCATCCAAGCCGTTTGCCACAAATATCTTTTCGCCAGAGATTCCGCTCATCAAACCATCAAAAAAGGACACACAACGACACGTTATCCCTACAAGAAAAAGAACCACTATAACACGAAATGGGCCAAAGACGGCTTCAAGATTGATCCCACCGGAAAAATTGAACTTTCGATGGGCAACCACAATGGCAAACGTGAAAAGCCAATTGTTGTGTATGCCTCAAATCTTCCCCAAGGAACCATCAAGGAAATCGAATTGTGTTATGACAACGGATTGTATCTGGCCGTTTCATTTGAAGATGGACAAAAGAATAAAGAGTATCAATCCGGACAAGCCGTTGGCGTGGATCTGGGCGAAATTCACACGCTGGCTGCTTTTTGTGAAAAGGGGCAAGCCTTAATCGTGACAGGAAGAAAAATCCGCTCCCTTCACCGTTTGCGCAACAAGAAACTTGCAGAAATCCAGCGTCTGCAATCAAAGTGTAAAAAAGGGTCTCGCCAATGGAAAAAATACGGGCGTGCCAAACAATATGTGTTGTCAAAATCCGGGAAGCAGCTTCAGGATGCACTACATAAAGCAACCCACAACTTTGTGGAATGGTGCATCAAGCAATCAGTATCGGATGTGTATATAGGAAATCCTGAAGGGGTTCAACGAAACACTCGTAAGAAAAAGAAAACCAATCGAAAACAAGCACAAAAATTATCCAACTGGTCTTTTGGACAAGTGAAAGAGTATCTCAAATATAAAGTAGCGCAAGAAGGAATCAACATGCATGAAGTGAACGAAGCGTATACAAGTCAGACATGTCCTGTCTGCAAGAAGAAAAAGAAAGTATCTTCTAGAAACTATGCGTGTGCATGTGGCTATCAAGAACACCGGGATGTCCATGGAGCACGGAATATCCTAAGCAAAGCGGTACATGGAGACATTCGGCATTTCGATGTGCCAACCAAACAAAAGTATCTACGGATTGCGTAAGCAGAAGTAGTAGAAGGTCTGTTCCGACCCATCTATACGGAAACGTATAGATGTTGCTTACCTACATAGCGAGAGGGCTTCCGACACGGTATCGAGCATAAGGGGCCAATCTCCTTATGCGTAGAAGCCTCATCGATAGGAGTGGTAAGAAACTCCCTCCTCTACGCGTTAGCGTAGGTGGGAGAGGTTCATAGCTAATCCAACGGCATGACCTACTGTACCTCCGCCAATTTCTACTAATGTACCCGCTGCCATTGCGGTTGCGGAACCGACCTCAGCTTGACATCCGCCTGCAGCTCCAGAAATGGATGCGGAATTAGCGATAACAAGACCAAGTGCAGCCGCTGTCATCAACGATGAAATAATGGTATCTCGAGAGTATCGTCCAGTATCTAGTGCATATACCAATACACCAGGTAATATACCGGCTGATCCAGCTGTGGGTGTTGCTACAATGCGTCCCATTCCTGCATTGACTTCCGAAACAGAGAGAGCATAGGCCATCGTTTGTAGCGTTTGTGGATGGATAAATGTACGTCCCTGATTGATATATTCATAAACGCGAAAGGCATCCCCACCGGTGATCCCACTACGAGACATAACTGGTTCTTGAATCCCTTTACGTACAGACTCTTCCATGACCTAAAACTGTCGCTCCATTTGATTGAAAATCTCGCGGTCCGAACGTCCAGTTTGCTCTTTTTCCATTTCCATCATTACTTTACCGATGGTCATGTTTCGATCTTTAGATTCCTAGTTGGAGATACCACCACATCACTATTAGGGGTAATGATAGGGTAGCTGCTCTAGTCCATATGATTATTTCCTATAAATGTAAGAAAAATCAGGCGTGCGCCCGGTCCTTTATCACTTTATCAAACTTAAACTTTCTTATACGATCAAAAAGCCTGACATACACTCCCTATAAGGGAATATGTTAGGCTTTCGTCGTTTGATCTTGCTTCTTTATTTTATGATCTGTCCCCTTCTCCTTGCAGGATCTATCCTTATCATTTGTTGTCACTTTCTTTTTAAATGACGTATTATTTTTAGAATTAAATGGCGTTTAAGAATGATTTCCGTCAATCTTCTTCCGTAACCATAGCTTTTTCAGATGACTTTATATTTAAGTCGAAATATATGGTTTTTACGACAATACATAAAAACGACAGGATTGCAAAAAGTAACCCGCTCCAAACGACTTCTGTTATTCCGAGCCGAGATATAAACCAGCCTCCGATTGCTGTACCAATCGTCACACCCAAATTTGAAAAAGACACAAATAAACTGTTAGCAAATTCCGGAGCCTCTGGAGCTTCTGATGTCAGCCAAATTTGACTTACAATAAGTCCACTTGTATGAATTGCTCCCCATACAATGATAATCCCACATAGTAGAAGTAGCGATGTTTTTATATAAAAAAGAAGTAAATAGCAAATTCCTAAAGCTACAGGGTAAAGCAGTACGGTTCTCAACATGCGATAACTTAACAGCCTTCCTGCATACCAGTTACCCGCCACACCGCAAACACCGAAAATCACAAGCATCACGCTAATAAGCTTTCCGCTCATGTCGAATCTCTGTCCTAAATATTCAGCAAAATAACTATATACGGAGAACATAGCAGCAAGTATGAAGCATGTGACAGCGATATTTAACCACAAAGCGGGTTTATACAATATCTTAAGCTGTCTTCCAAATGAGATTTTTTCCTTTCCAGGTATGAATGGAACCATTACTCCTATTCCAACGCACGCGATCCCATTCACAATGGCAGAAAATAAAAACGAAGTGCTTAGTGAAAATTGATTTGCAATATAGGAAGTAAGCGGAATTCCCAATACCATGCCCATACTGACCCCAAGAAATACCTTTGCGCTTGCATTCGCGACCTCTTCCTTTACCGATAATGCAGCGGCTAATACAAAGGCAATGGAGAAATAAACCGGATGAAAGAAAGCGGGAATCATTCGGAAAACCATAAGTACATAAAAGCTCGGAGCAAAAGCCGAAATCACATTAGAGACAGCAAATAGGAGCAGAATACCTATTAATACTGTCTTACGGTTCAACCTTGACATTAATAACGTCATCCAGGGACCAAACAGGGCAATAATAAGAGCAAATGAACTAACAAGCATTCCAGCCAGTGCTGCGGTAACGTTATACTTCTCCATGATCATCGGCAAAATTCCAACTACACCAAGCTCAGTATTGATAATGCCAAATATACCTAGAGCAATAAAAAATAGGGGGCTGTTTTTTTCCATGCTTCTCTTCTCCTTGTAATATAATTTTTTATAAATATACATATCTATATAAACAGATATACGTATTTATAAAAAACAGGTAGCTTTAATTTATTGAAGCTACCTACACTTCATTTTCGATATAGTCGGCCAATTTACGAATCGTTTCTTCATTTCTCCGGTAATAGGTCCATTGCCCGTATCGCTTGGATTCCAAAAGTCCAGCTTTCTTCATAAGCATCAAATAGCTGGAAATCACGGATTGTGCTAATCCTGTTTTTTCTTGAATGCTTCCTACACATATCCCTCCTTTAAAGTCAGCATCCGGTGGTAAATACAATTGTGGACCGAAATTTTCATCCGGATTTTTTAACCACTTCAAAATTTGCACTCGAGTATCATTAGACAACGCTTTAAAGATTATCATGGTATCCATATGTCTTATTATATCTATTTATATAGATATTTCAATTACCATATTTGAAATAAGTCTTTCTCGCAAGCAGATCCTCTATTTTTAATCGGAGGTAGTCTTCATGGATTTGTTATTTCTTTGTTGTAGTAAAAATACCACTAGACCGATTAAGATGAGTGCGATACCAATACCTTGTTGGAAAGAAACGACCTCATCCAAAATGAAATAAGCGAGTATACAAGTTCCAATCGTCTCTCCTAATATGCTCATTGAAATAACTGAGGTACTTAGCCATTTCAATAGCCAATTAAAAATCGTTTGCCCTAATATCGTTGCAACAAACGCTAATCCAATAAAGACCAACCATGTTTGGGTGGAATAATCAACGAAAGATGTTTGCTGGCTGAAAGCTAAAATACTTAAAAATAATGCACTGCTGGCATAACCGATGATGGAATATGGGATAAGAGATAGCATTTTGCGAACATGCTGGCCAATAAAGAAGTAAGCTGTAATGACGCCCGCCGAAATAAAAGCAAGTATATCACCAAATAACGCCTGTCCACTAATCTGAAAATCTTTACATCCAATCACAATACTTCCGGAAATCGCCAAGAAACATCCGATTATAGCCCCTTTACTGAAGCGCTCTTTAAATAGAAAATAGCCTCCAGCCATTGAAAACAGCGGTTGTAATGTCACAATTACCGTCGAACTTGCCACAGATGTGTACTGTAACGATTCAAACCACAATACATAATGGACTGCTAAAAATACACCTGATAATAACCCGAGTCCCCAGTGTTTTTTTGACAGCGAACATAATTCCTTTCGATTCTTTCTATTTACTAATAAAAAGGGTAAAAGCATTACTGTTGCAAAAAACATCCGATAGAATGCTGTAATAGTCACAGGGGCATCTGCTAATTTTACAAAAATGGCTGAAGTAGATAACGCAAATACGCCGAAAAACAAAGACACGTAAGAAATAAGTGGTAATTTCAAGTCTGTTCCCCTTTTCTAGATGTGTGTTTATAATAATAAAAAAGATATATTATAATATACAAATGTCAGTATAAATTATTTATGTAACCGAAAAAAGCACTAATTCTCCATGTTTAGTATGTCAGCACAAAACGAGTTAAACATATATTATTTTGGAAGGGATCTTTTCTATGAACAATCTTCGCCTTGGGCAAACGGTATTACATTATCGTAAAAAGAATGGGATGACAATTCGTGAGTTCGCTGATTATGCAGGAATCAGCACTTCACTTATTAGCCAAATAGAAAGAGGACAAGCAAATCCTTCGTTAAGTGTGCTAGAGCTCATTGCAAAAGCATTAAATGTGCCTCTCTTTACCCTTTTCATTAATGAAATTAATACGGATTCGCTTATATCGAGGAAGCATGATCGAAAGAAAGTATATCGCGAAGATCGTCACCATGTTGTCTATGATGTGTTAACGCCAGACTTTATGAAAGCACATATTAAACTCTTACTGATGGATTTACATGCAAACGCAAGCACTACGGAAAGTTACTATTCACACGATGATCAAGAAGAAATTGCTGTCATTATGAAAGGCCCAGCGTATGTTGAACTGGAAGGCACTGAATATTTTTTAGATGAAGGTGATGTCGTACGCATTCCGCCAAATGTTAGACATCGATTTTTGAACAAAAGCGATGAACCGATTCATATCTTATTTGTACTAACTCCAGCGTTAGTTTAATTTTCATACATAAAAAAGAGCTTGACCAAAAGGCCTAGTGACAGGGTTACTGTCATAGACCGCAAAGTAGCTCACGATCTTCCCTAAAAAACACTTGATGACAGGGTTCCTGCTATAATCAATCACATAATTTCCGATAGAAGGGGTAGCGTCAGGAAAATGCGGATTTACAACGTTAAGGAAATCCAACTATAAAAAAGCCTAATTTCTCGGTATTATAAGTGAGAAATTAGGCTTTAGTTACTTCATTAAAGCGCCCTTTAGCTGAATAAGTAAAATTTCTATGTTAGCGCCTATATTTTAATAAAATTAAATTAGTGTTTCCGGCGGCTAACCATTTTAGTCAGTTCCGCCTCGAGTCGATCAAAGTTCTGTTCATTGGCTTTGTAACAGAAACTTCTCACTTTTTCACATTCTTTAACTGATTTGTGGAGCATTTGCCATATAAGTTCGGTTTTACCTTCTTTCTCAGCAAATGTAATGGTTAGTAAAAATTCATGTATTGGCCCCAGATGGTGGATAACAATCTTTTCAGGTTCAATTATTTCGGAAAAGATAGATTTATTCTCATAATCTACACCATTGGGTCCATGCATAATGAAACACCAAATACCGTTTGGTCGCATATCGAACTCATGAAACGTATTAGTAAAGCCCTCGGGTCCCCACCATTTTTCCAAATGATTCGGGTCACTGAATGCTTTGAACATGATTTCACGTGGCACATTGAAGATACGTGTGTTGACAATCTCACGATCAGAGATTGGCTCAGGAGAGTTAATAATCTTCGATACCTCAGAGGATACCCTTAACTCTTGATTATTTTTCAACTGTTCACCAAGCTGATCCAGCAAAATACTTGTCCCGTGCTCACGAACTGTAGCTGTATCATGGCCGTCTAGGAATACGCCTTGCTCGGTAAAAATCAGGTGTGTTCCTTCATCAATTTGTTTAAACTCGACCGTTGCTACAGAAACGGAAATCCGCGTTTCATCGAGATCCATGGTGTAAGAATAGACAATACGGTGGTCAGGAATGATCTCCTGATAGTGAGCCTTAAATGTGTAAACAGGACCTCCTGGAGGGCCGCCATGATTTATCTCTTGTCCACCCTCTCGAAAATCAAACTCTTCCGCCTCAGTGAACCATTTTGCTTTAAGCTCTGGGTCCGCCCATGCAGCGAATACCATTTCAGGTGTGAAATTATACACCTTTTCAATAACAAAGGTATCGTGTGTTGCAAAGTGTTTTTTCATTCTCACTTCCTCCTTTTTTGGTGAGACGGATGATTAGAAAGGAATTCGCCAAGTCGATCAAATTGGCGCTCCATATTCTTTTGGCGCCCGTAAAAATAATTTTCATGACTTTTTTTCATCATTCCAATTGAATTTGTAAAATCTTGAACCGTCAATGTCTCTTTCGTTTGCAAAATTTCAGATACATTTTGCAAATCTTTTAACAGCTTCTGTTGAACTCTAATATTTTCTCTTAAACGTTCTATTTGAAGATTCACCACTTCAATAGGGTTATACGTATCGTCGGCCAGGATCGATTTAATTTCCTCGAGCGTTAACCCTAAATCTTTTAGACTAAGAATTTGCTGTAACCGCGAAAGATCTGTGGCGTTATATAGGCGATATCCTGCTTCTGAATAGTCTGATGGTGAGAACAGTTCAATTTGGTCATAATAGCGCAAGGTCCGAATCGTTAAACCTGTTAACTTTGCAAGTTCTCCTGTCTTCCATTTCTTCTTACCTGAAACTAAAATAACCATCCCCTTATTTTCGCGCGAATTTTTACCGGTATCTTTACTATAAACCGTTACGTCACGTAAGAGTCAAGGGAAGATAAATTTTTTTGAATTGGGGTAGTACCAGCGAAGCTGACACAGCCCACAAAGTATATGGTAATAAAAGTAAGACCTCATTAGATGTCAACGAGGTTCGTAATTTACATATTTAAGTTTGCTTTTCGATACAAAGTCATTCGAGATACTCCTGCTTTTTCAGCAGCCTCCGAGATTGTAGAGCCTTGATTGATTAGGTATAACATGGTCAAACCCTTACAATAACGGCTATAATTTTTACCTACAAAGAAGATACTCCAAAAATCTTTGGCAAATAGAAGTATAACATAAGCAAATGAGGTAAAAAGAAGAGATCAGTCAGCGATTAGACTACGGGTCATACGATGATAAAAACAAAAAGAGTTTACATAATATAAATTACGTAAACTCTTTTGCGAGACTATTATCCATTTACTAACACAAGCTTTTTAGCGAAGTTAATCACGATAAAGGTTTCTGAATGTGTGCCATGTATTTAGATACGTTTGTTGCTAGTTTTATTCGTTTTCGCCCCCTGCTTTTCTTCTACTTGATGGGAAAGGTGTGTGCATTCATGAAAAGCAAAATGTTTACAGCCTGTACATTGAGTGGTTTCAATGTGAGCAAGCGAATAATTAAGAGCGTCCCCTGTATGATCGAAGAAGTGTTCTTCGCCGATTTCATCATACAGATTTGTCTTTTTGACCGTTTCCTTCAATTCAGGAGCAGCTCCCGAAACGAGAAGTACCCCTCCCTGTTTCGTAAAATGCTGAACAATGCTTCTAAAATACGATTCTCCCGTTGTATCCATAAACGGAACTTTTCCCAGACGTAAAATCAAAATTTTAGGTTGGGAGTGAATCGTGGTCATAATGCTCTGTTCAAACGTCTGCGCAGCTCCAAAGAAAAGCGGTCCTTCTATCGTGAACATGCTGATTTGTGGACAATCATGCGCTTTGTTCACGACATGAGGCAAAACCTTTTCGTGCTTTTGGCTGTGATCCGGGAGCACCTTGGCAATAACAAGCATTTCACTCATGCGTTTAGCGAATAAAATAACAGCTAATACAAGCCCTACTTCCACCGCTGTCGTTAAGCTCGTGAACACAGTAAGCAGGAACGTCACAAGCAAGACAAGGGAGTCCCCTGTTTTTAGCGTAAGAATATGAACAAAATGTTTCCGCTCACTCATGTTCCAGGCTACCAGCATTAAAATCGGAGCCATACTGGCCAGCGGAATCGCAGAAGCATACGGAGCTAAAAGCAGTAGCGTTACGAAAACAAATACACCGTGGATCACCCCGGAAATTGGTGAAACCGCTCCACTCTTAATGTTCGTTGCTGTTCGTGCAATCGCCCCGGTTGCTGGAATTCCTCCGAATAAAGGTGTGATGATGTTCGCAATCCCTTGTCCAATCAGCTCCCGGTTGCTGTTATGCTTACTGTTCGTCATCCCATCTGCAACTACAGCGGACAAAAGAGACTCAATTGCTCCCAGTATGGCAATCACAAACGCAGGAGCGAGCAAATGTTTAATCTTCTCCCATGTCATAGCCAGCAGATGAAAATGAGGCGGCGTACTCGAAATGGTCCCGAATGCGGTACCAATGGTAGGCACATGCTCGGAAAAAAATAAGGATGCTATCGCACTCGAGATAATCAATCCAAGTAAAGAACCCGGTACTTTAGGCAAAAATTTAGGTGTAGCGATCATAATCGCAAAACAAATCAAGGCAATCGTAATACTATACAGATTGATTGTATCGATATGGATCACAATTTCCTTAAGATTGTCAATAAACCCCTCGTGTTTGGTAACACCCGTCAGGCCAAGGAAATTAGCGATTTGTCCGGCAAAAATAATGACGGCGATACCCGAAGTGAACCCGATGATTACGGGGCGTGGAATAAAGGCAATCAGAGAGCCAAGCCGAAACATCCCCATAAGGCAGAGCATGATCCCGGCCAGCAAACCGGCAACGAGTAAATTTTCGTAGCCATACGTAATCATAATTCCGAACAAGATCGGGATAAACGCACCTGTAGGACCCCCGATTTGATACTTCGAACCACCAAATAATGAAATCAAAGCCCCTGCAATACACGTTGTATAAATGCCATATTCCGGTTTTACCCCCGAGGCAATCGCAAAAGCCATCGCAAGCGGAATGGCAATCACACCTACAATCACACCGGCCAGCAGATCTTTTTGAAAATGCTTGAGCGAATATCCCTGAAATCTACCGGTAAATAAACCCCTCATTATAGAACCCTTCTTTATTGTGTAATGAACTACTTTAGTTTTTCACTTTCAAATTTTTTAAAGATATACCGGTTGTTCAAATGTATTTCTAACCTTCCCAGATCGCCTCCCTTTTGGACATATACGCTTATCTTTTCGGCCAAAAGTCTCCCTTTCTTCTCATCGATGCCTTCCGTGTTGATAAAGTGCTCAATTGTCACATAATCAGGCGTCTCATCCTCGCGAAAATACCGACCTGGTACTTGACTCCAAAATCTTTCCCACTGACTCATCAGCCCGATATTTTGCAGGAAAAATTTTTGGATTCCACATAACCATGCCGTACAAGCAGTATTTCTCTTTGTGCATCCAATGCCATCCTCTAAATGCTCGCATTTTGAGCAACACGAATTTCCCCCTTTAATGCAAGCATCGCAAACATAATGGGCTCCTACTGTTCGAAGAACGTTTATTCCATACTCGATAAGCTCTTCTCTTGAGACTTTGCTATTCATCTAGTTCTTCCAACATAGAGATCGTATCGATTAAATGGTTGTTGAAAATTTCCTTCGCGACAGAGAGTAAATTGATAATCACTGGATCGCGAAGGGAATACACCACTCGTTTTCCATCTTTCGTTCCGACCACGATATTTTTGGCACGCAGGAGGCTGAGTTGTTGAGAAACCGCAGAACCTTCACTATTGAGGCTGCTTTGAATTTCGTTTACGCTTTTATCCCCTTCTGCTAGTAATTCGAGAATACGGATTCGTAAAGGATGGGATAAGGCTTTAAAAAAGTCTGCTTTAAATTGCTGCATATCACTCGTGTTCATTCGAATTCACCCATTCGCTTCTGGTTTAGTGGACATTCTATTTGTAGCGGCACATAGCGCCTATATTAATTTCACATATTCAAATGTTTGAATATGTATATAGTACTCCTGGGTTGCGAAATTTTCAATACAATTTTTTTTGGGAGAATGATTTACAAAATCAATTAATAATATCTCTCATTTTCAGTTAAATAAGCTGAATTACAGAGTTTGATAATGATTATCTCTTTTTATCTCTCATTATCTTTATTTATCTCCATTTTTCTGTTGTTTTATTTTCTTATGAGGAGTAAAATGGCGGAGACAATATGAATAGGAAGGAGATCATTAAAATGACCGAAGATGCGGTTGGGACTCATAAACAAAACGAAAAGCTGATTCGTTTCTCGATCTTAGTTACATTTTTGATGTTTAGCAGCCAGCTCATTGGCGGATTTATTACGAATAGCTTAGCGATTATGTCAGATGCCTGGCATTTGTTGAGTGATCTTTTAGCGCTTTTCTTGAGCTGGTATGCCATCAGGCAAACCTTGAAACCTGCCGATGTTAAACACACATATGGATATCATAGATTTGGCAGTCTTGCTGCACTGATTAATGGGCTAACCTTGATTTGTATTTCCGTTTTTATTTCGTATAATGCTATCGTAAGAATCATTCATCCAAGCCCGGTTCATTCGACTGGGATGATGTGGTTGGCTCTGGTTGGCTTTGTGGGTACGTTCCTGATTGTGATTGTGTTACGACAGGGCGGGCAAAATATCAATGTAAGAAGTGCACTGATTCACTTTTTAGGGGATGTACTATCGTATCTGGGGATTCTAATCGGGGGTCTTGTAATTAAGCTGACGGGCTGGATGCTAGTTGATCCGATTTTAAGTGGATTGTTTGCGTTGATCATTCTAAAAAATGCTTGGCTTATTACGAAAGAAGCAGCTGAAATTTTATTAGAGTCGGTTCCGGGTGATGTATCAGTGGAAAAGGTAAAAGAACGTCTATTACAAGAAGAAGATATCCTGAACGTACTCGACCTGCATATTTGGAGTTTATCGAATGAACATATTTCGTTAAGTGCTCATATCCAGATTCATGATATGCCTGTTAAAGACACCGATCGTATTCTACGGAAAATCGAAAAAGTTCTACTGGATGAATTTAAAATTGCCCATACCACGATTCAATTACAGACGAATGAGAACTATCATAACAAATCGAAAAACACGGGCGCTTTACAAGTTCATTAGTGTCCATATAGCGAATGAAGAAGCCGCCTTTGCTTTTCAGCAGGGCGGCTTCTTCACTTTGTTTCTTAACGTGCAAAATACGTGTGGAGTCTGAATTCACAAATTTGTTTTGTCCATTCAAATATACATTTCTGATCCTCTCGCAAAACAGATAGATGTACAGTAAACACACCGTCATTGAACGAAATTAGACCATTCGAGCTGCCTGCCCATTTTGTCATCGGCATCCCAGCGATTTTGCGACTTACTTCTTTCTCATCAAACATTTCGCTCCAGTTCTTTTTGTCTTTGTCTGAAAGGTCTTTCTGTTTGCGATATTCCTTTTCCATCAGATAGCGATAAAAAGCAGGAGCCGCTTCGATCGATGTAATTGGCTCATACCAGGCGATTTCTCCACGCAGCAGCATCGCATGCAGGAGCACCATTTTGTAGCTTCTCGTCATACTCGTCTCATTTACCTGAGACCACCATGCCTGATAGCGATGTAGCACGGCTTGCTCATGGGCGTTTAGTTCGCCCAGCCAGTTCAAAAACGGAAAATATCCGTTAAACAACCGTTTAAGATCGTGCGGTTGAATCCCGCTGTGCAGGTAGTATTCCAGATATGTAGGACGCCTGCCGAGTTCCTCTTTCACACGCACGTACGCGTCTTTCATCCGCTCTTGCATACGTGCTTTATGTGTCTGCTTCTTCCCAGCCATTTCCTTAATTAGATCAATAACTTTTGTATCGAGATGAATCGTGCAAGAAGCAGGTACAGCCGGGATGCCCCCTACTTCTCTGCCCCGATTCTCTGTTGAAAATACGCTCATTTTTATATCCGCATTGCGGTAATTTCCAATCAAATCAATAATGACACAATGCGATTTCCCGTCAAATAGCCGCAGGCCACGCCCGATCTGCTGAACAAAAATAGCCAGTGATTCAGTCGGCCTGACAAATAGAAGCGTATCGACAGCAGGTATATCGACTCCTTCATTGAACAGATCAACCGTAAAAATAATCGCAAGTGTTCCATTTGTAAGTCGTTGAATTGCTTCTGATCTTGTCATTTCTACTGTGCGGGAGTGAAGGCTGATAGCGGTGACTCCTTGCCGACGGAAATAGTCAGCCAGATAGTCAGCCTGTCCAATAGATGAACAGAAGGCAAGTGTTCGTGTCTGTTTTCGCTGCTTCCATGCCGTAAAGACGGTGTCTGCACTTTCACCGTTCCGCTGTGCCTGAAGCAGCTCGTCTTCATCATACCCCATGCCGGTCCAGCGGATTCGCGAGTAATCGATGTCATCATATACGCCGTAGTATTGAAATGGAGCCAGCCACGAACGACGGACCGCTTCGATAAAGTCCATTTCATACGCGACGTTTCCATTGCAGATCGCAAATACGTCTTTTCCGTCTAAACGGTCAGGTGTTGCGGTAATACCGAGCAGGAATAATGGCGTAAAATAGGTAAGAACCCGCTGGTACGTCGCGGCTGCGGCATGATGGAATTCATCGATCACAATCAAATCAAACGCATCCGGTGTAAATGATTCCAGATGCTGACGGGCAGATAGTGTATGAATAGATGCAAACACACAACTTGTAGTACTTACTTTTTCCCGCCCGTTATACAGACCGACTGAGCGGTCAGGAGAAACATGCTGGAATGATTTCATTGCCTGATGCAGAATTTCTTCTCGGTGAGCGACAAATAAGACGCGTCGGAACGTTCGGGCGAAAAAGGCGGCCAGATACGTTTTTCCAAGTCCGGTTGCCATGACGACCATCGCTCGATTGTATCCATTGGCAAGCGTCTCATCCAATGCCGCAAGCGCTTCCGGTTGTGCAAAACGCGGGGTGATTTCGTGCTGTGGCACGTAGTCCACCGAAGGATCGCTTACACGTACAGATTCGTCCGCAGCTGTGTATACATCTGGAAGCGTCATGCTGATTTCTTCGGTCTGGGTCCAGGTGCGAACGAACTGTGGATGTTGACGATGATAGTCGTCGTAGGCAGATCGGTACTGCTCCCATGTGACTGGATTAACCGGAGCTGTTTTCTCATGCTGGAACAGACGAAGAAAACGGTCTACCCCATCATAAAAGGTGTCTGGAGCTGCCCTTTTTTCCATCGCGAGACTCCACTCTACTCCCGTTGTCAGTGCGGAGCGCGACAAGTTGGAAGAACCAACGATGAAAAGCCCGCTCTCATTTTCAGTAGATTGTGATACGGGCTGCTGGAATAAAAATGCTTTCGGATGAAAGGAAACGCCATCACTGCGCCACAGCCTGACTTCGATGCGCTCATCCGCTTCATGTAGCAGACGCAGCGCATCAGGCTGGGTGACATATAAATAATCTCCGGTCAATATTTTAATATCTGCCCCGCGTTCTGCTGCTTTGGTTAATGCGGGAACGAGCATTTCTACTCCTGATTTCATTACAAATGAGGTCAATATATAAATCGAAGCAGCTGATTCCATCGCCGCCAGCAGTTCATCATACAGTCTTTGTGTTACAAGTCGGACACTCGTCATGTATGGGTATCTTCTCCCTTCTCCGGCGGATAGGGCACAAGGTTTGGTACAGCTTTGCGAATACCGCCGCGTGGGTCTTCAATGTCTCCGTTGTAACGTGGAATTAAGTGAAAATGAAGATGCATGACCGTCTGCCCTCCATAGTGGCCGATGTTCACCCCGATATTATACCCGTCCGGCTGATGCTCGCGGTCAAGTCGTTCTTTTCCTTGTCGGACGAGTCGGTGAATGGCGGCGATTTCTTCATCAGTCGCATCGAAATACGTTTCAACGTGCCGTTTCGGTACAATGAGTAGATGCCCTTTTTGCACCGGGAATTTATCATAAAACGCAAATGCGAGCTCGTTTTCCAGTACAATTGCTTCTTTAGCAAGCTGGCAGAATACACAGGATATTGTCATAGTATCGCTCTCTTTCAGTATATAAAGTCATAGGAAAAAGGAGCGACATTTTTGATTCGCTCCTTTTTATTATAGCGTATTTTTTTGGAAATCTAAAACGTAAAACGAACCAGCTCATTCCTAAGTTCACTCACTAACGTTGCCTGGTTTTCCATCAAATAATATGGGACTTCTATTTATACGTCCTGATGTAGGTTTACATGTGCGGATGTGTCGGCTGGAAGAGTTCGGTTTTTCCCGATGCGCAGCACAAGCAGTGCCCCTGCCAAACAGAAAAATCCCGCGAGCAAAAATGTCACTTCATAGCTTTGCATTCGTGTAAACATTACCCCACCGCCGTAAGCTGCCGCCCCCGATCCTAACTGATGGGCAGCAAAAATCCAGCCGTATACAATCCCGCTGTTTTGTTTCCCGAAAATGTCCGCTGTAAGCCGCACGGTCGGTGGAACGGTTGCAATCCAGTCCAGGCCATAGAAAATAGCGAATACAAGCAGAAGCGAATACGAGCCAGATGCAAGCGCATAGGGCAAAATCAGGAGTGACAAACCGCGCAGACCGTAGTACCAGAATAGAAGCCAGCGGTTGTTATATCGGTCTGACAGCCAGCCGGATAAGGTCGTGCCGATAATATCGAACAGTCCCATGAACGCAAGCAGGCTGGCCGCCTGCACTTCGGGAATGCCATAGCTAATACAGGCCGGGATTAAATGTGTGGCAACTAGCCCAGCTGTTGATAAGCCACAGATGAAGAAGCTGCCGGATAAGAGCCAGAAGTCTGAGGAGCGTACTCCAAGTGCAAGACCTTCAAAGGCGGCCCGAATCGGATTGACTTTGGAGCTGGTCTGCACAACGTCATCTTCTTCCGCTCCGTATGCGGTAAGTCCTTTATCCGCTGGTGAATCTTTCATGAGAAGTGCCACGATGGGAATCATGACAATGCCCGCACCTGCTACCGTCCACATCGCCGTGCGCCAGGTTGATGAACTGACAAGATAGGCGAGCAGCGGCAGGAACGCAAGCTGTCCGGTCGCGGTGCTCGCCATGAGCAGGCCAATTACAAGCCCTTTGTGTTTGACGAACCAGCGATTGGCGATCGTAGCACCAAGCACGGTAAGAATGACACCGGAACCGAGCCCGATGATGATGCCCCATAGAAGCTGCAGCTGCCAGACGGATGTGACGAAGGTTGTCAGTCCGGTTCCCCCTGCCAGCAGAACGAGCGCTCCGAGCATCATTTTTTTCACACCGAATCGTTCCATAAGAGCAGCTACGAACGGACCCGATATGCCGTATATAACGAGATTAATGGCGACGGCGAGCGAGATGGAAGAGCGCTCCCAGCCGAACTCCTGCTCGAGTGGTACCATGACTACCCCGGGTACGGAGCGGATACCCGCTGCCACTAGCATGGTGACGAAGGCCGTCGCCATGATGATCCAGGCGTAATGAATTCCCTTTGTTTTCAAACTGATCTTCCTCTCTCTTTAGAAAAATGAAAAAACTCCGCCTTTTTCCTAATGATAAAGGCGGAGTTGTTATTTGTATATACAAAAATCAAACCGTGTTAAAACGCAAAGTTATCCGGGTCTGGGCCGAAGCGGCGGTTTTCGTTCAGTGCATCCAGCTTCGCCATGTCGTCTGCTTTCAGCTCAAAGTCAAACACATTTGCATTTTCGGCAATGCGTGACGGCGTCACGGATTTTGGAATGGTCACAATGCCGTGCTGAAGATCCCAGCGTAAGATGATTTGAGCGGGCGATTTACCATATGCAGCTGCGAGTTCAGTCAGTACAGGGTGATCAAGGTTGCCCTGCATGAGCGGGCTCCATGCTTCGAGCTGAATGCTGTGTTCGCGGCAGTATGCCCGCATGTCTTCCTGGGTAAGCAGCGGATGGAATTCTACCTGGTTAACCATCGGGATGATGGTACTGTCTGCGATCAAGTCTTTCAAGTGATGAACCTGGAAGTTACTTACACCAATTGCACGCACTTTACCGTCACGGTACAGTGTCTCAAGCGCTCTCCATGTTTCTTTATATTTGCCTGCGACTGGCCAGTGAATGAGATACAGATCGATGTAGTCGAGGCCAAGTTTCGTACGGCTTTCTTCAAACGCGGCCAGTGTAGAATCATAACCTTGATCGGAGTTCCATACTTTCGTTGTAATGAACAAGTCCTCCCGCGGAACGCCAGAGCGAGCCAGTGCCCGCCCTACACCTTCTTCGTTCTTATAGACAGCGGCAGTATCAATGCTTCGGTAGCCGTTCTCAATGGCGGATTGGACGGCACGCTCCACTTCTTCTCCATCTTTTGCTCGCCATACGCCAAGTCCGAGCTGCGGCATTTTTACACCGTTTTGTAACGTTACGCCTTCTGTAAGGGAAGTTGCTGTCATCGCTATTCCTCATGTTTCCTGATAGGTTTACTTTTCCAGTATACCATATCCGATTCAGCGATTGGCAGTTTGTGGAGGCGCGGATGTGTTATCCTCTTCATACCACGGATTCAAATGTACAAGCACTTCTTTGACCTGATCGTCGTGTTCCATAATGATTTGTTTAAGATGTCGTCCGATATCATGTCCTTGCTGAATCGTAAGGGTGCCCGGCACACCGATGCGAATATCTACGAGAATGTAGTGACCGTGCTCCCGGGCACGCAGGCGGTCGATGCGTTTCACTTCTGATACGGTATGGACAAGATCGGTATAGGTGCTGAGTTTTTCTTCCGGTACGCTTTTCTCCATTAGAATATCAACCGCTTCCTTGCCCATCCCGAAGGCGAGCTTGAGTACGAGAAGCGATACGAGAATACCGGCCACAGGGTCACCGTATTGGGAAAATGGAATCGGAAAATATTCTCCAGCAAGGGCTAATCCGATCCCGACTACGGCAGCGATGGACGCATATACGTCCGCGAGATGGTCGTAGGCGGTGGCGATTAGCCCTTTGCTATTCGCCGCACGACCAAGCCGCATCGTATACACATACAGCCATTGCTTCCAGACAAGGGAAATAAACGCAACAATGAGCGCAAAAACGCTGACAGATTCCGCCGGTTTAAACAGTGCTTGAATGGCTTCGTACCCAATAAATGCAGCTGCGAACCCGAGGATAATGGCTACGATACCAGCTGCGACTACTTCAGCTTTGCCGTGCCCGTACGGATGATCCGCATCCGCCGGTCGATTAGAAATCTGCATCGAGCCGAGTGAGGCAGCGGAGGCGGCGACATCGGCCGCGTTATGAATGCCGTCTGCAAGCAGCACCGGACTGTGGAACAGAACGCCGACCATGATTTTCATAAGGGTCAGGATAATGTTGCTGATGAGGCTGATCCAGGCAGCACGTATGGAGCTTGAATGTTGAGTACTGGCTGTGGCAGTCATGAGCATCTCTCCCTTCTCAAGGAATAAGCGGATATGTTTTTAGTTTATGATGAATGGCACCAGCTGGCGTGAGCGTAGAGCGATATAAATGCAACGCTTCCACCGTCCATTCTGTAAGGGGAGTGTGACGAAATAGCGCCATGACTTCTTCAAGTTCAAAAGGAGTTTCCAGATTACGTCCGAGTGTAATATGTGGCCGAAACGGTTTGTCTTCCTTATATAGTCCGGCTTCTGTTAATGCCTCAGCTGTCTGCTTTTGCAATGTTTTTAACGCGTCAGTCTCTCCGTTCAAGGACAGCCATAACACCCTTGCACGCTGGGTATGGCCAAAAACCCCAGGAGGTCCGATGTGCAATGAGATCGGCGGGATTCCCTTGACTGCTGTCTGTAGCGCCTGATCGATCTGCGGCAAATCTGCCTCCTGTTTTTCTCCGAGAAATTGCATAGTAAGATGAATGGTCTCGACTGGTTGCCAGCGCTTGCAGCGGATGACGGTTTTCAGCCGTCGCTCGATATGTTCGATTGCTTGTCTGGCAGCTGGTGATGGTTCGATTGCGGTGAACAGACGCATGTGCTTCCCTCCTGGTGTTAGTCTGGTTTGCGGCCAATGAATTGAATTACATGGCACAGCCCGTTGTGAAGCGCCCCTTCATTCCGGACAGCCTCTCCCATATAGAAGTGCAGAATATGCCAGTCGCGGAATGTATCAAGGAATTCTTCAGGATGATACAATAGTTCAACATCTTTTGGGCCGCCGCTTTTGTATGGAAGCTGATGGATTGAATATACTTCTGTCATATATAATCCACCCGGCTTCACTGTTTGCCGTACGCCTTCTAGTACGGTTCGGCGCAGCGGTGTCGGAAAATGGCCGAATACACATACTGCCGCATCCCATTGTTCTGACCAGTCTGCTTCGCTTACATCTACTTGCTCCGTCTGGATTTGTACCTGATGGGCGGCGGCGAGCTGGTTTGCTTTGGCAAGTCCGGATGGTGCATAATCCCATGCTGTGACATCGAGTCCTTGCCGCGCAAGGTAGACAGCGTTGCGCCCTTCTCCTTCTGCAATGGCAAGCACCTGGCTACCTGCTTCGATTCGATGTGTCTGCTCACGGATGAAGATATTCGGTTCTGTTCCATACACGTAGTCTAATGCCGCAAATCGCTCATCCCATGGATTTTTGTATGTTTTCATGATTTTTCCACCTCTCTGTATAACTAACACCACCTAGGGTATCTATCATTTCTATCATAACAAAACGAGCAAGAGAAAGATTTACTTTGTTAGGATATCCTGGGCGTGTATAATTTATGAAGGAAAACATCTAGAAAAAAGGAGGCGTACATGTGGTAAATCGATTGTGGCGATATGCGTTCTTTTTCCTCGGATTGACACTGTATGCGCTCGGAAATGCGCTCGCTGTAAAGGTTAAATACCTTGGGCTTCATCCATGGGAAGTGCTAAATGTGGCGCTGTATGAGCGGTACGGGCTGACAATTGGGACGTGGGGTGTGATCTGTGGTCTGCTTCTCGTTGGGGTCTCGCTTGTTACTGCGCGTCGATATGTGAATATTGGGACGTTTTTGAATGCGCTTCTCATCGGACCCATTATGGATGTATTCCTCTGGTTAGACATTTTGCCTACGGCGACGAATAGCTGGCCGGATTATTTGATTCTACTGTGTGGCATTATCGTTACAGGAATTGGCGGCGGGATGTATGTCGCGGCAGGAATTGGCGCGGGTCCACGTGATGGCTTTATGCTGTCGATTTCGGATAAGACTGGCATTTCGGTAAGTCGGGCCCGTATAATCGTAGAGAGTCTGGTGCTTATCCTGGGTTGGGTTCTGGGCGGACCCGTATTCGTGATGACGTTTATTTACACCTTTATTCAAAGCCCTGTGTTTCAGAAGTCGCTCCGTTTTTTTACTCCGCTTTTGCGGGAAATTGGCATACAGAAACCACACGAGCAGCGAATATCGGTCTAGCTACTAACGAGAAAACTCCGGTCTCCTTATGCAGGGATACCGGAGTTTTTATTGATGAGAGATTGTCCGCTTTATATCCTCAATATCTGCTTCGTGTTGGACAGAGCGAGCTGCTAGTATTTCGATGACTCGCTGTTGTCGGTCAGTAATGTCTTCTACTCGTTTAAAATGGCTTCGCATTTCAGTGAGAGTATGTTTTACATCTTCTTTAATGCTAGATACATCTGCCTGCAAAAGCTTCTGTCCATTTTCTAGTTGTATGAGCTGTTCGTTCGCTTTTACCTGCCCCTCTTCTAGTCGTACGAGACGTTCGTTCGCTTTTACCTGCCCCTCTTCTAGTCGTACGAGACGTTCATTCGCTTTTGTCTGTCCGTCTTCTAGCCGTCCGAGACGTTCGTTTGTTTTTGTCTGTCCATCTTCTAGCCGTGAGAGCCGCTCGTCTGCTTTTTTCAGTCCGTCTTTTAATTCAACTAGTGTGTCGTCGGTACGTATCTGCCTATCTTCTACCCGGGACAGTCTTTCATTCGCTTCTGTCTGTCCTCTTGTTAGCTGTTCAAGCTGCTGTAAAATTAAATCCAGCTTGTCGCTCATTCCGCTCGCCCTCTCTTCGTCTTTTTCTTATTGTACCGTGTCTGAAAGGTGCTGTATATGATTTTACAAAATTTTACTTATAAAAGCATCCAGGAGACGTGTCCGTTCGATATGAGGAGGTACAATGTACGAAAGCATACGGGGGAACGTGTGCCCTTGAATGGTTGGGCAGGCTAGTTCGCCGTACTGAAGTGGACGCTGTATGACCCACCGCGAAATGACGGTTATACCAAGTCCGATGATGACGGCTTCGGTAACGGCTTGATTACTTCCGAGCGTGATCAGTTTATCCGTACGCAGACCGAGCGAACGAATCACATGATTGGTGTATACGCGTGTTCCTGAGCCTTCTTCCCGTACAATCCATGTTTCGTCATGTAGCTCATCGATCTGTATCGTTTTTTTCCCTGCTAAACGGTGTTTGATCGGCACAGCAAGTACCATCTCATCATTCATAAACGGGTGCATGACGAGTTCCTGATCCTGGACTTGTCCTTCGATTAAACCGATATCATATTGCAAAAGTTTTACTCCTTTAACGACTTGATCGGTATTGCCAATCATAACCTGGATATCTACGTCTGGATAGCTTGTTGAAAATTGGGCGATCATACCGGGTAAGATATATTCTCCGATGGTAAAGCTTGCCCCGATGCGAAGCGTACCTGTAACGGTATGCAGATGAGCAAATAATTCTTCCTGTGTTTTTTGATACATGTTAAGCATTTGCACAGCTCGCTTATACAAAATCTCACCAGCTGCTGTCACATACAAATGCTTCGGCGAGCGGTCAAGCAGCTGCGCCTGAAATTCTGTTTCGAGCTGCTTAATATGCAGGCTAACGGCTGGCTGTGATAAATTCAGTCGCTCTCCTGCCCGCGTAAAATTTTTCTCTTCTACAACCGCAATAAAGGTTCGCAATGCTTGATATTCCATCGTATCTCCGTCCAATCATTATAAAAACTAATCTTTACTATAACATATGTCAATTTCCCTTATGATACAACATGCAGTATCGTTAAAAGAAAAACAGGAGTGACAAACAATGGCAACACAGTCTACTACAATGCCGACAGCTCGACCGAATCCAGCTCCGTATTTCATCGGCGGACTGGTACTTACACTCGGGCTGGCACTAGCGGCGAAATATATAGCGGGCTTTCCTGGTGTACAAATGCTTGGTCCACTTGTGTGGGCGATTTTGCTGGGGATGGGCTGGAGTGCTATCTTCGGTGCACCAGTTCGGACGATGAACGGGGTTCAGTTTGCTAGTAAGAAACTGCTTCGTGCAGGAATTATTCTGCTTGGGATGCGCTTGAATTTTGCTGATATTTTGGCGGGAGGACCGCGTGTACTAGGGATTGCCGCGATTGATGTAGCGTTCGGGATCTTCGCTGTATATATGATTGCACGCTGGATGGGGGTAGACCGAAAGCTTGGCATGTTAACGGCATGTGGGACAGGGATTTGCGGAGCGGCGGCGGTGGCGGCGATTTCTCCGCAGGTGAAGGCGAATGAGGAAGAAACAGCGGTCAGTACGGCAGTGATTGCGGTGCTCGGTACGTTATTTACGATTGCGTATACGGTGCTGTATCCGGTATTAGGAATGACAGGTGGGCAGTACGGACAGTTTGCAGGTGCCACCCTTCATGAAATTGCCCATGTAATTGCAGCGGCGGGGCCAGGCGGTGCGGAAGCGGTCCAACAGGCAGTGCTGGTGAAGCTGGCACGGGTAGCGCTTCTGGTCCCGGTTGCGTTATTTGTCGGTTGGTGGTTTACGCGTGGGGCAGCAGGAGATGAAAAGAAGTCTGGTGTACCGATTCCGTGGTTTATTTTCGGATTTCTTGCAGTGGCGGGTGTGAATTCAACTGGGCTTGTGCCGGAAATGGTGGCAGGACAACTTACATCGCTTGCCTATCTGCTAATGGCAATGGCAATGGCTGGACTCGGGTTGACCATTCATATCGGCACGTTCCGCCGTCTTGGTGCCAAACCGTTTGTAGCAGGTCTGCTTGGTTCTATTTTGCTATCTATTGTCGGCTATACGCTAGTACATGTGTGGAAGTAACGCACTACAGCGAAAGAATCATATGAGTCGGTTCTTTCGCTGTACTATTTTTCTACTCTGGTTGCACTACTAGTTCATCATGCCAATTGTCTACACCGAGGTCCAGAGTCTTTCCCGTTTCTACTAGCGATTTTGAGTTACAGAGGATAAGCCACCAAGCTTTTTTACTGTTTTCATATGAGGGGTCTTTCTCGGACCATTGGTCATGAATAAGCGTTAGTTTTGTGCATGCACCAGCTGGTTCAAGCCGAAAAGAAATGCGCGATTCATAATTTTTATCGTTAGAGATATACGCCTTACCCGTATTCTGGGTATAGCTGAACACCTTGTTCCGTTCAAACTCCAAAATTGTACCGTAAACATGAACGGTTTCATTGCCTTCTAAACCGGGGCCTACATATTGCAGCGGGTCCCCGTGCTTAAAAGTTGATCGGATTACGCAGCCAGCATAAATTTTTTTTGTTTCCTCAGGCGAGATAAGCACCTTCCAGACTTGCTCCGGTGTTCCGCCGATGTAAAACTCGTATCTAAGATCCATCGTATTCATTCCTCCTATCCTGATTTTGGTTACCCATATAAGAATCATAGCACCCCTTCACTGACAGTTATGGTCAGTGAAAATTTATGTTTGATAATGCTGAAGCAATGTTGAGGTGACAGTCACCAGTTTTTCTTTCAACAGGGGAGGTTCCAGTACCCGAATGGATGTTCCGTATTGCAGGAGAAAGTGAGGAACATAGGACAAAATAGCCTGCTCAGTAAGTTTCGCGTGAATGTGATTCACCGAACGCTCCACTATCGCATGTCCGAGAAACCAGTGTTCGCATAGATCGTTAATCGCTTGAGGATTTCCTTGTATTCGAACAGAGATGAGAGATTCTTTCTGATCGGATTGGAACGAAATATTTTCCAGAAAAAAACGACGGACGGAGAAGTCAGCAGGCCGCTTAAACACTTCAATTGTGCGGGATAATGCTCGAATACGGTCCACACGAAAGCTTCGTATTTCCAGGCGGAGATGACAATAGGCAGCGATATACCATTTGCCTCTCCAATAAATAAGCCCATAGGGGTCGATGTTTCGTGTCGTGATCGATGTTCCATATCCGGTTTGGTATTCGATAGTAAGGGTATAGTTGTTTGCCACGGATATTTCCAATTCTTTGAGGATCGTTTCCAAAGCAGGATCAGATGGAGCATGAATAACATCAAATCCGATAGAATGACGATGGATTTCATGTAATTGCTCTTGATTCGTATACCTTTTTAATTTGGAAATGGCTCCATCCAGAACATCACTAAATGGATATCCCGCCTCCTGTGCAAATCTTGCTGCGTGAATAAGTGCTTTTTGTTCATTCATATCAAAGAATAATGGAGTCTCTGTAAAATGATCGAGTAAACAATAGCCGCCATTATGCCCTGATTCAGATATGATAGGGACTCCACTGGCACACAGTGCGTCTATATATCGGTAAACGGTTCGAATGTGAATCTCTAACGCTTCAGCGATCTGTTTCGCCGTCATTCGTTTCTTCGTTTTGAGCATCCACAAAATAGAAAGCATATGATCTGCTTTAGACATACAAGTGTGACTCCTTTTTGTACAATGATTAGTAGATGTGCATAAAAAACAGGTCACACGCTGGATGTGACCTGTTTTTATAAGTATGCCATCTGTTTATTCGTTTGCCAGCGGATGGTCTTCTTTTGCCCACGGGCTGACGAAGAACGCTTCTACATCCTCTCGCCCTACCTCTTCTACTGTTGCCGGATTCCATTTTGGATTGCGGTCTTTATCGACGAGTACAGAACGCACGCCTTCATAGAAATCGTGGCTGTGCATGAAATGCATGCTCATATCCATCTCCATGCAGAAGCAATCCGCTGCACTCATCTGTTTGCCACGTATAAGCTGCTCAAGTGCTACGGCCATCGAGATGGGAGACTTCGTACGCAAGGTAGTAGCTGTCTGCTGCGCCCATTCGTCGCCTTCCTGTGCTGCGCGATCAAGTGATGCAAGAATATCTACGACCGATTCATGTGCAAAGTGTGCATCTACTTTCTCCTGAACAGCTGCTAGAGAAGATGCAGGAGCCGTGACTGCGTATTTTTGCAGGAGCATGCGAAGTTCTTCGGCTGCATCTGCTTTCTGTGTCCAATCGCGTGCCACAATATCTGCTTTCAGTGCATCCCAGCTTGTGCTTTCGATGTAATGGTCGGCTGCGCCGAGGTAGATCGCATCTGCTCCATTAAATAAGTGAGCTGTCAAAGCCAAATAACGCCCCATATGGCCCGGCATTTGATTCATGAAGTAGCTACCGCCGACATCCGGGAAGAAACCGATGTTCATTTCCGGCATGGATAATTTTGAGCGCTCAGTCACAATACGTTCTGCTGCAAAAATCGAAATGCCAACGCCCCCGCCCATAACGATGCCGTTCATATACGCTACGATTGGTTTTGGATAGCGGTACATCTGCAAGTTCATGCGGTATTCAATGCCGAAGAAGTTTACCGCATGCTCTTCTACATTGTCGTCTTTCTTATCATAAAACGAGCGCATGTCTCCGCCCGCACACAATCCTTTTTCTCCCGCGCCTTCTACGGTTACAACGGTCACCTGCGCGTCATTTTCCCATGCGGACAGCTGTTTGCCGATCTCATCAACCATCGTAACCGATAGCGCGTTCAGCGCTTTCGGACGGTTTAACACAATGCGGCCAACCCCGTTCTCAACATTGAATAACACGTCTTGTTGCTGTGTATTCTCCACTCAAAAACCCTCCGTTGCATAAAACTTATAAAAAGCCATAAACACACAAACTTTTTACATACAAGAAGTTTTATTTTAATTCCCTGTTCATCGAATCCATTTTTGTTCTATTGCTAGAACTACTCATGTTTGATATGACTCTCCGAGGGCGTAAATTCCCATACAACGCATGGTACATAGTAGCGGTAACGTTTACGTGTTAATTCGCCACTTGATAGTTGGCAAGGTTAATCGAGGCATTTTTATCTCGATCTTCAATAAGACCGCATTTATCACATACATATGTCCGATCTGAAAGTTTTAAATCTTTCTTAACAATTCCACAACACGAACACATTTTAGATGATGGATACCATTTATCCGCTTCTACAAAATCAATCCCATTGAACTCACATTTGTATTTCATTTGTCTTTTGAATTCATATAGTTTTTGTTCTTGTATCGCTTTAGATACATGTTTATTCTTCATCATACCCTGTATGTTTAAATACTCCATAACGACTCTTGACGGTTTGGTTTTCACAATCAAGTTCGTCGCCTGGTGAATATGGTTAAGCCGGATATTGATTAGTCTCCTATGAACCAATTTAATTTCCCTCTCCAGCTTACTGATATTCTTCGTCTTATTGTACTTGTTGCCATCTTTGTTCTTCTCGTATTTTCGTGATACTTTTCTTTGTAATCGTTTCAACTTCTTTTTGATCTTTCTAACTTTTGCTGTTTTGTTAATATTTTTAATCGGCTTGTCTATATGAGATACAGTTGCCAAGTCCTTGATTCCCAAATCTATACCGACTGATACGTTATCGAGCTTGCTTTTGTTTGTTCCATGTTCAAACCCTAGACTCAAATACCAGTACTTCCCGTCAAATGACACTCTTGGATTTATATACTTAGCTAGTTGTGGAATATCATAATTTGATTTGTACTGGATTTTACCTATCTTTTCAATTTGAACATAAAATAGACCGTTGTTTTTTGTAAACTTAATCGCATCATATCTGGCGTAGAATTTAGGCTGATCTCGCTTTTTGCTTTTAAACTTTGGCTTGCCACCATTTTTATCAAAGAATTTTTTATAGGCCGCCTTCAAGTCTTCAAATGCTTGTTGTGATACTTGAGCAGAAACTTCGTTTAGCCATTTGTATTCATCTGTTTTCTTTAGTTGGTTAAACTCTTTTCTACTATCTTTTATAGAAGACTTGATACCTTTTCGATAATTCTCCTCTTGTTTAGCTAAGCCCCAGTTATAAGCGAATCTTGCTATACCTGCCGATTTAAACATCAAAACTTCCTGTTCTTTAGTTGGCTTCAATCTAATTTTTATGGCTTTTATCATCACATCTCACCTCCTACACACTAATCATACCAAATTGATACCAACTTGTGAGCGTTGAATTTAGATGTTAGTATAAGTTTGAGGTGATACGAATGGGGAAAATATCTGATCTGAACACCAGAACAAACATTACCATCCCAAAAGAATTAAAAGTCCAACTTGAACAAATCGCGAAAGATCAAAACAGAAGTTTTAACAACTTAGTTATTACGATTCTCAAAGACTTCGCATCCAGCACTCATGCTAAATGAGTGTTTTTTTGTGCATATGCAACTTTTTATAAGTTTTATGCGTGTTCACATCCGTTCGCTAGACCGATGCAGTTCTCTTATGAACTTCTGCATGTCACCATACAGCGCAGACTATATCATCACCGAATCGGTGTCCTCCACTTCCACTACCCATCGCTTGTAGTGTACGGCTTTCGCCTAGTCGTTGAACATTCCTCTATTCGAGGCTTCGCTGCTGATTACCCATTGTACCAGTGTTTAGGATTTAACCATGCACCATCCCATTCATTTTTTCTACTTTCGTAACCATCACGCTTATGCTTGTTTCATCATTACGTTGTGGTTGAATTGGCTTTAGGGACTTCCAGCAATTCAAAGGATTTTGGATGGAATGTATCCATCACTCTACGCTCTTTACGAACGTAGGAGGCTGTCAATTGAGTTACAAGTTATAAAATAGTGATACATATTTATATATTTTTATAACCTATTTGTAACTGTTCGTTACCTCTTTTTATGTAGCTACTACTCTATATGCCTATAACGTTCGACAAAAAATGATTAGTTTCCTTTTTTCGCCGCTTCAATTTCTTCGAGCAAGGTATTCAGTTCACTCCAGCGTTCGACTTTGGCTTCGAGTTCCGCATCCACCTGCTGCTTCTCTTCCGTCAGCTGCTGGAGAAGGCCGTAGTCACTGCCGGTTTTGTTGATTTCTTGCTCCAGCTCAGCACTGCGGGTTTCGAAGCGAGAGATCTCGTCATCAATCGTTTCGAGTTCGCGCTGTTCGGTATAAGACAGGCGGCGCGGCTTGTCTTTTTTCGGTGCGGGTTCTGCTGCTGCCTTTGCCTGTGCAGCAGAACGGGTTCTCTCGTCTTCTTCCTGTTTGCGAATCGCGAGATAGTCGGTGTAGTTGCCGACATACGAACGAATGCGACCGCTCCCTTCAAAAGCAAACAGGCGATCCACGACGCGGTCGAGGAAGTAGCGGTCGTGAGAGACGGTAACGACGACGCCCGGAAATGTCTCAAGATAATCTTCCAGAATGGACAGCGTGTGAATATCTAGATCATTCGTCGGCTCATCAAGCAGAAGCACATTTGGTTCACCCATCAGTACGCGCAGCAAATACAGGCGCCGCTTCTCTCCACCAGATAGGCGGCCAAGCGGTGTGCCATGCATGCTCATTGGAAATAGGAAGCGCTCAAGCATTTGTCCGGCTGATAGCGTATGCCCATCGGTTAGGTGAACGACATGCCCGGCTTCTTTTACATAGTCAATCATGCGCATCGATTCGTTCATCTCGGTGTTTTCCTGGCCGTAGTAGCCGATGCGGACCGTTGTGCCGAGCGCTATCTCTCCTTCCGTTGGCATCAGCTCGCCTGTAATGAGCTTCAGAAGGGTAGACTTCCCGCTTCCATTCGGGCCGACAATGCCAAGTCGATCCCCAGGAACCGCGATGTAGCTCAGATCGCGGATCAGAGTTCGATTATCAAAGTTCATCGAGATATGGTCAAGCTCGATGATTTTTTTGCCGAGCCGCTGCGTTTTCAGTGCAATGTCGAGTGTTTGTACGGCTTCGAGTGGTTTGTCGTCCTGTAATTTTTCGATTCGATCAATGCGTGCCTTCTGTTTCGTTGTCCGCGCTTTTGCACCCCGGCGTAGCCAGGCAATCTCGCGGCGCAGAATGTTCTGGCGCGTTGCTTCGGATGCGGCTTCCCGTTCTTCGCGGTCGGCTTTTTTCTCGAGGAAATAGCTATAGCTGCCTTCATATGTATGCAGGCGACCATGATCGAGCTCGATGATCCGGTTTACGACGCGATCAAGGAAGTAACGATCATGGGTAATGAGCAGAAGCGCGCCTTTGAAGCGTGACAAGTAGCCTTCCAGCCATTCCACGGTTTCGTTATCAATGTGGTTTGTCGGCTCATCAAGAATAAGCAGGTCGGCTGGATTGATAAGAGCTCGCGCCATCGCGACTCGTTTACGTTGACCACCGGATAAATGACTGACACAAGCAATTGTATCGGTAATGCCAAGCTTGCCGAGAATGGTTTTGGCGTTTGTTTCGATATCCCAGGCGCCATTGGCATCCATTTTCTCATTGAGAACAGCGAGCTTCTCCTGCAGCTTCGTATCGTCCGGTTGAGCAGCGATCTGCTGGAGCGTTTCTTCGTACTGTTTGATAAGCTGCATGACGGGCGTATCGGCTGCGAAGATATGGTCGAGTACAGTATCACTCTCGTTAAAGTCCGGATTTTGCGGCAGGAATTCAATTCGTACGTCCTGTCCTTTCATGATCGTGCCTGTATCTGACGGAACAAGTCCAGCGATGACTTTGAGAAGTGTGGATTTTCCTGTTCCGTTTACGCCGATCAGGCCGATGCGCTCCCCTTCCTGAACGCCGAGCGATACGTTTTCAAATAATGTTTTGATGCCGTATGATTTTGAGATGTTTTCAATAGAAAGCAAGTTCATGTGACAATTCCGTCTCCTTCTTTTGTAAGTCTGCTACCGAATAGTGTAGCACAAAACAGCGGGATATGGGCGATGTCACAGTTTGTCGCTGGGCACTTTGGCTACAGCGATATAATAGGAGAATACGTGTCAATGGTTACATTTGTGGCAAAACGCTTTAGACCAACAGTCAAACGGCCCTCGTCTTTTATGGTGAGACCGGTCATATGGACGAAACTCGGGACGAATTCATCCGGATACACCGCCACATTTTCTTTGAACAACTGAATGCGGTCCCAGTCGGTAAGCGGTATAACCTGCTCATCCTCACTTCGTTCTACATACTCGGTTGCCTGCTGTACAAGTGGCGCTTTTGATGGGTCTTTCAGTACTTGATATGGATTAGAGAAAATCGTAGTACGGAATACACCTCCATCCCGGAAGCGGCGCAAGATGCGGTCTACCGCCCGCTCCGCTTTGTTTCCGAAGTTTCCTGGCACGATCGCGTAATCTGCTTTGAGATGTTCAATGTGCTGAACCCCAAGCAGAAGTGAATAAATGTCGGAGCAGATCACAAAGAAAGCGGTATGCTCCTGTCCGTTAATATCAAGCGTCACCCGGTTCAAATGCGTGTAATCGCCTACATTCATCGCCGGAAATTTTTCTTCGAATTGAACGCGCTCAAACGACTGCGGTGTAATCTTCGCCTGTGGTGTATATACGTCCCCGTGTCGATTTACAATCGTTAGCACATTATAATTACGCCCTGGTTCAGCGTGCGGAAGGTTATCCGGTACAAGGTTTAACGTTGTCATTACATTGATTTTTCTTGTTCGGCATACATCTACTAGATACTCAAGTGCAAGTAGGGAGTTATCACGGGTGTAAGCTAGATACTCGGGAAGTACAACAATAGCTCCTTCTTCTACGGAAGAAAGTTGTTCGGCTACATTAGCCAGTGCGATTTTCTCGCTAGCAAGCGGATACGATAAAATGTGCCATGGGTGAGACATACATAATCCTCCTCTGTCATACAGTTATATTTATGAGCGAACGCTCAGTCGACTATGGTACTATTCGATAGGCTGAACAAAATTCCTCTTTTTTGACAGCTAGAGGTGCGGACGAATTGCTTCCTAACTTTTGATATGTACGATTATTGTATATACTGCCTTGCCCCAACTAACTCAATGGGCAATAGGATGGTTACTGTAGTCCCCTTGTTGAGTTCACTATGAATGAAAAAGCTTCCTTCATGTCTTTCGATAATTTTGTAGCTCACCATAAGACCCAGTCCTGTTCCTTTTTCTTTTGTGCTATAGAAAGGTTCCCCGAGTCTCGGAATTCGCTCTTGAGGAATGCCGCACCCTTCATCTATGATACGGATCTGGACTTGTTCATAATCATATTTTTCAACAAAAATGAAAATGTTCCCTCCGTGAGGCATTGCTTCAATCGCATTTTGCAGCGTATTAATAAAAACCTGCTTTAATTGATTTTCATCACATGTGATTGGGGAAAGCTCCTGATCAATCTTCAATGTGATCTGAATACTGTTCAAGATTGCTTTCGTATTCATCAGATCAACAACTTGCTGCAAGAACGCTCCAAGATCCTTCTTTTGAACATTCATCACCTCAGGTTTGGCCAGCGTCAAAAATTCGCTAATAATCAGTTCGATTCGCTCGACCTCAGATTCCATCAGTGTTAAATAATTTTCATACTCAGTAAATCCATTTTTTAATAACTGGGTAAATCCTTTTAATACAGTCAGTGGATTGCGTACCTCATGTGCAACTCCGGCAGCCAATTGTCCTACAGCCGCCAGTCTGTCTGATTTCCGCAGCAATTCTTCAGTCCTTCTACGGTCCGTACTATCAATTCCTGTCCCAATAACATATTTGATTTGCCCCTCGCTGTCTAAGAGAATGGAATTTGACCAGCTGATTAAGCGATGTCTTCCATCTTTCGTTCTCCACATATTCTCTTTGTGTAGGTCTACTTTTTCAATGCTAAGGTCTTGAAAGAGCTCCCGAACTGTCTGTACATCTTCCGGGAGCAGCAACTGTTCCCACACAAAGGTCCCTTGCACCTCATGAAATGAATAACCCGATAATTTCTCGCAGGCACAGTTAAAGTGAACGATCCTTCCATGGCGATCCATCGCGAGCACCAGAGTATCAACTGTATCAAGAATCGTGTTGATAAAATTACGCTCTTCTAACAATGCTTGTTCTACTCGTTTGCGGTCCGTAATAGTACGGACGATCACCATAAGCTGACTTTCGAGAAGCGGCAAAAACCTGGCTTCAAAATAGTGCATTTCCTGCTTCATAGGCAATGAATATTCAACACAAGCGAGTGAGTTCGTCTCAATCGCGTAATCACTTGCTTGCTGCAATTGAAATCCTGTTTCGGACGGTAGTATATCTCGGAATTTTTTTCCTATGAATTCTTCCGGGGATACATAAAAATCATTTGGGTCTCTAGCCTGCGAATGAATAATGGTTCCATCTTTATCAAGCCGGAAGTACAGGTCAGGCAGGGCCTGGAAAATAGCTTTCAGTTCTGAAGCTGTTTTCCGCAACTGTCTCTCTGTTTGCTTCCGCTGTGTGATGTCTACACCGATTGCCCAAAAGCCCCATCCAGGAACCGGAAAGCGTCCCGAGATACTAAACCATGAGATGGTTTTCTCTGTTCCATCTTTACACGTTAACGTCTTCTCCCAATCTCGAAAATCGTTCCCTTGCTCCATCCATTCTGTATTCACATGGTGAAAATATGTTTCATCCGGATATAGCCATGTAAGAGCATTAGGATTTCCGATCATTTCTTCTTGGCTGTATCCGGTCACCAGTTCACATTCCCGATTCCATACAGCGATGTTTCCTTGTTCATCATAGGCCTTCATCATGACAGGCATGTTTTGCAGCATCAGGCGCAGTCGCTCTTCACTGTCCCGTAACTTTATTTCCGTCTGTTTCCGCTTTTGAATATCTTTCTGAAGCTCCTGGTTCGCTTCCGCCAGTTCTTTCGTTCGTTGCTTGACCAATGAGTCCAGATGCTGGTTAGTCTTTCTCAATGATTCTTCTGCTTGTCGCTGTTTCAAATGGGTAAGACCCATGTCGGCAAGCATCTCCGCCAGATGGACAAAATATTTCATACAAGCATCGACTTCTTTCGGAGAAATGATCGGCACTTCTGAAAGCGCATTCAAATAATTTTCTTCACTAAATCCGAATTCCCGAGCCTGTCTACGAAAGTAATTGATATCCGGTTCTTCATAGAAAAACTGACCAAGTATTAACGTTGCCAGATGCTCTCCCTCAATTATGATTGGTATGAAAGATTCGACCAACCCGTTCTGGCATATATAAGAACCGTATTCCTGGCTTAGATGAAGACGTTCTTGGATCGACAGATCACTTTCCTTGCATCTCTGTCCAGAATGAGGATGGGCTCGGTGAAACTTGATACAAATATCCTGCCATCCGATCGCAGACAAAATGTTCCCTTCTGGATCGATAAGGCCATGTGAAATGTTTGTCAGGTGATAAAAATGTTTCATCAGTTTTTGCAGTTTCGTAATATCGACAAGATCTGAAAATTTGTATTTCACCTTTTTCCCCTCCCTCAACATTATTTCCTCAGGAACCATGCTTTCTCCTGTAGCCCAGACAATATTTTGCGAGGTACTAAAAACCCCCTAACCAAATTGGCAGGGGGAACGGTTACCCTTTTTGTCTCCAAAAAGGCACCTACTAACTTTTATTAAATTTATCGCTGTTTATTTCGTTTTTTCAACATCAGTTAGAACAGCATCTAATTCATCAATGGACTTGCTAAGAACTGTTTTGTCCAGTTTTTGAGCTTTTGCCCCGCCCTGGATAATGCCGAGTGGCTTTTCTACTTTTTCGTAAAGATCAGGATGTTTTTCCTTTATTCCATCTTCGAATTTGCTCCACGATTCTTCTAGCTTGTCGGCGCCTTCTTTTACTTTAGCTGCATGATCAGCATGTACCTGCGTCTTCATATCCGCAAGTGTTTGCTTCATTGCTTTTGCTCCTTCACTAGGAGAGGAAGCTGCCGGTTCAGTATGAGAGCTTGTGGTAGTGGCTGCTTGAGAAGAAGAAGTTGCCGGTTGGGTGTCTGCTTTCTTTGCTTCTTGTGTACCGCAAGCGGTTAATGTAAGAGATGCTGCGAATACGGCTGGTACAATTACTTTGAACATTTTCATGTTTAATTCCCCCTATGATGCTTTGTTTGTTTGTAATTTTTGATTTATCTTACGATCCTTGCGCTTGTTCCAAATGACAACGGCAATGGCTGCTGTAAGCAGAACCGCCTGTGGAATGACACTCTCCCACGTAGGATAGATGGCAAAAGATTCAATCGAAGGAAGTCCGCTAGCCTGCGTGGCGGGCAATAAGCCTGCCAGCTGTAGACCGTGAATGCCCATTCCCAGGAACTTAAAGCACAAATAGAACACCAGAATACTTGAAACGATAAAAAATGGGCGCATCGGAATTTTTAAGCCTACCTTAAGAATTAAGTAAGAAAGAATCACAAGGCTGAGTAATCCTATGCCAATCCCGGTTACCAAACTTGTTAAACTAATGGAGGAAGCCATTCCAATATAAAAGAGAACAGTTTCCGTTCCTTCCCGAAATACAGCCAGGAAGGACAAAACAGCAAGGGACACAAGGCTTCCTGTAGCAAGTGCTTTTGTGCTTTGGTCTCGGATGTATTCCTGCCATTGAGCAGTACTTGATTTGCTGTGAAGCCAGTAGCTCATATAAAGGAGCATGACAGCAGCAAACAATCCGGTCCAGCCTGCTATTAAGAAGTTGTTATTACCAAACGTTCCGGCTGAAAACAGCATTTGAACGATAATACCCAGGATGATACTGACAGCAAAGCCAGCACCTACTCCGTAAAAAATCCACTTCTTCTTATCTTCATGTCCTGCTTTTTTCAAGAAGCCAAGCAGGGCTACTACAACAAGCAGACCTTCCAATCCTTCGCGTAGGAGGATCGTAACGGCATCAACCATGGTATAGCTTGTTTTCGCCCCAAGTGGTGCAAGATAATCTCGCATATTTTGAAGTGTTTTTTCAGCTTCTGCTTTTTTCGGAGGATTCGATGACAACAGTGCATAGGATGTCACCATATCTTTCTCGGCATCTGCGTACACTTTAGAGGACTGTGTCAATACAATTCCTTCCACATCCAGCCACATGGAGCGAACTTTCTCGACATCCCCTTTTGCGCCTTGAATGTCATTCTGCTTAATCTTACCAATGGTCTGGTCAATCAAGGAAACAAGTCCTGCTATATTTCCTTGATCAGCTTTCGGTGCTTTATCCGTAGATGATTCTTTCGGAAACTGACCCGTGATAAACTTTTCATTTACCTGCTCAAGCTGTTTCAGGTTTGTTAGCAGAGTATTTTTATCGACAGGCTGTTGAGCAAACGTAAATTGTACTTGCCCCATCGCATCTTCAATATCACGATATGCCTGCATGGACTGCTTTTTAATCCCATCTTCTACAGAAAGCCATGTAGAAGAGAAATTATCCATTTTCTCCTGTGCTGCTTTTATATTTCCGCTCTGCACAGATTGGATCGCCTGTTCGACAAGCTGATTTTCTTTCTTCATGTCGTCCACTGCACTGTCAGCAAAAATAATAGAAGGCAACATGAGCGTTACGAGCAGCAGAGTAACCAGGCCAGCTCCTATTCTTCTTTTCATTCTTCTCCCTCACCATCTATGTATTTTTCTAAGCCTCGCACTTTTACCTAATTAACAATCTTGGGAAATTGATAATCATTATCGGATTATTTCTGTAGTTATTTTAAACGACCCATATCATTCGGTCAATAATAATTTTCATTATTATCTTTTCTTTATCTGACTTAGATGGCCTAGTGACAGGGTAGCTTCTAGTCCGCAGGATTATTCCCTATTCCAGAAGGTATTTAGTCTTGTTGTTCAAGAAAAACTGATCCACCTCTTTGTCCACCTATTTCGAATGTATTAAAATCTTGGATTCCATAAGCTTAGGGTTAGAAATATATCCCTCATATCCCTTGTGTGGGGTCATTTCTTTGTATGCCTTTGCTTGGTGATTTTACCATTGACAAAATGAGCGCAAGCATTTAGAATCAGCCATGTTAATAATAACGATTCTCAATATCTTATGAGGTGAAATATGGACCATTCGACTTTACTTATCCTAGGCATCATTGCTGGTGGTACGATTTACATTGGATTGCCCTTTGGGCGACTACGTAACGCAAATCAGGCTCTGCGTGCATCTCTAAGTATGATGGCTGCTGGTGTGCTATTGTATTTGTTAATTGAGATCATGGGGAGTGCGATGGGGCAGACGTCGGCCGCTATTCAAAGTGCCGTGTCTGGTTCTGGATCGCTAGATACAGCTACCTTATTCGTGATTCTGCTGATTTCCGGTTTTTTTATTGGGATTATCGGACTTGTCATGATTGAGCAGAAATGGATGAAAAATTCGCAAGGAACCAATGAAAAGCAGCTTTCTTACATGATTGCGACGGGGATTGGATTTCATAACCTTAGTGAAGGATTAGCCATTGGACAATCGGCTGCACAAGGTAAAATAGGATTAGCCATAGGATTAGTCGTGGGATTTGCTCTTCATAACGCTACAGAAGGGTTTGGTATTGTTGGCCCTTCGATGAATAGTGGCAAGCAGGTACCATGGAAATCTATTCTTCTTCTCGGTTTAATCGGCGGCGGACCTACATTTGTGGGAACTCTGCTAGGTAGCCTATGGACATCTACCGCAGTTTCTATTTTTGTCCTCTCCATTGCGGGTGGGACACTAGTCTATGTTCTCAAAGAGCTATTCGCTAGTGTTCGAAGAGAGACAGCTCAAAACTTGATTATGACGGCACTAGTATTAGGTTTTGGGATTGGTTGGGGCACGGAAGTCACTACGACGCTTGCTCAAGGTGGCGGTCAAAGCAGCGATTCCCAAGCAGGTTCCGTTCGTGAGGCAGATGGGGATATCATATCTTCGGCTGCAGCACCAACGATCAAAATATCGAAGCAAGAGTCGCAATCGCAGGTTCAAATGGCCAATAACACTACACTAGAAAAAGGGTTGAAACCTAAAATTCTTTCCGATGGGACCAAACAGTTTACACTCACGGCTTCCGAGTTCCCTTGGGAACTATATCCCGGAACAGTTGTGAACGCATGGGGGTATAACCACCAAGTCCCTGGCTCGTTAATTCGGGTGAAAGTTGGTGACAAAGTTTCGATTGTCTTGAAAAATCAACTTCCTCAACCTACTACGCTTCATCTGCATGGTTTAGCGGTGCCCAACTCTGTGGATGGTGTTCCAACGATGAAGATGAATATGGATGGCATGGATATGAAGATGGGTACGCAAGAAGCAGTAGAGAAAGGCGGAAGCTTTGTCTATACCTTTACAGTCACGCCGCAGATGATCGGAACGCATTTTTATCACTCGCATGTGAATGATGACTACCAAATGGACAAAGGATTGCATGGTTTACTGATTGTAGACTCCAATCAACCTTCCAAGACCCACTACGATGTAGATGCGATTTATGAAATGGAGAGTTGGAAAGTTGGGGGTAGCGAATCAGAGAACGTGTTTACGTTGAATGGAAAAGCGTTTCCTGAAGCTCCTATGTTAAACGTTAAAAAAGGACAAAAAGTCCTGATTCGACTTGTCAACGCGAGCGCAGAAGAAAATCATGTGATGCATCTCCATGGTTATACGTTCCAAATTGTTGCTCGTGATGGAAACGCGTTGGCTCAACCAGAATCAGCAAACACGGTGATGCTAGGTCCTTCGCAAACAGCCGATATTGCGTTCACTGCGGATAATCCGGGACAATGGATGTTCCACTGTCACATCATGGATCACACCATTAATCCTGGTCCGAACGGTGATGGATCAGACAAACATATGGCTGATATGGGTGGGCTCTCAACGTTCATTAACGTGAAGTAATAGATTTTCTAATAAACTTCTATCATGGGATACAGTCACATGCCTATCAAGTTAAGGCGAATGGTTACCCCCAAACCCGAAAAACAGGTATGCCTGAGCTACGAAAACACACACTACTATAATTTCTAGAATTAGAAAGCCGACTTTCCCTACACTAAGGAAAAGTCGGCTTTCTATGCTACTCTACAGGGTCTACATTGCCACTACGATGAAAGCAAATCTATTCTCTAACCCGTAATAGTCGCAACCCATTTAACGTCACAATAAGTGTAGCTCCCATGTCTGCAAAGATGGCAATCCATAGTGTTAGCCACCCTGGAACCACGAGAAGGAGTGCAACAAGCTTAATCGCTAAGGAGAATGTAATGTTTTGTTTAATAATCTGTAACGTTTTTCGGCTCAATTTAATCGTGAAAGGAAGTTTCCCTAAATCATCACCCATAAGAGCAATATCAGCCGTTTCTAAAGCTGTATCTGTCCCGGCACCTCCCATAGCAATCCCTACAGTCGCCGTAGCAAGCGCAGGAGCGTCATTGACTCCATCACCGACCATCCCTACATGTTGATTGGATGACTTGAGCTGCTTAATAGCTTCTAGTTTTTCTTGCGGTAACAGCTCACCTTTTACATCCGTGATCCCTAATTTTTCTCCGATTGCATGAGCCGTAGCTTTATTGTCACCGGTTAACATGATGGTTTTCTTAATACCCATCGAATGAAGTTTTTGAATGGCATTCTTGCTACTTTCTCGAACTTCATCAGCTACAGCAATCAGGGTCATCGCTTGTTCATTTGTACCAAGAACCATCACTGTTTTACCTTCATGCTGAAGTCTTTCAATTTGTGATTGAATATCCTTCATTCGGTCAACTGACAAAAGTTCTTCGAATAAGCGAGGACTACCGATGTAATATTCGTTGCCGATTACGGTTGCTTTTACCCCTTTACCTGTAATAGAGGAAAAGCCATCTACATCGTGTAAAGAAAGCTTTTCCTCTTCTGCTTTTCGTACAATAGCAGAGGCTAGAGGATGCTGAGATCCTTTTTCCAAGGATGCTGCAATCGCTAAGCCTTCATTTGGTGATTGACTTTGCAAAGCAATCAGATCGGTTACGACAGGAATACCACGAGTCAATGTACCTGTTTTATCAAAAGCAATCACAGACAATGAGCCAGCTTCCTCTAAATGGATGCCTCCTTTAATTAACACACCGTTACGAGCTGCATTCCCAATAGCTGTAACAATAGCAACTGGCGTAGAGACGACAAGCGCACATGGGCAACCGACAACTAGAGTGGCCAATCCTTCATATATCCATTTGCTCCATTCACCCCCAAAGAAAAGGGGAGGTATAACAGCAACACCTAAAGCAAGTGCCATAATAGCCGGTGTATAGTATTTAGCAAATCGTTCTACAAACGCCTGAGATGGCGCACGCTCTGCTTGCGCTTCTTCTACAAGATGAATGATTTTTGCAATGGTAGTATCTTCAACCGTTTTTGTTACTTTAACTTCAAGTAATCCCTCTTCATTAAGGGTACCAGCGAATACTTCGTCTCCAACCGATTTTGTTACAGGAATCGATTCTCCAGTGATAGCGGCCTGATTAAGAGATGATGTACCTTTAATAACTTCACCGTCCATGGCCAGTTTTTGTCCTGGCTTTACAATCATGATATCTCCAATTTGAATGTCATCAACAGGAATCTGAATTTCCTCTCCATTCCTACGAACAGTTGCTTCTTTTGGTGCAATGTCCATCAGAGAGCTAATCGATTGACGTGCCTTTTCCATGGAGTATCTTTCTAGTGCTTCACTAATCGCAAATAAGAATACAACCATCGCACCTTCTTCCCACTGACCGATAATGGCTGCGCCAAGAATCGCTATGGTCATAAGAGTGTTCATATCAAAGCGTAAAGCAACAAGATTTTTAAATCCTTTTACAAAAAGAGAGAATCCTCCAATGAGAATAGAAACAGCATATAGTGAAACGGGGAGTCCATGGTTCTCGCCGTATTGCTTACTGATAAGCCAGGCGACTACCAATAATACAGCCGAAATTACAGCGCGGACATTCGTTTGGTTTTTCCAAAAAGACTCTTTTTTAGCAACGATCCGTTGTTTTTCAGGAAATAGTCGCAGATTCTCGAATGCACCGGCTTTTTCCAACTCTTCAAGAGTCGCTTCGCCTTCAACAGAAACCTTGGCAGCACCAAAGTTTACTTTTGCATCTTTTACGCCAGGTAATGCTTTTACATTTTGCTCAAAGAGTGCCGCGCAGTTCGTGCAGGTAAATCCCTGCACCCGATAAACACTTTTTTCCATTACAAAGTAATCTCCTTTCGTTGAGCGAAAGCAAGCGTAATTAATTGTTTAAGATGTTCATCATGCAATGAATAAAACACTAGCTTCCCTTCTTTACGATAGGTAGCTAATCCCATATTTCGAAGCAACCGAAGATGATGGGAAGCTGTGGCTGTTGAAGAACCGATAATGTTGGAAACGTCACAAACACATAGCTCTTCTTCTTGGCATAATGCATACGCGACTTTTAGCCTTGTATCATCAGCTAATGCCTTAAATACTTTGACGATATCTAACGTTTCATGTTCCTCTATCTGTTGTTTTACGCGGTTCACTTTCTCTTCATCAAAACAATAAACTTCACAGCTATCCTCTTTTCTTACCTTCTCCATTTTTCCACCTCACTCAAACACTAAAATGTTTGTTTGAATGTTATTATATACTTTGTGTTGTTAACAATCAAATGTTCGTTTGATTGTTATAATGTACAGAAACTCTCCATTTTTTGATTCCTCAAAAAGACCGTTTTAGGGAGTTTGCTGATTAGAAGTAGAACGGGTATTCAGTAACCTATCATTGTTTTAATAAAATCAAGGAGCAGCTACCACTGGTAAGCTGCTCCTTGGTTCGTTCAACTACCGTACCTGCCCGTTAGCGTACGATTTTTCCTTTTCGTGACGTGACCTCTTGAATGTCAACGTGGTTCGTAACTACATAATTGCAACTTACATTTTCATGTTGGAGCTTGTGGCTGGTAAGCTAGGAACGTATTTATGCGAAACGTAACTATGAAAAATCATTCCAACAATTACAATGCCGATCCCTCCCCACGATAGTGGAGATGGAATCGCAGTTGATAAAAATAGCAATTCTCCTAATAATGCAAAAATTACCTCCATGGATTGAGTTGCTTCCACGGAAGCGAGCTTCTGCATGTTTCCTCTCACCATATCGGTTGCCGTAAAAAACAAAACGGTGGCGATTACTCCTGAAAACACAGCAACCAGGGCTGATTGAACCACTTGTTCTTGACTTGGCATGCCGACAGTGTAAATCCCATACAGCGAAAGAAAAAACCAGAATGGCAAACTGGCCAAGGTCATCCCTAATACACGTTGATAAGCATCTAAACGCTCTCCGCATATGTCCATCATTTTACGATTCCCCAATGGATACGCAAATGAAGCAATTAATACAGCTAGTATACCTACTAGTAAATCTTGTAGAGGGATATCGGTTGCCTGCTCCATCTGCATTAAAATAATGCCTACTAGAATGGGCAGTGACATCAGTACACTCATAAAAGGTATTTTCCCTCTTACTTTTACCAATCCGGTCGCTGTCTCGATCGTTCTTGAAAAAAGTGGAGCAAGTAAAGAGCCGGAAATAATCGTAATCTGCCACGTTCCGGCAATGAGCCAGCCCGGCGAATAAGCAGCAGCAAAGCATAAAGGCGCATAAAATAATCCAAAGCCTACAAAACTCCATACCATCCACATTCCTATTTGTTTTCTCATGGCTGTTAAGAGGGGCTGAAGATTTTTTCTCGCTATCACAATGAGTAATAGAAAAGGAACCATAAAGATATAACGTAACGAAGCACTCCATATCCAGCTTCCACCTGACAATTCCATTGTCCGATTAAGAATGAATGTAAAAGCAAAGAAGAACGCAGCACAAATCCCTAGAAAGATCGGTTTCAATAGCCTCACCTCAATCCGTTTGTAGAGTCAGTAATTCTCCAAGACTCAACCAGTTGTTTTCGATAAGGCGGGCAGCTAATTCGCAATCCTTATTTTTACAGGCGGTTATAATCTGTTGGTGTTGTTCTACTGACTTCAAACCTTTTATAGAAGTAAATTGCGAGATTTCTAGACGTTGAATTTTAGGGACAACGCGTTCTAAAGCATGTATGATTTCAGGATTTCCCGCTACATCTAAAAAAACATTATGAAAAGCTTCATCTGCTTCAATTGCCTTTATAATGTCCTTTTTTTCAATTGAAAGCTGTAACGTTTTCGTACTAAACTCCAACTCTTCCATATCAGAATGCTCGAGTAACGGAACGGCTAAGCGGGTAGCTAGCGCGTGCAGAACGGCTACAACGGTAACGGCATGTCTCGCCTCCTCTAATTTTAATGGCGCTACCCGAGTCGCTGATCCTGGAATGGATTCGACAAGCCCTTCATCTTCTAATCGCTTCAGAGCTTCTCTAACAGGAGTACGACTAATGCCGAATTGTTCAGCTAACTCCTTGTCATGTAAACGTTGTTCTGGCTGTAATTGTAAGGTAATAATAGCTTGTTTTAAGTTTTGGTATACCTCATCTCGAAAGGATAATCGTTTAATTGGTTTTATTATGTTATTTTTCATAAAACCAATATATCGCATTTTGGTTTTATACTCAACTGCACCGGGTAGCGTACTAACACTTTTTACAAAAAAGCTGATTTATTTACACTATTCTGTTAATTGTTTATAATATAGTTGACTGACCGTTCACTCATAATTGTTTATTTATTGATTTTAAGGAGGTATTTATGCAAAAATCCCGTATCATTTTCTTTGAGAGAAAATTTCCAAGTGCAAACATGATTCTTATTCAGGATCAGCTCCCGATCCTGATTGATACCGGTTTTGGGAGTGATGCGAAAGATACAGAGCAATTAATTAAAGAAGTAGGCACTTCACCAGAGGAATTACACCTTATTGTGAACACGCATTATCATAGTGACCATGTAGGAGGCAATTTTCATCTTCAAAAAAATTATGGTGTTATGATTGCTGCTCATAAATGGGAAGCCGATTTAATTAATGCTTGTGACCCCGAAGCTTGTAGTGCAGAGTGGTTAGATCAGCCTGTAGAACCTTACCGAGTCGATATGAGTCTCTCAGATAACGATGAGATAATTACAGGAAGCCGAACCTTAAAGGTCTTGCACACACCGGGACATACGTTAGGCCATATATCTTTATATGAACCTGATGAGGAGATATTAATTTGCGGAGATCTCTTTTACAAAAATGATATCGGATGGATCAATATCTTTCGGGAGGGCGTTGCATCCCTTCAACGATCGATAGAAAGTTTAGATCGGCTATCAGCGCTCCCGATTAAACAGGCTTACGCAGGACATGGTCCTCAAATGGCGAATCCTCTGGCTGCGATTGATGCAGCAAGGGAACGGTTTGAAAAGTGGCTTAGAACACCAGAAAAAATTTCATGGCATGCCTGTAAAAGGATTTTTGCATACGCATTAATCATTAAAAACGGTTTGGCAAAAGAAGAAATCAATAACTACTTATTAAAGTGTGGTTGGTTCCAAGATTTTGCCCGCTACTCTTTCCAGCTTCAGCCGGAAGAATTTGTTCATATCCTACTCGATGAAATGGTTCGTTCCAGAGCAGCAAGATGGCACGATAATCATTTAATCGCAACCACCCCATACCAAGTACCACCAAAGGAATGGATGAATAAAAATATAAAGCCGAAAGATTGGAGAACCTAAGATCGTCTCACTTAACTAAAAAAGGGAATTCCCTCTCCTGATCAAGTCTGTACAGTCTCATGACAAGACCGTACAGACTTGATTAATTTGCACATCTTTTACGGTTCGAGAGTCTTCAAGCTACAAATGTAAGAAATTATGTTCAATTTTGCTTTTAACCACAATTTGAAATGGGATGTCAGGATAAATTTTGTACCAATCCTTTTTGAGTTCTTTCCACTGCTTGGGATACTTTCGATGAACCATTTCCTTAATTCCGATTAGATCAACCTTATTTTTTTTCGTATAAGAAATAAACGCTTCCATCTGCTTGCTTAACAATGCGTTTAACTGATTCTCCCATTTTTCAATTTGTTCGGGGCTGATCTGCATCTCTTTTTGTACTTCCGTCACGTCAAACTTGGCGTTCAGTTCGATCGTGACTGACGGCATGCCATTTTGCAGTAGCGTCATAACGTTCGCAGAATTACGCACGTTTTCAAAAGATACATACCTGGATTTTTTCCCTAGAGGAAGAATTTCTACTGTCTCTTTCCCTTCATTGATCGCTCGAAGATACGACTTGGTTTTTTCTGCATCCATGTAAGCAATCTGTTTGTCTTTAGCAAAGACATACATGCCCCCCACGCGCAGGTTTAATTTTTGTGTTTGAGGATTCTTGTACACATGCAGCGAAGGTATGGCCAAATCATTGTAATCATTGGTCAGCGTCTGAAATACCTGCATCAAAGTGACTTTTTTCGTACTTGCCTCACTATTTTGAGCCTTCAGCAGGCCATTAAGCCCGGAAGAGGTTAGAGATTCTTGCGGAAAGGTGACTTTAAATATGTCACTTGCGTTGCCATCCATAATAAATATATTGGTCAAGTTTCGGAATTGACGTAAACGTGTGAGGATATCAAAATGTTTCTTTAATCCGCTCTTTGCCATTTCCTTGCTGAACACAATACTGCTAACGTGCCCCCAAAACAGTGTTCTCGTCGTTTTATTACTCATCTTCCTGGCAACTTCAAAAATACTTTTCCCGGTTTCCGTCAGATAAATAGGCTTTGCGCTAAGTCCGGTGGGTGTCTGACCCTTTGAAGCCACGCCAGATATTTCAATCGTGATACGGATGTTGTCCTTACCTTCTTTATCAATCGCTACAGTTTGAATGACGGCTACTTCATTCAACTCCTCCCTGCCCCAACAACCGGTTAGCATCGGTACGAAACAAATCAATAAAACGATCTGCTTATACATGATTCTCTCCTCGCTTCACAATGGTTTGCCCCCGAGCTTACGGACAAGTATGGCAACAACGAGTACTGCGGAAGGAAGGTACAATTGAAACGTTTGAAAATACCACGGAGCATCATTGTAGACGTTCACTAGCTGTACCAAGCTAGATACTTTGAATTTCGCATGAACCAGCATACAGAGAGCGACCGGCAGAATGATCCAACCGCGTTTTTTAATGCGGAGCACCTCTGAAAGACCATATACGCTAGCCATGAAATAGCTGGAGAACTTGATAAAAGCTCCAAGCATCCAAATCGTGACGACAAAAATATCGATCCGATCCAACAGCTTGGCAATATTGATATTTCGAATCAACGTTAAGGTTGGATACGTAAACATACTGGATGTTTTGGCTCCCAACGTCATAATCGAAACGAATACGACTGTGCATAAAAGAATCGTAGATAAAAGCATTCCCGCAAGCACGTACATAGGCGTATGTTTTGTTTTCCGGACGTAGTTGAAAAACATGCAGACAACAAAAGCGTCTCCAAAAAAAGACGTCGGCATTTCCCAATATGTAAACGGCTTCCAAACCCCATTCTCCAAAACGGGCCGTAAATATTCAAGATGGTATTGATTCACTAGAAGCAGGCAAAGCAGCAAATACGCAAAAAAAATGAGGAAAAAAGCAACTTCGTTTACCCGTGCAAGTACTTCCACTCCATGGAAAACGATATGTGCCGACAAAACAATGGCAACAATCAAATATACAGAAATGGGGGTTGTCGGTTCTATTGTAATAAGAAAAAAATCAGCAAACTCGCGCATCGTCCATGTACATAAATCAATAAAATAAAAAATAAAAGCAAAGTTTACAATTCCTCCAACAAAACGCCCAAGTACAAGGCGATTAACTTGAAGTAAATTTTTCCCGGGATAAAGTTTTTCCAAAATAACAAACAGCATCATGTTTATCGTCCCGAAAATACCGGAAATCAATATAAGAAACCAGCCATCTCTGTCGACCATACTCGTAACTACCTGTGGAACATACAGAATAGTCGTGGCAAAGGATACAACGGCGAATAGCGCCATGAACTGACGATTGGAAATGATCTCTTTTTGCATGCCTAACCACCTTCTGCACAGTTTCGGTACTACTTTTTGCGAAAACGAATCAAGTCTTTCGTTCGAAAAAGTGACGGGCGTTTTTTGTTGAGCGGCAGCGGGCGACGAATAAACGTATCCGTGCTGTCGAACAGATTGAAGGGGGCCAGAGGCGAAAGATAAGGTACCCCGAAGGAACGCAACGAAGTCAAGTGTGTGAACAGAAAAATGGTACCGGCCATCAAGCCGACATATCCTAAAGCTCCAGCCAACAAGATTACAAGGAATCGTAAAAAACGAATGGCATAAGCGGTGCTGGTGGCAGGCAGCGTAAAAGAGCAAATACCTGTAAAGGCAACAAGAATCACCGTCGCTGGAGAGACAATGCCCGCCTGTACCGCTGCTTGTCCCAGAACAAGGCCTCCCACGATACTGACGGCAGAACCGACTTGTCTCGGCAAACGAATCCCCGCCTCCCGTAAAATCTCGAATATCCCTTCCATCATTAAGACTTCGATGATCGTTGGATAGGGGACGGGTTCCCTTCCTTGGACCATACTCATTAAGAATGAGGTCGGCAAAAATTCATGGTGGTAGGTTACCGTCGCGATATAGAAAGCGGGTAAGAACAGGGTGACAAAGACGCAAAATAATCGGATCAGCCTTAGAATGGAAGAGATGTAATAGGGCCAGTAATAATCTTCACTCACCTGAAGCGATTGAAAAAATACGAAGGGGACGATCAATGCCCCTGGCACCGCATTCAGCATGATAACGACTCTTCCTTCCAAAAGCGCTCCCGTCACTCGATCCGGCCGCTCCGAAGTTTCCATCAAAGGAAATATGGTAAACTTGTTGTCCGTTAACCATTCCTCCAAATAATTGACATCCAATATTTCTTCAAAAGGGACAGTAGAAATACGGTTATGCACTTCCTGCAAGATTTTATCGTTGACAATGCCTTGAATGGATAAAATAGCAATCGTATTCTTCGTATAGCTGCCAAGCTTCTTAAATTCCACCTTGAGTCTTGAAGAAGGACAGTGAAAGCGAATCAAAGCGATGTTGTTACCTAGCGACTCGTTAAAACCGTCATGCGGTCCTTTTATTGTTACTTCGCTATCCGGTTCTGTAACAGATCTCGTGTTGACCGAAACCGTATCCACAGACAGCGCCTCAGTTGCATTTTCCAAAAGAAAAATCGTACACCCCGTGATCAATTCTTCAACCGCTTCTTCGATGGAACCCACTCTGTTTTTTGCTCGTATTTCAAGCTGCTTCTTTACTTCAGGAAGCGCTACCAGCTTCGTTAACAAGTCGGTCGGATCGGCAATACTTCCCAGATACAAGATTCCGATACCCTCGTTGTTCTCAATCTGGATTTTTTTTATAATCAAATCTTCCGTGTCGCATAAATTCGCCTTGATCGCATCAATGCTTGCTTGCATGTCGGTTTGGATGATTGTTCTGTTAACATTGTTCATCTTGCGTTCATGTTCACCGCCCCTGGTAAGGAATTACTGTTTTCATTTTTTCCTAGAGTGTTTTTTTAAAACATATCTGACAACCGAATAAGAATCAGTTTTTTGGAGAATAGTTACTATTCAGGTGATGAAAATGAAACCATTCATGTACTTGAACATCGCATCCGTTATATGGACATTGTTTCTGCTCGTTTTTTTGCCAGGGAGCAAATTTTATGGAAAACATCAAAACAGCCTATGGCTTTTTATTTTTGTTAGTATATGGACAATCGTACCTACACTGCTAATGATTTATGTAACTACATGGGTATCGAAACGAAAAGAGTCGAAATGAAGAAGCCCATACATTTGATTAAAAAGCCGGTGATGTCCCTTTTACTTTTGGGCAGAAGCCAATATAAAAACACTATCCTTTATTTCGTTGTTAGAGAAAGAATAGTGTTTTTTTCATTTTAGGGATACCGGAAAATCTTAGCTTGATAGGCATGTGACGAGACCCCTTATAGGTAAATTCACTTCCATATTATTCATTAAATGAAAAAAAGCGAGGGTACTAAACCTCTCGCTTCACTTACTTATCCAAGGAAAGAAGTCAACATCCAGATGTGCTTTTCTAGGGAAGAATGAATCGCAAGTAACATATCCCCTGTCACTTCATCATTTTTCTCATCCGCTAGCTCCATACCTTCTTTCAATTCTTTGTTCATTTGTTCAAAATCATCGATAAGAATTTGTACCATTTGCTGTGCATTTTCTTCATTTGTCGCTTCTTGGATAGAGGCGAGCGCCAGACATGCTTTCATCGTTGCTACTGGCTGTCCCTTTAATGCAAGTAAACGCTCAGCCAGCTCGTCAATATGCAGGGAGGCTTCATTATAAAACTCTTCAAATTTTGCATGCAGTGTGAAAAACTGATTTCCTTTTACGTACCAATGATAGTTGTGCAGCTTTACATAAAGTACAGTCCAATTTGCAATTTGTTGATTTAATACGTTTTCCATTGTTTTCATTACTAATTCGCCTCCATAAAATATAATGAATACTTATTTATAATCATTTTATATATGTTACAACCTTGATTATAACTTGTTTTCTCCAAAAGTCAACAAATGTATTCTTTTTTCCTTATCAAGCTAGGAATAAAGAAATAACGAAATAGACCAGGTTATCGTAAATCAAAAAGACGCCTCTGAGTGAGTACGTCTTTTTGATTTACATTTTCGCATGCAAAGCGTATATTTCTTCCTCTAGAGAAGTGAATTGTTGTTGAATGACAGTTCGGGCATCGTTTAATGCCTGGTTATAAATAATGGGCGCTGTTTGATTCATTATAAAATCAAGTAATTGTTCAGCTGCCAAGTTACCTATAGGCTCGTCTCTTTCTTCACTAAAATACTGCTGAATGTTACTGATAATGCCCTCTTTAAGTTCTTTTGGTATTTTCTTAATAAGCATTAGAGAACCTCCATCGATATAAATCGTATATAATTGTTCCATTTCATTCTCGTTCTTTCCATTACTACATCTTACAATACACTCCTTTATTTGTAATTTAAAGATTAGTGTATAAGAGAGTAGGGGTAGCCATTGCTGACTACCCCTACTCTCTTTTTCTTATCGCATATTACCAATGATTGAACTTCTACTATCCTGCATCTTTTTGATGAAATTCGTCATCACGTCAAATGCTTCATTTCGCTTGTTTGACATACTTTGGAGACGTAGCATATCCATTTGTTGCGTACTGCTTAGAGAGTCAATTTGACTTTTCACTTTTTCAATTTGTTTCTGCAATTCTTCTCTTTGCTTTTCATCTGTTGTGCTAGATAAATTATTTCTTAGCTCTTTTAGTTGCTCATTTAACTGAGTGATCTGCGCATTTCTTTTCTGAACTTCTTCAAGTTTGTTTTTGAGTTGAGTGTCTAATAATTGCGCTCGTTGCGATTGCACCTGCATTAAAGCTGTCTCCAAATCTATGCTATTTAAATCAATACTATTCATATTATTGACACCAGCAGCAGATACCGCTCCTGCCCCAGAAAACACCATAGCCACTGCCATCATTCCACCAATAAGCTTCTTTTTCATAATCATTCATTCCTACCTTTCATCAGCCATTAAGATATATTTGATTATATTCTTAGGAAAGGTTAGTATCTGTGACTTGAATTACATTTAAAAAATAAATTTACTTCGTGATCTTCTAAGTCTGCAATCCGGAAATTTTTTAATCCTCCTGAACTTTTTAGCCAACGTCTTAGTCTTTTCATTATGGTTAAACCAAGAATGGGGAGGAAAAACATGAAGAAAATAATTGAAGCCTCCATGCAAAGAGCCGTGCTTCTCTTAGTTTGCATTGTGCTCATTGTCGCATGGGGCGGGATTTCAGCATTCCAAATGCAGCGTGACTATCTGCCAAGCATCAATAATACAACGTTGCTCGTTTCTCTACGCGTGCCATCTTATCAGACTGATCAAATCAAACAAACCGTTACCGACAAGGTAACAGATGCTGTTCGTACAGCAGATGGACTTACACATATCGAAACCACTTCGTACGATGGTGGTTTGCTGATGAGCCTGTATTTCCCAATGGATTTTGATATGAAGCTTGCGGAAAATGAGGTTAAACAGTCGTTGGCGAATGTCGATTTACCAAGCGATGTTAAACAAACACCTACAGTTACACGGGTTACGACGAACTCATTTCCCATTTTAAGTTATAGTCTATCTAGCGACCATATGGATGGAAACGCACTGCGCTCCACTGTTCAGGCCAGTATCACAAAACAGTTAAAATCTGTTCCCGGTGTTGCGGACGTACAAGCTGTAGGAGCAGCGAATGATGGCTATGTCATCACAGTTCGTATGAAGGATTTACAGAAAAATGGACTGACTGTGGATGATGTAAACAAATCCCTCACATCTGCTATGCCATCCTGGTCATCTGGTAAGATTCCGAACGGGAAAGTGTCCATCCCCATTCGGATTGAGGGGTTAAACTGGAGCGACCAGCAAATTAAAGACATCTCGCTTAAAAATAAACAGGGAAAAAGTGTACCTTTATCTGCCGTTGCAGATGTGTCTCATTCCCTGACTGATGTAAAAACCATTTCCAGAACGAATGGAAAACCGAGTGTGTTGCTTAATGTGCTGAAAACACCTTCTGCAAACATTACAGATGTTTCAGAGCGTGTGCAACAACGAATCGCCCAAATCCCCGCTATTCAAAAAGGTGACGTATCCCTTACGCTTATGCTGGATCGGGCACATGAATTAAATGCTTCATTAAAGGGACTTGTGCGTGAGGGCTTGCTTGGATGTCTATTTTCCATGCTATGTGTTTTCTTCTTTTTCCGAAACGTACGCTCTACTCTGTTGATTGCAGTGTCTCTGCCGATTTCTCTGCTAGCAACAACAGCGGTTCTTAAGTGGCTGGGCATTACTCTTAACATCTTAACCGTGTCCGGTTTGATTGTTGCCATGGGTCGCATTGTGGACGATTCGATTGTCATTTTAGATAACATTTACCGAAGAATACAGGAATCAAAGGGAGCCTCTTTGCTTCATACTACGGCTTCCGCTGTGTCTGAGATGCTGCCTGCTATTTTTGCTTCCACAGCTACCACGATTGCCGTGTATGTCCCAATCGCAATGGTAGGCGGCATTGTCAGCGCTTCGTTTTCCGGCTTTGCCTGGTCTGTTGTAACAGCATTAGTCGTTTCTTTCTTTGTCGCGATGCTGGTGATCCCATCCTTTTTCTTTATGGGATGGAAAGGACTACACGCCGAATCCGTAACAGTTGAATCAAAAATGAAGCCTGTTCTGCAGTTCGCCTTTACGAACAAGCGGTGGGTTATTCTTACTTCTATCGTACTCTTTGTCGGTGCTGGCATTTATTCTGCTTTCTTGCCTGTCAACTTCTTGCCAAGCGCAAAATCAGGTCAGGTGGCGGTTAAAGTTGAATTGCCGAAAGGAAGTTCACTGTCTCAAGTCGATACGGAAGTTAAAAAGGTTGAGAGTATTCTGCGAGCAAATCCAAATGTGGCTGCCTTTTCGGCTGCCTTTGGCTCAAGCTTTGCACCGCAAAGTGACGATGTGTTCGATGAGGGCGGCGGATTTATTCAGCAGCCAAATGTTGCGAATCTATCTGTAGCGCTGAAGGATAAAAATCAGCTGAATTCTTTTATCCCAAGCCTACAAACGTCCCTTTCGTCACTCTCAAATAAAGCGGTATATACCGTTACGAACCAAAACATTTCCGGGGATGATTCACAATTAAAAGTGATGCTTACAGGCCCGAATCAAAAATCTGTGGATGATGCAGCCCAAAAAGTTCGAACTGCATTAGCTGACATTTCAGGGCTAAGCGTAGACGGGAAAGTAGACCTCACAAATGGAACGCCGCAATATACGGTGATACTAAACCAAAACAAAATTAAGCAGGCTGGAGTAAAACTGGATGATATTACACGTGTACTATCTGGTTATTTCACGCAGCCAAAAGATTTTTCGATTACGACCAGCTCTTACTCCATTCCTGGTGATATGTATCTTGAACAGCTGCAGGAAAAAGGTAGCGAAGTAACTGCAAAGCAAAATGATCCAGCAAAACTTATGTCTTTACTAGCTGCCGAGACCTTTACTGCAAAAAATGGACAAAAAATTCGCCTGGATCAGCTGGCAGTTATTTCAGAGGATCATACGCCTTCTTCTATTCAGGAACGCGACGGACAACCATATGCGGCTGTGACCGCGCAAATTACATCTAACGATATGAGCGGTGTATCAAGTAAAGTACAGCAGACGCTTGATCATACGTCCTTACCAAAAGGTGTGTCGTTTTCGTTAGGTGGAATCTCCGAGCAGGTGAAACAAATGGTGATCGATATGTCGATTGCATTAGCCTTCTCCGTACTGTTGGTCCTGCTCATTACAAGTGCTGTCTTTAAAGGCTGGAAAGCACCATTGGCGGTCTTGTTAAGCATTCCAATGGCAGTAAGTGGGGTTGTACTAAGTCTGATTCTTTTTGGTGGAGAATGGAACTTAGCTGCCTTAGTCGGTGTACTTATGCTTATTGGAATTGTAGTTACTAATGGTATCGTTATGATCGATAAGATTGAGCGAAATCGACTGGAAGGCATGGAAATGAGGAGCGCCATTATTCAAGGTAGCTTGTCCCGGGTGCGCCCGATTTTCATGACGGCTGGAACAACTATTTTAGCTCTTTTGCCATTAGCATTCACACACAGCACAGATACCGTTATTTCTCAGACACTTGGAATTGTAGTGATTGGGGGAATGATTACATCAACGCTTAACAGTTTTATGGTGATTCCAATTATTTATGAATGGTTGCAAAGTAAGTCAATAAAAAGAAAAGAAAGGTCATTTATAAAGGTAACCGATAACAAAACATGCTAAAAATTGAATGGTGAGTAGGAAGGAGTAACTAACTCCTTCCTACTCTACCATCTCATTATAGGCAACCCCAATATGTACCCTTACTTCTCTGAAATTCGCTTGCATGAGAGCACAACGTTATGCTGCACCACCTAAATGTTAATTTTATATAGTAATCGTATCGTTTACATGAAGAATCCGGTCAAGTCATTTATCTATTCTACTTACCGTATTATAATGTAGCCATGTGTTATCACCACCACTTTCCACTGGCATCCTTTATGGGTGTCTTTTTCTTTTTTAGGATTATCACTCCTTAATCCCACCATAAATAAATTTTATTGTCTTTTACCAAACTTCTTAGCTTTTTAATCAAATCTTCTGTTTTCATCCCGTAATTGCAATGCGTTGCATGAAAAAACCGGACTCCTATAAGGGAATCCGGTTTTCGTAATAGCTATGTTCAAACACTGGCGGCCATTCCGCCGAATATCGGATTTACACCTTCGATGCTAGGTATTCTGCCAATTGGTCGAAGGTTCCGGCGAAGCCTTTTTGCATGTTATCATGCATAGACTCGAACGTTTGTAGCTCCTCATCTGTCGCAGAAAGAGGCATCCCGTGCATGGTGAGCGTCGTCTTGCCGTCCTGCTCTGTGAAAGTCAGGGTGTTCAAAATTTCCAGTGGCCATGTCTGACTGAACGGCGCCCGGATCGTATTGCCTTCTTCGTCGGAAAAAGAATTGGTATATACCATTTTCTCAGGCGCAGAAATTTCGCGGTAAACGAACTTGCCCCACATGACGTGCCCGTCAGCAGATTGTTGGCTGTAATGAAAAATACCGCCCGGACGGACATCCAGCTTGGAAACATTCAGCGTCCAGTCCTTCGGGCCCCACCAATGTTTAAGGTGCTCCGCTTGTGTAAACGCTTGGAATACAAGCTCTCTCGGTGCATTAAAAGTATGTGTAATCACTAATTCGATGGTTTTGGACATGTTCATTCCTCCTGGAATATTCATTGGTATTTAAATGACATCCGTATTGCCGGGCAATGTGAAATTTGCCATGATATTGACCTTTCCTCATTTTTATTATTTGTGACTAAACACTCCTAGCAGGATTACTGCTTCTGATCATCGTTCACTCCCTTTCTTTGCAAGTCCTGCAGATAAGCATCTAATCGGTCGAATCTCTCCTCCCAGAGATGGCGATAGGACTCTAACCAGTTATCAATCTCCATGAACGGCTGGGGTCGGAGCTTATAGATTCGACGATTGGCGACCGCTTGCACTTCAACAAGCCCAGCATCGCATAACACGCGAAGATGCTTCGATGCCTGCGGCTGATTGAAGCCAAGACGATCGGCTACTTCCCCTACGGAAAGGGGGCCTTGACGTAGCAGTTCAACAATACGCAGCCGATTTGGCTCAGCCAGAGCACTCCATGTCGAATTCATGCCTTAAATATACATCATCAGGAATATTCCTGTAAAGGAATATTTAAAATATATTTTTGCTCCCTTCGTTATTCACAAATTCATGGTCGGCAAGCATTCTTGAGAATTAAGAAAACTGCTTGAAATGTCAATCCCCCTCTGCTTGTCATAATGAACTATACGGATTGAATTTGTTAAGGAGCACCTAACTTTTACTGGCGAGGATTCACCAATGGCCAATTTAATACCTGGCGGCCTTAATCGGTGTACTCATGCAATAGCTTCCTTGTCATTCCTGTTATTTATGAATGGCTGCAGCGTAATTCAAACCAAAGAGAAAATCATAAAGTGTCAGTATTATGAACAGCACATGTTTTCATGTTATTTATGCTCAGTTCAGTTTATAATCGAAAAAGAAACATAGTGTATAACCAAAAGGAGCTGATTTATCGTGATGAATGATCCCATTGCCCGTTTACGCATGATTGGGCTTATAGAAGGGATTTCGTTCTTGCTTTTACTTTTCGTAGCCATGCCGCTGAAATACGTGATGAATATTTCACAGGGTGTGGCCGTAATCGGGATGATTCACGGCGTATTGTTTATGCTCTACATTCTCGCTGTGCTTAGTGTAAAAGCATCACAAAATTGGTCAATAGGTCGCGCACTTGGCGCGATTATCGCCGGGATATTGCCGTTTGGACCGATAGTGTTGAACAAGCGCCTGCTGTAAACGCTATAGGAGTTCAGTCGAGATACGTGTAAAAACTTTTCCTATGAAAAAAGCCGAGTTCCTGTTCAACACTAAGGAAAATCGGCTTTTTTTGATCTGTAGATGAAATATCCTTCTTTATTAGAACGGAAAAATATTGATTTGTCGGAGTTTATCAGGATTTACAACATAAAATAACTGATGGATTTTATGGGTATTTGGATTCCAGACAAAACTAAATACCCCTATAGGCTTTCCATCCTTTACGATGAGTATTCCCTTTTGGTTGTTTACACTCACTACGTGTGCTGTTTTTCCAGCGAAAAACTTGGTGGCAATCGCATGCAGTAAGGCTAAGACACGTTCCTTGCTCACGATTTCATTAATGGCGGTAACAACTTTGCCTCCCCCATCTGCCACGAAGGTTACGTCATCAGCTAAGATATCCGTAATTTCTTGAATGCTCCCATTTGATAAGGCAGAGATAAATCTAGCTGTATGTTCTTCCTGAATCTGATACGATGTCATATTTTCTCCAGAAAGGTCTTTTATTTTTTTCTTTGCTCTGCTGAATATTTTACGGCAATTCACTTCCGTAATATTCAGCATGCTAGCGGTTTCTGGATGTTCTAATTGGAATGCTTCTTTCAAAACATAGACCGCTCGCTCCATTGCAGACAATTCTTCCATTAAAATAATAAGTGCATAACTGAGTGAATCATCCTGGATGACTTTTTCTGAAGGGTCCACTAAGGGTCCCTGCACAATGGGTTCCGGTAACCAAGTACCTAGGTATGATTCTCTTTTTTTTCTAACCGATTTGATCTCATTTATGCAGCGATTTGTCACCATTTTACTTAAATAGGATTTCACATTGTTAATATGAGGGGTGTCACTTCCTTGTAATTTAATGAAGGTATCGTGAACGATGTCTTCAGCATCAGTTAAAGAGCCAAGCATCCGGTACGCAATAGAAATTAGATAGGGCTTAAAAGATAAATACAATTCCTCCACTCGAATTCCTCCTAAGCTGAAAAATACCCTAGATACGTTTATATCTAGGGTACACATTTGAAACCCTCACGCCAAGTAGGATGAAGCGGTGTCCAGCCATAATGAGTACGTGCCTTAGCGTTTGAAGCACCTCGTTCACCGCGATTGCTCCCGGCTTGGATAGCCGGTTCGGGTGCGCCGATCGCGGAGGCATAAGCAGGTAACCATAAAGATCCTGAAGCTGGCTCGTCATCCACTATGTTCACTGGACCAGATGGCCAATCTAGCGCGAGGAAGGCCGTTCTTGCAGCATCCTCAACATGAAGGAAAGAGCTTACTCCCTCGGTCGCTGTCATTTCTTTTCTGTGTACCTGCTCGGCAATCATTCCATGTACATCATACCACGTACCAGGTCCGTAAAGCGTACCATATCGAAGGATGACTGATTCAGGAATTTCTGCGACCGCTTTCTCTAAGGCCACAATTCCGGCGATGGTCGTTTGCCGAGGCATAGGTGCGTCCAAATCCAATGGAACCTCTTCTGTAGCAGGGGCTACGCCTGGTTCATACGCCCAAGAGATGCTTTGGGCAATCATCCGCCTTACTCCTACCGAGTGTGAAGCATCGACAAGATTTCGCGTTCCCTCGATTCTAATTTTGGCATTATCCGCCGAACTCTGCGCATGTAACGATGTGAGTTGATGGATAACTACATCAGGACGAGTCTCATGCAGTGCAGTAAAAATGGCATCCCGATCGAAAGCATCTGCTACCCGTGGTTTTGCTCCCATTTCTTCAATCATGTTTGTGTGTGATGTATGATGCGTCATTCCGGTGACTTCATGGCCAGCTTGAACCAATAAAGGAATCAAGGAACGCCCAATCACACCCGTTGCACCAGCAACAAAAATTTTCATAATCCATACCTCCCAGACACTTTTTTCGTTCATCATAAGTAAAGACAAATCACACGCCAAATGTGTGACTACTATTACGAAAAAAATATAAAACAGGCTTGACGGGTCAATAGCTCGTTTGTCTTGTTCCCGTACAATAAAAAGACCTGCCTCAGTGACCATGGGAGGCAGGTCTTTTTGTTGTACGGGAAATGGTTTACTTCACGGTGGAAACTCTCAATTGCTCATTACTCTTGAGTAATTGTACGAATGTGTGCGAAGGGGTTTTTTTGATGGAGAGAGGTCCTCTTCCACCTCCGCCTTTTCCATTAAAGGGTGATCTTGTTGGAAACATTTCAATTCCTCCTTTCTAAATAGATAATTTATTACTACATTTCCAGAATATCAATTGGAAAATAATGCGTCAAGCCTACTTTTGTGCCCGATTTAAATACCGCAGCAGCCGGGGGAAGTCGGCGGAGAAAATGTTCTCTCTCCCATGATACCCATCTCGCTGCCCTATGATATCGGCGAATTTGGAATAGAGTTTGGTCAAATAGGTATTGTCGGCAAGGGCATAAAATTGGAATGTGCGTACGTGACGATTTTCTTCATTTATATGATTCACCAGGTAATGGAAGCCTTTGACAAACAGACGGCTACCGCGATGAGTCTCTGTCATAATCACGGAATCAACGAAGGCGATCTCACCGTCTGGGTGCGGTTCATAGTCTTTTGTGACATAGCCGTAGTTCATCCAGGCAATCGTGTTATCCATCTGATCGAGTACAAGGATGATGTGAGAGGCGCCTATCGTTTCTAGTGTATGCATCAATGCGTCAGATAGAGAAAATGAGCGGCTGAAATTTTTTCGGTGACGAATGAAAAAAAGAGTATACGCAGCAAAGTCTTCATCATTTTTACAGACTCGGTAATGGACTGCCATCGGTTTCAACACTCCCCTACTGTTTTCGTTCCTTTATTTTCTGCCTTATGCGGAAATTAATCTCAGGATATTGAGACAGGACATAATAGAGTACTTTGCGTTGCAGAGTTAGAAGAATGCAAGGCGTCAAGGCTGTTACATTCGCGGTTCGCGGAACATTCTCCAGCAGTGCGATTTCCCCGAAATGATCGCCGTCTTCCAGAACAGCCAGCCGAACTTGCCCCCCTTCCGTATCGGGAGATCGTTTGGTAACCTCCACTCTTCCGCGAGCAATCAAATAAAACTTTTCCCCTATGTCCCCTTCATGAATGATCGATTGTCCGGCGACGAACGTTTCTGTATTGAACAAATCCTTGATTTCCTTCAGTACTTCTCCATCCATATCACGGAAGAAAGGAAGCTTCGCCAACCGTTCCGCATCAATACTTGCTTCTTGCCCGCTCTGCGATATGGATAGTCCGCTCTGCTTCTCCCAGAGTTCTTTATAGAATCCTCCGTTCAGTAGCATTTGTTGATGGCTGCCGCTGTCCACTACTCTTCCCTGATCGAACACGAAGATTTGGTCCACGTCGGTTATGGAAGACAGGCGGTGCGTGACGGTAATCACCGTCCGATTACGCGATAATTCAGCAAATGTCTGATTAATCGAAGCTTCCGAGATCGGGTCTAGCGCAGAGGTTGCTTCGTCTAGCAACAAAATCGGAGGATTCCGCAGTATGGCACGAGCGATGGCTATCCGTTGTCGTTGACCGCCAGAAAAGTTGCTCCCGTCATCCAGAACCTCGGTTTGATATCCATTCGGTAAGCTTTGGATAAATTCATCAATTTCTGCCCGTTTGGCTGCTTCGATCACTTCATCCAATCTGGCTTCTGGTTTACTAATGCGAATGTTGTCTAGAATCGTTCCCCGAAATAGGAAGTTGTCTTGAAACACGATGCCGATTTGCTCTCGTACAGAACGACGGTCCATATCTTGCAGGCTACTACCGTTGATTCGAATCTGCCCCTCGTTCGGCTCATAGAAACCGAGAATGAGCTGGACCATCGTGCTTTTGCCAGAACCGCTAGAGCCAACGAAAGCTGCTGTTGATCCTTTTGGAATATGCAGATCGATTTGCTTTAACACTGTTTGCTCCTCGTTATAGCCGAACGTAACGTGATCGAAGTGAATATCGGGCTGCTGATTTTCCAGTACTCGAAGTGGCACGCTACCATTCGCTTCTAGTTGCTCGTCTAGCAACTGTTGAATGCGTTTCATACTGACTGAAGCATCTGCAAACGTTGGGATGGTGAACGTCAAGTTGAACACCGAATTCCCCATTGATGTATACATCGTAAAAAAGGCAACGAGTGCCCCCACGGTAATATGACCGTAAAGCGCCAAATAGGAGCCAAGCCCAATGATAGTAAAGTTGATCAGAAGCATACTAATCATCGGGATACGCTCCAGTTTCGCACTAATCACATTTTGCTTGTACTGGATTACAAATAAGGATTGCAGTCTTACAGTAAACTTGTCGATCATTGCCTGCTGTAAATTGAAACCTTTGATGACCTTTTGCGCTTTACTATTTTCCTGCACAGCGCCAGTCATTAAGGAAAACTGTTCTTTATAATCAGCATTGATCGCTTGCGCTCGCCCACCGAGTACATAAGGTCCGATAAAAATCACAACCGCGCCTATCAGAATGCATACGGCCATACTCCATTGTAAATAAAACAACACGGCGATTGTGATAATAACGACGGACAATGACTGGATTCCAATTGTAAGAATGACATGCATCGCTCTATCAATGGCCGGCAAGTCGACAGAAAAATAGGAAACGAGATCAGCGGAGTGGCTTTTCTGGAAGAAACGAATGTTTACATGCTGGAGATGGGTAAATAAGCGGGTTCGTAAGTCCTTCTGTACGCGTGCACTCAGTTTGGCTAACGCATAGTCACTTGCAATACCGGCGCTACAGCCAATAAAGCCTGCAACACAAAGCACCGTGAGAATTAAATAGAAGCGATCGATATCCTTTGGCACAATCGCATTGTCCACCATAAATTTAAGGCTTAAAGGAGCTAAAGAAACGAAGGCGAGATCGAGAAACAGGCTAAAGAAAAAGAGAAACGTCAGCCACTTATACGGACGCATATAGCTAAATAGATTTTTAATCACACTCAACATGTCGGGCTCCCTCTCCAGGATCAAAAATACGATTCATGACGAAAGCGCATGCCATACGTATGCCACTGTGAAAACGGCGCACGATATTCATCAATCAGACCCAAATCAGTTTCCCTCGTAGCTGTTCGCTCCGCGAGCTTGGCAAACAGTCTCCGAAGATCTCTTTTGGCGGGCGTCCAGAAGCGAAATTCTGTTACTTTCCGATCCAGTTGGGCGATGTATTGCGTAAGAAATTGTAAGCCTTCAAGAAACAGGCGAGTTTTGCGACGTTCATCTACGAGAAATACCGCTTGGATTTGTACGATATGAGTATCTTGATAATTGTGATCGCCGGTTCCATATATATAGCTAAGTGCTCCGATTACCTCATAGTCAGGATTAAAGCAAAGCACCGCTTCCCCCTGCATCAGAACGGGACTTGCCATAAAACTGAGCAAAACCGGAAATGGATAGGGAAGATTTAATTCCTTATGATGTTGGAGTAAGAAGGTAATGTACTTCTCCTGATAGCGCTCGGTCGCACATATTTGAAAATAATAGTCCATGTACAAGATTCCCCCCTAACGGTATAGGGTAATTATACCATGAGGATTCGATTAAGCAGTAGCATTTTGCACGTAGAAAAAGAACCAGGCCCAATTCCTTGGAGTAAAGGAATTGGGCCTGGTTGCGTAAAATAAATGGACCATTATTGGACAACACGATTTCGTCCATTATTTTTAGCTACGTATAGAGCTTGGTCGGCCCGTTTCAATAAAGCTTCAGCGCTTTCAGTAGCTGAAGGCGTACATGTTGCTACTCCTACACTACTAGTAACGACTGAGCTTACCGGGGAACTCGCATGGGGAATTTGCAGCGATTCAATACAGGAGCGTACACGTTCTGCTATAAGAAAAGCTCCTGTTTCATCAGTATTTGGTAAAATAATGGTAAATTCTTCTCCTCCATAACGGGCTACCAAATCATCGGGACGTTGCACAATTTTCTCGGCTGCTGCCGCTACTTTCTTTAAACATTCATCTCCTCCGCCGTGCCCGTATGTGTCATTGTATAGTTTGAAATGATCAATATCAAACATGATAAGGGATAAAGGAACTTGTTCCCGTTGACATGTACGCCATTCTCTTTCGAGTGTCTCATCAAAAATACGTCGATTTGCGATACCCGTAAGACCATCTCTGGATGAAAGAAGTACTAGCTGATGGTTTGCCTCTTTTAACTTTTGCTCCGCCATTTTACGCTCGGATATATCCCGGAATACCGTTAAGACAGAAGGATTTCCTTGGTAGAAAATAGAGGAAGCGACTTCAGCATGAAAGACTCTTTGATCAAGTGTGACTAATTTTTCTTCTAGTAGACCCATAGATACATATTCAGCAGTGTGTAACCCTTTTATACGTTGCGTAAAGGTCTCAATCGAATCTGGGTGAACAAAGTCGAGAACCTTTTTTTCTATGATTGAACACGCCTCTGAACCTGCTAATAATTGTTGCGCTACTTTATTAGCGTATACAATGGTTCCATTCGTATGAACAACAAGGGCATCTGGAAGTAATTCTACGAGACGACGGATTCTTTCTTCACTCTCTTTTAACTTTTTGTCTATGCGGTTTGTTCGTAGAAGATATTGAAGTAAAAACCCTGCAAAAAGAGCTCCTAGTATCGAGGAAAATCCATAATACAGGAAAATGGTATATAAAAGTTGCCGATTCGGAATGAGAATAGCAAAGGATGCGAAAATAATGAATATACATACCACGTTCATGAGCATCCATTTTTTTCTCGTGTTTTGTACGTTTTGAGCTATGATACCACATAGCAGGCCCATAATAAGGGAATTCGCACACCCAACGATAGAAGCCTTGGTAATTCCTCCGAACAGTAAAATGCGAGATATACTAATTATACTTCCTGTTAGTAACGCAGCAGGAAGCCCTCCAAAATAGGCAGCTGTAACGATAGAAAGATGTCGAAGGTCTGCAATAGTAGTTGAAGTAACAGGGATGGTAAAAAACATAAGGGAAGTCCCAAAAAGTCCCTGTCCTATCCCTACGCGTAACTTTACGTTCAACGGAGAACGTAAAGAGGGAATGCTATTTTTAAATAAGTGACTAAACACAAAAAGAATGGATGTAAAAATAGCAATATTTATGATTAATCCACGTAACAAATTAATCAGCCTCCACTTACCGGTGGAATGAAAGCAACTTCATCTTCGTCTATCAGTATATGCTCAGTCGGGACAAACGTTTGATTGACTGCGACCATCGCAGCCGGAACCCTGGCAGCAAGTATGGGATAAGCGTCTATAAGCCATTGTTTTACATCTTCTGTTGTCAGCCCCTTCTGATAAGGAATCTGTATATTCTCCAGTCCAGCTTCTTCTGCCATCGCAGCGAATAGTTTGATGGTAATCATTTGTTACTCCTCTCCAGTCGCACATTCCGGCTTTCCTGTCGGATAGGCGGTTATTTCTTTCTGGTCTCCAATCCATGCTTCGCCGGTTTCCCAGTGCTCTTTCTTCCAGATAGGGACGATTTCTTTAATGCGTTCGATCGCATACCGTGAGTATTCATACGAGTCGGCACGGTGTGGGGTCGCGACAGCGATCACAACCGCGATGTCGCTAATCTCAAGGCGTCCGATCCGATGAGTGATCGCGACAAGCGCTTCGGGACAGCGCTCGGTAATCTCCTCCCCGATTCGGGCAAGCTGCTTCTCAGCCATTTCCTTATAAGCGGCGTATTCGAGATACAGCGTTTTTTTGCCTTTTGTCAGCTCACGAACCGTTCCGACGAACAGGTTAATGGCGCCACAGTTCGGATGTACGACTTTATTCATCACCGACTCCACTGCAATCGGTGTCTCTGTAATTTCAAATAAATTCAACGGGATTCCTCCTCTTTTTGTTTGAGCCAGGTCATAATGTGTGAGATGATTCCTGCTACATCGTTAATATCGTAGCAAGGATGATGTTCAACAAGTATGCCATCCCATGTCACCACAGATTCTATATCCGTAACATCTTCCAGCAGCGTCGCGTGAGAAGACTCACGAAGTACGACAAATTTAGGATAGGTGGCAAATTTGTATCCTTCAATTAGTACCAGGTCGACTTCGCTGTAATACGGAAGCAACTGTTCGATTGAGCGATGCTCCTGAATCATGATCGCCGTTTTATCAGCGGATGTGATCGAGACAACATGTGCACCCGCTTCCCGGTGTCGGAACGTATCTTTACCCGGCTTGTCCACTTCGAATGTATGTGCATCATGCTTGATCGTGCCAATGCGTATACCTCGACTTGATAGGTCAGCAATCAATTTGCATAGCAAGGTTGTTTTCCCGCTGTTTGAGTAGCCGACAACCTGCAAGATGGGGGGAGTTCTCATGTTTATCTCTCCTATTCTCCAGCACGATACGGAAGAGGCAGAATGGTGACGAGATCACCTGCTGCTGCCCCCGCTCCACCTGCTGGAATACACATGAGACAGTTCGCATCTGTAATGTTGGTGACCACACCCGACTTATCCATACCGACCGGACGCACGACTATCTCGCCCTGCTCAATTGTCCAGGAGCTGCGCACATAACGGGTGAACGGTGATGGTTTTTTCATATCGATTCCAAGCTTCGCTTGCATCTCTGGTAGTGCCGTCTGCGATTTACCTTGTAGTGCATGTAGCGCTGGACGAACAAATAGCTCGAATCCGACGAAGCAGGCACCTGGATTGCCAGACAGACCGAAAATAAATTGCTGTCCAACCCGAGCAGTGGATGTGACACTGCCTGGACGCATTTTGATTTTATTGAATAGTAGATCGGCATCAAGTCGGGTAAATACGTCGACCATTACATCAAAATCCCCAACGGACACGCCACCGGATGTAATAAGGAAGTCGGTCTCGGATAAAATCTGCTGCACTTTTGCGACCGCAAGATCAGAATCATCTTCCAGATTGCCATACAGGATCGGAATCCCTCCTGCCTGACGAACCTGGCTTGCGGTCATATAGCTGTTACTGTTCCGAATTTTGCCGTATGTAAGTTCATCTTCCGGGCGCAAAAGCTCTGATCCGGTAGCAAGAATGCCGACGCGCGGCAGGCGATAGACGGGAACATGCGCATAGCCGAATGTCGCAAGAATCGCCATCTCACCTGGCCCGATTCGTGTACCTACTTCGATTAAACGGGTGCCTGTTTTCGTTTCTTCCCCCTGAAAAACGATGTTTTCGCCTGGCTTCATTTCTTTTTTGATCCCGACAATTCGATCGACACGCGCTTCGTTCTCACTTGTCATCTCGAACATGATGACACAATCTGCCCCTTGAGGAATGGCGGCTCCAGTCATAATGCGTGCGGCCTGGCCGACTTCTACACAAAAGTCTGGGGCATCTCCACAGGCGATGGCTCCTATGACTTCGAGTTCGATTGGGTTATGTATGCTTGCTCCTGTGGTGTCAGCGGAGCGTACGGCAAATCCGTCATATGGTGATTTACTGAAGTGCGGCACATCGCTGGTCGCGATAATCGCTTCTGCCAGACGGCGTCCTTCGCTTTCGAACAGGGGGATTTTTTCGATGTCTCCCTGTGTTATATGGGCCAGAATGCGCTGCTGGGCTTCTGCTACAGTGATTGGATCACGGTGAAATCTCATCTTATCTCTTCCTTTCTAAATGTCTCATAATCAGCTGGTGTATTAAGATTATAGAAGACTTGGGTAGAATCTTGCTGTACAGGAAGATCGGCCACGTTGATCGCGTCAAGCATCGTTCGCATACGCTTGTTTTCTGTTGACAGTTGGTTAAGAATCACAGGAAGTATGCGTCGATGGTACAAGGCACAGAGTGGCTGTAATCGTCCGTCAGCCTGTTTGGGTACAACTGCATCTAATTGGCCGCTTTTTAGTTTGGGAGCATACAACGCTAGCTCACAGAGAATGTCTTCATTGAGTTCAGGCATATCACAACCGACCACAAGGAGAAGATCGTGCGAGCTGACACGCATTGCAGTTGCAATTCCCCCAAGGGGGCCCTGCTCTTTGATATCATCGGGATAGATGGAAACAGAGGGAGGCAACAAAGTGAGCCGTTCTGCATGATTGCTAATGATGAGACAGGATTGTACGGTTTGTTGGAGTAGCCGGCAAGTACGAACAATCAGCGGTTCGCCTTTCACGGGCAGTAGCTCTTTTGGCTGGCCACCCATGCGTGAGCTTTTTCCTCCGGCGAGAATCACACCTTGAATCATTTTCCGCGCTCCTCTTCCGTATGAATTTCGTTTTATATTGTACAACAAAAAGAGAGCCATTGCAGGCTCTCTTTGCTTACGTTATTGATTAATCGATTTATACGCTTCTTCTAATACATGTACGAGCTTACTCATGCCCTCGTTAATTTTCTCTGGCACGGAATACGTATAGTTCAGACGGAACGCATTATACTTCGGTTCCCCGACATAGAATGGTGCGCCTGGTACGTACGCGACGCCGTTTTCCACTGCTTTGCTGAACAGCGCTGTTGTATTAATCTGCTCATGCAGCTCTACCCAGAAGAACATCCCGCCACGCGGTGCTACGTATTTCAGTCCTGGCAGGTTTGTTTTCTCGAGGAGTTCAAGCATAACGTTCATTCGCTCTTTGTATACCGTACGCAAGTTTTCGATGTGCGCATCCAGATCGAAGTGAGTCATGAGCTGATACAACGCCTGCTGATCAAGCGAGCTTGAATGCAGGTCGGCAGCTTCCTTGGTCTGATTCATCATTTGGATAATCGCTTTTGGTCCCATTACCCAGCCTGTGCGGAGCGCTGGGACAACGGTTTTAGAGAATGTACTTGTATACAGAACAGTCTCTCCATTATCAAGCGATGCGATCGGAGCATACGTCTCATTCTCGTTAAATTGAATTTCGCCATATGGATCATCTTCTAAAATGATAACATTATATTGTTTTGCGAGGCGCAGTACTTCTTTACGGCGTTCAAGCGACCAGACTTTACCGGCTGGATTCGAGAATGTCGGAACGACGTAGATGAATTTTGGCTTGTATGTTTTTAGCTTTTCTTCAAGATCATCAGGGAGCATGCCATCCACATCAGAATCAACCCCAATGCCTTGGCTTTGATAGGATTGGAAGACTTGAAGGGCCGCCAGGTAGGTCGGATTTTCAACGAGTACGGTGTCGCCTGGATCGAGCATAATCCGAGAAAAAAGATCAATGGCTTGCTGCGAACCTGTCGTCAGCAAAATTTGATCAGCGCTCATATGTACATTTTTGCGAGTCATGCGTTCCGCAATTTTTTCGCGTAGTGGGCCGTAGCCTTGTGTTAATCCATACTGTAACGTATGTTTGCCGCTCGCGAATACACGTTCATATGCGTTTTGTACGGCATCAAGAGGAAACAGGTTATCATCCGGCAGTCCGCCAGCGAATGAGATTACATTTCCCTGGCTGATGACTTTAAGGATATCTCGTACAGCAGAAGGTTCAAAGTTGCCACATCGTTGTGCAAAATTATAGTTCATTTCTCTTTAGCCACCTTGTTTTTTTTCTTTTTAAGATAGTACTTACTACATTAAACCTTTTTTTGAATTCTGACAACCTTTCGTATTTTCACTCTGGCTTTTTTGGCAAGAAGCGTAGGCGATTTTGCATAACCGTAGCATACGTGGTATAGGAAGATAAGCCTTCTTCTTCCACGCGAATACGGTAGGAGAGCATCAGGGCATTTATGACCGAGAAAGCAACAAACGTAATGTATGCATTAAATAATAGCGGGATAATGGCCAGCTCCAGAATGACTACAGCATAATTGGGATGACGCAGGAGCCGGTACGGACCCCTGCGTACTACATCAGCTCCAGGCATAATGATAATCCGTGTATTCCAGAAGCGTCCAAGTGAGGTAATCGCCCAATAGCGAATTCCCTGTACGATGATAAGAGCAGCCAATAGAATCGGCCAGGCGGAAGATATAGCATACCCCCGTAGCACGACTTCGGTCCACAACCCGGCAAAAAAACTGATATGCATCAGAACTAGTAGCGGATAATGTTCTGCACCGATTTCAATGCCACCATGTGCCATCATCCACTGCTGGTTGCGACGGGCAATCCAAAGTTCTATCAGGCGTTGAATAATGAGAAAAGTAAAGACAGCATAGAAAAATATCATTGTATTTGGATCCCTCTGACAAGCAATAGTTCTGAACTGAATCCAGGTCCGAGAGCACTGATCAGTCCGTATTCTCCCGGTGCAATTCCTTGCGCAAGAAATTTCTCTAACACAAACAGAACGGTTACGGACGACATATTGCCATAGCAGCGCAGTACGTCAAGAGCATGGCTGAAATTTGCAAGCGGCTGCCTGAGTATGTCTGCATACGCTTGAATGACTTTGATTCCGCCTGGATGTGCGATGAAATGTTTCAAATCAGAGCAGGTCATGCTGTGTTTTTTGAGGAACTCATCGACGTTTGGCTGTACTAACGTATGGACAAGTGTCGGAATATCACGGGAAAAAATGACTTGTAAGCCATGCTCGTTTATATCCCAGCCCATCACATCCTGCGTATTCGGCCAGAGTGTGCTCATCGTAGCAAGTACTTCAAGTCCCCTCGAATGACAGACGTGATCTCCTTCGATGAGCACAGCCGCTGCTCCGTCTGCGAATAAGGAGGTAGCGATTAGGTTGCTTTTGGAACGATCCTGCTGCTGGAATGTGAGTCCACAGCATTCTACAGCCACAAGCAGTACCCGCTCAGTTGGAAATGTCCGGACGTATTCCTGAGCACGCGATAACCCCACCGCTCCTCCTGCACAACCAAGTCCAAAGATCGGCGTCCGCTTCGTATGTACGTTCATCCCCAGCTCATTTATAATCCGTGAATCGATGCTTGGTGTTGCAATACCAGTAGTAGACACGAAAAAAATATGATCGATATCTGTGGGTCCTAAACCTGCGCGTGTGAGACAATTTCGTGCGGCTTCTGCTCCAAGACGTACGGCCCATTCTTGAAATAACGCATTTTTCTCGGCAAACGTATGCGCTGCCCCAAACCAGTCAAGCGGCACACAAAAATGACGAGTTTCCACCTGCCCATTAGAAAATACAGGCATAAGACGGTCAATATCGCGGAAAGCGTCAGCGAACAGGCGACGTGCAAGATCACGCACATCACTCTGCTGCAGTATATATGGGGGTAAGGCAGTTCCTACGGCAGTAATATGAGACAACTGAATCGCTCTCCTTTAGTGGATATACTGTTAGTTATACCCATTTTCTCCCGCCTGCAACCATCAGCGACGCATCGCCTGTACTTCATCCCATACTGTATCTGGCAGAATCAACTGTTCAATCCCGAGCATATCCGCTACATCGTCCCGTGAATATCCGGCAAGCAACTTGCGGATCACATACGTATTACGCAGTTTCTGGGCATGAACATGAAGCCCTGCTTTGGTGCCGAGTGAATTCAAAATGAACTGAATGCTGCGCGGGCTAATTTTTTCACCCTGGCGCGATGTGAAAACGAACGGAGAATCGTGTACGCCCGGACGCTCGGTATACCGCTGCAAAAATCGGGATTCCTGTGCTGTTAGTGCGATTCGGCGCATGTTTCCAAGTGAGATCCCAATAATCGCACTTTCTCCTTCCCATACGATTTCACGCCACAAAAGATTGGCTGCTTCCTGGATGCGAAGCCCTCCCCAGACGAATAGTGTGACAAGCGCCATGTTACGCAAATACGCATCTTCTTTATGTTTCGCTGCTGCATCGTATTCAATTGTCTGAAAGAGTACGTCTACTTCTTCATCTGTAAAGGCAAAGGCCTGCTCTTCTTTTAGATCCGGTCTACGTTTTAGTTTGGCGCATGGATCGAGTCCGATATAGCCTTTTAGCCATAAGAAATGAAAATATGATTTCAATGCGGAGATTTTTTTGTTAACCGTTGAAACTTGCCGTCCTTCCTGTAATTCTTCATCAATAAACGCAGTTACGATCTTATAACCGATCTGGTGCAATTCAAGATGAGGATGCACACGTGCCAGCCAGGCAAAGAAAATTGTCATTTCCATCATATAGGAAGCAATCGTTAGATCAGCTCGGTTTTGTTCCATAAGATAGGTTTCATAATCAGTGTGATAGCTGAAGTGGAATTTCATATGTTTGGAACCTCCTGATTGTTTTTGTTTTATTATATATTAATACGCAGTATTTTAATACCCAACTGTAATAGAACTGTTCGTCTCTTTTCTTATCTGTTTATTCTCTGTTTTATCGAATCTTCTTCTGTTTTGTCGAATTTTGTATGTTGTTTGTAACGATAAACCGTATAATAATTCTTGCAACTGCAACAACTTGGTTATTCACTGGATATTCACTTCATTTGGTGCCGGATTATTCTCCGGCATATTTTTTTTGTCTAAAAATGTTGCTATTGCCCTATTTCAAGATCAAAACATTTTTAATAGTATAAATATTACACCTTTTAAAAAGGTATTTCGACGTAAGGAGGGGTACGATGTATCAGTTACAAGATTATGACCGCATTTTTGTGTTTACAGGACCGTATGGTGCAGGACGAAAGACGATTGCTGATATGGTAGGTGAGACACTTGGGCTGCAGCGTGTAATTCCATATACGACCCGACCGCGTCGTTCGGCTGAGGTAGACGGACAAGATTATCACTTCATCTCTGAAAGTGAGTTCTGTCGCATGCATGAGAACAATGAATTCATCGAGACTCTCAATCTTGATGGTGTTCAACACGGAATTCGAGAACGTGACATTGAGCAGTATCTTCAGCAAAATGGATCAATTTATTTAATTTTAAACCACCGAGGTGCTGAGTTATTAAAAAATGTATACGGTTCCAACTTAATTCGTATTTGCATCCACACCGATGAAGATACCATTCGTACCCGCCAGCGCAAGCGCGGCTATGCGGAAGATGTAATCGCCCGCCATCTACTCGATTACCCGAAAGCAATGGCATACCGCGAGAATTGCGAACATTCCTTCGCAAATACCGTGCCGTCCCATACTGCTTTTGCCGTAGCCGAGACACTTGAACAGTATTTAAACCGCAATCTGGTGCCAGATATCCAGTAAGCTTGATAAAAAAAAGCAGAGGCTCCTCAAAGCTGTAACACGGCGAATGAGACGGCCTCTGCTTTTTCTTGGTGGAGGATTTCTCCAGCGTGTGGTGGAGGAGCGGGATCGAGCGGGACCTCGTCACTTCGGTACGCTCGCTAAGGAGTGGGAGCTGTCCGCTCTAGGTGCCAGACGAACTCGCCCACAAAAGAAAGCCCACGATGAATTCACATCGAAGCATTGTGGGCAAAGGCCCGTTCGTCTGCCCCCTTCCACTGGGGAGTCGCGTACAGGCGTTCCTTTCCCCCGCCCGATCCCGCTCCTGACACCGTTTGGATAAAAATCATCAAGCATAATCAAGAGGTTGAGCTTTGCTATGCAGGTAAAAATAAAGGAAGCAGGCTTCCAAAAAGCTAGTGGCGATCCGAGCAAATCTGTTCTGGCATGCGTTTTTTTATAAACCGAAACGTTGTGCGGGGAGTGGGAGAAGGAAGGAGCAAGAGAGTGCCTGTACGTGCCTACTCAGCAGAGGGAGAACGGCAAACGAGCCTTTGTCCGCAACCCTTCGGCGAATCAACATCGTAGGCTTTTCTTTGCGGGCACGTTTGCTGGGCTCCCGGAGCGGACAGCCACCACTTCCCTGCAAGCTTACCGAAGCGAATGGCTCCTTCCTTCTCCCACTCCCTTCCACTACGCGTTGTCGACACCAAAAAAAAGCTGTCCCATCCGCCATTTTTTGGCTTTCGGAACAGCTTTTGCTTTTTTATATTCTTTCTTACTCAACTTCACGCTGATTTACACGTCGGCGGTAGATCATGATTCCACCTGCTACAGCCAATAAGATCACTCCCACCGCGGTTGCACTCTTTCTGGATATAGACCCATTAATTAGGCTTTGTGACGACGAAGTATCCATGCTGTTTTCTGATTGTGCATCCAGCGTATCGGCATACAGATGCTGTGTTCCGGATGTAGATCGAACAAGCAGGCGCTTTTCTTCATCTGTGTCCACTGTATACTCATCCTTTGCTGGAATCGATGTATACACATCTCGGCGTGCCACCAGTGTCTCCCCTTTATGCACAAAACGCTGGCTAGCCCGCGCTACCTGCACCGTACGAAAATTAGTAAAGCCATACGTAAGAAGCTGCTCTGCTTCCTTCGTAATCTGATTACGCGTGGGCGCTTTCAAAAGGACGGCAATCAATTCTTGTCCATTCCGCTCGGCTGCCGCTACAAACGTAAAGCCAGCCTGCTGCGTAAATCCGTTCTTCGCGCCAATGGCTCCGGGATAGCTTTGTAAGAACGGACGAGAATGGTTTATCAGACTTGATTTCCACTCTGCTCCATCCCATTTCCGTTCTTGTGTAGAAGCAATAACACGAAACGTCGGGTTTTGCATCGCCACACGCATGATGCGTGCCATATCAAGCGCTGTCGTCACATGCTGCGGGTCCGGCAGGCCACTCGGATTCACAAAATTCGTATGTGTTGCCCCCGCGGCTTTGGCGAATGCGTTCATGCGTTTACTAAACGCTCCACTACTTCCATCCATATGTTCAGCAATAGCCGTAGCTGCATCATTCCCGGAATTCAACATCGCCGCATACACGAGCTCTTCTAGAGGCTTCTGTTCACCAACTGCTAGGTATACGCGTGTACCACCTATATTGCGTGCATTTTTCGATACGGTCACGACATCCGACAACTTGCCCTGTTCAATCGCCAGCGCACTTGTGACAATTTTAGTAATGCTGGCCGGAAACATCGACTTCTCTCCATTCTTCTCATATAAGACATCTCCCGACCGTGCATCTAGTAGCACAGCCGCCTCACTCTCGAGTATAGGCATAGTTGTTTGTGGCTTTACGTCAATGGGACTAGCAACAGCTGTCCCCGTTCCGAACAAACATGTAATCAAAAGTGAACAGATCCATTTTTTCATACGTTAATTCCCCTATATGCTGTGTATATTATATTGTGTAATATCTTCTGTTTTATTGTACATGTAAATTTTTATTTGTGAATCATTTTATACGCAGTATTTTATTACTATAAAATACCTTCTCATTTACTTTTTTTACTGCTCATCCTTTTTATAGAACCATGCTTTTGCTAACAATTTAACCGCATCTTGTATTTCTTCTTCAGTTGAACACTCCCACCACTTAAAATCTTACGATTTCTGAAGTGGGGGATTCTTGGCTCGTCCGCTCTACTGAGCAGAATTCGTACACTGTACGCCCAAGCTACCTCCGTGTCTCCCACGGTTGGTTAGATTATGTTTCTAACAGTCGGAGTCCTTCTTGCAAAATGTTTATCGCGGCATTGACATCCCGATCATGGTGCGCCTGACACTCAGGGCAATCCCATTCACGTAGGTTCAAATTTTTTACCTCTTTATTCCGGTATCCGCAACAGGAACAGAGCTAACTCGATGGAAAGGTCTTTCCGACAAAGCTAAGGGTACGACCGTACCATTTTGCCTTGTATTCCAGCATCCGGCGAAACTCAGCCCATGAGGCATCAGAAATGCTCTTGGCAAGGTTGTGATTCTTCTGCATATTCGACACCTGCAAGTCCTCTACGCAGATTGTTTGGTTTTCACGAATCAGCGTAGTAGACAGTTTTTGGAGGAAGTCCGTGCGACAGTTTGCGATTTTCTCATGCAGTCGAGCGACTTTGATTCTCGCCTTGTTCCAGTTGGAACCACCTTTTGTACGCCTCGACATGATGCGTTGCAGTCGTGCCAACTTCCCTTCATACTTGCGAAGATACTTGGGATTATCAAACGTTGCTCCATTGGAGAGAATGGCAAACTGCTTAACGCCGACGTCTACTCCTACCTGATTCTCTACTTTCGGTAACGGTTGCATCTCTACTTCGCATAGTACCGATACAAAGTATTTGCCCGATGGATTTCGGCGAACGGTGGCAGACAGGATGAGCCCTTCTACCTCACGACTTTTTGCGAAGCGGACAAAGCCAAGTTTTGGAAGTTGAATATAGGTTCCTTCTATCCGAATCGCATCCTTGTTGTTCGTAGTGTTGTACGACTGCCTGCGATTCTTCCGGCTTTTGAATTTTGGATACCCTTTTTTCTCGTTGAAAAACTTTTGGTAGGCCGCATCCAGGTCTTGCAATGCGTTTTGTAAGGCGGTAGAATCTGGCTCTTTTAGCCAAACGAATTCTTTTTTCAACGGGGTCAAGAGAGCCGAACAGGACGTATAGTTCAATGTCTTTTGTTCTTGTTCATAGACCTCCTTCCTTTTTGCCAGAAAGTGATTGAACACATACCGAACACACCCGATAGTTTTATTGATTAATGTTGCCTGTTTCTCAGTCGGGTAAATACGGAATTTGAAGCCTTTGTGCTGGATCATTTGTGTGTCACCTCCTTCTTCTCATTGTATCTGACTGCTCAAAGAGAAAACAGTCGGACTTGTGAGAAGGCTACAACCTTCCCTAGTCCGAAACCGGTTCATCCCCCACTTTCGCTATCGCTTAGAAGTGGAAGTCTTCTCGGCTGAAATGATAAAATACGCTGTTCCTTTGCTAGTTTTTCCAAGGCCTGACGATAAAAACGAGGGTCAGTCCCCAGCGACTGAGACAGGCTTTTTTTCTTGGGGGAGAAATTAGCTGCTATTCTACATCAGAAGTATGAATAGAATGTGACTCACACATGAACTACATACTATGTACGTGTCATATACCACATCAATCGATTTATACGGTGCATATTTTGGTGTTTGCGTTTATACTCCAACAAGGAACCATTCTACCTACTCTTCCGTTACAAGGAGCTGTCATTTTTTATGATCCATATTTTAATTGCCGATGATGATCCTCATATTCGTGAGTTAGTAACGTATCACCTTCAGTTCGAAGGCTACACGATCTTTCAAGCAACAGATGGAGAAGAAGCTTCCATCTTGCTTGCGGAACACCCCATTCATTTAGCGATTGTGGATGTGATGATGCCAAACAAAGATGGATTTCAGCTATGTAAAGAAATTCGAGACGATTACGATATTCCCGTTATTTTATTAACCGCGAAAGATCAACTCGTAGATAAAGAAAAAGGCTTCGCAGTAGGAACCGATGATTATGTCACGAAGCCATTCGAACCGAAAGAATTATTATTTCGCATGAAAGCACTGCTTCGACGTTATCACATGGTAAATGCCGAAAAAATTAAACTGCATGACACAATCATTGACCGGAGCAGTTATGAGGTCGATTGTAATGGACAACTTCTCATGCTGCCCATGAAAGAGTTTGAATTGTTATCGCAACTCGCCAGCTATCCCGACCGGACATTTACGCGGGAAGAACTGATTCAATTGATTTGGGGAGCAGACTTTACTGGGGATGATCGAACGGTAGATGTTCATATTAAGCGATTACGTGACCGCTTTGCTGAGCGCACGAACGACTTTAGCATTAAAACGGTGCGCGGTGTTGGCTATAAACTGGAGGTTGCCAAGAAGTGAAGACTCTTTATTTACGAATCGTTGTTACGACCTTGTTCGTGATGCTGATCAGTAGTTTACTGGGGTTTGTTTTCACAAATGTTTACTATCAATACAAGTTAAAACCGTACAATGATGAAAAAATAACGCATATGGCGCAAGATATCGTCGCTTTTTATGAAAATAATCCTCGTAGTAATTTACATGATTATTTACAAAACACAGGAAATCTAGGCTATCAGATTTTTTTAGTGAATCAACAAGGCGATCAATCGTTTTATGGTGGAGCCTTTCGCAAAAAAGAACTGGACCCTACGGTAATCCAAAATGTTTTACATGGCCATATTTATCATGGGATTTCCCAATTTCCTTCGACAGCCTTCATAACCGGATTTTTTGATAACGTACTCTCAAATACAATTGGTGTGCCCATTATGATTGCGGGCAGTCCTCATGCGCTTTTCATCCGCCCCAATATCGAACTTCAGTTTGGAGAAATGCGGGTCTTTTTTGCTCTTCTTATGGCGCTCACTACACTACTAAGTATTTGTTTGGTGATCATTAGCACCCGTTATATTGTCAACCCCATTACCAAACTGACAGAAGCGACTAAAAAACTGGCACAAGGAACGTACAATATTGAATTGCATGTAAATCGGCGGGATGAAATCGGGCACTTAGCAAATCACTTCTCCAAAATGGCCAAAAGCTTGGAGCAGCTTGAAGAGATGCGGCAGGAGTTTGTTTCGAATGTTTCCCATGAAATTCAGTCTCCCCTTGCTTCTATCCAGGGATTTGCCCAAACGTTGCAATCCGACACGTTATCGGCAAGCCAGCGAAGCCATTACTTATCGATTATTGAGGACGAAAGCAGGCGGATGTCATTATTAAGCAAGCAGTTATTAATGCTTGCTTCACTCGATAAAGAAGAAGACATTATCGAAAAAAGCACGTTTGATGTGGCCGCTCAACTTAAACAAGTCTTGTTTATGACCGAATGGAGCTGGCGAGAAAAAGATCTGGCAATTGATATGAAGCTACCGTCCACCTTCATTTATGCAGACCAAAAATTGCTGCAGCAGGTGTGGATTAATCTCATCACCAACAGCATTAAATTCACGCCACATGGCGGATCGATTTCCCTTCTGCTTACCCAAACTGATCATAAAGAATGCCACATTGAAATCAAAGATACAGGGATTGGCATTTCCGAACAGGATCTGCCCTACATTTTTAACCGCTTTTACCGCGCAGATAAATCGCGGAACCGCAAAGAAGGCAGCAGTGGTTTAGGGCTTGCGATTACGAAAAAAATTATTGAGCTGCATAATGGAAAAATTCATGTAGAAAGCCAGTTAGGTGAAGGAACAACTTTCCACATCTATCTTCCCCTTTTGTAATATCGTGTTCATCTTCCATTCATATTTCCCCACTATACTGTCATCAAGACGAACAAGAATGGAGATGAACAACATATGTTTCTTGCATTACGCGAAATCAAGCATGCGAAAATGCGTTACTTATTAATTGGTTTCATTATGGTGCTGATTGCCTGGCTCGTTCTGTTTGTTTCAGGTTTAGCCAGCGGATTATCCTCGGCTAATGCATCCTCGATTCAAAACATGAAGGCGGATTACCTGGTGCTTCAGACAGATTCAGAAAACCGCTTAAACCGGTCTGTATTATCCGCCGAAAAAGTAAAGGACATTCAACAATATGCCAAGCAAGCCGCCACTCCACTAGGGGTTCAGATGACGACAATCACGCCAGATCAGACCGCGAAGAAAACAGATGCAACCTTTTTCGCGATTGATATGAATGATAGGCTAGCCCCTACTGTAGTGGAAGGCAAACGGATTACGAATTCTACAACGGATGAAGTCATAGCGGATCGTTCATTAAAAGATGACGGATTTGCGCTAGGCGATCACATAAAAGATCAACTATCTGGAAAAGTGTTTACCATCGTTGGATTTACAGAAGGTCAATCTTTTAGTCATACTCCGGTCATCCATATGAATAAGCAGGAATGGGCTTTGATTCATGAATCAAATGCACAATTTAAACAAGCGTTTAATGCAGTTGCCTTGCACGTAGATGAAAACAGCGCTCAGCAGCTTGCTACCAAAGTGTCAGGCGTTGAAGTGATCAGTAAAGACCAGGCTTTACAAGGCATCCCCGGTTATAAAGAAGAACAAGGCTCCTTACTAATGATGATCGTATTTTTGTTTGTCATTGCTGCTTTTGTATTGGCTGTCTTCTTCTACGTGATCACGATCCAGAAAATAAATCAGTTCGGGGTATTAAAAGCAATCGGCGCAAAATCAAGCTATTTGGCCCGCAACATCATTTCTCAAGTACTCACCCTATCTATTGTGAGCCTTGCGATTAGTATTGCACTTACGTATGGGATGTCCTTGATTTTGCCGAGCAGTATGCCGTTTGCGCTCAGTCCACAATTAGTTGTAGGCTGTTCCGTACTATTTTTAACGGTTGCCGTACTGGGATCGTTGGTATCACTGTACCGTGTGATCAAAATTGATGCGATCGAAGCGATTGGGAGGGCTGCGTAATGAGCAACAAACTTATCCTTGACAATATTAGCAAAGTATTCGGCGATGGAGATACGTCCGTAAAAGTACTGGATGGTGTTTCGTTGCAAGTGAAAGCCGGTGAGTTTGTGGCCGTTGTCGGCCCTTCCGGCTCTGGTAAAAGTACTTTTCTTTCCATTGCCGGGGCATTATTGTCTCCCTCTAGTGGTCGTATTATTTTGAGTGACCAAGATGTGAGCAAACTGACGCCAAAGAAAATGAACCAACTTCGTCTTGAAAAAATCGGGTTCGTGTTTCAAGCGTCCAATCTAATCCCGTATTTATCTGTCCGTGACCAATTGCTGCTAATCGCTGAATTAGCTGGCAGCCCTATCAAAGAAGCTGAAAAACGAGCAAATGATCTCCTGACACACCTTGGATTAGCTCATCGCAGAGATCATTATCCAGAAAGTTTATCAGGTGGAGAACGTCAACGTGTGGCAATCGGTCGGGCTTTGATGAATGATCCAGAACTGATTCTAGCTGATGAACCGACGGCAAGTCTTGATTCGGAACGCGGTCGAGCTGTCGTACAGATGTTAGCGGATGAGGTAAAAGCACGAGGGAAAGCTGCGATTATGGTTACGCATGATAAGCGAATGTTAGATGTGTGTGACCGCGTTGTCTATATCGAGGACGGCAAGCTTTCCGAGCAGCCAAAGCGTGTAGCAATGAGTTTGTAAAAAAGAGGCTGTCCCGAAGTTACTTTTGGGACAGCCTTACATACGTTCAACCTATTCACTTGCCTTCATATCTTCTGGGTCTGGTTTAATCGAGGAATGATAGCCTTGATATTCGACCTCCGTCATCATCCCCATCGCTGCATGGTGCAAATCATGACAGTGGAACATCCAATTCCCTGTGTTATTTGCTTTAAAAGCAATGTCGTATCTTTCACCTGGGCGAACGACAATTGTATCTTTCCATACCGGATCCTTCACAGGCTTTCCGTTCTTGGACAGGACTTGAAAAACGTGCCCATGCAAATGCATCGGATGATCGGACTTCCCATCATTGATGAGCGTTACTTTTACTTGATCACCTTTGGATACCGTTAACGGGTCCGTGTTTGGATAGATCTTATCATTAATCATATATTCCTGACTGCCATTCACTACTTTCGAGTTCAAATGAAGCGTATATTTCTTATTAAATTTCGTTTGCTCGTTAAATGTCTGGTTTGCTGCATCGCCATAATTGGTAATATCTACAATCGGAAGATTTTTGTCCAAATCTGATTTTGGTGTCGTATTATTTCCCTCATACATAACAGGAATCCGGATATCTGCCGCATAAGGTGTATCATCATGACTGTCCATGATCCAATTCGTAGCACCATCCGCTGTAAACTCGACATCATATCGTTCTCCAGGTCCGATACGTAACAGTTGATCTTTAATCAAAGGAGCTGATGCAAGAGGATTACCGTCAACGGCCACCACTTGAAATGGTTGATTTGGCAGATGAATGGTGTGAGATAAATATCCTGCGTTCACAAAACGAAGGCGCACCTTCTCTCCCTTTTTCACGGTTAACGGTTCAATCAAGTTTCCTGCCTTACCATTAACCGTATAAACGTTATACATTTGTTTCATCATTTGATCATGATCCATGTTGGACATGGTAGACATGTCGTGATTCTCCATGTTCATTTGACCATTCATATTGGACATATCATGACTATTCATGTTTGAGTCAGTCATCCATTCATCCAATACAAGCGTATAATCACGATTCGGCTTGTTCGTCTCGTCTTTTGGATCAACAATGAATGTGCCATACAAACCTTTATCCACTTGTGCTGCACTATTGTAATGAGAGTGATACCAATAAGTGCCTGGTGTTGTGGCTACGAAATCATACGTAAAAGATTGACCTGGTTTGATAGACGCTTGTGTCATTCCGGGAATCCCGTCCATGCTATTTGGGACAGGATAGCCATGCCAATGAATGGTGATCGGAACGGATAATTCATTTTTCAAATGAACTTTTACACGATCTCCTTGTGTGACACGAATCTGGCTACCCGGTACCGTTCCATTGTACGTCCAAACAGGAACTTTCACGCCATTTTTGATTTCTTGTTCAGCAGATTTGGCTACCAAAGAAAACTCTTTGATCGTTTGGTTACCTACTTTGCTTACAACAGGAGTAACAGCGGCCGGAATGGCCTGACTCTTGGTTGAAGATTGATTCATGCCGCTCATACTGGAGTGATCTATTCCATTCATCGATGAGCAAGCACTCAATAACGCGGTCGATAATACAATCCCCATGAATGTCATCGTTTTTTTATTCATTCGTACCGTCCTTTCTACCCTTAAAAATTTCATATGTAAAGGATAGCAAGAACTTATGTAGATCTTATGAAGATCCTACTAGTTTTTTGGCAGAAGAATAGAAACTGTAGTTCCCTTTCCTTGCTCACTTCCTATTGCTACTTGTCCACCATGGGCTTCTACTAACCGTTTTACAATCGTTAGTCCGATGCCTCCTCCACCGTATTTGCGATTTCGAGATTTATCCACTCGATAAAATCTTTCGAACACAAAAGGAATTTCATTCTTTGCAATGCCAATCCCTGTATCGACGACAGACATTATCACCTGTTCTTTTTCTTCATATACTTCGACTTGAACACTCCCGCCAGGAGATGTGAACTTTAACGCATTTGTTAACAAATTAACGAGAATCTGCCCGATACGCTGTCGATCTACGTCTACTAAAATGGGCTCTCCATCTCTTAGATTCAATTGTACATTTTTCTGGAGATAGGCGGCCTTCACCGATGAAATGGCTTGACGAAGAATCTGGCGTACATCCTCTCTCTGAAGATGAAGGCTAAATTCTGATGATTCCATATAAGTCAGTTCCTCTAAATCCCCAACAAGATGAATGAGTCTTTCAATCTCTTCGTAACAAGAGTGAATACGCTCGGGCGTAGGTTCCCAAATTCCATCCTCAAACGCCTCCATATGGCTTTTTAATGTGCTTAACGGAGTGCGAAGTTCATGAGCGATATCAGCAGTCATCGTTTTACGCAATTCTTCTTGCTTTTGTAATTGCTCTGCTAGATGATTTAAAGATTGTCCAAGATCAGCCAATTCATCGTGACCTTGAATCACAACGCGAGAGGTCAGGTCTCCTTGTCTCATCTGCTCAGCCGCTTGGCGCATGTCTGCTAAAGGAGTAATAATGCGTTTGGTTACAGAAAGACTTACCAAAATGGCTAATAAAATAGCTCCAATTTCTGTAAAGGTAATCGATTGGATCATCGCTCGTTCAAAATGAATATTCAAGTGGGATAGAAAAGGAACACCCTCAGGTATTTGCTGCAAAAACATCGTAATGTGGTAGTGCGTGACAAAAATAAGAATGACCGTAGCAATTACTAGAATTCCTGTTACCATTCCAATAAAGATAAAAGCGAGTCGAGCTCGTAACCCCCGGATCATCCGTGATCACCTACAAATTTATACCCTGTTCCATACACCGTACAAACATACTTCGGTTGTTTCGGATCAGGCTCAATTTTTTGGCGTAAATTCTTAATGTGTTGGTCAATCGTTCGCGCATCCCCTTCGTAACTATAGCCAAAAACTTTTTCAATTAATTCTTCTCTTGTAAAAGATCGTTGAGGATGGCGAGCTAGGACCACAAGAAGTTTATATTCATTCGGTGTCAAATTAATCGAATCTCCATGTTTAACGATCATTTGTTGAGCCGTATCAATGACCAACTCTCCATTAGAAAATGAAATTCGATCAGCCAATAAATTCTGTTCGCTGGAACGACGCAAAATGGCCTTTACACGAGCTACAAGTTCCTTCGGACTAAATGGCTTGATCACATAATCATCAGCACCTAATGTAAGTCCGATGACGCGGTCTTCCTCCGCGACTTTTGCGGTTAACATTAGCACAGGGACAGAGGATATTTTCCGGATTTGCTGACAGACTTCCTCGCCAGAAATATCCGGCAACATCAAATCGAGGACGACAAGATCTACTGCTTCTTCTTTAACTACTTGCAAAGCACTGAGCCCCGTTTGAGCTTCTACTGTTCGGAACCCTTCTTTTTCTAAATAAGAAACAACTACTTCACGAATCTTTTCTTCGTCATCCACAATGAGTATAGATTTCATACTTCCTAACCTCCTTAATCAGAATGATCGGTTGACCATCAAATAATTGACTCTATGCCTAGATGCAACGCGTACATCTAGGGTTCTATCATCATATCGCGCCTGCGGTGAATACCGATGAGCAAACCGAGCACAGCCAGATGGACAAGAAATGCCGTGGTGCCATGGGCGACAAATGGCAGCGGAATGCTTGCAACGGGCATGAGTCCAATTGTCATCAAGATGTTCCAACTAAATAAAACCGCAAACAGCACAAAGATCGTACCAGCAAGCATTCTGCCAAACGGTTCACGCACTAACAACAGCATTCGATACAAACGAACAAACAGTGCGGCTACCAGCACAATCATTCCGACTCCGCTCCCCCAGCCAAATGCATACACAATATATGTGAACACAAAATCTTCCTGTGTGTTTGGAAGATTCCGTAACCAAACACCAAATCCGTGTCCCCTCATGCCCGCTTCACGAATAGCCTGAATCGACTGTACAACTTGATAGCCCCTGCCAAGCGGATCAGCAAATGGCCTCCAGAACCCCAGTAGCCTTTCCAGCTCATATGGAAACATGGCAAGTCGACAGAGCACAATTCCAGCAACTACAGCTATCCATCCCCCTATCCGGCGCTTATTAGCACCAGATAACAGAGCAAGCGTTATAAATCCGATTGTATACATCACAAAGGTGGACTTACCTGGTGTTTTCAAATAAAGAAGAGCAGGGAGGGCATACCAGATAAACAGTGGGACTTTCCAGCCATCCTTCTGCCAAGACCAGCGGGTGAGCATGGAAGCCACTGCCAGCAAAAACAAAAAGGGTGAGGCCCGAATGATGTCAAACTTTATAAATCCTAGATCGTACATGGGCATACCGAAACGATATACTCCCATCCAGAATATCGGTAAAATTAATAGCCACGTGGTGAGAAAAATCGCCTCTCCACTCATCCGAAGGCGCCGATAATCCAATCGAGCACAAAACCAACACACGAGCACACCGATTCCCACACTAGCCAGCCGTTCCGCTAGCATGTTCGTTTTCCACGGCCAGTCCCCCGGCTGCCGATCAAGTGATGCCATAGTGACAAGTCCACATCCCATCAACAACGCCACCAGTATAACGGTAATCCAGTCTGTCTTCGGACGGTGAACGCGATCGAACTGGCGTCCAATTACCTCGGGGTCTCCCATCGAAGCTATCGCACGTGCCACCGCTTCATCCGAGGTCAGTCCCCTCTCCTCATACACATCTGTCAGTTCCTCCATATGCGTCCGCAACTCCGCACGAATGCCCGTATGCACATCCCGACAGCGAATATACGCACACACCTGGTCCAGATACATGTCAATTTCTTTCCTCATGCCTGTCCCTCCCCCAGCACTCGTTCCACAGCCGTTCGATACGTCGTCCATTCTTCCTTGCGTTCTGCCAGACGCGATCCACCGCGCGGAGTGATGCGATAATATTTGCGGCGGCGGGCACCAACTCCTTCACTCCAGTACGAAACAATCAGTCCGTCTGCTTCCAGCGCATGCAGGAGCGGATATAACGTCCCTTCCTTGAATTGAAAAATTCCTGCTGATGCCTGCTCGATCTCGGTAATCATTTCATATCCGTACATATCCCGTTTTTCCAGCATCGCCAATATGAGCAAAGGTGTGCTTCCTTTGAGCAGTTCTTTGTTGATCATCATCGGTCTCCTCCTTTACGCTTATACCTTGTATATCTAGGTATAAGCGTAAAGGATAATCACAAAAAATTCAAGATAATCCCATGAATAGAGAAAAATCTATAAGGGAATCAATGCGAAATTATTGCACTTGCCATATATAAATGCATAGCATATAGTATTTTTCACTTGGATTTTTTCTCATGGTGGGGTAGCATCACATGCCCATCAACCTAAGATTTTCCGATACCCCAAAACGAAAAAAATCGTACGTTAAGCAAGAAATGAAAAAACCGGATTCCAGTTCATACAAGGAATTCTGGTCCTCTTTATATCAGCTTCTTATCGCACTAACGATCCCCGTTAGCATTAAACCATATCAAAAGTTTCTTAATATGAGGGTTTTGGATTTGGATAATATTGTTTTAAATATAGTCGTACAGGAAAACTATCTAAATATTCGTATTTTTCAAGTATTATTTTCCCGTCTTTTATTTTAAAAGTGAATAAATCAGTACCAAGGGGATCGTGGGCTCCCACAAAAGGTTGAACTTTAAGTTGAACAATAAAATCTAGACCTTTTGTTGTATATATCATTTTTGTGTTTGTAATTTGACCTTGCTCTAATTGCCAAGGCAAATTCTCTCTATAATGATTTTTTATTGGTTCAGTAGTAAATGGAGCTAAAAGATAAACAATTAAGTTTTTATTCGCTTCTTCTGTGCTAATTTTAGCTTCGGTGTCTGGGGGTGAAGAGGCAATTACATAGCCTGGAAACGATAAAATCACACAAAATAAAAGTAGTAGTTTATTCATTTCAATCCTACCCTTTGACATTCTATAACCATAAATCCAAAATCGTAATTATATCGGAATGTGATCTGAAACTTTTCTGCCTTTTTCTCTGTTTTATTATTAATAACTCTGTAAACACTTGCTAATACATCAATTTCAGAAACACCGTGCTTGTCCTTACGAATATCAACCACCTTAAATGGATCAAAATAATAAATGTTTTCTTTGCCGGACTTTACATACTTTTTCTCTTGAAGAGCCAATAACATCCTTCTTTGTAATTCAGATGTTAAGATACGCTCTAATTTTTCCTCGCGCGTTCTCGGTTCATCCCATAAATAAACCCATTCAATCGAATCCTGTCCTTTACTCGTTTCATAGAAAGGTTTATTTTCGGCATGTATCCATCCAGTAAATGCACACAATACAAAAAAGTTAATCAGGATAACAGTAAAAACGGAAATAACACTTTTTCTCATAAGGAACACCTCACAAGTATTATTCCCAAATGTTAACTAAAGATGAAAGTGAAAATACCCATTCTACTTCTAATCATCAAACTCCCTAAAACGGTCGTTTGAGGTAATTATTTTGTCATCCCCCATTCTATTCTTTTTACACCGGATTTCTATTCCCTAAAGTATTCTCTTTTTATATTTCTCTAAAATTGACCACTCACTCATTTTAGAGAATGATAATTGTTAGGAGTAATAAAATGAAGCGTACTGCTTATCGTTTCTTATTACTTAGTTGTGTACTTGTCGGTGGGAGCAGCTCCGTGTACGCGGGTATCGAGCCACGATTTGCTGATCCAATCCAACCGCAAGTTCCCCCCTGCACCTCAACCTTCTCCTACGACAACGGTAAACCCCACAACACCAGATAAACCTACGCAAAAACCTGCTCCGTCTACAGGGAAAGTAACCGTGTTGACGGTTTTAGAATCCGGGGGAACGAACTACGGCAGATCGATCCAAACAGGAGAAGTGTTAGGTGATTATTTTTATCATTTCAGCTGAGAAGACTCCCACTTCTAAGCGACAGCGAAAATGAGGGATGAATCGGCTTCGGATGAGGGAAGGCGAGTTGCCTTCTCACAAGTCCGACTGTTTTCCCTGCAAGCGATCAGGTACAATGAAAGAAGAGGAGGGGGTGAAAAACAGGTGAAAAAGCACAAAGGCTTCAAGTTCCGGATCTACCCGACGGAAAAACAAGCTACGCTCATCAACAAGTCCATCGGGTGTGTTCGGTATGTGTTCAATCACTTTCTGGCGAAACGAAAAGAAGCCTATGAGACCGAGCAAAGAACGTTGAATTACAAGGCGTGTTCGACTCTTTTGACGAAACTAAAGAAAGAAGTAACCTGGTTAAAAGAGCCCGATTCTACCGCCTTGCAAAACGCATTACAGGACCTGGATGCGGCCTACCAAAAGTTTTTCAACGAGAAAACAGGATATCCAAAATTCAAAAGCCGGAAGAATCGCAGGCAGTCATACAATACGACGAACAACAACGATGCCATTCGCATAGAAGGAACCCAGATCCGACTTCCGAAACTTGGACTCGTTCGCTTCGCAAAAAGTCGTGAAGTAGAAGGACGTATCCTGTCTGCCACCGTTCGCCGGAATCCATCTGGCCACTACTTTGTATCGGTGCTCTGTGAGGTGGAGATGCAACCGTTACCGAACGTAGAGCAGCAGGTGGGAGTAGACTTGGGCATTAAGCAGTTCGCCATTCTCTCCAGTGGGGAAACATTCGAAAATCCGAAGTATCTCCGTAAATATGAAGGAAAGCTGGCATATCTACAGCGCATGATGTCCAGACGTACAAAAGGCGGTTCCAACTGGAACAAGGCGAGAATCAAAGTCGCTCGTCTGCATGAAAAGATCGCCAACTGTCGCACCGATTTCCTGCAAAAGTTGTCCACCAAACTGATTCGTGAAAACCAAACGATCTGTGTAGAGGACTTGCAGGTATCGAACATGCAGAAAAATCACAAGCTGGCGAAGAGTATTTCGGATGCATCCTGGTCGGAATTTCGCCGGATGCTGGAATACAAAGTCGAATGGTATGGACGTACGCTGAGTTTTGTCGCAAAGACATTCCCATCGAGTCAGTTGTGTTCGGCTTGTGGATACCGAAACCGGGATGTGAAGAATCTGAACCTGCGTACATGGGGCTGTCCGGAATGTCATACACACCATGACCGGGATGTAAATGCGGCGGTGAATATTTTGAAAGAAGGACTGAGACTGTTAGAAGTATAATCTAACCAACCGTGGGGCACACGGGGGTAGCCTGGGGTACTGTGTACCAATTCCGCTTAGTAGAGTAGACAAGTCAGGAATCCCCCACTTCAAAAATCATCAGATTTTAAGTGGTGGAAGTGTTCAAATCACATTTACAGACTATGATCAGCAGACCGGTGAATTCAGTGGAACAATTGGTTGGAAGCAATACGGAATCGTAGACACCATTAAAGGCAAGGTCAAAGGCGATACATTAGTATTCAGCCAGGTAAACGCTGATCGTGTAAAAAGTATCATTACCGTACGAGTAACGGATAGCAATCACCTGAGCGGCACGTGGAGCATCCCCGGCACAAAAACTACAGGAACGATAAAATTCACCATTAACCCGAATGATGTGTCCCATTTACTGCATACGTACAAAATATTCGTACCGAGTTCATCCGCTACGCTAGAAACGTATGATTCGTACATTACCAAAACAAGTGCTGGGGCACGTAACGGCAACGTAACCATTAAAAGCGATGGCACATACATTTGGAACAGCGCAGTAGATGGAAAAGTGATAAAAGGAAAATGGATAAAAAGCAAAGATATCTCATCTCCCCTTATCCTGCTTAAAGGTGAAAGAGGACATGATTGGAAAATAGGAGAATCCGTCCACAGTGGCGCGGACATCGTTCTATGGGATGGGGTAAGCTCACAAAAAGCGGATCTAGTAAAATAAAATTTCAGACACTTCATAAGAAGCGGAACCTCCCCTTCTAGGAGTTTCCGCTTCTACTCACTTCTTGTAAATCTCTCGCATCACATGCCCAAGCTCTGGAATGATGAGCTTACTCATCGCCAGCCGCACCGCACCGGATGACCCCGGCATCGAAAACACAGCCCGATCTTCATACACTCCGGCAATCGCCCGGCTAAGAATCGCCGCTGACCCGATATCCTCCGTATAGCTCAACATCCGAAAAATCTCCCCAAATCCCGGCAGCTCCTTATGCAGCTTCGAAGCGACTACTTCTACCGTCACATCACGCTTCGCAATGCCTGTCCCACCATGTAAGAGAATCGCCTGCACGGCATCATCTGTGGCCCCCGCTTCTATCGCGTCATGAATCATATCACGCTCATCTTTCACAATCTCATAGCGGGTCACTGTGTGCCCTGCTTCTTCAAGGAACTGTCGAATAAGTTGTCCGCTTTTATCCGTTTCCTTATTCCGTGTGTCGCTTACGGTAATAATCATACAGCCGACCGATTTCGGCGCTTCTTTTTTATGCTCGGTTACTGACATGCCTACATCCTCCTATAAAAAATCTCTACGTTACATAATACTACTATGGTAAAATATCCGTGTACATTTACAAAACGAGGAATCCTATATGCTCTATACCATTACCCCCGGTTTTCATCTCACATTGCCCGAAAAATGCGGCGTGTACATCTATCGCGACAAAGATGAAAACATCATTTATATCGGTAAAGCAAAAAATTTAAAAAAACGTATCTCTACCTATTTCTATCAAAACAAACAGCACACAGCCAAAACGAAGCGGATGGTGCATGCAGCACGCACGGTGGAAGTCCGCTATACTGCCTCTGAACTCGAAGCCCTCCTGCTTGAAGCACGGCTCATCCGTCGCCATCTTCCTCTGTATAATCGGGCGCTACGCAATTACAAGGCGTATCCTTTTCTTGTACTTCGTACCGATCTTACCGCTCCGTATGTAGAAGTGTCTCGTGATACTGTGCATGAAGACGCTATGTATTTTGGACCATACCACAAGACGAACTGGCTGCACAATGCGGTAGATTCGCTAAATAGCTGGCTGAAACTCAGGCGCTGTCTGGGCCCACTCCCGTCCTCATCCTGTCTGTATGCGGATCTTGGTCAGTGTCTCGCCCCATGCATCACGATAGATAAGGACAACGTATATAATGAACAGGTCAAAAAAGCGCGTGCGATTCTTGATGGTGATCCCAAAATGAAACAAAGGTTGGAAACACTACGTGACGAAGCTGTAGATGACCTACACTTTGAAGAAGCAGCACGCATCCAAACGCTGGTCAATCTGGCTGGCTATAACAGTCTACTTACGCGCTCGGTGGCTCACCATCATGCGCTTGTTGTTTCCTATGATGCTGATGTCGGCTGTACAGGACTTATTATTGTCCACGGTCGTCTCCTTCGTACCCTGCATACCCTTGATCGAACAGCCGATGTTATCCGCACAATGCAGGAGGAGGCACGTGATTTGTACAAACAGACAGTCGGAACGCTAGCTGCTCCGACTGTCGAGGAAGTGGACGAAATGCTCATCATCGCGTCCTGGCTTGAATATCGGCTGAAAGAACTGGACATCTATCCGCTTGGTCCGTAATCTACTGGCCAAGCGCACCCGCTACCTGCACGGCACGGTCAAGGAACTTCTCGATCTCTGCCTGTGTTTTTCCAGCGCGACTGACAAACCGAACAAGCTCCGCTCCCTTATAAAACGCGACAAAACTTGGAATACCAAAAATATTCAACTGCTCTGAAAGCTCTGGCAGACGATCCCGGTTCACACTAATCATCGTCAACCGCTCATCATATGCTGTCTCCAGATCGGGCATGAATGGATCGATCCGGTGGCAGTCCGGACACCAGTGTGTATAGAACTTCGCTACCACAAGGCGACCGGACTGAATCTCTTCATTAAACTGTGCTTCTGTCTGAATTTCTTTCATGCTATTCCCTCCTTAGATCGGATACGTTCCTATTCTAAAGTTTTCCCCTGCCGAACACAATTGTAGAACATGTGCATCCGCACACAAAATGTTCGCTTACGACGACTTTTCTTGCCTTCGATGTCATACGCTTATACCATCATGAGATGACGGAGGGAAAAACATGTCCAGTCTGTTTGTCAGCCGCTCACTTGCCGACATCCGATTCTGGAGCCGGATGATGAAAGAACACGCCATTTTTTTACGCTTCGGCTTTACGATCGATCAGATGCAATACGCCGGGGAAGCTGACCGCTTTCGCCAACTGTTTGAGGAGATTGAACAAAAAAGTATGGCATTCGATGAAAAAACCGAGCCTGAGAAAATGGCCCGGTTTAATATGGAAGTATATCATGCGACTGCACACCTGTGGACGTTTAAGCGGCGTATGCTTGAATATGTACTTACCGGCCAGGTCGTTTGCCACCATCCCCCGCTGTTTTTTGATCATCTCGCTCGGGAAGCGGCCTATTTCATGCGCCGACTCGAATATTTAAACAAAGGTACGATGGAGCCACCTGGCGATGCGATTATAAACGAAACGATTTTTTATCTTCGCGTAATGGGAGATCATACCCGTCTGCTCAGCATACGGATTGATCCAAGCGAACGTGATCTTCTGGCGGAAACAGCGGATTTCAGCTATCAATTCGATCAGCTGCTGTTTCAAGCGATCGATATGGAATCGATGCGCCCTGCCTCTCAGAACAAGGCCATGCTTGAATCATTACTCTCCCGCAATCAAGCTCCGATCGTTTCATTGTGTGAATTCAAGCAAAATGTGTGCAATATGATCGAGGATAGCCAGGTGCGCCATGCGCTGCCACTTCTGCTGGCCGATCATATGCTTAGGGAAGCGGAATATTTCCGCGACCTACTCGATGGATTCAGTCAGAATGTAGCTGAGATGCAGCCTGGTGCCCCAGTCTTGTGAGACATTACTATATGATACCACGCTCCCGGAATTCGCGTAGCACGTCATCCTCGTAGCCGTATGCACGCAGTACTTCATCCGTATGCAGGCCACGCGCAGGCGGGAATGATGCATCCGCCGACGCGCGGTCAAGCAACGGATTTTTAATTTCGGTCACAGCATCTGCGTCCGGCCGCGTCCAGAATGCCGCACGTTCTGTCATATGAGGGTCATCCATTGCTTCCGCTATCGAGAGAACAGGGGTCAGGCAGACGTCTTCTGCCGCAAATCGATCCACCAGCTCAGCACGTGTATGTGCCTGAAAATACGCACTGACGTCCTCCCGAATCGCAGTCTGCTTGTCCTCCGCCCAGTGGTCAGGCAAATGCGGCGCAACACCCGACACTTCACAAAAGCGCTTCCAAAACTTCTCCTCCAATGCTCCTAGTGCCATCCACTGTCCATCTTTCGTCTCATACACATCATAGCAAGCAAGGGAGCCAGTCAGTGGATTGAATGTCGCAACGCCACTTTCCTGTCCGGCTAGATGATAGCCAAGCGGCGGAATCATGAACGGCAGTACACCGTCTGTCATCGCCACATCGAGATACGCCCCATGGCCGCTTACTCCCCGCTTCACAAGTGCAAGCAGCACCGCGTTCACCGCATGCAACGCTCCGCCGCCGATATCAGCAATTTGTACAGCTGGAAGCGCTGCATGTGCCTTTCCTCTTGCATGAATCGTCTCGTGCAGCAATCCGGTAAATCCGATAAAGTTCAAATCATGCCCCGCTTTTTTCGCGTACGGTCCCGTCTGCCCGTAACCAGTCAACGAAACATAGATTAGACGTGGATTCAATTCCTGCATCGTTTCATAATCAAGGCCAAACTTGCGCATGACACCCGGACGGAAGCTCTCAAGCACAACGTCTGCGTCTGCGATCAACTTGCGTGCTGCTGCGCGTGCTTCTTCATGTCCAAGGTTCAGCGTAATGCTACGCTTGTCCCGGTTTAATAGCTGGTATAATGCCCCGACACCGGACAGCATCGGCTCCATATCCCGCGCATAATCTCCCATCTGAGGGTCTTCTATCTTCACAACATCGGCACCATAGTCCGCTAGATACATCGAACAAAGTGGCCCTGGTAAAAGTCTAGTAAAATCAAGTACATGAATTCCTTTGAGCGCTTCTCTCATCTGTACCTACTCCGAAAGATTATCCCCATTCGGAGCAGACTCACCTCCTATTTTTATAATAATCAATATTCTGTATATTTTAACTTCATCATATATTAACTTTGTCTTCTTGTTAATCTTTTTTCATGATAAAGTATTCCTGAAATACAAAAATAGAGAATCCTTCTCTGCTTGATGGTCAGAGAAGGATGTAGTATAGAGGTGAAAAATGATTGAGGTAGTAGAGTTTATATTTCATGCGATCGTTATGTTTTTCCGAGTTCTATTCCGTCTGATTTTTAACCCTGTCACAGAATTTTTTTTCAATCTCTGGGACGTATGCGATCTGTTTAAATCTCGTAAGGATAAGGAGGATAAAAAGAGAACAGATTGAAAAGAAAATCTGTCTTCTTCCCGGGTGTCGCTTATCTTCCCTATTCCACGCTGCTATCCAACTTGTCTCACTCTCCTTTCTTCCTAATCATCTACCTTTTGTTCACAAACAAAAAGAGAGCCAATCTCACAATAAGATTAGCTCTTCGAATCTATATTCTTGTATGTTCGACGCAGGATGTGTTCTTGCGAATCAGGACCCATGATGCGACGACGCATAGCCTGAAGCATCGGTTTATTCGTTCCCTCCACGAAACAAAGTGCCTCGGTCAGGTCAGGTATCTGCATCATTCGGCGAATTCCCTCAGCGAACAATGCCAGCCCCCGGCCCATGCGCTGGTGCTGCTTTTTCACAAACATTGTTTTGTACAAGAGAGCGCTCTCCCCCATCCGCTCTGTGATAAGCCAGCCGACCAGGTCGTTCTGATCACGCAAGACGAGGGAAAGCTCCGGGTCGATGGCATTCTCCTCCACAAACGGTGAGAGCAACGGCGGATACCAGACGCCTTCCCCCTGGCGGATTGCGGCTCGTTCCACGGTGTCAGTTGACGACCAGGTCGCGATAGAAAATCGTGGCGGGAGCTGCCGACAGCGTACGTACCAGCTACTTTCCAGCAGGTGTTGTGGCGTGCCACGGAATAAATGGATGCCCGGGTGTGACGGAGCATAGCCGCACGACTGGAAAAACACTTCGAACGGTGATGTCTCTTTGGCCGACGCCATGAATTCGACGTACAACCGCCCGCAACCATGTTTCACCAGTTCTCCCTCTAACACTCTCATCAAGTGAGATCCTATATGATCGCGGCGACATGCAGGAGTGACAAAGATAGAGAGCAGATTAGCCGACTGTGTAGATATCCTTCGTTCCGCCATCACTACCCCGATCGGACGATTGTTCTGTACAGCTCCGATGGCAATCAGCTCCGCTGACGCCTGACGCAGACGAGGCTGAAAGTCAGGCGGTGTCAGCGACAGAAAGGCAGCGGCATTCTCTCGCGTAACATGCAGCAATATCAGATTAGGGAGCATTGACCGCACATTCCACAGAGCCATTGCCATTGCCATTGCCATTGCCATTCAGTAGATTATTTGCATAATCGGACATGCCGTTGATGGTGATGCGGAATCTACCACTCGATATTACGCCCGGGTGCGCGTCGATGTAGGCCTGTATGTTGATCTCCAGACTGTTCCCCAACCACCTATAGCTATCTAACGGCAGAACCACTGATACGGTATCAGTAGTACTAAATGTCCCCGATGAAGAATATTCGACGAGAGGGGGAACCGGTGGGGTAAACGGCGGGATATTGTTAGCCACTACCGGTTCGCTAAATGGAATCGTAATGCATTGATTGTTATAAGACGGTGTCCCAATAGTTGGAGCTGTCTCGTCAAACACCAGAGGGATATTATGTGCATCGATCTCGTCTCCGTTTTGATCCAGAAGATGGGCAGTAAGGGTAACTTGAGATGATTCGGACAAGTTATTCTGAGGCTCTAACATTACGCCTTGCATACCATTAATTCCTTGGGTAACCTTGAGTAAGGAAGGATCACTCGACTCAAGTGTCACTGTATGTTGCTGACTAGAATTGTCGATAACCTTAAATCCAAGAGGATCAGCGTTATATTGTAGAGACATAATCTCTTGACCACGACCAACCTGCACATAATTTTTTAGATTATGCTTACTGTACTGATATCCACCTGCAGGACTGGTGCTATCATCCACTAACGTAATATTATCACTCGTGTCGTTCCTCCCTGAATTAACATACAATGTAGCACCTTGTTGCGGAAAAATCTTGAGCGCTCTCACGGTTACATTGAATGTTTCGCTTACCGTACCACCTTTTCTATCACTCGCTGTCCCGGTAATCGCTGCTTTTCCAACCGACTCTGGACTGATCACTACTGTATCACCACTCACATATACAGAAGCTATCCCTGCGTTATCCGATACAGCAGTAAAATCCAATGGGTCTCCATCCGGATCGGCAAAGTGTTCCCTTAGATTTATTTGTATCCCAGATTCCCCCATAGTAGCTACTTGTTTCTGGATTTTACTTGTGACTACAGGAATCTGATTACCAGGCAAAGGAGCTTTCAATTTAACTACACCTGTCGGAGCCGATACGTTCCCTTCGTTATCTACCGCATAAATATGGTAGTCTGCTTCCCCTAGTCTCTCCGTGTTCATACTTGTATCTGCATTTGCAGCTACGACAGATGCTTTTTTCGCCCGATTTTCTGAAACTTCCCTTTCCAGATCTGCCTTATTCCTTGTATTTACGGAAGCTAGAACAAGGTATACTGTACCCACTTCATTACTTCTAATCAAAACTGGATTTCCTATCTCAATTGGGGAAGATGATACGAGGGTAACGGTAGGTGCAGTCACATCTCTACTACTCCCACCACCCCCTCCTCCACCGCTTCCGCCTGTATTGCTATTCGTAACGGGCGTAGGTGTTGGTGTTTTCGGTTGGGGTGGTTGAGTTGGGGTGGTAGGAGTTGGAGTTTTTGGCTTCTCAGCTACCTGGAGGAACTTACTTGCTACCTGGGCCACTGCCTGCCTTTCAGCCTTCCCTGTCGGATTAAAAGTGCCATCCGTGTTTCCACTGATTAACCCTAGCTTTACAGCCGCGCCAACGGCATCTTTTGCATAATCTGAAATGGAAGATGCATCACTAAATTTTAGGTCAGCCGCTTTCCCCTTAGAATCTACTCCTAAAGCCCGCACAAACATAACTGCCATATCTTGTCGTGATAAATTCTGTCCATTACCAAATTCCCCATTGCCTACCCCTGCTACTAACCCTGCTTTTACAGCAGCCTCAATATAGGCGTAAGAATAATGGTCAACCGGAACATCTGAAAATGTTGATGTAGCAGGAGGTTTAGACGTATCTAACGCTAAAGCTTTCGCCAATATAATTGCAAAATCTTGTCTTGAAATGTCCCCGGTAGGATCGAACTTTCCGTCGCCGTTTCCATTTATAATCCCTTCGCTTACGAGCTTCTGAATGGCATCCTTTGCATACGAATTATCAATATCCTGGAGAGAAGGAGTTGCGTATACAGGAAATGCGCAAGAGCTGAGTAACGCACAAGTAGAAAGAACTTTCGAAATTTTTTTCTTATTCAATCTCATCTTCCCCTGACTAAAAAGTATTTGAGACTTTATTCATATGAACTATAGCCTGTTAATCGTATAATGATAAGCCTGCATTCGTAAGATTCTTTCTTCCTATATTACTGTATGACTTAGTCATAAATTCATAAATAAAAAAAGGTAGCACATTTCTGTGCTACCTGAACATACATAAATCAAAATTTTACTGACTAACCCACAGCTCCACCGAATCAACCCTGCTAATGCGCTCGCCTGCCTGTGGGTTCTGCTTGAACACCGTCCCTGTTTTCGAGAAGGAGGATTCTAGATAGTATTTATAGCGAATACCTGCTGCATCGAGCTTCTGTCCGGCTTCTGCGAGCGTCATGCCGCCTACATCCGGAACTTCCACACCAGCAACTGGCTTATCCGTAGCCGGTGTCTGTGCCTTGCTGTCTGTACCGCTTCCGGAAAATGCAGCTACACCCCCGATCAACAAAACGAGCCCAATCGCAAGCATCGTGATTATGCGGGCCGGAATGCGCGGCATCGTCCAATTCGAACGCTTTTTCTTTTTCTGTCCACGCATGGCCGCTCGCTCGCGCCGCGTATCCCGCAGGCGACTTTGAGGTGGTTCTTCCGATTCGACGATCCGCTCTTTTTTTACCGGGATATCCACTGCTTTTTTACCCGCCGCAAGCTGTGTATTTTTAATGTACTGATACAACGCGGTTATATCTTCGAACGTTTGTGCCAGCATCTCTTCATATCGATCTGCTGCTTTTTTCTCCGCCCGTCGTGCCATACCGCGTAACGACTTGCGGATGATGAACGGATCACCTGCATACGACAGCGCGAGCTCCTCAATGATCTGGGCAGGCGGAAGTACAAGCTTCACATCGCCAAACATTATATAATGGATCAGACGAAACACCTGCTCGATCTCATGTCCGATGGCTGCTTCATCTACTGACCAGCTGTCGATCACTTTTACTTCGCCAGTTTCCGTAAGCCACAGATTATCGGCGGTAAGTCGCAAGCCACGACCGCGAACCGCACATGCTTCCAGGAGAATGCTAACGAATTGCCGACTCATTCCAAGCGCCTCTTTGAGGGAAAGCTTAACCCCTGCCTGGCTAAGTAGAAGACCGGGGATGTATTCCAGCACATAAAAAATCCCGTCTGTCGTTTCGCCACGACTAAGAATTTCAAGGGCCGCCTCTCCATGCATAACCCGCTCGGATGGTACTGCTTTTTCTGACACCAAATAAATGAGCACATCCCGCTTCAGCAAACTGTCATGCCCCCGATATAATTGCCCACCTACCCCTTCATACAATCGTGTATCCGGCACATATCGATCATGTAAATCGTGATTCATCGTTCCGTTCGTCCTCCAGTACCATTCATCGTTCGTCTTCCGGTAATCGTGCTGAGCTAAGTATGAAAAACTTCCGGATCATATCTGCTGAACCATACACCAGAACTTTATCCCCCGGTAGAAGCATCGTGCTACCTGTTGGGTTTTTAATGATATGATGATTCCGTCTAATGTTCATAATTTTGACATCCTGATGCGCAAGATTCAACTCCTTAAGCGGAACATTGGTCATATGATGATGCCCTTCTGTGATATCAAACTGACGCATCACATACTCGTGATCGACATGAAACACTTCTTCAATTGACTTATGGTGCACGTAGTAACGATCAAACCTCCCACCTACTTGCCGGTGCAGCAGACTATGGAAAAAATTGCTCCGCAACAAGAAGAGTGCTCCGACCAAAATAGCGAGTCCGATCCCAAGATCGCTTAAATGCACCGCGCTGCTCACCAGGAAGCTGATCATAAAGGAAACAATAATGGTCAATGAAATCGTGCCAAATATGATCAAAAATGAGGCAATCCGGCGGCGCACCGGATGACCAATGATCATCTCGGACTCCGATGTGGTGTAGCCCGTATTCGTTAGCAGAGAAATCGCCTGAAAGCGCGCCACTTCCCGCCTAAGCCCGGTCATCTGAAGAAGCATCGTTGAGATTTCGATGATCAGGATGATTAAAATAATATACAGGGTAAAAAAAACAACGTTCAACCCCGAACCCCCTACTGATTTTTCTAGTGTACCCTAATATTAAAGAAGAAACAGGCAAGCATGCAAGCGTAAATCCAAATTAGCACATAAAAAAGCAGCTGCCCATCTGAGCAACTGCTTTCCTGTCTTTTGATGTAGTTATACAGCATCTGTGTCAAGATTGTGGTTGCGAATGTAATCATCCGCTTCTTCTTTGTTAAACTGTCCTTCCCACTTGGACACTACGATTGTAGCAACACTGTTACCCACTACGTTTACAACTGTACGCGCCATGTCGAGCAGACGGTCAATACCGGCGATAAAAGCCAGGCCTTCCACCGGAATTCCAACAGAGCCCAGTGTCGCTAACAATACGACGAACGATACACCCGGTACGCCGGCGATACCTTTCGACGTAAGCATCAACACGAACATCAAGGTAATCTGCTGACTAATGGAAAGATGAATCCCATACATTTGCGCAATGAAGATCGCTGCCAGTGCCTGGTACAGTGTACTTCCGTCTAGGTTAAATGAGTAACCTGTTGGGATAACAAACGATGTGATTGATTTCGGGCAGCCCATTTTTTCGAGTTTTTCCATGATGCGCGGCAGAACCGTTTCACTACTTGCTGTCGAGTATGCCAGCAACAGTTCTTCTTTCAATACGCCCATCAGTTTGAAGATGCTAACTCCTGCCCATTTGGACAGCAGACCGAGTACAACAATAATGAAGAAAGCCATTGCTCCATAAACCGTAATCATCAATTTACCCAGCGGAATAAGCGAGCCTACCCCAAACTTCGAAACCGTTACACCAATGAGTGCAAATACACCGAATGGAGCAAAGCGCATAATCGAGTTTGTTAAATTAAACATCGTCTGTGCAACAAGTTCAAAGAAATTAAGAAGCGGTTTGCCACGCTCACCAAGTTTCGCCAGACCGAGACCAAACATAACCGCGAAGAAAATGATCGCGAGCATGTCGCCTTTTTCCATCGATTGCACGATATTCGTCGGAACGATGTTAACAAGTGTATCAGCAAAACTATGTGATTGTGTTTCATGTGTTGTCGCTACGTACTTACTAATATCGGTTTGTGACAGGTGTGACATATCGACACCGACACCCGGCTTCACAATGTTTGCAACCAGTAGACCGACCATGATCGCAATTGTCGTAACAACCTCAAAATACAGAAGCGTTTTCCCGCCTAGTTTTCCGAGCTTTTTCATATCGCCGACTCCGGCTACCCCGACAATGAGCGTCGAGAGCACGATCGGCACAACGATCATTTTAATCAGGTGAATAAAGATATCTCCGATTGGCTTCAGAATCGCTGCCACTTTCGGGTTGCCATAGAAGATGGCGCCGACAGCAATACCAAGGATAAGACCGATAAGAATTTGCCAGACTAACCCCATTCTCTTCATATTGTCACCGCTTTCATTCGTAGTTTTTCAACACCGTGTGTGTAAACTCAGGTGTTGTTCTGATGTTTTTATTGTAAAATCATCCGACAAAATTCTACACAAATCTTCATAAAAACTTAAAACAAAATTCAAAAAAGACTGTCCAAGAGCTAGAACATAGTGAAAGGGAGTGGGAGAAGGGCGGAACCGTTCGTTTCGGTACGCTTGCAAGGAAGCAGCTGCTGTCCGCTCCGGGAGCCCGACGAACTCGCCCGCAAAGAAAAGCCTGCGAGGTTGATTCACCGAAGAATTGCGGGCAAAGGCCCGTTCGTCGTTCTCCCTCCGCTGAGTAGGCGCGTACAGGCGCTCTCTTGCTCCGCCCTTCTCCCACTCCCCGCACAACGTTTCGGCTTACAGAAAACTTGAGACGCCAGAATGGATTTGCTCGATAGTCATTGGTTTTGTAAAAGATCGCTTTCTTATTTTTTACCTGTGTACCCCTTGATTATGCTTGATGGTGTGCTTATCAAACTATGTTAGGAAAATACACTACAATAAAAAGAGGCTGTCTCAGTCGCCGTATGACAGCTCTGAAACAGCCTCTTGCTTCGATACTATACGTAAATTCTCTCTTTCTACACAATCTGATGGCCGGGACGCGGCAGTTCACCCGTGCGATAATAAATATCCGCGAGCTTGTCGATTTCTTGTTTTAGCTCTTCCACCATGCTCTCTTCCGGAATCTTGCGTACCATCTCGCCATGCTTAAACAGCAGGCCTTCCCCACGTGCTCCAGCAATGCCAATGTCCGCTTCCCGAGCTTCTCCCGGTCCATTGACGGCGCAGCCCAGTACAGCCACTTTAATCGGCGCTTTGACTTTTGCGATATAGTCTTCAATCTCATTGGCAATGGAGAAAAGATCAATCTCAATGCGTCCACATGTCGGGCAGGAGATGAGCGTAGCTGCATCGGACAATAGTCCGAATGATTTCAACAGCTCCCGTGCTACCTTAATTTCCTCGACCGGATCAGCGCTTAATGATACGCGCATGGTGGAGCCGATGCCCTGAGCAAGGAGCGTACCGAGTCCAGCCGCACTTTTCACCGTGCCCGCAAACAAGGTTCCTGCTTCTGTGATACCTAAGTGAAGCGGATAATTGAATGCAGCAGCAGCCTTCTGATACGCTTCAATGGCCAGCGGTACATTGGATGCTTTCAACGATACAATAATGTCGTGGAAATCAAGTTCTTCTAAGATGCCAATATGGTGCAGGGCACTCTCCACCATTGCATCTGCAGTTGGGTACCCATATTTATCAAGCAGATGCTTCTCAAGTGAGCCCGCGTTTACACCGATACGAATCGGCACCCCGTTTGCTTTGCAGGCGCGGACGACTTCCTCAACTTTTTCCCGTTTACCAATGTTGCCCGGATTGATCCGGACTTTATCAATGCCGTTCTCAATCGCCTTGAGTGCCAGCTTGTAATCAAAATGAATGTCAGATACGAGCGGAATGGAAATGTTCTGCTTGATTTCCTTAATGGCCTCCGCCGCTTCCATGTTGTTAACCGTCACGCGGACGATCTGGCAGCCCGCCTCTTCAAGACGATGAATTTGCTCAACCGTCGCTTTGACATCCGCCGTCTTCGTCGTTGTCATGCTCTGTACGATAACCTGGTCACTGCCACCAATCGTCAGGTTCCCTACGCGTACCGGTCTTGTCTGTGTGCGATGATACATCGTTTTTCGTTCTCCTTTACCGAACGGATTTATGATCTTCGCTTCCTATCTTATCACAAATCTCCAAAAGCGAGAACGAAATGAGCATCAGACAAGCTTCGCAGGATCAAGTGCCTGCGCAAGCTCTGCTTAGCTTTCAAACAAACTGTTTAGATCGACCCCACGCTCACGCAAAAGGCGGCGTAGTACTTCCTTATGCTGACGCTCGGTAGCCGTGTTCATTCCGAGCGTCAATGAAGCCGACATCTCAATGTCGTATAACGTATCTTCCAGCTCATTTGTCGGCAGCCCGCGATAGCGTTCGTATAAAGTAGTCAGATCACTCACGTTTCGTTCCTCCCTTTCTCCTCGTTGTTACGATTATCTCCCTTTATCTATCATATGCACACGCTAGTAGTGACGTTCGCCACTATCCCGGACAAGTGACATACACGCTTCATGCAGAGATGAATACACGTAGTCCGGATGCGGATTGTCATTAATGACCCCGTCCCGATCTAGAAAAAAGGCTTTTTTCATACAAGTCTTCTTTCACATAGGTGTAATGATACATATACAGAACTTAAATTACAAAAATTTCATGCGAATTGCACCATATTTGCGTATGACATGATATAATTAAACCAACACCAGAAGATGCCACACACTATGACACATAGGGAAGGGGCAATCTATCATGGAAGCCAACAACTATCTTTGCAAATGCGGAATGTACACGTATCACTGCGAATGCGTACCGGAAAATAAAACAACGCATTACGATGAACTGATACACCGCCTTCGTGACAAAACGGACGTTGTACTTGGCGCAGAAGAATTGCCTGTCGTGCTTCGCATGCTACCGACAGATGAGACTCACCTTATTATCGCTCCGCTCAACAATGGCTACTACACAGCTCATATCGCTACCTAGCGACTTGTCTAATTCATATTCTCGCCCGGCGCTATGCCGGGCGATTTTTCATTTCTAGTATATCCACAAAACAAAAAAACACAGCTACTTCCTACGAAGCAGCTGCGTATACACACTAGTAAAGCAAGCCAAATTTCTTCGCTTCGAATTCCAACTGTTCACGGAATTTTGGATGCGAAATCGCCAGCAGTTCTTTCGTTCGCTCCGCAATGCTTTTGCCGCGCAAACTGGCTACCCCATACTCTGTTACAATGTGATCCACATCATTTTTCGATGTTGTAACAGCCGAGCCGATGGTTAACTGCGGGCGAATGCGAGAGATCGCTTCGTTCTTTGTAGTCGAATGCAAGCAAATGAATCCTTTTCCATTCTTTGCAAACCGTGCCCCACGAGCGAAGTCTGTCTGGCCGCCGCTCGAACTATAGTAACGTCCGGCAATCGTCTCAGACGCGCACTGGCCAAGGAAATCTACTTCTGTTGTGGCGTTAATCGAAATCATATTATCTTCACGGGCGATGATACGCGGGTCGTTGACGTACTCAACCGGCAACATCTCAACCGATGTATTATTATGAATAAATTCATACAGTTTTTTCGAGCCGAGCGCGAATGTGCCCACAATTTTCCCAGGGCGCATTTTTTTCTGTGTGCCGGTCAAAACACCCTTATGCACCAGATCAACGACACCGTCTGTTAGAAGCTCTGTATGAATGCCTATATCTTTATGGTTATCAAGGAAATTGATGATCGCATTCGGCATCGCTCCGATTCCAGCCTGTAGCGTCGCACCATTTTGGATACGTTCTACGACATAGGAAGCGATCTTGCGGTCGATATCGGTGATCTCCGGCTCGCGCGCTTCCGCTAGCGGATAGTCTACCTCTGTATAGCCAAGAATTTGACTAATATGTACCTGATTCTCCCCGAATGTACGTGGCATGTTCGGGTTTACTTCGAGAAAAAACGGTACCTGGCCAATGAAAGAAGCAACGTAATCAGCTCCTGTACCAAGTGAAAAATACCCGTGTTCATCCATCGGAGCAGCCGCTGCGAGCACGATTGATGTCTTCGTTGTCTCACGCAAAAGGCGCGGCACTTCGTGGAAATGGTTCGGTACAAGATCACATCCACCCTCTAAAAAGGCCTTGCGTGATGCACCGCTCAGGAAATACGCGACATGGCTCAAATGCGGGCGATGCTTGCCATAAATGTACGGCCGCTCTTTTAATGCGTGCATCTGGTGAATACGAACATCTTGAAAACGCTCGGCATGTTTCTCCAACGTGTCTAATAGTACAACCGGCTCACCATTGGCAAGCGGCACAATCACATCGTCCCCATCCTGAATGTAGCGCAACACTTCTTCCGGTACCTTACATTTTGTTTCCATCTGAGTACTCATCCCAACCCTCCACACATATACGTTTCCATTTATATGAAATACATGTAATATCTCCATATCATCATATATGCCTGGCGAGCATTGAGCAAGAGGTATTCTGTTAAGAATAAATGAAAAATCCACTCTTCATTTGTAAAAGAGTGGATTTTACTCATTCGTTTCTATGCGCAATTACGCGTTTTGTTTTACCTTCATCACGTCAGATTGTACAACGTCCATTTCACCCATACCACGAATAAGTTTACGAGCATACATCTTCTCCGGCTGGAGAATGTTCACCATATACTCAATCGCAAGTTCCGGATCAACCGTCTCGCCACATGTATAGCAGTCAAGTGCAGCAAACCCTTTCTCCGGGTATGTATGGATCGAAATGTGGCTCTCTGACAACATAACCAGAACCGTTGCACCCTGCGGTTCAAACTGCTGAGCCTGAACGGACAGCACGGTTGCACCACATGCTTCTGCTGCCTCCACCATATGGCGCTGCAGAAACTCAGCACTGTTTAATTTTTCAAAATCGACACCCCAAGTATCAATCGCTACATGTCTTCCGAAAGTAGAATATTCCATCTTCCGGTCCCCCCTCCTAGCAAATATATTTGTATACATTCTCGCTAGGACCTACGTCATTCACTATATATCGAGGAGAAACTTCCTTGAGTGAATCCTGGTTCCTAATGTAATCACAATGATGAAGATACCATGATTCTACATATTTTGCAACTATTTTCTCGGCAAAACCCGTCTATGCTTCCATCATAAATAACTGTTGGGACAGCTCTGTCAGCTGGTGGTCAACATCCTCTGTTGAAAGTCCATCCGTAATGCGCTGATTACGCAAATCTAACAACTGATCAATATGCAACCTAGTCCAATCAATCCGATCCTCTACGCCGCACGCTTCAAATAAACGCTGCATATCACCAAGCGTATCTTTATATTCAAAAACCAGCCTTTCCTGTCCATCTTTTTGTTCCATAATTCTCATCACATGACCGCCTGTATATTCATATACCATCGTATATGTCGGATACAGCCGGTGGACAATCCCGCATCCTTTAAATTTGCGAACTGCCATCCGCATCTGGTTGGCTAGCTTCGCATCGTAAATCTTGTACTGACCTTCGCATGTATACGTATCATGACCAATCCGCTTAAACGACAGCGGAAGCTCCATACCTTTATCCAGCAGCACAACTTCCGTTTCTCCATTCTCGAAGATGCGAACTTGCGTACTGAACTCCGCGTGATCAAACATTCCGACAAACGATTGTAATTGCAGTGTACTCAGTTCGAGAACAAGCTTCTTGTATTCAGTGGCTACACGTTGAGCCATACAAATCTCTCCCATTCGTTTATTCCTGCCTTATTTATTATTATAACGAAATGTTAGATCCATTCTCCAATCATCTATGCTATAGAAAAGAGAAGGATTTGGGAGAGAATACTATTTAATCTCGTCAAAACGCGGTTGATTCCTACATCTATCCATTATATGATGAAAAATTACATTTTCTTGTCCTACTTACCTCAATTTTCGGTCACCCAATTGTCACCGGACTTGCTGCTATGCCCGGCGCAGGCTCTGCTAATAACTCTCGAAAACGGACAGTTGCACCAATATGATGAGCGAATGCACGGCTTACCGCTCTGTCGTGGGAACTGAGAAGCGCCGCAACATGCGTCTGCCCGTTTCGTTTCACCGTTTCTACCCCATGCAGTACGCCAGCCTCGCCTGACAGAAACGAAAGCAAACTAAATTCGCCTCGTTCATCTTTATGCTTTAATGAGAAAAAGGCAATTTCCAGCCCGGTCTCCTCGGCCGCGCCTTCCCCCGCTTTAATCTCTACAGCTTGTGTAGCAACTGCTGTCTCGGGTGTAAATGTGATCCCACGCACTGCATGTACAATGTCTTCCACAATCGCACTTCCGGTCGGCAGCATGCCTGCTCCCTTGCCGGTAAAGAACAAATCTCCCACCACATCCCCGGTAACAAACACACCGTTGTATTCATTTTTCACGTGCGAAAGCGCATGAGAATGCGGCACAAGTGTCGGCGCCACCTGAACACGCAAACCAGCCTTCGTCCGCTCTGCTGTCGCCAGAAGCTTCACCCGCAAGCCTAAGCGACCGTACAGTTCAATCTCTTCCGCTGTAACGCTCGTAATACCTTCCCGCAGACCCACTTCTTCCTCCACTTCTTCCCCGAAGCACAGGCGGGCTACAATCCGGATTTTATGAAACGCATCATATCCTTCCACATCTGCGGTCGGATCCGCTTCGGCAAAACCAAGCTCCTGCGCCTGAGCAAGCACCGCTTCATACGGCAGCCCGTCTTCTTCCATGCGCGTCAAAATGTAATTCGTCGTTCCGTTCAGGATTCCCGCCACACGCGTAATCCGATTCACATTTAACAGCTGGGCCAACGTATTCAGAACCGGGATGCCGCCACCCACGCTCGCTTCATACAACAGGCCCACGCCTTGTTCCCCAGCCAGCGCATGTAGCCGTGCCCCGTGTACCGCAATCAACTCTTTATTCGCAGATACGACATGACAGCCACGCGCAATCGCCTCTTCGATGTAGCCAAGTGTCGGCACAAGACCGCCCATAGCATCCACCACAACGTCTGGCTTACTCTCCCAGATGCGAGCAATGTCAGTTGTAAGCAGACTACGTTCCACATCAACCTGGCGCGAACGCGTAGTATCACGCACCAGAATACCTGCAATCTCAAAGTTTGTCCCTGTCTGCTTGCGAAGCCGTTCCGCGTGTGTTTGCAAAATAGTCACAACGCCTGATCCTACCGTTCCAAGTCCAAGTAAAGCAATGCGTACATTTTTCATCTATTTTTCCCCTCTCTGGATATATGTACAAAAAGAAAGACCCTCTTCCAGAGAAGAGGGCCGGGTATCCAGCTGTCCTTCTCTCATCTTCCAAAGCTTATGTACAAAGCTTTGATGGAATTAGCACCTTACAGGCAAGCCTGTGGTTGCTGAGACTTCATTGGGCCATATCCCTCCGTCTCTCTGAATAAGAGTTGTGTTCTTTCGTACTATTAATTTAATTATCACATATCGTACCTGGATATTTCTCCCCTGTCAACCCACGATTATGCAAACCAGCCCAGCATCTTATCGATTAATTGCTTGAGGAACTGCAAAATCTCCTGGACAAATGACTTCGCTTCCGGATTGCTGTTCAGAAAATCCTGCATCTGCCCCTTATAGCTTGAGATCTGGTCAAGCGTCTTACTCCAGTCGATGTTTAAATTCTGGATTTTGCGCAAAATACTCACGAGCGAATCAATTTCCTGATCACTTAGCGTGAGACCCATCTGAGCCGCCACATTGCTAATCATCTGGCGCAGCTGATCATCGGTCATTTTGCCGGTCTGCTTTGCCATTTCTGCTTTCAGGCGCGTCAGAAGCTCGGCTGCTTTTTCCTTATCACCGATTTGTTCTGCGATCTTCGATGTTGTGACCATTTCTTCACTGGCAACTTTTTTCTGATTCTCATCGATTTTTTTACCCGTTACCTGCTCATACGCCTTCATGACGCCGGTTAAGCCTGCTGTACCTGATACCGGGAACGGCGCATCAACTTTTACATTGGCATCTTTCACACCGGCAGTTGCCAGTGCATTCTCATACATTGCCTTACTGATGCCTGTAATGTTATTTGTCTCGACTTTAATCCCCTGTCCTGCTTCTGCTAATTGAATCATCGTAGACGAAATGGCCCTTGTACCAATTACATTCTTCGGCAATAGTCCATCGAGATATTTATGCTCCTCAGCATTCGTAACGGTAATCTCTTGCGCTTCCTTCGGTGGATTAAAGCGTCCTTTGATTTGCTGTTTTTGCGCGGACGACAAGTTCTGTCCGTATGTTACAATCGTGTCGCCTGGTGCGGCATCCGCAAAGGCGGTTGCGGTTGATAGAAGAAAGAAAAGCACTGTTAAAGCCAACTTTCGCACTTCTATCCACTCCTCCCCATGTCAAGTATACTTTGATTTTCCCACCTGATTATACCACAGGCATTTCGGGTGGGATTATTAATTTTACGTTCGTCCTACATCGAAGTTTCCTAAAATAAAAAGAGAAGAGTGTATGAATCGTAAGTTAGACGATTCATACACTCCTGTCATAATCAAACGTGCTTACTTTTTATACTTCAAATGTCCAGCCGAACGTATCCTTTACTTTTCCGTTCTGGATACCTGTCAGTGTGTCGTACAGTTCCTGAGACACCTGACCAATCTCACCTTTGTTGATAGTGATCTGTTTATCTTCCCAGTTTAATTCCCCGATCGGTGAAATAACAGCCGCTGTGCCCGTTCCGAATGCTTCTTCCAGCGTTCCGTTCACAGATGCCTCATACAGTTCTTCAATCGAAATTCTCCGCTCTACTACCGGGATTTCTTTATCCTGCAAAATCTGGATAATGGATCGTCTTGTAACACCACTCAAAATGCTTCCATTTAACGCAGGAGTTACGACTTCTCCATTAATTTTGAAAAATACATTCATGCTACCAACTTCTTCGATGTATTTCTTCTCCACACCATCGAGCCATAATACTTGCGCATAGCCTTGCTTTTCTGCTTCTTCCTGCGCACGAAGACTAGCCGCATAGTTCCCAGCTGTTTTGGCAACACCTGTTCCACCACGCACGGCACGCACATATTCGCTTTCTACGTTGATTTTTACTGGCTTAAGGCCTTCCGGATAGTACGCTCCAACTGGAGATAAGATTACAATAAGCAAATACTGCGGCGAAGGATGAACGCCTAATGCCGCATCTGTCGCAATAATAAACGGACGGATGTAGAGAGATGTGCCTTCCGCTGTCGGAATCCAATCTGCGTCTGTACGTACTAATTCCTTAATTCCTTCGAGTACGAGCGCTTCATCAATTTGTGGGATGCTCAACCGCTCATTGGAAATGTTTAAGCGCTCAAGATTTTGATCCGGTCTGAACAACAGAACCCGACCACCTTCTGTTTTATATGCCTTCAGACCTTCAAATACGGCCTGTCCATAATGAAACACCATCGCGGCCGGATCAAGACTTAACGGCGCATACGGAACAATGCGGGCATCATGCCAGCCTTCACCTGCTGTATAGTTCATCAAAAACATATGATCGGTAAAATGTTTTCCGAAGCCTAAATTTTGCTGATCAGGCTTTGTTTTTGGATGTTGTGTTTTTTCAACCGTAAACTGACTACTCATGCTACCATACTCCTCTGCTATTTGATTTCAACATCAAATGTACGAATTGTTTTTCATTTATAGTTATACCATTTTTCTGATAATACGTGAAATATATTTTCCGCTTACTGTTTGATTCGTTCTCTGCCTTTTGTGCCGAATTCCATAATCTTTGTTTGAATATCCACCTTTACAGGCATACGACTGAACGCTTCGTCCCAGTTTTGCTCATATTTCTTCCATACTTGATGGTTTTCAATACTCAGTTCTTTTCCAAATCCGATTACATCTACTTTTAATTCTTTCTGAGTTTTACGTAATGTTCGTTGAGTTAGCTTTTCTAGTTGATTCTGTATGACTCGTTCTGCCTCTTGCAAAACCTTTTCATCAAAGTCATCCTCTGCCATCACATTATCTTCACGCAGCTTTCCCTTTACGTTAATCCGTAATGTGAAATGCACCTGTTCTTTCTCTACTTCTGATTGTATTTGATGTTGAATACGATCGACTTCAAATACCAGGAATTTACCCTTTGCCGTTTTGCCCTTAACGATTCCATTTTTCACTTCTCCTCGCAACAAACTTAATCCCCCTACCTCTTCCGGGGTCAATGTCCCGATCATTTTGGCATTTTTCCCCTTTATAACAGCAGCTCCACTCATTTGTGCTTTGTCTTTTACGACCATTACTCTTGGAATGACCAGGCTTCTCTGGCTTGTTAATCGCTTAGAAACATCTCCAAGGGTTACTTCAGGCGTAACCTGTATCACTTTTTTACTATTTTCCACAATATCAGACAAGTTCACGGCAGGATTATTTTCAATAATAGGATGCTTGTCCAATACATCTTTTGCTTTTCCCTGTACAATGACCACCTTAACCGTCCGGCGCGCTTCTGTATTACGCAAAAAGAAATTCAACAGTTCCTGCAAGTTATGGGCACGAGCTATGTCCTCACTAATGGCCAATACCTTCAAATATTCATACGATGGAGAATTCCCTGTAACCGTAGATACCTGCCTGATGCCCTCGAATACACTTTCTGTTTTCGTTGTCACGTTTGCATACGCCTTTTTCGAACCGGCAGATTTTCCTGCGGCCGCCTGCGGAATGACAATGTTATGGGTAAGATCAATTTTTTTATTGTCCTTCCCCTGTTTATCCATTTTCTCCGGCTGGTCAATGGCAATCCCGGTTACAATTCCAATGTCTTCAATTTCAGTCCGATCCCAGCAACCTGTAATCACAAGTATCCATACAAAAAGAACAGCCCAACGTTTTTCATGTTTGTGGCGCATATTTTACCTTCCTTATTTTTGCACATATCCATATAAGGAGTGGCAATAGTATAGCAAGTCCTATGCCGAACAAAGCCATTCCCCGCCCCATCTTATATGCTGCATTTATATCTGGTGGGTACACGGCTATTCCATAAATCAAGGGAAGCACTACATAAACAAACGGCGTAAGCTTCTTATTGAACAATTGACTCAATCCAAGGCTGGCAAAATATTGACTATATGTGTACGTGGTGTACATAAACAAAACCCAGAATACGAGCAGCAACAGTTCAAATCTCTCGAAAAAACCACCCGGAAATGAAATCTCTTTTGCCATATCCATTACAGGAAGGAGTAGTGTCTGCGTTTCTGCCGCCGTGAGCGCACTTATGGTAACCATTGTAACTATCGTATACATCACGGTTGCAATCCCAATCCCTAATACAGCCGACCTAGTCGGATGATCCGATTTCTTCATGAATGCATAGAAAATTAGCATACTTTCTGCTCCTGTATACGGCAAAGCTACAGACATTATGCCCTTGGCGACTGGCATCACTCCATCGACTAGCACGGGACGTAAATTGTCGATCTCGACGTTACTTAAAGCAAGCAAAAGTACGATCAAAACAAGCAGAAGTGTAATCGGGGTTACAAACTCACAAAAACGGGCAAGAGCATTGACGCCCCCGACTACCAAATACGTTCCAACCGCCATAAATAAAATAATAAGCACACTCTTTGGTGTCTTGGTTAGCAAATGCATATGAATTGCCTCTGCCATAATTCGTGACTGGTATCCAGCCTGAAGCAGAAAATAACCTAAAAAAACCAGACTCAACAATCTGCCGATCCACTTTCCGAATATCTCCTGGCTATACTGAAAGAAAGTTCGTTCCGGGAACATCATGCTCACTTTAGTCACAACATACACAATTCCCATTATCAAAATTCCCGCAACGAGTACACTGATCCAACCATCATGATTACCGGTCGCTTCCGTTGCAGACCGAGGAAGTGACAAAATCCCAGAACCAACTAAATACTGAAAGATGCTTAGCGTTACCTGTTTTGATGTAATTTGTTCTCTCTGGTTCATACATATCTCCTACTTCTACCGTCTGGTTGAATCTTTTGGTTTTGTAATCCGTGTGCGTTTTCGTAATGTGAAAAACGGTAGCCGTATCAGTCCGTCTTTCCAATCGTGAAGATAGATAGGAGCAAACGGCGCCAGGTATGAAACACCAAAGCTTTTTAGTTTTACAAGATGTGCGATGAGAAATATCGACAGTAAAATAACCCCAAACAACCCTAAAAATGAAGCGGCTATCATCATGCCAAATCGCGCGATTCGAATGGCAATCGCCGCACTATACTGTGGAAACGAAAAGGAAGAAATGGCCGTTAAGGATACAACAATGACTGTGATCGGGCTGACAATTCCAGCTTCTACCGCTGCTTGTCCGATCACAAGCGCCCCTACAATTCCAATGGCCTGCCCTACAGGTTTAGGAAGACGAATGCCGGCTTCGCGCAGGATCTCTACGGTCACTTCCATGATGAACGCTTCCACAATTGAAGGGAAGGGAACGCCCTCTCTCGATGCTGAAATCGAAATCGCCAGCTTCGTTGGAATCATTCCATGATTGTATGAAATAAATGAAATATACAGAGCAGGAAGAAATAAAGAAAGAAAAACGGCTATATAACGTAAAAGACGAATGAGCGAGCCGGGAATCCACCGTTCATAATAATCTTCCGGCGAACTCATCAGCATCGGGAAGGTGACAGGCGCCAGCAGAACGAACGGGGTTCCATCCAGCAAAATGGCAACACGCCCCTCCAGCAAAGCCTGTACAACTCGATCCGGCCGCTCCGTATTTTGTGTTTGAGGGAAAGGAGATAAATAATTCTCTTCAATTAACTGTTCTACATACCCTGATTCTTCCACTGCATCGATATCAATGCGTTCGATTCGGCTTTTCACCTCGTCTACTAATGCTTGATTGGCGATTTCCTTTATGTAGACAACATACAGATCTTTTTGCGAGCGCCGTCCCACTTTATAAGGGAGAAAAACAAGATTCGGGTCTTTAATTTTCCGGCGAATAATGGCCGTATTTTTACGAATAGACTCTACGAACCCTTCTCTCGGACCACGTATTAACGCTTCCGTTATTGGCTCTTCAACCGGCCTGGTTTCCCAGTTGCTCGTTCCTATTACAAAGGCTTCTGCAATTCCCTGGACAAGTAAAACCGTATTCCCAGCAAAAATCGCCTGCATACACTCTTCTACCCGCTGTACAGGCTGAACGGTGGATACCGGAATGGCCTCGGTTATGAGCCACTGTTTGACCTGCTTATTCTCTATGTTTCCTTCCGTGTTGTTCGCACCTGGTTTCATCAGAGGCATGAGAATTTGTTCATGAATTTCCCGCTTATCCACTAATCCTTCAATGTAGATCATCGTCGCTTCTTTGGCTACATCACGAATGATCAGCCGACGCAACACAACGTCCGGATTTGTGCCGATCATATTTTGTAAGGTTTGCGTATTCGTCTGCAAATCCTCTGTCAACACCGGTATCTCACCTGCCATTCCGCTCCATTTATCCATTCATATATGCTGTTAGTATGAACCAATACAGTGATTTACACCCATATACGAAAAAAACCGTTCCTACATATACGTAGAAACGGATCGTATTTACCTTCGCCATATAAGAATCGCATAACATACAATTGCACCGATATCAGTGATGGCAATGACCATCCCCATTGGAATCGCGGTGTGACTTCCACCAATCCCAACAAGCGGAGCGACCAGTCCACCGAAGATAAGGGAAAGAACACCAAGTAATGCCGAGGCGCTGCCTGCTGCCTGCTGTTGATTTTGCATGGCTAATGAAAAGCCGACTGTCGTTACAATCCCGACACTTGAGACAACGACAAACAACGGCAGCAAAATCGCGAGCAACCCTGCTCCAATGAGAATCATACTTAGCAGAATCGTGCCACCAAGACAGGCAAGCCAAAGTCCACTCACAAACAGCTTCGTTTCGCTTATACGGCCTGCCAGTTTTCCGGTAATTTGAGTAGCAATAATAATTCCAAGGCCATTGATCGCAAAAAACAGGCTGAATAGTTGCGGGGAAGCACCATAAATGTTTTGCAAAACAAACGGGGAGCCGGATATATAGGCAAACATTGCAGCCATGACAAGCCCCTGTGATAACGCGTAGCCCATAAACATACGGTCACGCAGCAGATTTCGGAAGGTGGATAGCAGATTCATAAGCCCACCTTTCGAGCGATGTGGGGCGGCCAGTGTTTCCGGTACACTCACGTAAACGGCAAGCAGCAAGGCGATGCCGATTATACTGAGCACAATAAATACACCTGTCCAGGAGGTCATCCGCAATAGCTGTCCGCCTGCAATCGGTGCAAGGATGGGTGCTGCTCCGTTCACAAGCATCAACAGGGAAAAGAATTTCGTCAGCTCAGTTCCTGAGTACATATCCCGTACCATAGCACGGGATATGACAATGCCCGCTGATCCCGCTAACCCCTGAATAAACCGCAGCGCAATAAGTGCCCAGATAGAAGGAGCGAAGGCGCACAGCAGCGACGAAACAGCATAGACCGCAATCCCGATAAGCAGCGGCCCACGCCGCCCGCGTACATCGCTGATGGGACCTGCAAGCAGTTGCCCAATCGCCAGACCGAGCAAACAAAATGTCAGACTAAGCTGCGTAAGCGATGCACTGGTGTGCAAATCTTCGGCCAATACAGGTAAAGCAGGTAAATACATATCAAGGGACAGCGGACCGAATGCTGATAACGCCCCAAGTATAATCGCCATCCATAACCTGCGTGATCGGGCAGGGGTCGAAAGCGTCGATTCTCCATAATTCATATGTACGTCTCTCCTCTTTTCTCCATAAAAAATAAGCATAGAAACAGTTTCTATGCTTATTTTGAACCCTCCAGCTGCTGGAGAGTCAACTTTTTCACTGGAATTTGTATCTCCGTAAGATAGTCCTCTTTATGTCGGGAGATAAACTGATCAATAATCGTTCTTTCCACGGAATCTCCGCTTATGTCATACCCCTGTTCCCCGATATAATCGAGCATCCTCGCATAATACGCGGGAGAAGCGCTGTGATCTCCGTTATAATACACACAGGCGTATTCCCCCTCTGGCAGCGTGCTTACGAATTCATCCTGTATTCCCTCTTCTTCTACTACAAGAAAGATCGAATTGTATTTCGTAAACTCTCTTTTTTTGAGATGATCGCTGGATACGGTAAGCCCTACTTTTCCGATGAATATCGAGGAATTCTGCCCAGTCATATTCTCCAGCTTCCGCAGCGATAACTCTAGCTGATGTTCTGAGCAGATTTTTTCCTGCAAGCGTACAATCTTTCTTTCCGGAAGCTCTCGTATCCGGACAACTCCTCGCTCGCTGATCGTTCTTGCTTTCTCTATTTCTGCAATTCTATTTTCAAATCGATCTCGTACGCGTTCCAATTCTCTGATTTTATTTTCTGTTATCTCCTTCTGCTGTTTCAATAGCTGAAGGAAGTGATCGATTTCTCGCCGATCCAGCAGTGTTTTGATTTCTTTTAACGAAATTCCGAGCGTTTTCAAATAATTTATCGTGCTTAATTGCTCGAACTGCTCTGTGGAATAGTAGCGGTATCGATTGTTTCTATCAATTTCTGCGGGTGTAAATAATCCGATCTCATCATAGTAACGAAGTGTTTTGATCGGAATGTTATGCAGCTGTGACATCTGCCCAATGGAAAATCGATTTTTCATTCTTATCATCCTGAACGTTTATTTGATCATCCCTTCTTCTCCACTCTTATAATATTCCGATCAAAAATTAAAGGAAGAACAAGAATAAAGAACTACCCATAAAATTTCTCCTTTGATTTTAAGAACATGTATAACTTTATCCAATCACTCAAGTTATTTAGTAAAAAAACTGCTGTTCTAATTAAGGTTATGGGGGAGATTTACCAGAATAGGGGACTAATCTATTAACCAATGATATACACGAATGGGTCTATTATCATTATCTATATGTAGATTTTGATTTTTCAATTTTGATTTGATCAAATTCTTGGTAGCCGTAGTATCGTAATAATTGATAAATATCATTCTCTTCGACTTCAGATTTTGGACCGATATAAATGTGTTTAATAATTTCTTTTTCATATCCCTTAAAGCTCAAATCAAAAAATGATATTATTTTATTTCTAGTACTTCTAAACTGTAGTCCATTTGGAAAGCGCTCACTAAAATATCCTGATAACAAAGGTTTTTCCTCTGAGCTACAGTACCAATTTTCCCATTCGGTTGAATACTTATCTAACTCTTCATGTAATACTAATCGCCATTCTTCTTCTTCCTCAAACGCTGGATTTTTGAAAAATAACGATTCTCGAATTAAAATACTCGTGGATAAAGAATGAAAATAATTCATTGCGTATTCATTGAAATAAATACTGTTCGTATCTCCTGTTGATAGAGCATAATAAATACTTTCTAAAAAACTTCTTGCATAATTCTTTATTCCTTCTAGAGCTCTATCATCTAGATAAATAATTTTTTGTTCTGGATCTTTATTACATGGGTAAATCACTTTTCGTAATGTCAATAATTCTTCTTTAATGGCTATATCCTTTAAAACTTCTGTACTAAATCCAATTGATATGCCATTTCCATCATCTGCGTAGCCTCTCCATTGACTTAATTTATCACCATTTTTAGAGAAACATGTTACATAGAATAATTCATCATTACGTTTAAAAATCTTTTGCTTTTCATTTTTAATGAAAAATTTTAATGTATCAATGTCGTTTAGCCCATAGATTACACTATCGCTATTTAAGAATGGCTCTTCGTTGTATTGGCGCAAAACCTCATCCTCAAAGTATTCTAACAACCATTTAGTCTCCATATAATCATTAGACTTCCCTATATCTGACATTCTTAATGTCCTATTGCGAATTATACTTAGGAAAGTTTCTACACTACAATAATGATAAAGTACTTGTTGATTAGCCACCTATTTCACCCCTTTCTTTCAATAGCATATATCCTTATTATACCATACTAAAAAAATGGAATAGCAAGACCTAGCCGATTACTCTATACCTTTAAAAAGGCGATAATCCTCGGCTACCTATCTTGAAAAATATCCATAATAGAAAAAACCAATTAGCATGTCCTTTATGTGAAAATAACGGAAAGGAAAAGGCATTCGCCTTTTCCTACATTGAAGTCGTACTCGTTTTTTCTCTCCTTTTTCCCATCCCTCTCACCACTTCGGTCTGTACGCGCCGCATCCTTCCATTTTCATGCCGGAGTGACGGCTTACAAGCCATGGTGGTTTTCTATAAACATGTAGTTGGTCTACTACTTCTATATCAGGTACCGCAAAAGGTTCGGTAAGGACGATCTGATGGCTCAGGCAGTGTAGCGTACTCAGCCTGTTCAGGAGAGTGCGCGTAGGGGTTAGACAGAACAGCAAGAAGTCGTTCCATTACACTGTAGTCTCCTTGTTTCACTGCCGCTTCTAATGCAGCTTCTACACGGTGATTCCGAGGAATGAACGCAGGATTGCTGTTCCGCATCAACTCCTGCGAGGAAGCTTTCGATTCCTGCTGCCTGCCTAGTCTCGCCTGCCACAGCTCATGCCACTGAGCAAATTCCGGCGTCTCAAACAGGACCGTATCCTCCGGCTTATCAAACGTTAAGGCACGGAAGGTATTCGTATAGTCCGCACGATACTTCTGCATCATACTGAGCAGGTCTTCAATCAAGGATTCATCCTGCGTCTCTTCATTGAATATTCCCAGCTTTGCTCTCATTCCTGCGAGCCAATTACGCTGATACAACTCTGCAAAATTTGAAAGTGCACCCTCGGCCAGTTTGACAGCCTCATCCTGATCGGCATGCAGCAGCGGCAATAAGGTTTCAGCAAATCGCGCAAGATTCCAAACGCCAATATGCGGCTGATTGCCATAAGCATAGCGACCATGACGGTCAATGGAACTGAATACCGTTGCCGGATCATACTCATCCATAAAGGCGCAAGGACCATAATCGATGGTTTCCCCGCTAATGGTCATGTTGTCGGTGTTCATCACCCCGTGGATAAAACCAACCAGTTGCCATTTGGCAATCAGCCCGGCCTGACGCTTGATCACTTCCTGAAGTAGTGAAAGATAGCGATTCTCATCTGCTTCCACATCTGGATAATGGCGCTGTAGTGTGTAGTCGGCCAGAACCCGTAGTTCCTCATCTGTGCCCCAGTTTGCAGCGTATTGGAAGGTACCGACACGCAGATGACTGGCAGCCACGCGGGTCAGAATCGCCCCAGGCAGGTCGGCTTCGCGGATTACGGACTCACCGGTTGTTACCACTGCCAGACTACGGGTAGTAGGAATCCCAAGCGCATGCATGGCTTCGCTGATAATGTATTCGCGCAGCATCGGTCCAAGTGCTGCTCGACCATCGCCCCCGCGGGAATATGGCGTGCGGCCCGAACCTTTGAGCTGAATATCAAACCGTTCGCCTGAAGGGGTGATTTGTTCGCTAAGCAGCACAGCCCGACCGTCCCCTAACATCGTAAAATGCCCAAATTGATGCCCAGCATAAGCTTGGGCAAGAGGCAAGGCACCTTCCGGAATCCGATTACCAGCAAGTACTTCTACCCCGGCTTCGCTTTGCAGCGCCTGGGCGTTTAACCCGAGAGATGTTGCCAGCGAATCATTGAGAACCATTAGCTTCGGTGAGCGTGCAGGGGTTGGGTTAAGGCTGGTAAAAAATGATTTTGGTAGATGTGCATAACTGTTGTCCAAGTTCCATCCTGTTTCGATTATTGCTTTTTCCTTTGTCATTGCATCTCCTTTTCTTCTTTGCAAGATAACTCCTTTTAGTGTCCGCTTCTATTCCTTCATTATACTCTTTCCATATATGGTTAGCGTCCTATAAATGCTTCTTATATCATTCGTAATCCGACCTAGGTCATCAAAACGATGTCTCCCGGTAGCAAACGCTCGATATGTCGCACAGCCAGTCAGCATTTTTTCAGTCTGTCTATGATCAATCCGTTCATCATCTTCGCATACAAATGCATGCAGAAGAGCCGGATCACCTTCCAGATACACATGTTGAAACAGATCCCGAAGCTGCTTAACATGCTCCATCGTAAACACAAACGGCTCGCCTGTGTTGTAATTGACATTGTTGCCGAGACAATCCATTAATGTGGCAAACGGAAGCAGCGAAGGGTTGAGAAGAACAGCATGGCATCGATACAAAGCCGATAAGTAGTACGCATAGAAACCGCCAAGACTGGAGCCAACGAGCAAAATCGGCTCTGTCCTATACTCCTCTATATACGTTTTGAGTTGTTCAATCGCCTTCATCGGTTCAACTGCCAGATCCGGTGACATGATCTTTTCTTCTGGAAACACTTCTTCCAAAAAAGAAAACTTCGCATTCCTTCCTGAAGAAGAAAAACCGTGTATATTGATAATCATATTTTCTCTCTCCATCCCTTCTCTTCTACTCAGTCCGTGCTTTCTGCGTCTCTCTAAAGCACTTCCCGCACATTTTCGCCCGTCTGATCCGATTCGATTTCGGATAATAAAAAACCCCGCACTTTTGGCATTTTCGATAAACCTTGCAGGTACTCCCTCGCATAAATTCCTGAACGAGATTCCCCGGTTTATCCTTACAGAGCAGCGTAAAAATTTTAGCCGTATTTATCGCATCATCAAGAGCATCGTGCTCCTCGCCAATCCACGGCAGGCCAAACAGCTCCACCGCATTTCGCAAGGAAAGCTGCTGATGACCTGCCTCGGGACGATACCTTTTTATGTATGCCTGCAGATCAATATACCGATCTACCCACTCTTCCTCAAGCTTGTGCATTTTACAGTCCCGAATCAAAGCCAGTTTGTCCGATTCGCTCCATCCGATAAACACATACTCTTCTTCCCCGATCCACCGCTTGAATGTTTCGATAACACGCCCGAATGATTCCGCCTTTGCGATCGCTTGCCTCGGTATTTGCGTGAACTTCCGGGCATAATCGGTATAGGTGTAGAGAGGTTTAACGTATTCATAAAACATTTCGCACGTATCTGGTTTGTTTCGGATATGTTCTTCCTTTATTTTCACCGCCCCGATCGATATGATCTCCATCGGGTCTGTGCTTTTCCATGCCCGTCCATTTAATTCCGTATCCAGCACAATATAATTCATGGGTATGATCACCTTAGTTAAATTTGCAATATGGTTATAACATACTTCACCTCGTTGCATCTCATCCGCTTCCCACCCGAAAAGCATCAATCCCCAAATATACCCTATCCAAATCCCGTTTATTTTTTCGGATGATTCTGGATGTTGTATCCCGAATTTTTACAAAAGGTCAGAATGTCCTTTTTTGCCCCCCGTTTTTCCGACAATTTTTTGCAAGAGTGCAGCAAACTCGTAAGCAAATGTCTGAATCATCTTTATATTTCACTGCATTCAGATAAAACCACGGCAAATGTGTACGGATAACTATTATAATCGATAAAAAAGCAGACCTCGCTATTTTTGCGAAGGTCTGCTGTATAGCTATTGCTGCGAATAAGTTTACTATCTCGTCTGTGATACGCCAGATTCTTCCTTTACATCTCTGCGGGTCATTTCCAGGTAGCCGACAAAGAGCAGGATCATAATCGTTAAGCAAAGACTGACAGGACCTTCGCCCAATCCAAGACCGCCACGGCTATGAGGCACCGATATCCAGTCCGAAAACGAGGCGCCTACCGGACGTGTCATTATATAGGCAAACCAGAAGGCAAAAATCTCATTCAGCCCAAAGAATCGATAGCCCAGAACCGGGATAGCAAGCAAGACGGCAAACAGCACCCCCGAGAGCAAATATCCCAGGTGTAGCGTTGCTGCGGTCATATCTCCCGCAGCGGTGCCCAGTGCAAACGTACCCAGTACGGTGCACCAGTAAAAAGCCTCGCGAAGACGAGTGTAGATACTGTGTATAGACAGAGTCTTCTCGGTCCTATACCAGATTACAAAGATAAGAGTCAGCGCCACCGCAAAAAACGCGGTTGATACAAGGTACGGGACACCCAATATAACATGCACAACATCAGCAGCCATCGTACCAAATATACTGACCATTACGACAACTAACCAGTAGATCCATGCTACATAGCGGCGTACTGAGAACTGCAATACTAATGAGGCTACCAGGCCAATTCCCCCGAGAGCTACTGCAATGATCGGATTCATATGATTGACTAGATAATCAGAGAACACCTCGCCCATACCAGTGGTCATGACCTTGATGATCCAGAAGTAGATCGTAATTTCCGGCACCTTAGTAAAGATTTGCTGCGCGTTATGGGTGGTGATCGATAAGGACTTATTCATATGCTATTTCTTTCCCCCAATGATTTGTTCTTTCACTAAAAAACATTACGCCGCAATATCTCTTTTCTTAAACACAATCCAAGATAAGGCAATAAAAGTTAAGAAATAACCAAGTATAACTGTAATCGAAAACGATAGCGTCATGCCTGGAATATTAGGTGTACCATTAAGATATTGGGTCAAATCCGTGTTTTCAAACAAATAGTATTTTGCCCAGCTAAATTGAGATAAAAAACTAACGATGCTTGATCCAGCAAACATAATCCCCACAGATAATGCAATTGCAATAGAACTACTACGGAATACGGTAGAAATCATAAAAGCCATCGTTACCGTTATAATCATTTGTACACATTGATATAAGTATGTGCTAATCGCTTCTTGAACAATATTTTTAGTGTGAACAACGCCATCACCCGATGCATACACATAAGGAACGCCTATATCATGGAACCCTTGCAATACACCTGATACGATAAACGCACTAATAAATAAGATCAGTAAAAGAAGTACCGAAAACACTACAGTTGATACATATTTAGAAAGAAGTATTTTGGAACGAGATACCGGACGAATTAGGAGCAATTTGATCGTTCCCGAACTAAACTCACCTGCTACACTATCCGCTGCAATCACAACGGTAAAAACAGTGACAACAACAACGAGATCGGCTGCCTTTAGTATATTACCCCACAACGTTTCATCCGTAGGTGGTAAATTGTGCGTTAAGTGATATTGGTTTACATTAATTCGTGATGTCACTCGTGCTTTCCAATCATTTCCCCGATTCATAACTGTTAACATGCGCTGATCATTTTTGATCTGTTGTTGTATGTTTGTTTTCCAACTAGCATTGGCTACTTCAGCAGGCTTCACCGTAAAATGTTGAGCGGTTAAAAACCCTATCGTCGTGAGAACTAAGGCTACAACCAACATCCAAGTTCGCATACGTCGATAAATTTTCATATTTTCATTCAGCAATAGATTAAGCAATTTGATCACTCCCTGTCACTTGCAAGAATTTTTCTTCCAAAGATGGAGTAATCTTTTTAATTCCATAAATCTTAACTCCAGCCTTAACTAAAATTTCATTGATTACCGCAATCTGTTCTTTGTCTAACCAACATTCCACTCCGCCATCGACTCTCTTTAGCCTAGCTGACTGCTGGGACGCTAATGTTTCTAAAGCCAATTCAATATCATCAAGCTCAAACACAACAGAACTACTTGTTTCCTCATTCATAATATCTTTAATGGATTGAACATCAATCAATTTTCCTTCTTGGATAATCGCTACCCGGTCACACATCAGCTGCATCTCAGACAACAAGTGACTCGATACTAAAACAGAAATCCCTTCCTCCCGCGTCAGTGTATGCAAATAATCCCTCAGTTCTCGAATACCTGCAGGATCAAGTCCATTGGTCGGTTCATCCAAAATAAGAAGGGATGGCTTATGAAGCAAAGCTTGAGCTACCCCTAACCGCTGTCGCATGCCGAGTGAATAGGTTTTAACTTTGTCACGGATACGATTTGCTAAACCTACCAATTGAATAACCTCGTCAATACGTTCCTTCGTAATGCCTGGTACCATCCGTGCAAAATGAATTAAATTATCATACCCGCTCAAGAATTTATACATCTCAGGATTCTCTACAATAGCTCCTACTTTAACGATCGCCCTTTCGAAATCGGTTATAATACTATGTCCATCAATTAAGACATCCCCTTCTGTAATGCTCATTAAACCAACCATCATTCGTATGGTTGTAGTTTTCCCCGCTCCATTAGGACCTAAAAAACCAAACACTTCACCCTTTGGTATTTCAAAACTTACATTGTCAATTATCGTTTTATTCCCGATTCGCTTGGTCAGGTTGCGAATCTCTAGAATAGATGTAGACATATGATTTCCTCCTCTTCTCTGTATCTTGTTGGTCATACATTATCATTCTTTGAATAAATCGATATTCTTTTGCCCGGTGCGTCCCCATTGTATCGAGTAATCCTAAAAACAAGATAAAGAAAACTTTAAAATTTTCTTAAATGCTTTCTAATAAATTGTGAATGACGCCGTATCTCATTGTTCTTTCTCAGCTGAAAACTTAGGAAGTGACTTATCCGTTATTTTCTCTTCCTTTTCCATAGGCTGTATGAAACATAGAGCAACGTAATTATACTTGCGATTATCATAATAGGTTGGACATATGGCCGAGCCATTTGATTAATTTGACTCCAATTCTCCCCTAATTGAATACCCAGACTAATAAACAAAGCAGACCATGGAATAACAGCGCACATCGTGTAGATTATAAATTTTATAATCGGCATGCGGGCTATTCCTGCAGGGATTGAAATAGCATGTCTTACGACAGGAATAAAACGGGCGGTAAAAATAACGCCGGAACCATAACGATTAAACCAATTTTCTGCTACATCTATATGACGTTTATGAATGAAAAGATATTTCCCATACTTCTCTAAAAATGGCCTTCCCCCGTAATATCCAATCCAATAAATGAACAGTTGGGCAATCGTTCCGCCAATTGTTCCCGCAATAATCGCTCCAGGCAAGGAGATTTTCCCCTGGGCGATGAGAAACCCGCTGTAGGCTAATACAATTTCACTTGGAATCACTTCAACCATGAGTCCTAATGCAATTCCAACGTAACCGAGACTTGCTAATGAAAGTAAAAGCGTGTGAATTAAATTTTGCATTTTCTCTCTCCTGTAGCTATTTATTTCTTTCTTCAAAATTAATCTAAGCTTTTGAGTGTTTAAGCACCAGTTTCTGCTGATAGGCTGCATCTGCTTCCTGCTGGCTAATATAATGTGCATCTACTAAATGCTGAAGAACTTCTTTTTGCCGTTCTTTTGCACGGTTCATAAAAGAATACGGATCTAAATTGTATGGTTCATTAGGAAGCCCGGCCAGTAGGCTCCATTCCGGAAGAGAAAGGGCGGATAGCGACTTGCCAAAGTAAACTTGAGCTGCCTGTCCCGCTCCATACGCCCCGTGTCCAAAATAAATAATATTTAAATATAAATCCAGAATTTCTTGCTTACTCATAAAGCTGTCCAAGGCAACAGATAAAACAACTTCCTTTATTTTGCGGGTAAAAGTTTTTTCTGGTCCTAAAATGGTGTTTCGTATCAGTTGCTGCGTAATCGTACTTCCACCTTCACGAAGTTGATCTCCCTGAACGTCTACAAAAAAAGAACGAACAATACCGATCGGGTCAATACCGAAGTGAGAATAAAAACGACGATCTTCTGTTTCAATAATCGCCAATTGAAACGCCCCTGGAATTTGCTGCAGAGATAGAAAACGACTTTTATTCTCTATGATCTTTTGATTAGATATTTCTCTAACCACGTCTGCCACTGGATATATATTTGAGAAGATAAAAAGAAAAGAAGCCCACAGCAATAAACAAAGAAGAAAAAGTCGCGCCCCCCAATTTATCTTTCTCACGGTTATCACCTCCTCATGTTTTGCGTTCGAGAAATTTATACTGATTTTTGTTGATAACGGTGCTCCTTATACCACTGATAGTACCAAATGGTAAGTGAGAGCCAGAATCCACTGACAAGGTAGCCTCCAATAACATCACTTGGGTAATGCACGCCTAAATAAATACGACTTATTCCAATAGATAAAGTCATAATAACACTAATGATAATAATAATCGTACGTCCCGCTCGGGCAGGAATATGACGCCATAGAAGAAAGGATACTATCCCATACATCGCAAAAGCCTCTACGGAATGACCACTGGGGAAACTGTATCCTGTTTCTTCAATAAGACGATGAAACGTCGGACGCTCCCGGTGAAATGAAAATTTTAATGCTTGATCCAGAATGACTGTTCCTGCCATAACAACCATAAATAAAAGCATCTCTAAACGATGATTGAGAACTTTATACAAGAAAATCAGGATAACTATGGAAATAATCCCCACAAAAGCGGTTGAGCCTACAAATGTAAAAAACTTCATCACTTTCGTAAGTGTCGGCGATTCAAAACCCTGGATAAACGATATGACCATACTGTCAAAATAGGCAATCTTATGTGTACTTACAAGACCGGCTACTATACCGAAACAAATAGCTGCTAATAAACCAAGAAAAAAAACATACGTAAACTGTAATCTGAGTGTGTTCACTTGAAATCCTCTCCGTTCCTTCTTTCTTTCTAGCTCTTTATACATATCCTGAAATATTCTTCTTTTTTGTACTCATGGTACATTCACAGTGAAACGAAGCTGCTCTTGACATACATAAAAAGACAAGAAGAAGATACAATAAGTTCATTATGAAATAAATATTTTTTAAAGATAGATGGTTTTTAAGATTCCATATACACAAATTGCCCTGTGTGATATACATAATGTTCTACAACGTATAAAATAATATTCAAACAAGACTGACTTTTGCTCTCCATTCATTACTTTATAGTCAGTAAATTCCTTTGAGCGCATTCTTGTTATAGGATTTCCTCCAATTAATCTATTTATAGAAGCTTCAATAATAGATAGTTGGCTATCTAAAGAATTTAAACTCTTTTTAATAAATTCGTTCATTGTATTTCTCCCCCTCTTCACTTTTGTTTTATAAAAACTATGCAAAAAGTAATACGCCCCCCAAAATGATTGGGAGGCGAAAGATCGAGTGCTAAAAAAGATATAATAAAAGCCGCTATACAATTTTTATATCCAGATAACCCCTACACATAAATTGATATTTATTCCCGAAAGATTATTGACTTCAATTGAATATTTATGATATTATTTAATTTTTGCTATTATAACCCATGTGTGGTATCCTTAAAGAAGATACTTACTGGAGGTGGATTTTTTGTTCCAAGTTGGCGACAAGATTGTTTATCCAATGCATGGTGCAGGTGTAATTGAAGCCATAGAGGAAAAGGAAATCCTTGGAGAGAAACAGCAGTATTATGTCATAAAAATGCCCATTGGCAATATGCAAGTACTGGTTCCTATGGGGAAAGCATCAGATGTAGGCATACGCCTGGCTGTCGATATGCTTACATTGGAAAATACATTGCTTGTTTTTCGTGATAGAGAATTAGAACAATCACTCCCATGGAGCCAAAGGTATCGCATAAACATGGATAAAATCAAAACGGGCGCTATACAAGAAGGTGCTGAAGTCATCTGTGATTTAATGCGTATGAATGAAAGAAAAGCGCTGAATTCAAGCGAAAAGAGAATGCTGGACAATGCAAAGGACATGTTAATTAGTGAACTAGCGTTAGTCAAAGGATTCACTGAAAACCAGGCAATTGATTTTTTACATGCAGAGGTTTATAACTGAGGATGAGAAGCTACATGTCTCTTCAAAAGAATAGAATAGCCCGAAGGCTATTTTTTTTGCATAAATAAAGCTCTTTGGATGTGATTTAGCTTTTCTGATTTATATTGGCAACACTGACCTCTTTTACTATTTCTGTAAATTGGTACATTTTTGCACTTCTAATTGCCAATTTGTCTGCGTCGTCTGGAAACTTCTTTAACGCTCCAGCCTCTCTCTTTATAACAATGAGCTAGAAGTTCGCCCTCGCTTACCTTTTGTGTTTCTTCCTGCAAACCCTTTATTCCCATTATAATTCCTTCTTTCTTTCCTTTCAGGCTTCTTGGAATCTCGCGTTTCTTCGGTAGTAATCTGTACAGTTTCATCCATCTGTTCCTTCATCAATAGCTTCAAGGCAACCGAAACTAACGTAATTGAATCATACTGATCCAGTAATTCACTTGCCGTTTGCTTAAACTGTAAATAATCACCCTCTTCAGCTAATTGAATCAGCTTTTCTGATGTCATTCGTTGTTTAAACTCCATCGCTTCTGTAACTGTCGGAATCGGTTTTCGATGGATTTTTACTTTTGCAGCTTTTTCGATACTCCGAAGCTGACCTGTTTTCCTAGGCATAACAAATGTGACAGCAACCCCCGTCTTACCGGCTCGTCCTGTTCTTCCAATGCGGTGAACATAACTTTCCGGGTCTTGCGGGATGTCAAAATTGTAGACATGAGTAACGCCTGAAACATCAATTCCCCTAGCAGCAACATCTGTTGCGACTAAAATATCAATACTTCCCTCACGAAATTTATTCATCACAACATCTCGCTGCCGCTGATTTAAATCTCCGTGCAACCCACCAGCAAGATAACCTCTTTTATTTAAGGCATCGCTCAATTCATCAACGCGTCTTTTTGTTCGCCCAAAGATTACTGCCAGCTCTGGATTCCCCACATCCAACAGACGGCAAAGAACATCAAACTTTTGGCGTTCGTTTACCTCATAATACACTTGTTCCACTGCTGGAGATGTGACTTCTTTCGCCTGAATTTTAATGATTTCTGGATTGCTCATAAATTTTTTCGCAAGGTTTTGAATCGGTTTTGGCATTGTTGCCGAAAACAGTAAGGTTTGTTTTCCCACCGGGGCCTCCTTAAGGATTTGTTCGATATCCTCTAGAAAACCCATATCTAACATTTCATCTGCTTCATCCAATACGACCATAAAGGTACAATCTAACCGCAGTGTTTTCCGTTTGATGTGATCCAGCAGTCTGCCTGGTGTTCCGGTTATAATATGCGGACGTGTTTTTAATCCCCTTATTTGATGATCGATAGACTGTCCCCCATAAATCGGAAGAGAACGTATCCCCATATATTTCGCTAAACGGTTAATCTCTTCTGAAACCTGAATGGCTAATTCCCTTGTAGGCGCAATAACAAGGGCCTGAACATATTCTTTAGTCGTATCCACTTTTTCCAAAATCGGAATAGCAAAGGCTGCCGTTTTTCCTGTACCTGTCTGTGCTTGGCCAATAATATCTTTCCCCGTCAAGGCAACTGGGATGGCTTTCTCCTGGATTGAAGATGTTTCTTCAAAACCCATATCCGTAACTGCTCTTTGAAGGGATTCACTTATACCTAATTCATAAAATGTTGTCATACTCAAAAACACCTTCTCTTCGTTTATATTTAACCGAATTGCTTAGTACAATGAAATCATTCCATTTCAATAACAAAAAAGCTACTAACAAACATAATGTTGTCAGCAGCCTTGAACTCATACATTTATCGTATAAGCTTTTTGTTATTGGTTTATAACTTAGAAACGTTTGCCGCTTGATCTCCACGGTTGCCTTGCGTAATATCAAAGCTAACGCGCTGACCTTCTTCAAGAGATTTGAATCCATCTCCTGTAATCGCAGAGAAATGTACGAATACATCATCGCCATCTTCTCTTTCAATAAAGCCAAAACCTTTTTCTGCATTAAACCATTTTACTGTACCTGTGTTCATTAAGAACCTCCAAAAGTTTAGTTAATATGCTACTTAATATTTGCCGTAAAAAATAAAAATTCACATATTATCATGGGTCACATATACACTGAAAATATAACCCCTGATAACATGTGAATTATAAATATCAATACATAATTAATTCTTGAATTTAGTATAGCACATTCACTTCCAGATAACAACAACTAACAATTCCCCCTTTCTTACATTATGGTACGTTACATACGAGGTGATCCCTACGTGTAGTATTAATCTACTGTATATATGGTATCTGCGATGGCAACATTCGTGTAGCCTTTTTCTTTCTTCCTACATAGGCTATGTATCAAATACTAATACACTAGGCTAGAAGCTGAACATACACAAGTGATTCGCGCTTTAGTCCCTAACCTAGAACCTGCTTTTGTGCAGGCTCTGCAAGCGTGGGAACAAGCCTTTTCACAAACACATGCACTTTTTGTACGGTATATCGAGATTGTATCAGGATCTGGCTACCATATTTCACCTATGATATACAATGAAATCATGCATCTGGTACACTTCGCACTACAGCAAAGCCAGCAATTTGTCCAATTCTTAAATCAACTCGCAGCAGAAAGCGCTGCATTAAAAAGTAATCCAACTGCTATCACTGTATTGAACCACATCAGGCGTGAATCCGAATATTTTATTGGCGTTTCGGAGGCGCTACTACAAAAAAGCAGGTAAGCCATTTAGTTATTACTATTCCTTTTGAACACTTCCTGCATCTTTTATTTCATTCGAACAAAAGAGCGCATCTTGTTGGCGGGTAGTCGCTTCTTTCTCTTGAGCTTTCTTCTAATTGAGCCATAATGGATAACACAATGTTTTCTTTATGAGGCCGCGAAATAATTTGTACCGCGACAGGAAGACCTCGCGAGCCTGTTTCCGCATCCATCGCCGCTTTTTGAACGATGTCGCGTTTGTTTCGTTCAAGAACTTCTTCCCCACTTTTAACAAAACTGTACGAAAAAGCACCAGAAGGAAACCCTAAATAATTGATGAGCGAATTGTACGCCCCCTCGTACGAAAGATTTCTAGAACCATTATGAAATAACGCTGGCGTTGGAAAAACAGGGCAAATAACAGCGTCCACCCCTTTTGCCTGCATATCGTGTATAACCTGATCTCGATATTGCTCTCGATGTAATAACAGCTGCTGATATTCTTCTTCTGTTTTGGCACCCGTGAATGGCAGAATAACCGATCCGATCGTTTGTTGTCCTAGTAATTTAAGAACAGAGACCGCCAGTTTTCGCTTGCCCCTTCCCAACCTTTGAGCACTATGTAACTTTTGTACGGGGTATTCCCATTTGGATGCCCCAAGCGTTTCCTCGACGCCTTTACCTCCGTCTGCACACATAATCCCGTAAAAGTTTTGCATACTTTCTTTCATTAACGGAAATTCATAAGCGACTACATTTGCGCCACGCTCTGCTAATACGCCAGCAGCTTCTTCTATCGCTCTTATAATAGAACGAGAGGGAGGAAGGATGTGATCCGTTGTCCAAACGCCAATTTTCAGACCGTCAATTGTTTGAAGGTTTATTTCTTTGCCCACTAAAACCTCGAATGCCAGCTTTAAATCTGCTACAGTTCTGGCTATTGGTCCAACGGAAGACATCGCCCCCGCTTCTCTTCTAATATGGGTGATCCGTTTTGGCGGATGTTGCGGTACTATTCCCGGAGTAGGTTTTAGGCCATGAACTCCACAAAAATGAGCGGGCGTTCGAATACTCCCGCCAATGTCTGTACCAATGCCAAGTGCGGAAAACATAGACGCGACAGCAGCACCTTCGCCTCCAGAACTTCCCCCGGATGTTCGTTGAAGATTCCAGGGATTGTTTGTTCGTCCGTATACCGGATTAAAGGTTTCACATCCCATTAATAGCTGCATGGGGTTAGTTTTAGCGAGAATGATCGCCCCAGCATTTTGTAATCTTTCTACAGAAGGATCGTCTTCTTTCAGCAAGTCATCCTTACCTTCTATCCCCCAGGTAGACGGTGTTCCCGCTACATGAATGCTTTCTTTGACTGTGACAGGAACGCCGTGAAGTGGCCCTAAAAACTCTCCTCTTGCCACCATCTCGTCACACCTCTTCGCTTCAGCACACGCTTTGTCAAACAACGGAATTGCAATAGCATTAATATCCTGATTCTTACTTTTAATTCTTTCAATAAACGAATGGACTACTTCTAATGAAGTAAATTCTCCGTTTCGAATACCTTTTGCAAGCTCAATCGCTGACAATGTGTATAATTTCATCTTCTTCCCTCACTTATAATCATCTCTAAAACAAGATTCATTGTAATCCGGCAAAATTCCTGCATGATTAACATTTTCTTCCCTTTCATTCGATACGCTTACATAACAGAAGCGATGAAAATACATCCATGTTGAATTGGTGTATTATGTTTGTTTATTTTTCTAGTGAAAACCAATACTAAGCGTACTACATTACATAAATAAAGAGGAATTTATATGGAGCAAAGAAAAAAGTGGGATTTGATTGCTCTCAGTTCGATCCCCCTTATTATGACACTCGGGAATTCCATGCTTATTCCCATCCTTCCCGTAATGGAAAACAAGCTTTCCATTACATCCCTACAGACCAGTATGATTATTACGGTATATTCCATTATTGCGATCATCCTTATCCCGATTGCTGGGTTTTTATCGGATCGATTCGGTCGAAAACTGATTATTATTCCAAGCTTATTGATTGCTGGAGTTGGCGGACTCATTTCAGGATGGGCTGCATGGAAAAGTACAAACCCGTATATGATGATCCTTGTCGGTCGTTTTCTGCAAGGAGTCGGAGCTGCCGGAGCTGCTCCTATCGTTATGCCTCTTGTAGGAGATATGTTTAAAGATGACAGCCAAGTAAGCAGCAATCTCGGGATCATCGAAACAGCTAACACATTTGGCAAAGTACTAAGTCCGATACTGGGTGCCTTTTTAGCCACCTTATTTTGGTATCTTCCTTTTTTCGCTACACCATTTCTTTGTATGATTTCTCTCTTGCTTGTCCTTTTCCTTGTAAAAGTACCCAATAAACAGGAACAACCACAATCTCTCGCCGCATTTAAAAACTCCATCGTTCATATTTTCAGGAAAAACGGTCGCTGGCTGTATTCCATTTTTGCGATTGGCATCATCTGTATGTTTATACTGTTTGGTGTTCAATTTTATCTATCTTCCTTACTGGAACGAACTTATCACATAGACGGGATTAAAAAAGGGCTTATTCTGGCTATTCCTCTTGCTGCGCTTTGTCTTACTTCTTATGTGACCGGGAAATATATTGGACAAAACAAAATACGCATGAAATGGATCACGTTTGTAGGGTTATTACTGGTTACAGGAGGGGTTTTATGGATGGGCTTTCTCCAAAATCTATCCATTCTGCTCGTTGCACTTTCTTTATGTGGAGTTGGAATTGGGGCTACCTTGCCAAGCTTAGACGCTTTGGTTACAGAAGGGTTTGATAAAACTGAACGAGGAACCATCACATCCATATATAGTAGTATGCGATTTATTGGAGTCGCACTTGGTCCTCCTCTCTTTGCTATACTTATTACGATTTCACAAAAGACTTTATTTTTTACTGCAACTGGGGTCAGTATATTGGCTGTCCTTCTTTCCCTACTCGCTATTCGCCCATCTCAATCATCATCTAGTACACAGGGTACAATCCGCCATATCCTCAAAAACAAATCATGATGTTTATATTTAGGCTTGTGTTTGACGGTATTTGCCTAACACTCGCCCCGCTCCATACACATAGAGTATTATCATCTCTTGCTAGATATGGAGGTGAATTTCATGGGATTCTTTAATAACAATGAGGAGATCGGTGTAATCCTGGTTCTCTTTATCCTTCTTGTGATTATCGCTTGTGCATGCGATTAATCGAATTTCTGTCTACGTAGCTTTCTATAAAACAAAGCCATTCCTACGAACAAAATGGCTTTGTTTTACTTATTTACGCCCTATTTTTTTCCTAATATCGTCGATTTGACTTTTCGTAACTCCAGACTTTAACAGCATGGATAGTAAGGACAAAGACGATCCGCCTTGAGCAAAACCTTTAAACTGTCGAACATATTTGTTAAGTTCAGCATCTGAAAATGTCTTTCCTGCTGCCTTTCCCGCCTCTTGAATGGCTTTTCGAATGGTTTTATCATCCTGTAACTTATTCTTTGGAATCGCCTTTACAATATTGATAATGCGATTTATGTCCATACATGTTCCCTCTCCTTCTACTAAATAGATACTATTATTCTATTTAGTAGAAGATATAAGGGTAACAAGGCAATCGCACAAGTTACGTCCAAAGTTCAGGAATCATTTGCACGGCTGGCGGGTGCCATTGCCCATTACGTACAGACATCTGAGCTGCCCTCGCTCCTCTATGAAACTAACTTGAGTCCGATAGCTGCACCAAGCACCAGCAAGATAAACAAAATCCGGCGCCAGTCTTTTGATTCCCCATATAGCACCATGCCTAAGATGGCTCCGCCAGATGCCCCGATTCCTGTCCAAACCGCATACGAGGTTCCCATCGGCAATGTTTCCATCGCAAGCTCAAGAAAAAGAAAGCTGGCACCAAAACCAGCAAGCAAGAGCAAAAAAGAGATCCGATTTCGATCTTGATGCCATTTATTAATCATGGCAACGCCAAACATTTCACACAATCCAGCTATCACCAAATACATCCAGGCCATTATGATTCAACTCCTTCTGTTTTTGCTTTTTCATCTTTTGTCACCATTTTCAAGCCAATCACACCAACCAGAAGCAGCAAAATGAGCAGCACTTTCATGAAATTGAACGGCTCACCAAACAAGATCATCTCGGAAAGCACGGTTCCCGCTGTGCCCATTCCGACGAAAACGGCATACACCGTACCAACCGGCAATTTTTCACCTGCCATAATGAGTAAATAAAAGCTAATCCCAATCGAGAGCGCCGTTCCAAGCCACGTCCATCCATCATAAGCATGCTTGAGGCCGATCACCCAGAACACCTCGAAAAATGCCGCAATCAACACTTTCACCCATTCCTTGTTCATTTTCTTTCTCCTCTCTTTCCTCACGTTTCTTTGACGTATTCAACCAAAAAAGCCCAGAAGATATTCTGTGTTTGACAGATATCTCCCGGGCTTTTATCCCTCCGTGCCACAGCAGCGCTGTGCGTTTTCTCTCGGACCAGACCGATGTACTCTCGCGGAACCCTAGAAAACGTAACGTATACAGTTCTTTTTACTATAGCTGGTCCAGTCTTATTTTTCAAGATAATCATAAATATAAAGAAAGTAGCAATGTGACCTATGAGGTGATACGATGACAGCGATTACAGAAGGGACTCTTCTCTGGCAACCCGATCAAGAACGGATACAGAATTCCGGCATTCACAAGTTTACGACCTGGTTGAAAGATAACAAAGGCTTATCGTTTCCAGATTACAACGCCCTGTGGACATGGTCTGTGGAGTCACTGGAGGATTTCTGGGAAAGCGCCTGGCAGTATCACGGAATTCAGTCTCTAGCTCCGTATACAACGGTGCTGGAAAAACTCGTCATGCCTGGAGCCAGATGGTTTACAGGAGCTAGGCTGAATTATGCGGAGCATGTATTCAGACACGCTTCGGATACAAGTCCTGCCATTGTATTTCAATCCGAACATGTACCGTTAACCGAGATGTCCTGGTGCGAACTCAAGAGACAAACGGCTTCTTTTGCCCAGAACTTGAGAGACATGGGAGTAGTACCTGGCGATCGCGTGGCGGCTTATCTGCCAAACATTCCGCAAGCGATTATTGCTTTTTTAGCTTGTGCCAGCATCGGTGCGATCTGGTCAAGCTGCTCACCTGATTTCGGGACACCAAGCGTCATTGACCGCTTCCGGCAAATCGAACCGAAAGTATTGATCACAGTCGATGGCTATCGGTATAACGGGAAACTACATGACAGAAGAGCTGTAATTAGCGAACTACAGGCATCACTTCCCGGTTTAGAAAAAACCATTCTTGTCTCGTATGTTTATGATAAGTCGGATACAGAAGCGTTACTGTTTGAGAACCTTATCGAGGAGGAAACAGAACTCACCTATGAGCATCTGCCATTCGATCATCCGTTATGGATTTTGTATTCGTCCGGCACAACCGGCATCCCAAAAGCAATCGTGCACCCTCAAGGAGGGATCATTCTTCAGCACCTAACTACCTTCGCGATTCAGCAAGGACTTACTTCAAAAGATCGTTTATTCTGGTTTACTACAACCGGCTGGATGATGTGGAATTATGTGGTCGGTTCTCTTCTTGTTGGGGCAACGATTGTGCAATATGATGGAAGTCCTACCTATCCAGGACCTCATGTTCTATGGGAACTTGCGGAAAAAACGGAGATTTCCTCGCTGGGCATTAGTCCTGCGCTTATTGGGATCTGCATGAAATCAGGCCTTCATCCAGGGAAACAGTTCAATCTAACCAAGCTGCAAAACATCGGCGTAACCGGAGCACCGCTGACCCCGGACGGATATGAATGGCTCTATACGGCTGTAAAAAAAGATATATGGGTAAACTGTACGAGCGGAGGAACGGATGTATGTACAGGCTTTGTGGGTGGAACTCCCATCCTGCCAGTGCGAGCCGGGGAAATACAATGTCGACTATTAGGAGCGAAAGTGGAAGCCTTCAATGACGCAGGAAACCCTGTTTTGGATGAAGTAGGAGAACTCGTCATTACTCTTCCGATGCCCACAATGCCGGTTTATTTCTGGAATGACCTAGGCGGAAGCCGCTACCGCGAGAGCTACTTTGAGCTGTTCCCCGGTTTGTGGCGGCATGGTGATTGGATCAAAATCAAATCAACGGGCAGCTGTGTCATCTACGGACGCTCGGACTCCACGATTAACCGCCAGGGAGTTCGCATGGGAACAAGTGAAATGTATCAAGCGACGGAAGGATTGGATGAAGTTCTTGACAGTTTAGTTGTCGATCTGGAGTACGTAGGAAGAAAATCTTTTATGCCCTGCTTTGTCGTTCTCAAAGACGGTGTCTCTCTTACGGATGAACTCAAGCAGCGAATCAAAACAAGGATCGGCAAACTGGCGTCTTCCCGCCATATTCCAGATGAAATCTATCACGTTCAGCAAATTCCACGTACCGTAAATGGTAAGAAGATGGAGGTGCCAATCCGTAAAATTCTGCTTGGTTTCCCGCTAGAGAACTGTGTAAGTCCTGGTTCGATGAGCAATCCTGATTCGCTTTCTTTCTTTATTGAGCTAGCGAACACGCTCAAGACGTAAAACAAAAACCCCCATCCGTTCTGTAACCAAAATGGATGGGGGTTTTCCTGTTCTACTGCTGCTAAATTTTGAACTGTTTCATCACTTGCTGCAATTCATCACCAAGGGAAGCTAAGCTGTTCGCATCACCGGAAATCTGATTCGCCCCCGCTGCCTGCTGTTGACTGGCTGCACTCACTTCTTCAGCTCCCGCTGATGCTTCCTCCGTAACGGCTGAAATCCGCTCCATACTTTCCCCGATCTCCTGCCCTACATCCTCTAAGCTTTTAATCGCGGTATAAATTTCCTTATTCTTATGCAACACATTGTCAATATGCAGGACGATTTCCTCGAACACTTGTCCTGCCTGATAGACCGTTCTTGAGCCTTCTTCCACCACACGCGTACCGCTTTGTGCGGACTGTACGGCACGTTGACTGTCATGTTGTGTTTCCTTAATTAGTGCCGCGATTTGAGAAGCAGAGTTGCTTGTCTCATTGGCTAACTTTCTCACTTCTTCCGCTACTACCGCAAATCCTTTCCCATGATCACCCGCTCGTGCCGCTTCAATGGAGGCATTTAACGCCAGGAGATTGGTCTGTTCCGCTATATTCGTAATCATGCCTACAATGTTTCCAATTTCTTTTGAACGTTCATCCAGCTTTTGAATCATCTCGGATGTCTGTTTTACCGTTTCATTTACTTCTGTCATTTTTTGAATCGCTTCATTGGCATACCCTAAGCCACTCTCCGCTGATTCTTTACTTTGATTGGAGGCGGATAACACTTCACTTGTATGATTGGCAATCCGGTTAACCGTTTGAACCATATCATTCATTTGACTTGTCGCGTGTGTAACTGATGACGCAATATCCACAGTGCCAGAAGCTAATTCTGAAATCGTAATCGCGACCTGCTCGGCAGACATTTTCGTTTCCTGACTTGTAATCGCCAGTGTATCAGATGACGCTTTAATATGGGTCGACACTTTGCCAATCTGACCTAACAGATCTTGAATTTTCCTCACCATCACATTGAAATTCTCTCCTAATCGGCCGACTTCATCGTTTGCAGCATGCTCTACCTTAAGGGTCAGGTCTCCATTCGCCACCTGAGAGGTCAACTCACTCATTTTTTGAATCGGACGAACCAGGCGAGTAGAGAAGATAACAACAACAATAATAGCGAAAATTAAGACAACAGAAGCGCTAACAAACGATAGCTTGGCTAAATATGTTAACTGTACAGACGCTTCTGCTACAGGCACTGTCAAGAAAATACTCCATCCGGTAATCGGGAGTTTCTTATAAAAGGTATACTTGTCCACTCCATCAAATACATAGCGTACCTCACCAGTTTCGCCACGCTGCGCAGCTTCATGTGCTTCGGCAAGTTTTGGTATGTTTAGCTTTGTCACATTACTTTTCATCACTAATTCTTTTTTTGGATGGCCAATAATAAGCCCGTCTTTTTGCGTTATGCATGCATAGCCAGTTTGTCCGATTTTTACTTCACTTGCAATCTTAGTCAGCGTATCAATTGGAAACGTCGTTCCCACTAACCCAATCGTCTTTCCTTCCTTATTTTGAATGCGATTGGCTACTACAATGCTTAACTTTCCTGTTGTTTTACTCGCAACCGGCTCCGAAATCACATACTTACTCCCCTGCATAATTTGTTGAAAGTACGGACGGTCTGCAATATTTGCTCGTTTATCTTCTGTTGTGAGTGCATCTCCGTTACTGTTCGCTACAAATAACATCGTATATTCCGGGTATTCCTTTAGCTTTTGCTTCAAATAGGTCATTTGCACAACCGGATTCATACTCGTCATCTCTTCACCGGTTGCAATATTGGACAGACGCTCCACATGCATTTGTAATTGATCATTTAATTTTATGCTTAGCAGCTCTAGTTCAACCATCGACTTTTCACGAAAGTTTTGTTCGAGAAACTCTTTTGCTTTGTTGTGATTTAGCCATGCTACTCCAATCAGAGCTAGACACATGATTGGAATTATAATCATCAATAACTTTGATTTAATACTTTTCATTCTAGCGACCCCTCTCTCTCTATCATCCTATAGCAACATAATAAACATGACTATCATACCAGATAAATGTGTGAATTTTAGAAAAAAAGAAAATTTTGCATATTATAATTTTCGTTCAAGTGAATCGGACATCCAAATGAACTCTAGCTAAGGACGAAAGCTGCAATCTTTACCAATAAGAAAAAGCCAGCGCATGGACCGTTCCCATATACGCTGGCTTCTTCTTATTAAATGTGTTTCCATTCCTCATAAAGAGATGGGCAAAGCTTATTCACATGTTCCAAAAACTCTTTTAAAACCCCCATCTTTTTTAATCCAGCTACTAATTTAGTAGGAACAGTTCTAGCTGAAGTCAACGCCCGCTTGTGATCGATTACTTTTATTTCCCCCTGCTCATTGAATAAAATGTGACGAACCTCCGTATCGTGTCTCGCAAATCCCACTCTTTTCATTTCTTCCAGCATGAATAAAATTTTCCTTACGATTGATTCAGACAATTGCCGCTCTTTTTTTGCGATCTTCTTAAGAGAAGTTCCGTTCACATACTCCATGACTATATAGTTTGAGCCATACTCATAAAGCCGGGGAATAACGGAAGATAATTGTCCCACCTGTAGTGCCTCCAACTCCCTTTGTTGAGTTTCTTCCTCATAAAAAATTTTGACGCACCGCTCAGAAGTCAATTGATAGATCGTTCCATCCCCTCCCTGGCCTATCTGTCTGTATCCTTTTAGATGTTGAACGCTGACTGTTCCGTTATTCTTAGTTACTATATCCTTGAAATCTTCCATTCCTAATCCCTCTCCTTCATTTCTATTATAGAAGTCCAAGTTCTTTTCCCCAGAGTACGATTTTCTCCAGGTATCTTCCTAGGAGTGCGCTCTTTTCTCCGTTCAATACCCTGCGCAAATGATTAAGCAGCCGCTTTTCTAAAACTCTCTGCAAATAGGTCATTTTTAACAAGTTCAGTGGATCCTCATGGAAGACAATTCCCTTACTTTGCATCTCTTTACTATATAAATGAACACAATGACTGCGAATGTCTTCGGCTTTCTTATGCCAATCTTTACGGAAGTCAATTAATAATTCAACAAGAACCACCAGGTCATACCAGACCGGAGCATATTTCACAGACTCCCAATCAATCAATTGAATCGGCCAGGCTTGCTGTTCATTTACGTTTGTACAGCAAACATTGTGAATATGGAGATCACCGTGTATGAGACTTTGCCCTGCCTCCATAATTTCAGGGAAAAAGATAGGACCTTTTTGCAATATTTTGTGGATAACGTTATAGCTAGGTTCCACCATTTCTCTTAGACCAGGTTCTTTCATGGCCTTGTCGAGATACTCCTTTGTTTTTTCGATATGTTTACTTCTCTCCAACGTGATCAATTTTGAATCATAACGGGGAAGCCAGGAATCGAAAACGTGTGCATGCTGCAAAAAACGATTTTCAAATGTGAGGGCATGAAAATTTGCTACGGTAGGAATGATTTGTTCCAAATGTTTTGGGACTAATTTGATTTGTCCGCGTAATGGCTTTACATACTGTGTGAATAACCAGATTTCTTCCTTGTTTACATTCTCGATCCAATACATTTGCGGCATAAATTCCTGCAAAAGTGTATAAGCTCTCTGATACATATTAATTTCAACCATTTGATTTTCTTTCAGTGGCAGTTTGAAAATTTTAAGAACAACCGGAATAGATTCAATCCCATCCGTAACAACTAGTTTCCAAATACTCGTTTTTTTTCGCGAGTCTTTGAGAGTTTCTATTTGATGATCCACTAACGTAACCGTATTACCGAAAACAGATGTAAGCTTATCTCCCCAACGAAATTTTTGCCAATTGTTTAAAATTTCTTCTTTACTGCTCAACGGAACAATCCCCTCGCTTCTATACATTCTGAACGTTCCACCTTCAAGAGCATCATCCTATTTCCTTATCCATAAATTACGCAAGTGCGAGGTAAAACTCCTCACAAACGGCAAAGGATCATCCCAGGCAAACAGAGCTTCTACCTTCTCTCCTCCTGATAAACACTTTATCCATTCGGTGAACGTCATCTCCCCATTTTTTTGCTTTTGACGGAAAGAAAGAAAATCACGGACCAAATACACCCACTTGATTCCCTCTTTTTGTCTATTTACCGGCGATGGGTTCTGATCGGTTAGCGACAAATAATACAAGTAGGCTAAATCAACGCCACAAGCAATTGATAGCCTTTGTGTTAACCCAATTCTTGGATTGATTTCAATAAATTTTAACTTCCCATCCCTTGGATCTTTTTTAAATTCTGTGATCGCTAATCCTTTGAATTGTAGTTCATTCAAGAATGATACACATGCCTCCACCACTTCTTCATCTCTTACACTTAGGGCAAGAGCCGTGGAGCCAAAGTGAGGGGGGAATTGATGAATTTTTTGATTCATCCATACACCGATTACGTTCATCTGTTCATCAAAAAATGTTTTAACGGAATAAATGCACGCCTCATTTCCGGGGATCACTTCTTGAATCATTAGTTCGCCAAATTGGCGATAAAAAAGATATCCTTCTCGCAATTCTGATGCCTGCTCTACCATGATTGCTTTTTTATACAGCCGGTGATCGATTCGTTTACGGAAATCGGAAGAATAGACCGGTTTTAAAATACAAGGAAAGGTAACTTCATGAATGATTTGTTCAAGCTGATGCTCATCGTGAATCACAAATGTTTTAGGACATGGAATGTTATGCTTGCGAGCCAATTCATACGTTAATCTTTTATCTAACACTGCTTCAACGAGTGAGTGTTCTGGGAGTAGGAAACGATAGTATCGAGATAATTCCGTTCTGTATTTGGAAATAAACTGAACAAAGTCATCAGAACCGGCATAAAGTACCGCTTTCTCCGCAAAGTTTTTTCCGATACTCGTTAAAAATCGAAGTAGTTCCTCTTCCTCAGAGGCGGGATTGGGACAAATACCGCAGGTCGCATGCCAGGTTTTTCCGATTTCATATTTCCCTTTCGTATCATACGCATAAACTCGAATTCCCTTTTCTTTCAAACTCCGAACAATACCGATCCCCGTTGCACTCAAATCAAGGACAACTGCCGGAATATCATGTTGCATTTCTTCTTCCTCCTGTTATAGTAACGATCGATACACCTCTTCTATTTTTTTTACCATGTTCGTAACGGTTAAATGTTTTTTGGCAACCTTTCTGGCATTTTGGGCTACTGTTTCCCTTAAGGTTGAGTCGTGTAAAAGAAGCGATAATTTTTCGGCTAGTTGTTGAACGTTTCCCGGTTCAGTAAGTAATCCAGAATGATAATCTTGAATCAGTTCCGGTATACCACCGCAATTCGTCGTAATAATCGCTCGTTGTGCGAACATAGCCTCAATGATCGAAATCGGTAGCGTATCACTCGTGGTTGGTAGGACAACAATATCGGATTGACTTAACAATTCAGGAACATCGGTTCTGCTTCCTAAAAAGAAGACGTTGTCTAATTGTAGAGCACGAACTTGATTCTCCAGCTCTTCTCTCATGACCCCATCCCCTACAATCCATACATCAACATTTTTTAATTGGTTTTTAAGTAAAGCGAGAGCTTCAAACAAATATTTATGTCCTTTACGAGGACGAAGACGTGAGATACAAGTAATGATCGTTTTGTCTTCTAACATTTTTGCTTTCTGCTCGATGTTATCCGCCCTAAAATTGATACCGGTATAAACCGTTGTCATTTGGCTATCCTCGGCACCTAAACTTTTTAGAATGGGGCGAAAGGCTTCACAGAGAATGATTACCTGGCTTGAACTTTCAATCGCTTTTCTATCCAATGACAAAAAGTATGTGGCTTCTATTGAATCCTTTTCGATTAGATTGAACTTTAATTTGCTATGGGTCATAAATCCATGGGGAGTGAAAAGAAGTGGTTTTTTGTAGCGTTCGTTTAATGCGCCTAGTATATTGGCGGTAAACCGATCCTGAGCGTGGAAAATATCATATCTCTCTAAATTCATATCTCGTAACATCATTTCATAACTGTAGAGATGCCGATCATTATCTAGTATCTTTTCACTATAGCACCCGTATCGGTCACGATAAAATTGTTTATTATCTTTCTTTATTTCCTTGCGTAAACCGGTAAGTTTATCCCTCTCAAATTGGGTGGGAGCAATAATATCAACACGATGCCCCAGTTCTTCCAAACCAGACTTAAGCATTGTTAAATAATTCTGCAATCCTCCAACAGCAGGGTACTTCCAAAATGTCGTAAGTAATATACGCATCTTTTTGCTAGGCTTTGCCTGAGCCTGTGCCTGAGCTTTCTTTGTCCCTGATTGTTTTTTATAGGAGGGAGTTATGCCATAATATTGATCCATTGCAGAAATCAAATAAGGATATGGAATCAACTTAGAAGAGACCTCACTCATTCGTTCACCTTGATTCGAATGGTTCTTCTTATCTGTCATTTCCATACCCTCCTTATGATTTCAAAAGCTTCTGCATAATTAACTCCTACTGTCATTCCTCGCACATGGGCTAAATATTTTACTCCTTCATAAGAACGGGGATGAGGAAACGGCCTCATCTCCATATCATAATACTGAAGAGCTTTCAGTTTTTCGTCTATTGTGTCTGTAATGTCCACAAAATAATTCGGTTTAAATGCTTTATCATTCGTGTGCTGGGTCCATTCGCTAGAAGAAACCGTTTCAAAACAAAGAATTTCAACGGGTTGTTTTCCAGGTAGGGGACGGGCTGCCGTTAGAACGGCTTGAAAGAGAATTTGATGGTCACGATTAATGTCACCATAATGATGAGTAAAAATCATAGAGGGTTCATACTTGTTCAGTAAGGCTTCAATCTCTTTATTGATGACATGTAGCGGAAAGGTTTCCAATAATAGATTGGGATATTCCAAAAAAACAGTCTCTTCTACTCCTACGTGTTTGTTTGCTTTTATCATAAACTGCCGAATGTGATCTTCCTCTTCCTTACGTCCTTTTGCGACAATAACGGTGGTGACTTTACATCCATGATTAATTAGCTTTTTTATCGTTCCACCGGTGCCAAGGAGTTCATCGTCGGGATGAGCGGCAATGACTAACACATTTCCACTCATTGATCCACCTCACCCTCATTAAAAATTATCTTGTTTATTTATATGGAAATGAACTCATGGAGGAAACGGACATGAGTGGAAAAAAGAAAAACCTGAATCATGTTTTGGATTCAGGTAATGCACTTCATTGAGAAGGGGACCAAATCTGTACTGTTATTTAATAAAACGCCTTGCTCCTGCATAACAAGCTTTATAGTAATCATCACCAAAGATGTATTCAATCTGCACGCCATCTTTAGGACCTGTATCCGCATTAATCATTTGATCATTTCCCATATAGATGCCTACATGCGTGATGATAGAAGAGCCGTGTTCCTTAAAAAATACGAGGTCCCCTTTGCGTAATTGATCTTTTGCTACCGGAGTTCCATATTGAAATTGCCAATTTGAGGTGCGGGGAAGGTTAACTCCGATTTTACCAAATACGTATTGCGTCAAGCTCGAACAATCCAACCCAACCCACGGGGTGGTGTCTCCCCACACATACGGGACATCGAACTGGTCTTTTGCCAATCCAATGATGTAATTCGCCTTTGTTTCCCAATTAGCAGTGGGCGAAATGGACGGAGGAACGGTTGGGATATTGATGACTAATCCTGGTTGGATGTTATGTTTATCGTTGATTTTTGGATTTGCCTGTATCAAGTAGGAAAAATTGATGCCGAATTTTTTAGAAATCGTCCAAAACGTATCCTGACTCCGAACGGTATACGTTCTTCTCGATACTTCACTCGCGGGGATTAATCCAGGCATTGGTTTATGCCCGTTCGGAAGATTAATCAGCAACCCCTTCCAAATGTTTTTGGGATCAACGAGTGGATTAATCGCTTGTAAGTCAGAAGCACGTACTCCTGCCCGCTGCGCAAGCGACCAAAATGTATCCCTCCCCGTTGATGTATATTGATCATACGGAGCGGCAAAACTTGTGCCTTGAAATAGTAGTAGTGCTAAAAAAGTTCCGAGAAAAAGTTTCCTTTTCATGCGTGTTCCCCCTGTGTCATTTTTCTTCTCTTACCTTGTCCGTATTCCAATGCTACTATTCGCCACATACTTCAAAGCCTAAAACAAAAACCAGGTGCAGAGACGTTCCTCTACACCTGGTTTTTGTTCATTCTATCCGCACTCTCTGCGCTTCCGTAAAACACTGCTTGCATACTTTCGCCCGTTTAAGCCGATTTGATTTCGGATAATAAAACGTGCCGCATCGCTTACACTTCCGGTACACCTTACACGAACTACCCCGCATAAATTCTTGAATGATATTTCCTGTTTTATCTTCACACAGCAACGTAAATATTTTCGCCGTGTTCATCGCATCATCGAGCGCATCGTGCTCTTCCCCGATCCAGTGCAAACCGAATACTTCAACCGCATTTTTCAAGGAAAGCTGTTGCTGATTGGACTCCGGAACATACCTTTTGATGTATGCCTGTAGATCAATATACGGATCTATCCATTCCCCATCCATCTTGTGCATTTTGCAATCACGCAGCAAAGCGAGCTTATCTGAATCGCTCCATCCAATAAATACGTACTCTTCTTCTCCAATCCAGCGCTTAAATTTTTCTACCACACGCACGAGCGACTCAGCTTTTGCGATCGTTTGTCTCGGTATTTTCGTAAACTTCCGCGCGTAATCGGTATATGTATACACCGGTTTAATGTATTCATAAAAACGTTCACACGTATACGTCTTGTTTTTTATATCTTCCTCTGTAATTTTTACTGCACCGATCGAAATGATTTCCATCGGATTCGGACTTTTCCATACACGTCCATTTATTTCTGTATCCATTACAATATAATTCACCACTATGACCACCTTGCCTGGATTCATCCTCTACGTTATAGCATGCCTTACAAACGAATGAGTTGCAAATAAATCGGCAAAATAATAGCCATTGCGAACACATAGTTACGATTCCAGCGAATCGAGACATCCAATATGTCTGCCCTTAACACATTCGAAAGCAAATTATTCGCACCTGATGCTGGCGAAATCACATTCGCGATCCCAAAACTCCCCAGAAGCAGCACCGCAAAAAATGCATTACTCACTCCGATCAGCTCCGGTTGGATCGTTGTCACAAAAATGCTAATCATGATGATCGGATGCAAGCCAATCATCGCCGAAAGTACAACGAGGATCGATAGAAAACACGCCTTACCGATGATAAAAGATCCGAATACTTGATTGAGCTGCTCCACAAAAAAAGTACCCAGGTTTACATGACTTAACGCGCTGCTAAAAAATCCGGCCACTAAAAATAACACAACTTCCTTTTTCATCCGGGGAATTGAAAGAAACGTATGATCGCGAAGCTCTCGTACGTACTCACCTGTTTTCCCTGCTAGCATACACCATACAAACGAAAAAACAAGCGAGACGAGACAAATAATGACGACCATTCCAAAATTAGATAGCCTCTCAATAACTAAAACAATCGCCATAATTGCGAGAAGGATACTAAATAGCTCGACTACTTTTTTAATGCCACTCGTCCTTGCTGTTTGATGTACGATCTCCTCTTCATCATCCTGATTATCCTCAGCCGTGACCTGTCTAATAATCGGCAAATCAATGAGCAAGCTAACGACAAAGCTGATCAGAGCAAGACCGATCGCAGGTAGTACAATCGATGACCAGGTAATCGGCAGCTGACTGAGCACAAGCGCCATGGCTGCGAAGTACGGCGACCAAAAGATCGCACTCCCAAATCCTCGACTGATCCCATCTGCTAACAAACGGGGGACCCGAATTTTAGAAGCAGTTGACAGATGATACACAATCGCCGTCGATCCGATATTCAGCACAGTTCCAAGTATATGCGTTAAGATCGACGATCCGAGAAAGAAAAAGTAAGGCTGATTCATCTTTTCCTTAAATACACTCTTCAATGCCTGCACGTATCCGCCTATTTTTATCGGAATCCCAAGCAATGGGGAAAAAATAAAAAGCGCCACCAGCGTTAAGTTAATCCGAAAACCGGCCAGCCACTCTTGAACAGGAGCCCGATTCGCACTTAACAAGATGATGCCACCTACGAGAAGAACTACGCTCACGACCATCGTGCTACCCCGAAGCGTTGGTAGAATCGTGACAATGATAAGTCCGATTATAATACTAAGCCCTATCTCCAACCAGTGCTGATGAAAAAACTGGAGCAGAATGTATCCACAGGCTAACAGTCCAATAAAAATACCTTGCAGTTTCTCCTGTATTCGCAGCGTAGGCGCTGTTTTTTGCGCAGGAGAAGAGGAAGTTTGAGCAATCATACAATCCCCGCCCTATGTTTTATCTATATGTTTGATTTTATCTGAGTTTTTGAAGTGTGACAAACATAAATCAAGAGGCCGAGGCAGTCTCTTGTTCTTGGTGGAGGGTTTCTCCAAAGTGTGGTGGAGGAGCGGGATCGGGTAGGGCCTCGTCACTTTGGTACGCTTACAGAGAAGTGGGGACTGTCCGCTCCAGGTGCCAGACGAACTCGCCCACAAAACATGCCCGCGATGTATTTGCAGCGAAGCATTGTGGGCAAAAGCCCGTTCGTCTAGCCCCTTCCGCTAGGGAGTCGCGTACAGGCGTTCCGTTGCCCCGCCCGATCCCGCTCCTAACGCAGTTTGGATGAAAACCCTCAAGTATAATCAAGAGGCTGAGCTTTGCTCTACAAGTAAAAAATAAGGAAGCGTTCTGGCGTGCATGTTTTTTGTAAACCGAAACGTTGTGCGGGGAGTGGGAGAAGGGTGGAGCAAGAGAGTGCCTTTACGCGCCTACTCAGCGGAGGGAGAACGTCGAACGGGCCTTTGCCCGCAATCCTTCGGCGAATCAACATCGTAGAACTTTCTTTGCGGGCGAGTTCGCCGGGCTCCCGGAGCGGACAGTCCCAGCTTCCCTGCAAGCGTAACCAAACGAACGGCTCCTCTCTTCTCCCACTCCCTCACCCCCAAACGTTATCGATATCACAAAAAGCTGCCCTCTTCGTCATTTGTGGAAATCCACAAACAAACAGCACTTTTTTTGGTTACTTCCACATTGAGTGAAAAACGCTTACAACTTTATACTTTGAATCAGCATTTTGTAAAATGACTTTTCGACTTGAGGCGATCAACATGGAGTGGGATTTTTTTAATAGTATGGCGATCATTGCATTTGCTTTTAGCGGTGCCATTGTTGCCCTGCAGGAAAAATACGATATATTCGGGGTATACGTCCTCGGTTTGGCTGCATCGTTCGGAGGTGGCTATATTCGCTGTGTATTAATGGGCTTACCCGTTAAACCAATATGGGAGCAGGGCTCTCTGCTGTACATTGCGTTAGCAGCTATTACGATCATTTATATGCTACCTAAAAACTGGCTGCATTCCTGGAATCGCTGGAATGACTTTTTTGATGCCGTCGGGTTATCCGCATTTGCGATACAGGGAGCGATTTTTGCTCTTAGCTTCCATTTGCCGCTTGGAGCCGTTATTCTTTCTTCTATTGTAACAGGCATTGGCGGGGGCATGCTGCGTGATGTATTAGCCCGCCGAAAACCGATGATTCTCCAGCAGGAGATTTATGCCGTATGGGCGATTTTAGTCGGCGTCGTGATTGGCATGGGATGGGTGGATACTCATAATGTAGTTGAATTGTATTCGCTGTTCATAGCTGTGACCATACTGCGTATGCTCTCCATTGTGTACAAGTGGCATTTACGATTACGTGAGCTGCCGAACTAGCTTCCAATTTTTCGACAGCTCCGAACACTATTTCTTGTAACGCGCATGAATATTGTTATGCTTATACGTCCCTACTTCACTAAATTCTACCAGTTCCATCGACAGCGCCAGATAGCGTGTCGCAAACAACTCGGCAAAATGCTCCTTTACCTTCTCAAATAACTCATCGCATACAGCCTGCTTGTCTGCTTCAGACCGTCCTGCACCAATTTTTAGCGTCACATGGACGAACGCATCATCCTCTGTTCCGTCCGCCACGCAATAATCTTGCAATTCAATCGCCCGCGAACGAATGCCACCGACCGGAAACAGAGGCGCACGACCAATGAGGACATCATTGATTTTTCGGAGGAGGCCGGAAATATCACCTTCTACCTTAATGTTATCCGTGTATTCGACAATAATATGCGGCATCAGACTTCATCCCCCACAATCGTATTGACCAGGCGCCCAATGCCCTCAACCTCTGTTATAACTTCATCGCCCACTTTCGTATCAACCGAGCCCTTCGGCGTGCCGGTGAGAATCACATCCCCTGCATTTAACGTCATGAAACTACTCAAGTATTCAATCAGCACGGGAATACTGAAAATCATGTCCGCTGTAGTCCCTTGCTGTACGAGCTTGCCGTTTACATATGTGTGCAGCGCCAGATTCATTGGATCGGCTACATCCGCAGCATCCACAAGCCATGGGCCGATCGGTGTGCATGTGTCCCTGTTTTTGACTCGCAGATTCGGACGATAATAGTTCTCTAAGTAGTCACGGATCGCATAATCGTTCGCAACCGTATAGCCTGCCACGTAGTCATATGCGTCTTCCCGCTTTACCTTGCGTGCGGAACGACCGATGACGACACCGAGTTCACATTCATAATGCATATATGTCACATCCGCCGGACGGCGCGTTTGGCCGCGATGGCCGATGAACGTATTCGGCCCTTTGAGAAACACAAGCGGTTCAGTCGGTGCCGTAAACGCCAGCTCCGCCGCATGATCCGCATAATTCAGACCAAGGGCAAACACGGTGCGCGGCTCAATCGGCGGCAGCCAGACTACCGCATCCTCTGCCACCACACGCCCATCCGCCAGCTTCACGCTCCCCTCCATTTCAACCGCGCTATGAATCGCTCCGCCATACGCTACACGTGCTCGTTTCATACAGCTCCCTCCTTCATCCAGTCACGCTCCGGTACAACCGTATTCTCAAGCCAGCCGACTTCATCAATCTCGATCCGCACCTGATCGCCTGCTCCGGCGAGCGGGGCATCTTCCGGTACACCGACAAGCAGCACATCCCCTGGATTTAGCGTCATAAAATCCGTCACATCTACCAGCAGACGTGTCACCGAACGAATCAGATTCGCAGTCGTATTTTTCTGACGCAACTCCCCATTAATGAACACCCGCACCCCGAGTGCATCCGGGTCTGCGACAGCATCCCGCTCGATTACCCACGGGCCAATCGGGCAGAATCCGTCCCGTGCTTGCTGGGCAATCGCCGGGCGGTACACACTCGCATGCGGAATGCTTACATCATTCACTACCGTATAGCCAGCTACGTAGTCGAGTGCCTCCGACTCACACACACGGGTCGCGCTGTGACCGATGACAACACCAAGTGCCGCTCCCATCGCAAGCTTTGGCACATCATCCGGCAAGGGAATCCTAGCCCCATTCGCGGCAATTGTATTCGCTGGCTTTATGTACAAAATCGGGGCTTTAGGTGCCGCCATATACGGTGCTTCATTGACTGCCCCACCCAGTGCGGTAAGCGCCCCTTTGTAGTTCAATTGTGTCCCATAGATCATGCCCGCTATCGGAGCCGCAAAGGCAAGCTGGTTGATATCATACTGTCTATCGTTCAACTCCAGTGTGTGTTCACCCAGATTCACCCATGCCTCTTCTGTCTGTAGTCTCCCGAAGCGCTTGATTATTGCTCTGCTCATCTAATTTCACTCCTTTTACTCTCTTATATGACCGTGCCACACATTCAAGTAGACCGGGAAAAGAATGCTCTTCTCACCGGTCCACCTGCCGTTCACTTACAGGCTATACACCTGCATATTTATGATTTGGATTTTTAACACGGCTCAAGAACTCCGTTACGAGATCTTTGTACGGCTGCTTGTTGTACATGTCATAATATACATTCGACATGCGAACCGGATCCCCAAAGAAGTAGTACTCATACAGTGCCTGACGATTGCCGAATGCGCTAATTGCAATATCCCATGCGAGGCGATACAGCTGCACACGATCGTAACCGTCGATGTTTGCCCCCTGGTTAAAGCGGTGCATAAGCGGGCCAATCTCGGCATGATCAAAATCTGCCTCTGTCGGAATGGCCATCAAGCCAGAGGAACCTAAGATACGAATGATTTCAACAATACGCTGATACATTTTTGGGTACCAGTTACGTGCCGCATTAAGCGGTGCAAAGTCCGGCGTCATATTGCCGTATTTATCAATCGCTGCATTATGTTCGGCACGGTACATATGCGAGCGCATCACTTCAAGCGCGATCATCACTTCCGACGCTTTTTCTTTCACGTGCTGGAACTGCTCAATGCCAATCGCATCAATAATGCTCAAGATGACACCGAGTGTAAATTCTGTTTTCGCGATGTTTTTCGCGACAACTTGATGCGTCATATGAACGACGGCATTCGTCTCTACATAGGTACGGTTACAAATGTCTGTGCTTTCACACACAAACACGCGCTCCCACGGCACTAGCACTTTATCAAATACTACAATGGCATCGCTTTCATCAAATCGTGCGCCAAGCGGATGATCCCACTGATTACGGCCATAATCAAATGATTCACGGCACATGAATTTTAGACCCGGTGTATTGTTTGGAATCGCAAACGCAAACGCATATGGGTCATCCTGCGATGTCGCCTTGTTCAACGTAGAAGGGAACACAACAATTTCGTCTGTTACTCCGCCGAGTGTGGCTAACAGGCGACAGCCATCTACCACAATACCATCTGCATTTTTCTCGACAATGCGGGCTGAAAGATACGGGTCCTTTTGCTCCGACTGCATTTTAGAACGATTCGCCTGCGGGTGAATGAGCGTATGCGTCAGGCTAATGTCATTCTCTCGACAGTATTCATAATAATTACGTGCATTCTCTGCAAAGCGCGGATCACCCTGGGCAAAGAACGAACCCGCTGTACCGAAAGACATAACGCTTGTATTCAGATAATCCGGGGAACGGCCCATCATGCCGCCCGAGTAGCGCGCCCATTCTGTGATCATCTCACGGCGAGCGAACAGGTCTTCTTTTGTTTTCGGTTCAATAAACGACAGGCCGACTTGATTGCCGGTTGTCGGTGACGTATACAACATTTTGTCTGCTTTTTCATGCTGAAGATCATACAGATTCACCATACTTTGCACAATGTTGCGGAACGCCGGATGTTCCGCTACTTTCTCCACCCGCTCTCCGTGAATCCATACTTCGTTATTCGCCGCAGTAAGCGCGTCCAAATACTGCTGTCCCGTACGTGCTGCCATGTATAACTCCTCCTCATATATTATCTGAAATTACTTAATTTTCTTTATTTATTATACTAGCATGTGCTACTCTATATGAAAAATACCGATTTTATTGATTATGTATATGTAAAAAGTATAGAAAACAGCAGACAGGAGCGATCAAATGGATATTAAACAGCTGCGGTATTTTGTAACAATCGCAGAGGAAGGACAGATTACCCGGGCCGCAAAAAGGCTGCACATGGCGCAGCCACCGCTGAGCTTGCAGCTCAAACTTCTTGAGCAAGAACTTGGTGTACTGTTGCTAGAGCGGAACGGCAGACAGATGGAGCTCACACAGGCGGGAGCGGCCTTATATGAAAAAGCGGAGCAACTGTTGCACCATCTTACGGAAACCGTAACCGAAGTACAACAAGTCGGTAAAGGGATCAGCGGCGTGCTATCAATCGGCTGTGTGCAATCTTGTTTTTCCCATCTGCCCGAGCGCATTCGCCACTTCCGCGAACACTATCCGCTCCTTCGTTTTCAATTGCGTGAAGGGGATTCCTTCCGATTATCAGAAGAGTTGCACGACCGAAAAATCGAGCTTGCGCTTGTACGCTTGCCAGTGGACATGACCACCTTCGCCTCGATTCCACTGCCGTCCGAGCCGTTCGTTGCAGTTATGCCAAAGGAGTGGGAAACTCGTTTTCCAGATGGCAGCATACAAGTACAGGACCTGGCGAAAGTTCCCCTGCTGCTCTTGCACCGCATTAACGGAACGGGAACGTATGAAGTAACAATGGAAGAATTCCGGCGGCACGGATGTAAACCGAATGTCGTATGCGAATGCCCAAACGCCAGCATGCTCCTCTCACTCGTCCGGGAAGGCGTAGGCGTTACCTTGCTCCCCACATCTGCACTAACCAGGCAGTCCGCACAGGAGTTTTCCATCCTGAATATTATCGATGCTAACATTCAGTCCGAGTCAGCGGTAATCTGGCTTCGTGATCGATATGTGTCACAGAGCGCCCGCCGGTTTCTTGATACATTTTTACATGTAAATAATGAGTGTACATAAAAAACTGTGCTACAATGAACAAAAAAAGGGAGGTTATACAAAATGAATAACGAGAAACTATCACCACAACAAGTACAGAACATACTCACGGAAGGAAAGCCTGTTCTGTTTCTCGATGTGCGAGATGTGGAAAAATACGAGGCAGGGAGTCTGCATGTAGAGGGACGAGAAACTCATAATATTGCCTATGTCGCCATGCGAGACAACGATAAGGAAGCCCTCGATCGGATTGATCGTCTGCCGCAGGACGTACAAATCATTACCGTCTGTACAACCGGAAACAAAGCCGGGAAAGCAGCCCAGCTACTGCGAGAACGCGGACGAAACGCGGTTTCACTTGAAGGTGGAATGACAGCCTGGAACGAGTGTGTCGAAAGTAAAAAATAAAATGGATGAGGAAGAAGGCTGTCTTAAAAGCCAGAATATGGCGAACGGGGTAGCCTCTTCTTATGTCCTTCTCTTCCTCTTACCACTTCGGTCCATACTCGCCGCAACACCCATTTTCATGCCGAAGTTGCGGTTGAAAAGCCGTGTTAGTCTTTTGTGTTTTTAATAATGTAATATCCAGCTTGCGTCAATAAATAAAATGTAAAAATAATCATCAAGGTTCTAGATATTACATAGCCTTCAATTGCTAAGTCATACCCTTTTGGTATCAAAAACTCGCTTTTAAAGGTTAAATAAATTGATAGTAAAATGGGTACTAAAATAAAAAGCATCGCTATTCTACGTTTAGATTCTTTGTTCATAACAACCACTCCTTTTGAGGCACCTACTTTATCGTCTTCTTCAATACGACGTAAAATACTTTCTGGATACCTACCTCCTTATTTACAATTTTTATTTTACTACAAATTTTTAGTTTATTACCATTAAAGTGATAAACATCCATTTCAAATTCCCACGTTCGTTTGCTCCTTCAATAAAAAACATCCCGTATCCGACCGCTATGCATCAGGGTGGATACAGGATGTTTTTTCTTTTTTAAAATGCTCGTTGATACGCAGCCGGAATGACTTCTTTATTCCCTTCAGCCTGCGCGACGTGAAGCGCCCAGAAAGGATTGCGCAACGCCCCACGGCCAATTGCCACAAAGTCCGCTTGCTCACTCTCCACAACACGTGCCGCATCAGCCGGGTTTTCCAGCTTTCCAACCGCAATCACCGGAACTGCAAGCGCCTCTCTCACAGCCTGAGCAAGTGGCACTTGATACCCAGCTTCCACTCCCGGTCTACCGCCAGAACCGATCGGGCCTTCCCCGCCAGATGTAATGTGAAAAATGTCAATGCCTGCTTCTTTGTAGGCGCGGCAGATGTCGATCGCATACGAAACGTCGTATCCACCCTCGACATACTCCTGTGCCGACACACGCATAATTAGCGGCATCGATTCTGGAATGACTTTCTTAACAGCCTCAACAACTTTTACACCGAATCGGGTCAAGTCGCGTCCGTACTCATCCTCCCGCTGATTGGTAAGCGGAGAGTGAAATTGATGCAACAAGTAGCCATGTGCACCATGAATCTCAATCGTGTCAAATCCTGCCTGCACAGCACGCAGCGCTGCTTGTTGGAAATAGTCAATCTGCTGCTCGATTTCTTCCGCTGTTAATGCCTGCGGAACTTTTGATGCCTGATCGAATGGGATCGCCGACGGCGCAACCGGAATGGCGGCATCTGTCGCTTTTCTTCCGGCATGTCCGAGCTGAATCGCCGCTTTTGCGCCGTATTCGTGCAGCTGATTCACGATTCTTTTATACGCTGGAATGTGCTCATCCGACCACAGACCAAGATCGCGATTTGTGATCCGGCCATCCGGTTCGACTGCCGTCATCTCCAAAATAATCAGGCCAAAGCCACCAACAGCCCGGCTGACATAATGCACAAAATGCCAGTCAGTCGGGATCCCGTCTTCTTTATGTACTTCATACTGGCACATCGGCGGCAGAACGATACGATTTTTCACGTGTAAATCTTTACTTGCGAATGGAGAAAATAAGGTTGTCATCTACTCTCTACCCCTTTTTAGACATTGCCTCCCCAATAATACGAAGGATCACACCAAATTATTTTAATACGTCATGGTCGACATATCGTTCGCCGTTCAACTCACTAATAATGTTAATGGCAACATTCGCACCGTCGCCTGCTACAATAATCGTATGCAAGCTTTTCCCCGCAATACCACCTGCGGCCCAGATGCCTTCTACACTTGTCTTCCCGAGAGCATCAACATCAACAATTGTTTTGACGCGCGGTTCGGTACCCGACTTTGTTTGAACACCGATCTTTTCTGCCAGATCAGTGAAAAGACCGGTTGCAAGAATGACATGGCGTGCTTCAAACGAACCGTTTTCTGTGTCAACCCGCAGTCCTTCGCTCGCTTTTTCGATGTTCTCTACTTTTGTTTGCACAAGCTCGGCACCGAACTTTTTCGCCTGTTCCTGTCCGAGTTCAACAAGAGCAGGTCCTGTGATCTCTCTTACACCATAGTGGTTTTCAATCCACGCTTTTTTTGTAATACTTTGATTGCTGTCCAGAAGTAGCGTTTTCTTGCCTGATTTTGCCGCGATAAGAGCAGCACTTGCCCCGGCTGGTCCGGCTCCGATTACGAGAATATCATACATAGTTATGTCCTCCTCAAAATAAAATACACATCGGCATACTCGGTCATTATCTACTATAAATCATTCGCTATTTCCTGCCGACTTTCCTCTTTATTTTTACCAGAGCGAGCACATTCATCCAAAATATCCCGCTTCCCCCTTTTTTCAGCGAGGCTACACTTTACATAGACTCAAAAAATTAAAGCGTATCTTCTTATCCACACTACACATACTAAATAAAAATAAAAGTGGATCAAGAGGAACAACATGACTTTTTTCACCAATTGGATCAGAGGAAAGAACGCACTTCCTACACAAAATGAAGCGACTGCTCTCCTGCACAGCAAGATTGATTCTTCCCTCTCTGTTAATATGCAGGATCTAGCCAAACTTTTTAGTAATATGCCGGATCTTACTTCTCACGAACTCTTATTACAAACAGAAAAAAAGGCTGCTCTTTTTTATATAGATGGCTTAGTAGATCGGAACATGATTAATAAAGATATCCTTCCGCCACTTCTATCTAAAAAGTGGGATCAAGAAGGCCCTTTGGAATTAACAGTCTCTATGAGCCCCATCAAAAAAATGGAGCAGTGGTCTGAGATTGAACAGGACCTTCTTGGTGGAAAAAGCATACTGTTTATTGACGGATGTTCTTTTGCATTCGGGTTTGAAACACAAAATTGGCCACAGCGTGCCATCCAGGAACCGCAAGTAGAATCATCGATTAAAAGTTCGCATCAAGGTTTCACCGAAACAGCCAGTCAAAATATTTCAATGATTCGTCGGTATATCCCTACTCGGGAATTAAAAGTCACTAAGTGTACAGTCGGTGACCGGGGAAAAGTAACCGTCTCGCTACTTTATCTCCAGGATGTTATAAATCAAGATTTTCTTCAAGAAATGCAGAAGCGAATTACACAAATCAAAGTGGATACGATTCTTAGCACCGGTGAGTTAGAGGGGTTTATTGAAGATCATTCCTATACACCTTTCCCTCAATTTATCATTACAGAACGCCCTGATACGGCAGCCTCTCATATTCTACAGGGGCGAATCGCCGTTATTATAGATCGCTCGCCAGGGGTTCTGATTGGACCTATGTCTTTTTCTTCGTTCTTTCAAACTGTTGATGATTATAATATCCGATGGCTTATCGCCTCCTTCATTCGCCTGCTCCGTTTTATTGGAGCTTTCATTGCTATTTTTGCGCCTGCGTTTTATATCGCCATGGTTTCTTTTCATTATGAAATTGTTCCGCTTAAACTGCTCTTATCTATTGCCGAATCACGGGAAAAAGTTCCTTTCCCTCCCCTTATTGAAGCGCTGCTGATGGAACTAGCCCTGGAGATGCTTCGTGAAGCCGGCATTCGTCTCCCTGCACCTATCGGACAAACGATAGGGGTAGTTGGGGGTATCGTAATTGGACAAGCTGCCGTGCAAGCCGGGCTTGTCAGCAATATCATGGTAATCGTAGTAGCTTTGACCGCCATCGCTTCTTTTATCATTCCAAATCTAGACATGTCAGCTGGAATCCGAATCCTTCGCTTCCCTATGATGATTCTCGCTTCTATATTCGGGATGATCGGCATCATTTCGGGAATGATGTTACTGATCGGACATTTACTGTCTTTAAAGTCATTAGGAAGTCCCTACATGAACTTCCTTTCATTTTCGAGCATACCAGACATAAAAGATACGTTTCTTCGCTTACCGATCTGGATGATGAAAAAGCGCCCTCTATCCATCCGTCCTAAACAAATAAACCGGCAAGGAAGTACACCAAACCATAAGGAGGACCCATGAATACATTCAAAGAAATAAGCTTCATGCAGTATGTCCTCGCCATTCATGGAGTCGAGGTAGCCACCAGTATATTAACACTTCCTTCATCCTTAGCGAAAACCGCAGGAACAGACGGATGGATTTCGATTATCCTTGGATGGATGTTGGCTACTATAGCTGGCCTATGTGTGATTTCCTTCATGTCCAAACACCCTGGAGAAACTTTTCAGGAAATCTTAATCCGTTACACAGGAAAGACACTAGGGAAAGTGTTCATGATCTTATGGATATTTCACGCTACGTTTTCTGCCATCTCCATTCTATTCATCACATTATTTCTCCTTCAGGAATGGATTTTACCCCATATGCCTCGCTATGTCATAGCGGCACTCTTTATGTGCAGTGCTTTTCCTCTTTTTCGCGGAGGTGTAAACGTTATAGCACGCTATGCTGTCTTTGTTTTTTTCTTCACACTTTTTTTGCCTGCCTTACTGCTTATCCCACTTAAAGACAGTCAGTGGCTTTATATCCTCCCTATTTTAAAAGATGGATGGCTTCCGATCCTTCATGGGGTAAAAGAAACAGCTGTAGGTTTTTTGGGATTTGAAATGGCCGTTCTCTTTTATCCCTATCTAAAAAACAAACAATCTGCCGTTAAAGGAATGTTGATTGCTAACACGCTTACATTAATCATCTATTTGCAAATCACAATAAGCTGCTTTGTTTATTTTAGTCCCGATGAAATCACACAATTTTTATGGCCTACGCTTACACTTGTCAAGCCCATCAAATTTCCATTCCTTGAACGATTGGAAATTATCTTTTTATCGTTTTATATTTTTGTTTTCTCTACTGCAATTATACCTTATATCTTTTTTGTCATAGATAGTCTTCGCCAGCTTTTCAATAAACCAAAGTGGAAAATCCCTTATCTTGTATTACCGTTTATTGTAATTTTATCTGCTGTATTCACGCTTTCTTATGAAGAACTTGAAATCCTAAAGAAATGGTGGGGGTTTGTAGATTACATTGTAGGGTATACGTTTCCTGTTCTATTCTTTTTATATGTGACGGTGTATACATACTGGAGGGGAGGAAGATCTCGTGAAAAAACAGGCTAAGCTTATTCTACTCTGTTTTTACTTACTATTTCTCTCAGGTTGTGGAGACCGACTTAGTGTGGAGGAAACAACCTTATCGTTAGTGTACGCGTTAGATATAGATGAAAAAGGAAAATTAACGGTCTATCAGTTGAACCCTGTTTTCAATAAAGAAGCAAAGAACAAATATGAAATCCACAGCGCAAAAGTGAATACCAACAGACAAGCTAGACAAATATTTGACAGTATGATGAATGGAAAGATCACGACTGGAAAAGTACAAGTCATTATGTTTAGCGAGCACTTATTGAAAAAACAAGGGGTTATGACTTTGCTTGATAGTATTTATCGGGATGCAAAAAACTCAGGGAATATGTGCCTGGTTGTTGTAAAAGGACCCATTGCTCCGCTAATAAACAGTAAATTTAACGATAAACCAATCCTGCCTATGTACATAAAAAACGTAGTCGATGTAGGAAGAGATTCAAATCAAGGAGTTTTTGTTACCGCACAACATTTTCATAAAATAGCGTTCGATAAAGGAATTACTCCCTTCATTACCGAAATCAAGAAGGGACCAAAGGCGCTTACGATAACCGGCTCAGCTCTTTTAAATAAAAAAGGAATGTATGAGCTGTCACTCGATCGTCATGAAAGTGCCCTCCTTCTAATGCTGCAAAAAAGTGAACACCCGCCAGTATCTTTTACGATGCATATGCCCCCTTTTTCTTTTAAAACTCCAAACCCGCTGCAAAACAAAAAAGGGACAGATTTTACATCCATCGATGTTTATAAAGCCAAACGTAAGATTTCGATTACTCATGAGCATAATCATTTTTCTTTTATTGTACAGCTGGAGATGAATGTTGATTTAACTGAACGTACATTCGATATGAATGTAACCAAAAATAAGGAGCAGCTTGAAGCCATCCTTACCAAGCAGTTCACAAAGGAACTGAATGGTCTAATTAAAAAAGCACAAAAGAAACAACTTGATCCCTTTGGATTCGGATGGCAGGCACGCGCTTACCAATATTCAGAATGGAAAAAGGTTGAGGATCACTGGCCCTTGGAGTTCTCAAAGGCAAAAGTATCGATCATACCCGTAGTAAAAATCAAAAAAAATGGCGTAGTCGAGTAGATACTATATGTAAACGTAAAAAGCTGTCGAGACTTTCTCGACAGCCTGCTACTTTCCTCTAGAGGAACGTCCACTTCTATACCTGAAACTTTTATTCAACCAAGCTTACGCAAACATTTTTTGCTTCTGTGAAAAATTCAAGGCTGAACTTACCACCTTCTCGTCCGATGCCGCTCTTTTTGAAGCCCCCGAACGGTGCACGTAAATCGCGCACGAACCAGCAGTTCACCCAGATTGTACCAGCCCGAATTTTTGCGGCTACACGGTGCGCCCGCTTCACATCACTCGTCCACAGCATCCCATTCAGTCCGTATTCAGTGTCGTTGGCGATTTGAATCGCTTCCTCTTCCGTATCGAACGGCACGACTACAACAACTGGTCCGAAAATTTCTTCTCGGCAGACGCGCATTTGGTTACTTACATGCGTATAAATTGTCGGTTCCAGATAGTAGCCGTTCTGCAAATGTTCCGGCAGTTCCGGACGTCTGCCACCGTATGCAAGCACTGCTCCATCCTGTGCGGCTACTTCCAAATATCCAGTTACTTTACGATAATGCTCCTCACCGATTAGCGGTCCCAAATTTGTAGTCGGATCTTGCGGATCACCGATTTTCAGACGACTGGCTGCTTCTACAAGTTTATCAACGAACGTATTATAAATATCACGCTGTACAAGTAAGCGCGAACCTGCCAGACATACTTGCCCTGCATTCATAAATGCGGCACGAATGGAGGTCGATACAGCTTGATCGAGATCTGCATCCGCAAATACGATGTTCGCTGCTTTGCCGCCCATCTCAAAAGATACACGCTTCAACGTATCCGATCCCGCTTTCATGATCGCTTTACCTGTCGCTGTCTCGCCTGTGAACGTAATCAGATCAATCTCCGGGTGCGTCGTCATGAACTCACCCGCTGACCTTGGACCGAACCCTTGCACGACATTCACAACCCCGTCTGGAATGCCAGCTTCTTTAGCAATTTCGCCAAGTAAGCTTACCGTAAGCGGCGTTAATTCCGCCGGCTTAATCACCGCTGTATTGCCTGTCGCCAGACACGGCCCTAGCTTCCATGTCGTAAGCATGAACGGAAGATTCCACGGCGTAATCAACCCTGCTACCCCGACTGGCTCATACAGCGTATAGTTCAAGAACTGATCATCAACTGGGAACGCTTCTGAACCATGCTGTTCAATAAAATCTGCGAAAAACTTCATATTGTTCGCGGCACGCGGAATTTCGTGTTCGAGCGCATCACGATACGGTTTACCTACATCTAATGCTTCAAGACGGGCTAATTCTTCCTTCCGTTCGATCATAATATCGCCCATCCGACGCACAAGTGCACAGCGCTGTTTCACCGGCATCGTCCGCCATTCACTTTCTTCAAACGCGCGGCGTGCTGCCATGACCGCATCATGTACGTCTGCTTCACTCGCTTCATGAACCCGGGCAATTAGCTCCCCTGTCGATGGATCATGCACATCGAACAGGCGGTTCGACGTCGCATCCACATATTGTCCGTTAATATACAGCTTCACTTCACGCACGTCTACTTTTGTCTGTGGCATAGGTTCTCCTCCGCTGTTCTTATTTTTTGAGATCAGACATCGGTACTCCACCAATGCCCCAGTGGTTTTTCGGCATTTCATTAATCAGAATCCGAATCGCTTCTTTCGGTGAACCAAGTGTTTCGGACACAACCTCTGTCACATTCTTCATCAACTGGCGCTTCATCTCATCGGAACGACCTTCTACGATATTAATTTGAATAAGCGGCATACGTTCCCTCCTACTCCTTGCACGTCAGCGTCACGCTGCCGAGTTTTTCAAAGTGTGCCTGTACGATATCTCCCGGACGAAAATCAATCGCTCCGGTCAATGCGCCACTCAGCACAACGTCCCCTTTGCACAGCTTCTCACCTCGTTCATGTAGCTTACGAACGAGCCAGGCGACTGCAGTTGCCGGATGGCCGAGCACAGCTGCTCCTGCTGCTGTATCGACAATCTCCCCGTTCTTATAAAACACCATGCCCATCAGGCTCAAATCAAGATCGGTCACGCGGCTTGGCTTGCCGCCGAGCACATAGCGTGCCGAAGATGAATTATCCGCAATCACATCAACCAGCGTAAATTTAAAATCGCGATATCGGCTATCGATAATTTCAAGCGCAGGAAACACGTATTCCGTGGCAGCCAGCACTTGTGCACCGGTTACGGCTGGTCCTTCCAGGTCTTCTTTTAAATAAAATGCAATTTCTGGCTCTGCTTTCGGGTGAATCAGTTCCGAATAACAGACAGGTTCACCCTCATTAATCAGCATATAATCAACAAGCGTGCCGTATGTCGGCTCATGCACACCCATCATCTGCTGCTTGGCACGGCTCGTTAATCCAAGCTTACGGCCTAGAACACGCTGGCCCTGCTCCTGTTTGCGCGCGATGAGGCGCTGTTGAATGTCATACGCTTCTTCCATTGTCAAGTTCGGATATTGTTCTGTCAGACGGTCGATTTCTTGGCGTTCCGCTTCACCGTGTTCCACAATATCCACGCATTGTTCTAGTTGTTCTGGTGTTAAACTCATTACTGAACGACCTCCTGCTTACGCTGTTTGGCAATATCTGCTGCTACGTCGATAATCATATCTTCCTGTCCACCAATCGCTTTCCTACGGCCAAGCTCGACGAGAATATCGCGTGCATCCAGGCCAAAGCGAGCAGCCGCCCGCTCCGCATGAAGAAGAAAGCTAGAATACACACCCGCATAGCCCATTACCAGACTGCCTTTGCGGATTTCCTGCGAGCGCGGTAAGATCGGACCGACCACGTCTTCGGCTAAATCCATCATTTTATATAAATCAACACCGGTATCCACTCCAAGACGAGCGAGTACCGCGATCAATACTTCTGTCTGTGTATTCCCCGCTCCCGCACCGAGGCAGCGTACGCTTCCATCGATACGGGTTGCCCCCTCTTCAATGGCAGCCAGTGTATTAGCAACCGCAAGCGACAGATTGTTGTGCGCATGGAAGCCGATTTCACATGACAGCTCCTGACGCAACAGACGCACGCGCTCCCGTACATCGTCTGGCAGTAGCGCCCCCGCAGAATCCGTCACATAGACTGCTTCCGCCCCGTAACTTTCCATCAATTTCGCCTGCTCCAGCAGCTTTTCTGGTGTAGCGGTATGCGTCATCATCAGAAAGCCGAGTGTCTCCATGCCCAGTTCGCGTGCCATATTAATATGCTGAGCCGATACGTCTGCCTCCGTAACATGCGTTGCGACACGTACCAGCTTCGCACCAAGCGCATGCGCCTGCTTCAATTCGTGTACCGTTCCGATGCCCGGTAATTGGAGCACAGCGATTTTAGACGTTGTACACTCCGACACCGCTGCTTCAATCAGCTTCATCTCATCGACCAACGAGCGGCCATACTGAAGCGTCGAACCGCCGAGCCCATCTCCATGTGATACCTCAATGTAGTGCACACCAGCGTCATCTAAAGCACGCACCACGGAGCGTACTTGTTCTTCCGTAAACTGATGTGCAACACTGTGGCTCCCATCACGCAAACATACTTCCGTAATCCGAATCGGTTTATCGCTGTTTCGTTTCATAACGTTCTCCTCCTGTCGCGAGTCTGTGACGTGCAAAGTCTTCTGCCACACGCACTGCTGCCGCTGTCATGATGTCAAGGTTACCGGCATATGGCGGAAAATAATCGCCTGCCCCTTCCACTTCCAGAAACACCGTGACACGATTGCCATCAAACAATGGCTCCTGCTTCAAGCGATACCCCGGCACGTACGATTGCACTTCTGTGATCATTTCATCAATGGACGCACGAATTTTCTCTTCATCCATGTTTTTCACTTCACAATGTACCGTATCCCGCATCAAAATCGGTGGCTCAGCCGGATTTAAAATAATAATCGCCTTGCCGCGATCGGCGCCGCCCACTTCCTCGATCCCACGACGCGTTGTAATCGTAAACTCATCGATATTTGCCCGCGTGCCAGGACCTGCGCTTTTACTTGAAACGGTGGCGACGATCTCACCGTATGACACATCGGCTACCCGATTAATGGCATGTACCATCGGAATGGTCGCCTGTCCGCCGCACGTAATCAAATTCACGTTATCCGCATCCAGATTGCTCCCTAAATTCACGACCGGGGAAAGAAACGGGCCGCGTGCTGCTGGTGTCAAATCAATGGCCAGCTTGCCCAGCTCCCGCAATGTTTTAGCATGGCGCACATGCGCTTTAGCTGATGTCGCATCAAATACAACATCAGCGATATCCGGATTTTCCTCAAGCGCTTTAATTCCATTTGCAAACGTCAAATATCCACGTTCTGCCGCACGCGCTAGTCCGTCTGATTCCGGGTCAATGCCGATGACGGCTGTGAGCTCAAGCACATCACTACGCTCCAGTTTATACATGAGATCGGTTCCGATATTGCCGGAACCAATAATGGCTGCTTTCAATTTTGCCACTTTGTATCTCTCCTTTCTTATCCACTTACCCGAATGCTACTGACACAGAGCCAATTTCACTAAAGCGCACCGTAATGTGGTCACCTTTTTCAACAGGCACAGCTTTGGCTACTGCCCCTGGCAGAATAATTTCGCCAGCATGCAGGCTGATATCATACGCGGCCAGTTTATTTGCCAGCCACGCAATCGCATACGCCGGATGTCCTAGAGCTGCAGCTCCTGCACCTGTGCTAATTTGCTGTCCATTTTTCTCAAGTACCATCCCCATAAGCTGGAGATCAAGACCATCAATCGGAACTGGCTTACTACCGAGTACAACCCGGGCAGATGAGCCATTATCTGCGATCGTATCTGAAAGCTTGATCTTCCAATCGCTAATGCGACTATCGATGATTTCAATCGAAGGTACGACGTAGCGAGTAGCACTGAGAACATCGGCTACCGTAACACCCGGTCCCTTTAGATCACGTTTCAGAATAAATGCAACCTCAGCCTCGATTCTCGGTTGAAGTAACTCGTCTGTTCGCATAACATCTTGATCCGACAACACCATATGGTCAAACAAGTGCCCGTAATCCGGCTCTGTTACCCCCATCATCTGCTGCATCGGCTTCGATGTAAGGCCGATTTTCTTACCGACAATACGACGGCCTGCCTGCTGCTGCAGGCGTACCCACTCCAACTGAATGCGGTACGCGTCCTCCGCACTCAAATTTGGATCAGCTTCTGTCAACGGTGAAATCGGGGTCCGCTCCTGATCAGCGCGATACAGTTTCGCTGCAAGTGCCGTAATTTGCTCTGTTGCTACCATGCTGCTTTTTCCTCCTTGTCTGTCCACTTCTTTATTTTCACAAATCAATTGTCACATCAGATAGCGGCCTGGCCTGGCATGCAAGTACGTATCCGGCAGATCGTTCCTCATCCGTAAGCACCGATTTCGAGTAAAAACCGTGTTCGATCATCCCGTCGATAATTCGTACTTTACACACACCACATCCTCCGCCTTTGCAACCGACAAGCAGCGGTAGCCGGGCAGCGGCAGCAGCATCAAGCAGCGTCCGCTTGGCAGAAGCTTTTATTTCTTTCTCCTGACCACGTACATACATGTTATATGTATCCATGATTTGGCCTCCGCTTCTATCAAGATAGATTCCATATAATAAGGAAGAAAGAGGAGAATTCTCTCTCCTCTTTTTTCTTCCTATCTACTATTTCGAGCCTTACGAATTCACATTCATAAATCGATCATTCAACTCGCGCTCGAAGAAGAAAATCGCTTTGCCGATCGTATCTTCTGTCCACGTAATCGTCGGAGAATCCGGATACGTGATATAGCCGCCGCAGAACACCTCGTTGCGGTTGCCAGATGGATCGAAGAAGTAGATCGTCGTCCCACGCGTAATGCCATGGCGGGTTGGCCCGATATCAATGGTCACATCGTTTTTCGCCATGATATCCGCCGCTTTACGCAACTCTACCCATTCATCCAGCCAGAAAGCGATGTGATGCAGACGTCCATTCGGTCCTTTTACAAACGCGATGTCATGCGCTGTATTTGTCTTGAACAGCCAGGTTGCAAGCTTTCCTTCCCCGCTATGGTCGACAAGTTGCTCGCTCATTTTGAAGTCGAATACATCCATAAACAGGCGGCTTACTCCTTCAATGTCATCACCTGTCACCAGCAGATGATCAAGGCGTGGCGGCGCGATTCCGACCAGGTGATCCGGCCACGGATCCGGATTCACAAGCGGCATCCCGTTGCCCACCACTTCGATCTCATGATACAACTCTACCCAATGCTCAGTCGGTAGCTGAAAGCGAATCGCTTCACCTTCCGCAATGCGCGTGCCTCTTGGAACCCGCTGTACGGCAATGCCGTAGTCACTCAGTTTCTGCTCGTACAAATCGAGGTCTTGGGCAAATTCACATTTGAACGCCAAGTGATCCAGACCTGCTGTATCTGCTTTTTGCAGAATCACACTATGATGATCATATTCATCCCATGCTTTGAGATACACATGGTTTTCATCACGGGCCGTCTCAATTAACCCGAGTACATTCTTGTAATAGAAAATCGATTTTTCCCAATTCGGCACGCGGATTTGTACGCGACCAAGACGCATGATGGCCATACAACTTCCCCCTTCGATAAGCTATCTAGTAAACGCTTTCTTCATTCAGCATGTACAGCTGTTATTAAAATAATAGTAGTGAATTTTATCTTTTCTGAATACGACAATATAGGCTGAAAATTCATACAATAACTGCATGAAAGCGGTTGCGTCTAATCGTATGAATTGCTTCTTGTTAATTTGTACGATTCGGCTACACAAACAAAAAAGACATACCCGGGCATATCTCTGGATGCAAACGCAGCAATTGCCGCAATGACAAATCCTTTGCCCTCTCCATTACATTCTCCCCCTATGTATCATCATATTGACATAATGATAAGCGATAAATTAGAATATCCACTGTAACAATTCTGAAAATTTATAATTTAAAAAATATAAAAAAGGAGAATCATGATGAACAAATATCGCGTAAAAAAATCAATCACAAATGAACTAGCTGCCCAAATGGTAGAGTGTTCCCTTACAAAAGCAAACGAGTTAGGCGTACAAATCAATGTCGCGATCGTCGATGAAAGCGGCCATCTTGTCCATTTTTCCCGCATGGATGGCGCTCCTATTTTAAGTATTGATATCTCGATTAATAAAGCTTATACAGGAGCCGCTTTCGGCATTCCAACCCATGAGTGGCATCCATTGATTTCACAAGAACCAGCCCTGCGTGAAGGCATCGTCCATACATCACGGCTTGTGACGTTTGGCGGAGGCTATCCGATTACGGTAGAAGGTGAGATTATCGGTGCGATTGGTGTCAGTGGTGGAAGCACCGAACAGGATATGGCATGTTGTGTGGCAGCTTTAGAACTGGTGGAGTCAACGTAAATCTAATCGTTTTACCCGCTCCCCGCACAACGTTTCGGTTTACAAAAAACATGCAACGCCAGAACGGATTTGCTCGGGTCGCAACTGGCTTTTTGAAAGACAGCTTCCTCATTTTTTACCTGCATAGCAAGGTTCAGCCTCTTGATATTGCTTGATGGTGTCCGTCCAAGCTGTGTCAGGAGCGGGATCGGGCGGGGCAACGGAACGCCTGTACGCGACTTCCCAGCGGAAGGGGGCAGACGAACGGGCCTTTGCCCACAATGCTTCGATGTGAATTCATCGTGGGCTTTCTTTTGTGGGCGAGTTCGCCTGGCACCTGAAGCGGACAGTTACCACTTCTCCGTAAGCGTACCGAAGTGACGAGGCCCCGCCCGATCCCGCTCCTCCACCACACGTTGGAGAAATCCTCCACCAAGAAAACAGAGGCTGCCTCAGTCGCCGTGTTGCAGCTTTTGAGACAGCCTCGTCCTTTGTATATTCATCGCTTATAAAACGCTATCTTCAATCTCAATAACGAGATCACTCAGCGGTGTAGCTGTACAGAGCAGCACTTTTCCTTCTTCCCGCTCTGACTCGAACAACGTATGGGGATTAGCCTCTCCATAGTCTACTTCCCCTTCATGAATATGCGATTTGCACATGCCGCATCGGCCTGTACGACACAAACTTTTTACTTTTACCCCATTGGAAACCAAAGCATCCATAATTGTTTGTTCTTCTTCACATGCAATCGTTACACCGAGCGGTTCAATTACAATATCGTATGCCATTATTATCTTCTCCTGTTCTGTCGTGGAGTCGTCCTTCCTCACGCCCAATAGCGGCCAGGACGGAGATGACTGTACATCTCCGCTGGTCCGCGCATCATATAACACTATTAACTGGTTCCTATGAATTCACATTCATAAATCGGTCATTCAGCTCGCGCTCAAAGAAGAAAATCGCTTTGCCAATCGTATCTTCTGTCCACGTAATCGTCGGAGAATCCGGATACGTGATATAGCCACCGCAGAACACTTCGTTGCGGTTGCCAGACGGGTCAAAGAAGTAGATCGTTGTCCCTCGCGTAATGCCATGGCGGGTCGGCCCTATATCAATGGTCACATCGTTTTTCGCCATGATATCTGCCGCTTTACGCAGCTCTACCCATTCATCCAGCCAGAAAGCGATATGATGCAGACGTCCATTCGGTCCTTTTACAAACGCGATGTCATGCGCTGTATTCGTCTTGAACAACCAGGTTGCAAGCTGTCCTTCTCCGCTATGGTCGACAAGTTGCTCGCTCATTTTGAAGTCGAATACATCCATAAACAGGCGGCTTACTCCTTCAATATCGTCGCCTGTCACCAGCAGATGATCAAGGCGTGGTGGCGCGATTCCGACCAGATGATCCGGCCACGGGTCTGGATTCACAAGCGGCATCCCGTTGCCTACCACTTCGATCTCATGATACAATTCTACCCAGTGCTCAGTCGGGAGCTGGAAGCGAATCGCTTCGCCTTCCGCAATGCGCGTGCCTTTCGGAACCCGCTGTACGACAATGCCGTAGTCACTCAGCTTCTGCTCGTACAAATCGAGGTCTTGGGCAAATTCACATTTGAACGCCAGGTGATCCAGGCCTGCCGTATCTGCTTTTTGCAGAATCACACTATGATGATCATATTCATCCCATGCTTTGAGATACACATGGTTTTCATCACGGGCGGTTTCAATTAATCCGAGTACATTTTTATAATAGAAAATCGATTTCTCCCAATTCGGCACGCGGATTTGTACACGACCCAGACGCATGATTGCCATATAATTCCCTCCTCGTTTTATTTAATTTTAAGCAGACCTTTATGACCAATTCCTAATTCCGTAAGCGTCTTGCTATCATCCGGTGTGAACGGGTCATCGAAGTATGTCAACTGCACAGCATCCGGATCACGCTTATACATCTGGCGAATGGTTTCCTTGAATTCCGCCCAGGTCGCGGCCGGATCAACCGGCAGGCACAATGCGGGCGGGTTTCCATGTTCAAATAAATATACAAATATCATGCTATCTCCCCCTTATATGCCCTGGGCACGAATTTCCTTCCATTTCGTAAAGTTTTTATAGTTAAGAGACTCGTAATAATCACCTGTATCTTCCGGTTCAACGCCCCAGTACTCATGCAGTTTATCCGCCGGTCCACAGTTACCGGAAAGAATTTCATGTACGGGCAGCCATGCCTGTTTGTATTTGTCCGGTTCGTTGTCAAAAATCCACTGACATCCATCCGAACAGAAGTGATACGTCTCCCCTTCGTGTACAGAGTGGCGGAAGCATGTCTCTTCCGGGTTATCCGGCTCGCTGAAAATCATCGGAATCTGACACGTCTGGCACAACTGTGGCAAGCCCGGATAGATGTGATCGTGGTCTGGATCGGTCTGCTGCTCCCATTTTTTCGCCCAGATATCTTCCCATGCACTGCCGTATTTTTCAGCGAGAAATGCTTTATCCTGCTCGTTTGGTGCGAACGGATGGAAGAACGTTACATGTGGCAGACGATTCAATAACAGCGCAACCTGGTGGGTCAGATGATCCTTTTCCTTGATGCTGTCCTGGGCATGAAGCGGAAGGCGAATGCCATACGGCTCCAGGTCCTTAAACAGACCGTTAAACACCTGATCCTCAATGTACATCTCGAATGCTTCTTTCCATGACATCAGCTTGCGCGGCGCGATGTAGTCGAGCATGTACGGTACAACCGCAAACCCTTTGTATGCACGCCAGTACCACTTGTCCAGCCAGCGCTGCACGATCGGCACATTATCCGGATCTTCTTCGAGCATGGCACGAATCGCCATCATACCAAGCGTCATATGGCGTGACTCATCAGACTGTGAGGTGAAGCCGACCCCGGTATACGTCTGGTCGCCGTTTTTCACCGCCATCGAACCAACGGTGACGAACAAAATGTTCGTGAACACGACTTCAAATCCGAACGAGATCGCAGCCAGTGCTTCAAACGGTCCAGCAGTCAGGGCATCTTCAAAGAATGACTTCGGCACTGACATCAACCAGTGGCGGCTTGCCACCTGGCGCCAGCTGTGGAAGCCCTGGTAGTATTTGTTGTAGTTATTAAACATCAGAACTTGATCCTGCACGTGGCGCAGTTCATCAACCGATTGTGTCAGAGCCGCGAAGCGAATCGCCGGGCTTGGCACATGACGGGCCACGAATTGAAACAGGCGGTGGGCATTGTATTCGGACGGGGCAGCAGCACCCATAAACAGCTTCATCGCTTCCAGCCAGCGGGCATCACTAATATCGAGCTGGCTTTGCATCATGTCGATGTTTTCGCGAATTGCCTGGAATTTCCGCTCTTTCTCGGCCTGGATGCGAACATAGTTCTCAATCGTCACGCGAAATGGATCTTCCCAGCGCGACCAATCATGAATTTTGATGCCTTCCATCTTCGCATACGGATACATCTCATCCCAGGACACATAGCTCGGTTCCCAATCCAGGTCACGGGTAAACAGGTTGTATTCTTCTTTTAATCCGCGCTTTTTCTTTTTGCTCATGCTTCTCCCCCCTTACACGTTATCCCATTGAATAATAATCTGGTCATCGTCCCATTCGCGAATAAATCCGTAATACGACGTTACAATGAGTTGCAAATCCTCTGTATCCCACTCTTCCCCGAGCGCCTCTTCTACGGTCTCGCGATTGATAACAAGCTTCTCAATCGCCTCGACTTTCGCATACCCTGGAAACCGGGTAATTTTTGCGCTCGGATTATCCTGCTCGACTGATTCGATCACGGCATCTGTTACATGTCCGTTCGTCAGATCAACGCCAACATACCGACTGCGCTCTCCTACCACTGCCATCCATATCCCTTCCCTTCTATACCTTCGTCACATGCAATTCGCTAGACAGCGGCGGCATAATCAGTCCCAGTTCTGTTTCCAGCAATGGGCGTACATGCTTGGCGATCACATTTTGCAAGACAACTTCCCCATCTTTCGCTTGCGCAGGCATCGCAAATACCGATAACACTGGTTTTACAGCTTCGATCACCTGCGGCAGCCACTCATCCACGAATGACTGAATAACAGCCTGATTAGCTGGCGTGTCAGCAATCAGCATTTTCACAAGTGCAGTAGCCCAATTGCGCTCGTAGTCAAACATATGCCAGAAGAATTCACTAAACATTGCATAACCTGCACCGCCATTATCAAGGGCACTCTCAGACATCTCCTCAAAGAAAAGCGGATACACAATCAAATTCAACAGCAAGTTAACCGCAACAACCGCTTCGCCCCAATCCCATGTCACCATCAGTTTTTCAGTCAGGGCACGCAGTTTCTGGAATTTCTCATCTTCCAGCCACTTCTGCTTCCCAGCTGACAGGATCGCTGGATTCCGACTTTCCAGCTCCGCACAGATTTTTGTAACCAGTTGAGCCGAACCAAGCAAATCAAATGATTGATACGTCGCACACTGCTCAATTGCAGTACCAACCGAAAAGCGGCCTACATACATATACACAACCGATTCACCAAAGAACAGGTGGCGCAGTGCCGGGAAAAACTCGCTTACTGTACGAACAAATGAATCGTCCATCGTACGGAACACGCCAAGTCGTTCACACGCATTGAACTGGCCTTTACTACGTGTTTGTAATTCGGCACGGTCGTAGCAGAACGTTGCATAATACAAGCGTGCCGGATCACGGAACTGTTCCCAGTCCGTGCAGACAAGTTTTGTAATCTTCTCATCGTAAATCTGAATGTCTGGATTCCAGATCGGACGGTAGTGAAAATTCTCATACGGCTGCAAATTGTATGTTGCCTCGTCGTATGTAGTTGGCCGCTTTACTTTTAGCCCAGACATATATTTGTACGTCTGGCGCAGCGGCTTAATCAATTCTGATCCTGGTTGAAATTGGTGAGTCATTCATATCCCCCCTTGCAGAAAATACAAGCAAGTATGCGCTTTCACTGTTGTACACGAAAACCATGTGTAACCCGCTGTACTAGAATAAAGAATAAAGTATTTTCTGTCATTTTCATATAACTCAAAATGTTCTAAATTATTTTCTTTATTGTCCAAATCATCGCAACCGATTCATACAAAACGAGGCCGCTATTTTTGTATGAATCGGTTTCACACAAAAAGGGGCTGTCTCCATCGTCAGGATCGAACGATAGAGACAGCCCCTGGTAAAGCAAGAAAATGTATAGCGCTACCAGTCAGATGTAGTAGCTGGTTCAGTAGGACTCAGCGAAATCTTACCAAGAACAAACAAAATCTCCAGCGCCAACTGGGTTTCGAAACGATTACAGGAAATGGTCAAATCCGTACCCGTTAGTTCCTGAATGCGGCGAAGCCGGTAACGCATGCCGCTGATGGATACATTCATAACTCGAGCTGTTTTATGGAGATTGCATTCATTCTCAATATAGTAATAAAGCGTTTTTATCAATTCGCTTTCATTTTTCTCGTCATACGTATGCAGCATGCCTAGCTTTCCATACGCGAACGCTTCCAACTCTTCCGGATGGCGGGCATTTAGCAGCAATGTCAAGTGCCCTAGTTCTGCAAAACGAACGACCGGGCACGTTTGTTTTTTCAGGCGTGCGATCTCAATCGCCTGGATCGCTTCTTGATATCCGCGTGCAAACATGGCTAGCGTTTGGCATACGTTACTAATCCCAAGAACAACATCCCGGCTATCCAGCAACTCATTCAATTGTGTAATCAGATACCCTCCGTATGCTTCCACGCTTAGCTTTTGTTGTTCAATGTACGCCGCGGGGATAAGTCCATACACCCGATTCAACTGGGTGGAAACAAGCGCCCGATACCCGGCCCGCTCCAGCTTGCTTGACAGAAAATCAATGAGGTGAGTGCGCCTCTCCATGTACACGATTTCTTCATACGTTCCTTCTCTTTCGCACGGGTCCATCTGAAACACAAATACATAGTGCGGAGTGTCCACTTGATAGCCGAGATACTGAAACCGCTTCATGACAACCGACATATCTGCATCTTTGTTTAACAGTTCCGCTAACAACTCCCCTTTTATCCGCTGTTCCGTTTCAATTACTGTTTGCTCATTTAACTTTTGCAGTGCACACACACTGGCGGCTCGCTCCAGTGACATCAGCTCGATCTGACCGAAGCTTCCTTCTTCCTTTAACAAAGAAATAAAGCCGCGTACCTGATTTTTTACCATAATTGGGGCGATCACACGCCTATGAGCATACAACCCGCCGCAAGCAGGCATGTCCACTTGTATCGTTTGCTGCTCATCAAACAACCGCTGGATCACAGCCCTCTCTCTTGCCCCCCCGATTTCTCCACAGCGCAGCGCCCGAACAGCCCCATGCGGCACCCGACCATAGCCAGCAATCGTTTCAAATTCAGGGCTTTCCACAACGACCGAACAGGAAAGGCTCTCCCCTAACACCTGGGCAATCGTGCTCAGTCCCTTACCTTGCAGTACAACTTGTGTCAGCTTCTGACTGAGGCTCATCCCGATGCTCATGATGTGCTGCTGCTTTTCGATGCGCTGATAGGCTAGATCGAGTTCATCTGCCAGATTCTCATCTTCGTAGTCAGCCAGCTCCTCAAGAATCTCATCGCCCCATTCCTCCACTGTTTTCCCGATGAAGCGACATACTTTATCCCCTTTTCCGACACACTCGACTTCCTTGTACACAACCTTCTTCCCGAAATATTCCGTCGAGTATCCGCCTGCGTACCCGGCCAGCATATAACACACTGGTTCATGGTGCTTCGGAAAATGCAGGAGATGTTGCTCAGCCTCGTATGAATTTTCCCATGTACCTTCCAAATAAAAGCTTCCTTGCTCGCGATTTACTTCGACACTTGTCGCACGCGAGAATACGTTGCCTGAAATCGTGTGCATCTGCGGTCCGGCCAAAAGCCATTCAATGTCACTCTCCCAGTCAAACATTTCTTTCAAATTACGAGCATCATTGCGCCCGCAGTGCCATCCATACCGAAGCAAAAAACGCTTTGCCCGCTCAGTGCCCAGCGCAGCGATCAAATCATGACGTAGCACGCCCCATGCATCTGCACTCGAGATGACCATCCGACGATCTTTTAGAAAAATTTCGCCCTGCTGGGGATAGAAACGAAGCAAATGCCGAAGCGATAATTCGTTAGCCTTCGTTGTGTCCATCCTGCCCATACTTGTCATCTACTTGCTCCCCTTCACACTTTTAAATATTAGAATATTTGACTTTTTATATATATTTTGACTATAATCTTTTGTAATTCATTATGCAAGGAGTTGATCTTACAAATGCAACGCATCGAAATAAATGAGTTTTTTAGCTCACTCGTACAAGAAGGGCTAATCCAGCAGGCAAAAAAAGTGTTCCCTCTGTATGAAACAAAAGAAATTGCCGCCACGTTGTACGAGCTTGGTTCAAGCGGCACCATGTTAGAAGTGTACTGGAAGCAGCGGGACAATCGCGAATTTATTGCCCTGGATCGCCGTGAAGCAAATGACATTGACACATTTATTTGGGCTTTTGCTGATTTTGAGTGGCTGGTGATTGACGATTTCCAGCGTAAACTGCTCCAAAAACGCCTGGATCATTTTAATCAGGTTGCACTTGCCGTATAAAAAAAGAGCCGGTGCTCCCTTTGATGGGACCGGCTCCTTTTTCTCGTTCATACTATTTCAGCACTTTGCGCTCTGCCATTACAGCAAACATCGCCTGTGCAAATTTCAGGCCATCCTGAACAGCTGGTTCTTTCAGCATTTTCATAACGCCAAAAATAGACAATGTATCGTGATTGCGAGCAGCACGTGCTTTCGCTTCCTGTACCATGGACATGCCTTCTTTCGCCATGGATACCCCTTCCTGAACGCGCTCTGTCACCGGTGCTGTTACCACCTGAATCATGCCCGCTACGTCAACAAGGATATCTTTATCCGTAAGAACCGGCTCAAGTGTAGTGTAGAGACGGTCAAGCGCTCCAACCATTTTGGCTAAGCGCGGCAGGCTCTCCATGATCGTGCCAAGTGCTTCAAGATTCTCTTTGTTTAATGCGAATTTTGACAGACTGCTTGCGCGGTCAGCAAGATAATTAAGTGATTCTGTATCGCTTGCAAAAGAGGCAGCCAGGTCGATACCTTGCTCAGCTTTTGCTACAGCGTCACTAATTTGCGGCAGTTTCTCAACGAGCATCGCAAGCGCATTCTGCACTTCCGGTTTTTCCAATTGTTCCATCCACTGTGGAATTGCCTGCGCATTTTGTTGTTTTGTTTCAACTTCCATTTGTTCTCTTCCTTTCCACCAACAAGTCACATACATTGGTTCTACATATATTAGAATAATGTATATATTACAAATTACGTTCCTTTATCATTTTACCCCTGATTGTCAACAAAGTCACGATATCTTTGTGAAAAAGTGTGCTTACTTTCTGCCTAAGCCGTGAAAAGAAGGAACCGACACCTACATCGCACCCTATTGCTTCTCCCTATTGTCTGTTCAAAACCTCAATGTATACTCTCTCCACAGTTTGTTTACACTACGCAATAACTACCAATCAGGAAGGTGGAAACAATGAACTTATTAATCTGGATTGCCATTATTTTTTTCGCACATGCCGCATTGTATTTATTCCTCGGAACAACGCATTGGCTGCTTGTTGCTATAGAAGCGACCGTCGTCTGGGCCATTGTCCTAGCTGTAATTCAATACATTGTGCGCATGCGTCGCAAAGAACGGGTGTAGCTGCACTCTCTCCAAGTTCCCTTCCTCCTACATAAAGCCCATACCCATTCGCAGAAAAGAGCTGTCTATGTGTATAGGCAGCTTCTTTTATTTTCCTACTTGTACGCTATCCCCTATGGAAATATGATACATATAGAAAGAACCATCATACATAGGGGGAGATTATGAGCAACCATACTCTTATTCCAGGCGCACAGAACGTACGTGTGACAGTATTTGACGGACAGAACGATGGCTGGCTGACAACGCGGAATCCGCTGCAATATAAGACGGCGATTGCAAACGGCAATCTCGGGCTCACTCCTCACTTGTGGGGAGATGCGAAACAAAAAACCGGCTGGTATCATATGTACCAGCCGGCAGCTATAACAGGGACACAAGTGAACGGACAATTCGAAGATGCACACTTTGTCATTCGCGTCCCTGACAATTGGAACGGAAAACTGGTGATATCAGCCACTCCGGCAACACGTGAGGAAACATCAACCGATCTGCTGTTCAGCGATTATGTACTGAAAAAAGGCTATGCGTTCGCGGCAACCGACAAAGGCACTCGCGGTACTGTTGACCCACTCGACCCGTTTGCTTCCATCAAAAATGCGCTGGTGACTAAAGATGACGGGCTAGCGGAATGGCATCTGCGATTCCGCGAACTCACAAAAGCTGCGCAACACTATTTGCGCACAAACTATGCGCAGCATGACCCTGCCCGCATCCCAACCTATGCAATTGGCATCTCAAATGGCGGCTATGTTGTACGCTATGCACTGGAACATGATCATCCTGAACAAACGGGTGAGCCTGCCCTGTTTGATGGTGGTGTTGATTGGGAAGGCGTACTCTGGCGTGCCGATAAGCCAAATTTGATCTCCTCCCTGAACGATGTCGTCAATTATGCCGTAAACGCTATTTTTGCGACAGGAGACGTGCAACAAGCAGCACAGAAAGCACTATACCAGGCAGGCGTGCCGTATGGCTCAGAAGTGCTCTGGCCGTTCCATGACCAGTACTACTGGTTTATTACCCTTAACATTTATCGGGATGCGTTCGATCCCTATGCCCCTCATCGTCTGAACTGGCCTGATTATTTGCAACTGAATAACATGGTACGCGACCGAACACATGACGCGATATTTTCCGGATATGATTATTTCACTCGTCCAGCTAGCGTTCAGGATAAAGTAAAACGTATCGCCAATACCGGGGACCTTCATGCCCCATTAATCAGCTTCACCGGGTCACTCGACACTTTGGTCTTCCCTGCGGTTCACGCTACTCCATACACCGAGCTGGTTCGCCAGGCTGGAAAAAGCAAGCGACATCGGATGTACATCATTGAAAAAGGGAATCACATTGATGGGCTTGTACAGGCACCGGACATTGATGTGCATGACGAGCTTCAGCCCCTGCTTCCATATGCACATCAGGCATTTGATCTTCTCGTGAAGTGGGTTGAACATGGAATTGAACCACCTGCAAGCAGCACCATTGGCACACCTCAGACGCGGACACATGTAATCGACATAAAAACCGGACAAGAAATCGAACCGTATTAAATAAGAGGCTGTCCTCATAGCCAGAACATGGCGAACTGGACAGCTTTTTGTGATATCGACAACGTTTGGTGGTGAGGGAGTGGGAGAAGGGAGGAGCCGTTCGCTTCGGTACACTTGCAGGCGCTCATGCTCCTCCCTTCTCCCACTCCCCACACAACGTTTTGGTTTACAAAAAACTCTCGCCGCCAGAATGGATTTGCTTGATCGCGACTAGCTTTTAGAAAGATCGCTTTCTTAATTTTTTACCTGCATAGCAGAGCTCAACTTCTTGATATTGCTTGATGATGTTTAACCAAAGTGTGCTAGGAGCGGGATCGGGCGGGGGAACGGAACGCCTGTACGCGACTCCCCAGCGGAAGGGGCCAGGCGAACGGGTTTTTGCCCACAATGCTTCGCTGTAAATACATCGCGGGCACCTTTTGTGGGCGAGTTCGCCTGGCACCTGGAGCGAACAGTCCCAACTTCTTCGTAAGCGTACCAAAGTGACGAGGCCCCGCCCGATCCCGCTCCTTCACCCCACACGTTGGAAAAACCCTCCACCAAGAAAAAAGAGGCTGTCTCATTCACTGTGTTACAGCGTTTGAGACAGCCTCCTCTACTCGCTTATTCTTCTTTAGTATAATCTAAACTTTCAGTGACGCAGCTTTATCAGCCGCCTGTACTTTTTTACGATGGAAGAAGAAATAATAGGCTAATGTACAGACTGTAATGAGCATCGTAAGATAAAATTGTGAACGCATGGATTCAACGAATGCCATCGCAATTAAAATGCCAAACAGAACAACAATCGTTGCATACGACAGATACGGGAAGAACCACATTCTGATTTTCAAACCGCTTGGATTTTCACGTTCCATCTGCTTACGGAAACTAATGTGCGAGAATGCAATAACAATGTATACAAGCAGGGCAATCGCGCCGGATGCGTTTACAAGGAACAAGAAGAGCTTGTCCGGTGATACAAAGTTAAAAAACGAAACGAGAAACGCAAACGCAGTACTTGCCCATACAGCACGACTCGGAATACCGCGCGCACTCAACTTCAACAACGATTTTGGTGCGTCACCTTTCTGCGCAAGCGCATACAGCATACGAGAGTTTGTATACAGTGCTGAGTTCAAGCAAGACAGAACGGATGTCAGCACGACAACATTCATAATCTGAGCTGCCGCCGGAATGCCAATCATATCAAATACTGTAACAAACGGGCTTTTTAACAAGTTCGCTGAATTCCATGGAAGAAGTGTTACTAGGATTGCAACGGAACCAATAAAGAACAGAAGAATTCGCCATACTACACTATTAATTGCTGTCATAACGCCTTTTTCTGGATTATCGGACTCACCTGCTGCAATCGCCGCAATCTCTGTTCCAAAGAAGGAGAAAATAACAATAACAATACCAAGAAGAATCGATTGAACACCGAACGGCATAAAGCCACCGTTTTGCGTTAAGTTTTTCATACCCGGTGCTTCAATTCCCGGGAAGAATCCTGCGATAATAACCGCACCGACTGCAAGAAATACAACAATTGTTACGACTTTAATTAAAGAGAACCAGTATTCAAATTCCCCAAACGATTTAACCGAGTATAAGTTTGTGAGCGTTAACAATGTTGTGAGAATCAGGCTTAACGCCCATACTGGAATGGACGGAATCCATTGATGAACAATCGCCGCTCCGGCAATGGCTTCGATTGCAATTACAATCACCCAGAAAAACCAATACAACCAACCAATTGAAAACCCAGCCCACGGTCCAAGCATCTCGCGTGCATACGCTGCAAAAGAACCGCTTTCTTGTTTAACTGTTGCCATCTCACCCAGCATACGCATAACGAGAATAACGATCAGGCCAGCCAGGGAATACGATACAATTGCCCCCGGTCCGGTCGAACCGATAACCGCTCCACTTCCTACGAATAGTCCTGCTCCAATAACGCCCCCAAGTGAAATCATTTTCAGGTGACGCGCTTTCAATCCACCATGCAGTCCATTATTCTGTGCCATACCACCACTCCAATCTAATCTACTTGCTGTTTTTCTATTCTATCTATATATTTTCTAAACATTATAATCTTCTTGCAATTTGTTTGCCAAATTATTTTTATAGTAAAAACAATGTATTCACAATGCAATTTAATATAAGTAAATGCAAAACGACATGCACATTTTTCACAGGAAGCGTAAAACACCTAAAAAAGTCTGTCGAACAGCGCGATGCGTAAAAACATCTAAAAATGCATTTTGGCATCGCTTTCAAGAACCTCTCACTGCTGTACACCTAAAGCAAAAAAGGAGCTCTCTCAATCGTCAAAGTATGACTTTTAAGAGAGCTCCTAATCATTTCCTTACTTATTCACGTCGAAAATCACAATCCTCAAGTGGAACAACTTTGGTACCATGCTTCCTCTTATACCCAAACCATAATGCTAGGAACAGTGGAATCCCAATGTAGGACACAATGATACCGTTCCAGTCTACCTTATCCCCCAGCACTGCCTGATAGTTCTGACCGATGATGACGACCATACAAATAAAGAAAGCAAAAAGCGGTCCAAACGGGAACCATTTCGCCCGATATGGCAGATCCGCCAGATTTTTCCCCTGCGCGACATACGCGCGGCGGAAGCGGTAATGACAAACCGCAATGCCAAGCCAGGCAATAAACCCGGACATACCCGATGCATTCAAGAGCCATACATATACTACCCCATCGCCAAAAAGTGAGGCAAAGAACGCCACGATACCAACAGCTGCTGTTACGCACAGCGCTGCGACCGGAACGCCACGACTGTCCAATTTTGCAAGAAACTTCGGCGCTTTTCCTTCCTTCGCCAGCACCCATAGCATCCGAGTTGACGCATACATCCCGGAGTTACCCGCTGAGAGCACGGATGACAGGATGACGGCATTCATCACAGATGCAGCAAATGCGAGGCCCGCTTTCTCAAATACAAGCGTAAATGGACTTGTCATAACACTATCACTTGCCAGACTTTCTGTTGTGTATGGAATCAATAAGCCAATGACGATAATCGCAAATACATAAAACAGCAAAATGCGCCAGAACACTTGACGAATCGCAAGCGGTACGTTTTTCTCCGGCTCCTCACTCTCTCCGGCTGCAATGCCTAACAGCTCTGTGCCCTGGAATGAGAATCCCGCCGCCATGAATACACCTAGCATCGCCATAAAGCCGCCATTAAACGGCGCATTTCCGATTGTCAAGTTCCGGAATCCAACAGCTTCGCCGCCGATAATCCCGATAATCATAAGCAAACCAATAATAATGAAGACAATAACAGTTATGACTTTAATAATCGCAAACCAGTATTCGGATTCCCCATACCCTTTAACGGACAAATAGTTAAAGCCAAACATAAGAAGAAGGAACAAAGCGCTCCATAATAAAGACGATGTTTCCGGAAGCCAGAATTTCACAATCAGCGTGGCCGCTGACAGTTCAGCCGCAATCGTAATCGCCCAGTTGTACCAGTAGTTCCACCCAAGCGCAAAACCAAGCGCCGGATCGACAAATCGTGTCGCGTATGTGCTAAACGAGCCCGATACCGGCATATAAGCTGCCATCTCTCCAAGGCTTGTCATCAAAAAATAGACCATAATTCCAATTGCCACATACGCGGCAAGAGCTCCCCCTGGTCCTGCACTATGAATCGCGCCACCGCTCGCTAAGAACAATCCGGTTCCAATTGATCCGCCAAGCGAGATCATTGTCATATGACGTGCTTTTAATCCCCGGCGTAAGCCGTCTTGCTGTTGTCCTTGTTTTTGCATCATGCAACCCACCTTCTTTGTATATGTCTCGATCGTTTGCTATGTGCCCGGAAGGACGGGACATAAAAAATACCGCAGGAAAATATCCTACGGCATCCGTTATTACCCGCATCATACCTTCCATGAAGATAGCACTCCACCTCTTGCCGGACAGCAAAAGGTGACAGTTCTGCTCCTGTTCGGAAACAGTCCCAGTCCACGCGCTGGAGAATCCCGCGCAAACTTCGGCAGCCTCTCCTTTCACACAGAGTCTTCGATGTTCTCCCATCTCGTCTGTCCTACTCATAAAAGCCGCGACCTCTACCCCACCGTGATGATGAGGATTTATTATCATTCAGTTATTTTATATACTCTTTAAATTATACATAAATAAATAAACAGGAACAATATAATTTTTATACCAGCTTAAACCTGGCGCAAATAAATAGAATGACCATAGTACCCACGCAAATAAGTGTACTAATAAGGTTAGCCGGATTACATACAATGCTTATAAAAATGCCACAAAGCGCTAGCATCGCAAACCATGTTGTATACGGAAACAGAACGACCGTAAATCCCGGCATATCTGGATATTGAGGGCGCAGCTTCAATTGAGCCAGACAGATACTAATCCAGACGAGCATAACCGTAAAGCCTGGAATCCCCATCAAATAGTTAAACACATTTTCTGGTGTCGCATAGGCAACAAGTGCGCCAATAAATAGCGAACATGCACTTACAATCAAGCCAAGAATCGGCACCCCATTTTTGGATAATGTAAGGAACGCTCGCGGCGCTTCCCCTCCTTTTGCAAGCGAGTACAGCATGCGCGATGTGGCATACATGCCCGAATTCGCCGCCGAAAATACAGCTGTTAGCATAATGAAATTCATAACGTGCGCAGCACTTGAAAGTCCGGCACTTGATAACACCTGTACGAACGGACTTCCCTTTTGCGCAATCTCATTCCACGGCATCAAACCGCAAATCACAAGCAGCGGCAGCGTATAAAAAACGACCACACGCCCGATTACTCCTTTGATGACTTTCGGCAATACCTTATCCGCATCTTTTGTTTCTGCAATCGTAATACCGATCAATTCAGCCCCACCATACGAAAACATGACGACAAGCAGCGACGCGAATACACCGCTCATCCCCTGCGGAAAAAATCCACCATGTGCCGTATAATGAGTGAAATACGGAGCTGGTTCCGCTGAGAAAGCACCAAACATCATCGCACCACCCAGTGCGATAAAAACAAGCAGGGTCGCGACTTTTATGCTAGCCAGCCAGAATTCCATTTCTCCATAATATTTTACGTGTAACAAGTTGATAAAAATAATGACCAATGCGACGAGCGAACTGAGCACCCAAAGCGGGGCGGACGCAAACCAGAACTGCAAAAACGAGCCCGCTGCCACGATCTCAACCGCCATGACCAGCACCCAGTTGATCCAATACAGCCAACCGACGACAAACGCAGCCCGCGTACCGAATGCACGTGCGATCAAGTCACGAATATCTGATTTGGGAAATACTCCTGCCATCTCGGCCAGCGCAGCCATAACAATCAGCATGAGCGCTCCGCCGAATAAATACGCAAGCACAACGCCTGGACCGGCAAGTGCGACTGTTTCCGCACTTCCCTTAAACATCCCGGCGCCGATCATACCGCCAATCGCCATCATGCGCAGATGGCGCGGGAGCAGTCCTTTTTGTAATGAATCTTGCTGCATCAAACGCTTCCCCTTTACTCTTTATTACACAAAAGCATAGCAGCAAAACCGTAAAAAAGGAAGACGAATCAGCATTGTTTTAATTTATAAATAATTCAATTTACTATTCTTATCGTACAACATTCACATGTGTACCCACACTGTCTCGCAATTTATCAAGTGCATTTAGCACCTCACGTGATAGTACTCCAACTTGTCGATATGACTTCTCTGCCCCCTTCACATCACCACTGTTAAACTTCTGAATCGCTTCGCTGCACGCTTGATGAAACGCAGCATGCGGCCGATCAATCTGTTTGAAGTTTATATTATCAGCAAACATTTCACTCCCGGAACCAAAATACCATTTGCCCAGGCGGCAAATGCGATGGTTACGCACTGTTTCACTATCAAGTTTAAGCCGACCGGCAAGCATACTTTCCAGCCGCCATTTCCATAACAGGTGGTCGGTTTTGGCCAGCTCAATTAGTTGATCTGGCAGAAATCCAGCCGTGAACTGGCTAAGCTTTTGCCGAATGTGCTCAGTGATGGTACCGAGATGATACAGATTATCCGCACTTTGTTCGACACCTCCTGCTGTATCTGCAGTAATCTGGTTCATATGTGTCATCGTTGCCGTTACTTCCTCGAATGTAGCGGACTGTTCTTCAAGGACCGGTACAATGCCCGTAATGTCATCAATTGTTTTCGTCATGCCGTCGATGATACACTCAAGCATCTCATTCGCTTCCGCTGATAGTCGAGCTCCGGTCTCGGATGAACGTGACAATGTTTCGATGTGAGCTGCTGTTACTCTTGTTTCCTGCTGGATGCCTTGTACTTTATCGGTAATGCCGTTTACAGACTTCTGGGTACGGTCTGCCAACTTGCGCACCTCGTCGGCCACTACACCAAAGCCCCGCCCGTTATCTCCAGCACGCGCCGCTTCAATGGCAGCATTCAATGCCAGCAAGTTCGTCTGCTCAGCAATATCACTAATCAGCCCGACCATATCTCCGATCGCGTCTACCTGATCATGTAATGTAACCACCTGATTGTGAAGGGTATCAAAACCACATTCAACCGCTTCCATCTCTGTATGTGATCTCTTAAGCAGTGTCTGCCCGCCTGTCATGTTCCGCCCCGCCTCTTCCAACGATGAGGTAGCGCTTGAAGCTGATTCCGAGATATGCGTAACCGACGCAGCAAGTTCTTCTGATGAAGCAACCACATTTGTAATATCGTCATGTAGCACACGGGTTACACCAGAAATCCGATTTACAAAGCTATTCTCCTCAATGCTAGTCGATACGACATCCGTAAGAGAAACGGCAAGATCAATGATCGTTTTTTCATAGGCTGCTAGAAGCCGATCTACGGCCTGCCCCATCTCATACCATTCATCGTGTTCAGATAAAGATAGACGAACCGTTAAATTCCCGGAGACAGCCTGGTCAATTTTCCCTGCTATTTCCTTTATTTTTATAGTATTATCATGTAGATGACGGTCCCGTTTTAAAAAAGCAGACAGCATACAAGCCTCACCTTTTTCTTTTTCTTCATATTATAAGTCTTTTTACTTGTCTACATGAATGTTTTTACAAAATTTTAATCAAACAGTACAATGAAACTAGCAAACTGCTTAGGAGAGAATAAACGATGAATTTATCTTTTAACTGGAAATCAATCTGGATCGCTACATGTCTAGGCATCGGAACAGTCGGTACCATCTTCCCTTCTGCCGCTTTTGCGGCAACTCGTCCGTCCGATGTGCCGGCTGAACACTGGGCCTGGAAAAACAGCACCCTGCCCTGGGCGCTGGATGCTCATATTCTTGGTTCTGCCACAGATGATACACCCATCCGACCTGCCGCTGCCGTTACGGAAGCAGAAGCACTCGATATGCTTTTCCATTTCTTTACCGACACACAAAATGAGGATCTAACCGGAGAGCATCCGTACGAGCTGGCCAAACGCTACAATCTTCCAGTCGCAGTCGATCCAAATGACCATACAAAACCGCTAACACGTGGACAGGCTGCCCGTCTGCTTGCTGCTGCCAAAGGATATAACTATCAGACAGACAGCGCCATTGCATTTCTCTATGAAAAAGGCTTGTCCCAGGGTAAAACAGAAAAAACCATTGAAGGATTTGATGCAGGAAGCGTGATCAGCCGGGTCGAATTCATCCAACTGCTCAGAGGAATGGCAGACCGTAAGCTGGATGGCACGATCAGTATATGCCCGCAAACTGAAAGCACGCATCCTGCTCTCGACAGTTACCGCCGTACCCAGATCGGCACGATTCAGGACAACTTACGTCGGGCCAAAACAGCCTATTCCACAAGTGATTCCGGCTACTGGACCGATACGTTGTACCGGATCGCCAAACAGACAAGCGTACCCGATCATACACTTACGATCCCACTGCCGCCTCTAAGCAAAGATGAAACGATCACCTATCATGTGATAGCCGATACGTGGCACAGTGGTACATACACATCCGGTGCAGATACACTGAAATTCCCGTCATCCGGGAATTGGAGCGTCACACTGATCGTATCACAAGGCAATCGCATTCTTGGCGACCTGTCACTGAACTCAGCTAATCATGCGATTGAAATTAATAGTACCTTGATCGAGAAAACAAAATAACCGTATGAAAAAAGCAGAGGTGCCTGTGCATCCTCTGCTTTTTTGCTAGCTTTATTTAATACGGAGCGTTCGGATTTAACATATAGGTGAAAAACTTCTTCCGAATCCCATCAAGCGATTTGTTATAACTGCTAAAAAACGCGTCAATCGCTCCTTCCCCATCATACAAAAGCAAACTTGTCCGATGCGCACCAATGAGCCGTCCTCGATCCAGGTACGCATTCAACGAGCTTACATTTTCCGGAGTGCTAAGAAATGCCCAGTTCCATTCGAGCATTGTGCCAGCCCCAGTCTGACGCGACAGATTGTACGTTTCGCCGAGCAGATCTTCACCCGGATGCTTTTCGCTAGCAAAATAATGATTCGGTTGCAACCAGGCAAAGTCAAAACCAAGTACCTTCCACTGCTCCGCATTGGCTGCCTGATAATACGGCGCCCAGTAAAACTTATATCCTTTTGCATGAATAGAGGCGGCCACTTCCTGCACAAGCTTGCGGTCCGCATCCGCTACCATCTCATGTGTCCAGTAAAATCCGACAAAACGAAGTGCCTGTGGATTTGCTTTGTTCCACTGCTTCAGAAGCGTATCTTCAAACACTCGGACCATACGTAACCGGGCGGATGCATCAACGCCATTGCCCACTGGATTTGGTAGACCAATGATCACATTCACTTTATAATCAGGGTCATTTAGCAAGATACGTGCTTTCATGGCTGCTTTCTCCAGCTGATCCATCTGGTCTCCCGGAGCAAATAAAGCAGAAGCATACGCAGTCAGCTTAGCCTGTCCATCGGGGTCAGCTGCATTATATGTCTCGAATGTAAATCCACGTTCTGCCTGCCCAGCCGGACGTACAATAAACGTTTCAAGAAATGGCTGCTGCTTCCCTTCAAACTCAATCGTAAGACGGCGCAGCAAATCAGCCGGACGCGTCGTTTTTGGGTCTGTCATAAACGTCGCATTCCCCACGTAGCCATTCGCCTCTGTTTTCCGATTCGTAAACTCAGCTGGGACAGACGTTACTTCCCCGTTCGGTGCGTACAGCCACTGATTTACACCTTTGTAATCAATTAAATACCATTTCCCAAAACTCGCATAAGCCACCGTCTCAAATGGTACTTCGGTCACCTTCCCAGTCGACGGCCAAAATGTAGCCGCATACGGATACAGCGTAGCTGGTTTCACAACGGCAATTTTATGGACACCGAGCTTGTCTGTTACATATTCCGGCCCGCCATACAACCAACCAGGGCCTACGTCTGTCCGAATTTGATACCAACCATTATTTTGCTTCAGCACCTGAATACGCTGTGGCAAAATCTCCATCAATTTTCCAAGACGCGAATCTGCTTCCTTATATACCGTGACCGGATGATGAAGGAATTTATACACTTGCAAAGGCGTCTGATCCTCCCCTGACTTAGCCGGAAGTGTACGAATATGAAGAGCATCCTGCTGGATTCGAACCCAGCCTTCCTTCTCTTCCTGTCCTTCACGAATCTGCAGTTTGAGCCATTCGCCTTGCCGATCTAGTATTGGATACGCTCCCGGTTTTTGTTTGACGATTCCGAGGGGCTGTACGGGTAGCGCGGTAGGTTGTGCTTTAGCTTGTTGTACCGCAGGCCCAGGTGGAAGCGGCGTTGCGTAATACGGTATATCCTTCCATATATATGCTTCATACGACTCGGACGATGCCGCTCGTGCATCACCGCTACCGACAGCCAGTAGCACAACCAACAAGCATACACTCCACGCCAGCTGGTTCAGGCGGGATAAACAATTCCCGATCCTCACTTTTTTCTCCTCCTGTCTATATGATTATGTACGGAACACACAGTTCCAATTGGTTCCAATCTGTAGTATAGCACTGCCCGCCAAAAATGGAATACAAAAGCCGCACTTTCTACGAAGAAAGGCGGCTTTTGTAGCATTTTATCGTATCTTACTAAGGAAGATGTGTTTGCTGAATCTGTTTCCAGTCAAGTGAACCGAGTGGCTTACTTGCTGTCTGTATTTTATTCCATACGCGCATAGCTTCTTTACCGGACAAAGGCGTCGGCTGATAGTTGTTGCGCACAGGCACCGATGACACAGACATTGGAAGCACCGCGATTTCTTTTTGTGCGGTAAGCTTTCCATCCATCAGATGAAACGCCTGCTGAAAAATAAATGTATCCTTATCGGACGGATTTTGATTGCCGCCAAACATAAAATTACCGAGGCTATATACAATGTACTTTCCTTTGTATTCCTGAATGCCCTGTACGACATGTGGATGATGCCCAACGATAAGATCGGCTCCGGCATCAATCGCCCACTTGCCAAGTGCTTGCTGGGTCGCATTCGGAGCATAGCTCCGCTCTATACCCCAGTGAAAGTTAACCACAACGATTTTCACGCCTTGCTTGCGCAGTGCGATAATATCACGTTTAATCTGGTCACGTAGACCCTGGTCATTTTTCCATCCTTCATAACCAAGTACGCCCACAGTAACGCCTTTGATTGTTTTTGTGTACGCTTTCGTGTAGCCAAAATAGCCAACTTTGTACTTTTGTAAGGCGGTAAGCGTATCATTGAATCCACGCTGCAAATAATCATGACTGTGATTATTTGCGACATTGACCGCGTCTATCCCGCCCCGCACCAGGATCGTTGCATAGTCAGGCTTCCCCTTAAAGCGAAACGTTTTTTGCGCTTTGGCCGTCGCATTCGTAAGCGTTCCTTCAAGATTGACCATGGTCAGGTCATCTTTCGTAAAAATCGGGCGGATATTCTTCACAAAATAATCATAGCCGCTTCGCTGCACTTCCTGCGGAAAGCTTCTGGCATACGAAAACGATTCATCCATGCCAAGCGTAACATCTCCGGCCGCACTGACGACAATTCGCACATCATCCGAGCGCACAGGTGATGTCTGCTCACCTTTCTTCGCCTCTGCCAAAGCAGCGGGCGATTCAGCCTCCGATGGGGAAGCTGCCATTACAACGCCAGAATCCTGCACGGTATCATACGTACGGTATTCCCGAGCCAGATAGCTCCACAAGCCGATGTTAAAAGCGATCAGCAACATCATACCAAGACTGATCGCCATTTTTTTCTGAAGTTTCCCCATTTCCCCCTACTCCTGTCTTCTCTTGTTCTCTCACAAGAATGTATTCGGGGAAATCCTGGTCATTCCTTTTTTGTCAGCCGTCTTTAGACGCTTTCCCGCTTGACTCCATGTTTTCACGGAACTATAATCAGTCACAGACTACTCAACATGGATCAATGCTTTCATAAATGAGGTGTACGTATGGAAAATAAAAAAGCGTTGCCGATTTTGTTCGCCGTCATGTTTCTTGTCATGGTCGGCTTCGGCATCATTATCCCGGTTCTTCCGTTTTATGCGGAAAAACTAGGGGCAACACCGGGACAGCTTGGCTGGCTCATGGCAGTGTACTCCATCATGCAGTTTTTATTTGCTCCGATGTGGGGACGCCTATCCGACCGAATTGGACGTAAGCCGGTCATGCTGGTCGGGATTGCCGGACTCTCTCTGTCGTTCTTTCTGTTCGCATTCTCGTCTCAATTATGGATGCTGTTTGCCGCACGTATTCTGGCCGGTACGCTATCGTCTGCCAACATGCCAACTGTTACGGCCTACGTTGCGGATGTAACGACGCCAGAGAACCGAAGCAAGGGAATGGGCGTAGTGGGGGCGGCTGTCGGACTTGGTTTTATTTTCGGTCCGGCAATCGGCGGAATTTTCTCGAGCTACAGCTTGAGCATGCCGTTTCTCATCGCAGGCTGCGTGTCTGCCGCTACGATACTCTTTGTAGGAGTTTTCCTCAAAGAGTCGCTTCCACCAGAGAAACGCACCGATCAGGCCGCCAAAAAAGAATCAGTTTGGAAAGCGTTTAGTGGTCCGGTTACGATGCTGTATGTGTTGCAGTTTTTTATCACATTTTCGATGGCAGGTTTGGAAACAACGTTTGCGTATTTCGCAGCGAAGCAGGCGGGTATTGATTCGAAACATCTGGGCTACATTTTTATGATTATGGGCTTCGCCGGGGCACTTGTACAGGGCGGACTCATTGGCAGACTAACGAAGAAATACGGAGAAGGTACCGTCATTCAGATGGGGCTTATCGTATCCGCGATTGGCTTCGCCCTTATTTTGCTTACGCATAGCTTTGCAACGGCAGCGCTGTATTTGACAATCTTCGCACTCGGTAACGGTGTCATTCGTCCGAGCGTATCTGCACTTGTTACGAAACGGACAACAGTCGGCCAAGGTAGTGCGTCCGGTCTACTGTCATCTGTAGATTCATTAGGCCGTATTGCCGGCCCGCCCATTGGTGGCGCCTTATACTCCATTCAGATTGGCCTGCCGTATATGGCTGGTGCACTGCTGACAGTTGTAGCGTTCATCTTGTACCGTGTATACGCCGGGCGCGATACGCAGACGCAAGCACAGGCTTAGCTATCGAGACCTGGTATGAAAACAGAAAGAGGCTGTCTCAAAGTCAAATGACTAGAGAGACAGCCTCTTCTTCATTTACGCACCATATGTGGCATAGGCCACAATGCCGCGCTCTTCTTCAAGTTTCAGTTCCAGACGGGCCGAAAACGGGTCACGTCCATGCTGATAACGGAGCCAAAAACGTACCGCTTCAATCAGATTGGCCTCAATTAAGATACGGCTACGGTCGTCTTCTGTCACTTCCGCCGAAAATCCATATTCCTCATCCCACATTAATTCCACTTCAAACGAGGATGGATCTTTTTGCTTTTTTTCTGCTTCTAGCAAGCAGAGCGCATTAACTAAATCTTGCTCGTACAGGGTTATGGTCTCCATGCATTCGCTTCCTTCTCGCGTTTACGTTCTTTGTATGCCGTATATAGCTTACGTACAATACCGATGATCAGCACAATCGCCAGAACATTCACAAGTAGACCAAGAATAGAACCGAGTGTGCCCATGTTTCCGATCAGGCCACCAAGAAGCAGTCCTGCCAGACCACCCGCGATGAGACCTTTCATAAAGCCACCCTTGCTCGGTGTTGCTGCCGGAGCAGTATTTTTCGTTGGTGTGCTCGTATTAGTAGAATTCTTAAACTGCGATTGATTGGAGTAAGCCGGTGTCTGAGGCGTCGAGCTCTTGCTCGGCTGGAATGAACTTTTGCCTGATTTGTACCCTTTCGCATCAGCATGATCAACCGCCACAAAGCCGCCTGCTCCAAACATTACTGCAACAGCCAGCATCATTGCTATTACTTTCTTCATGTATTCGTATGTCCCCTCTCTACTATTCTTGATGAGTTATACTATTCCATACGGGCAGGTTGTACAAAAGTTTCATGTTTTTTATAATGAACGAAAAGAAAATTTTGTAGACAGAAGGAGTCTCGTCCATATGAAGCTTACTCTTGAACGTATTGAAGATAAAGTCGAATTTTTTGAAGCCAGTAACCTGCGCACGCTTGAGCGAAAAATCGAGGAACAAATTGAAAATAACAAGGTGCTTCTGCTGCACGTGTATTCTGTTACCCATCAGATCGCGTTCCATCCGGAAACAGGTCGCCCGCTGTACACCGCAGTCGTTCATTTCAAAGCAAAATAGCTGTTTTTTGCCCCACTTAAGCCCGTAAGCTGCTTTCCCGCTTTGCGGGCATCTTCCTCTTTACTATACCAAATCGTATGAACAATCAACAAATCGGACAAACTGGAGAGCATCTGACATAGCTACGGAGGTTTTCCCATGCTGCACGATTCCTTCCCTCATACGAGCACCCCACTCCCGCTTTTACAGCGTCAGCTTGCCCGACTTGTCCGGGGACATATCCCGCGCCTGTCATGGCAGCGCATGTGCCACAGTCCCGAATTCGAAGAGTTATGCCGCTACTACCAGCTCGGCATGCTGTCTCACGCGGCATTTGTCACCTATACCTCCCAGCTCGAGCGATTGTTCACTCGGGAGGCAAAATAAAAGTGCAGCGGCTCATTAGCCGCTACACCTGTTTCCGTCTATCTGCCAGCTCTTCAAACCAGTTCCGATCCTTACTATCGAGTGCCATATCGACAAGCGTATCAAAATCTTCCCGTTTCAACTGCATATCGCTTATGCATTCTGCGACATCCAGCGGAACACGGAAATGACCGCTGCGTACGGCGGCAGCTGCTGCTGAGTCCCGCACGGTAGGCACGAATACCGTCATCATCAACTGCGCTTTGTTCATTTCTTTGACATAGCCGGTAAGAAGCAATGTTTTTCCCTTATGTGCATAACTGAAAAATTTTTTATTCAAATCTATACTTATAGTTCACTAATGCGATGGTTTGCGAGTCTGCTACAACGACTTTTTCGATCAACTCATCAAAAATGGCTCGAAGCGCCTGCAAGTCATCTAAACTTGCTTGCTTCATACGTTCCAACAACTGAGATAATAACAATGTGTTTTCGCCCTTGCTGCACATTTCATTTAGTTGACCACGAACAGCAAGTATTCGTTGGTCTAAATTTTCGATTTGCCTTTTAAGGGCCAACATTGTATTTTCGAATACTTCCCCAGCAAATAAATCAGCACGTAGCGCTATATCGGTCTGCTTTTTTTCCAGTTTCTTTTTATCCGTCTCCATTCTCTTTACTTTGGATTCCAGAGTTCTTATTTCTGCCTTACCTTGCGATTTCATATGTTGCATATCAAGGGCAGACAGATGATGGAATAACCGAGTAAAAAGCTCATTCTCTAATTTATCAGCACGAATAGCAACACCTGTACAGGCTGCCTTTCCCCCTTTGTGGTAATTACCGCATCGGTAATAACGCAGGTACACATCACTTTTTTTTGATTTAAGTGCTTTTGACGTTACCATCCCTATTCCACATTTTCCGCATTTCACGATTCCAATAAGAGGATATGTAGCTCGTCGTGGCGTAGTTCGGTCAATGATACTACCTCGCGTTTTCATAATTTCTTGTGCCTTATAAAAAATACTTTTATCAATGATAGATGAATGTGCATCTTCTACAACAATTGGATCATTCGTTTTGACAAATTTTTGGTTTTTACGGATAAGGTTCCCCTTTTCATCATACTCACGATTTAACTTTGCACGTTTGCTACCGTACACAACGCACCCAATATAGACAGGATTTTGAATGATTTGCCGAATATGAGAACGAACAAAAAGCTTCCCATTCTTGGTTCGATCTCCCCGCTGGTTAAGCAACTCACAAATGGTTGGCGTACCGCGCTTTTCAATTACATACCAATGAAAAATATCTCGTATAATTGGCGCATACGCTTCATCTATAATTAGCTTCTTAGTCTCCTTATCCCGTACATATCCAATAGGGACCATAGAACTTACCCAAACACCTTTTTTTGACTTTTCACGCATTCCCGCACTTACACGAGCGCTAATACGCTCTGATTCAATCTGCGCAATCATATTTTTAACTTTAAATCCAAGTTCAGATCCAGGTACGCTGGAATCGAAACCGTCATGCAATGATTTAATTCGAATACTTAACGATGCAAAACGATTCACAAATCGTAAATTCTCTTCGTCGTCGCGCCCTACCCGAGATATCTCCCGCAGTAAAAGCACTTTAAACTTCCCCTCTTTCGCATCTTCCATCATTCGTTTAAAGGCGGGGCGTTCTTCCATTTTTGTATAATATCCACTAAGCGCTTCATCTACATAATGTAATGCAGGCTCTGTGTAATACTCTTCTCCCATACTTTTCAAATGAGCCGTCAACTGACTAATCTGATGCTCTGTCGATTCACTTTGCTCAACTTTTCCTGTTGAGACACGTGCATAGATAGCAACCGGAATATTTTTCATGATTGATTTATCCTCCAGGTTTTGAAAAAGAAAGCCATCTCATCGGATGGCTAAAGTAAAACAAACTATTCTTTGGTCCAAACAATTGTGATATCTTCATCCCCGTACACTTCTCTGTGCATTTGTTTTAAGCGATAAGCCAGCCATTCGTAGATGCTTTGTTCACCGAACTCCTCTTGCAAGATTTGCATAGGCTTCACCTCGATACATCGTATGCGGTTTTCGGATTGTACTATTTCCATTCACATACTCTATACGAGGCATATCACGATTTTTTTAAAGAACATCACAACTTTTTGGCATGATTTGAAAATCATGTATGTACTGCATGTATATCTATTGGTTATATTTGTACAGGATCGTAAAACGATTCTATTTTTATTTAAAACAATCTCATTTTCTCTTGTTACATGGATACACCGTACATTATAAGGTAATCGTATTTTTTCGTATCGGTCCAATTTATTCCTTTGTTTTGATGAAACAAAAAAAGACCGAACTAAACGTCCAGTCTGAGTTATCCATCTCCTCCGGCTTGTCTCCTGCCGTTTACTTCTACATTTGCTTTGCTCTCACGTATCCAGCTACTTCTTTTACTTTCAGATCATTCAGCGTATCAGCGCCGCCGTATTTCTCCACTACGTCACTCAGCGCTGATAATCCGATCGGTGTTACTTTTGTAACTACCACATTAAACGCTGCATCATCTTCTCCATGTCCAATAGTTGCTTCCTTTACCTCGAACCATCCACGGTTCAGATAATCCTGCATCGGCAAGTTCTTTCCATCCAGAATCTTAACCTGGCGCAGAAACTCGAAGAACTTCTTTTGTCCAATGCCCAGTACCTTGCCAACTTCCTTGATTCCCTGCAAGCTGCTAGCATTGATAAATTTGTCGTGCTTCTCCGCTTTCGGTTCAGCGATGGCGAGCTTATTCTCTGCCAGTTCACGCCGCTCCACTTCATCAGCATATGCGCGTAACGCTTCTGGTAGCGTTTGGGGTACGTGTACTTGGTATAACTTTTTCTCCATCTCCTCAAACCGAGTAACATAGGCCGCCGTGAAAAGAACCCCCTTCTCCCCCGTCATCTTGTTCGCTACCATGTCGCAGCCTTTGCGGGTGATAAGATAACACGGCCTTGGCTTTCCTTGACCGTCAGTGTACGTATCCTCGATGAAAAAATCAGCCAATCCAAAATTGGATTTACCTAATACTTCCATGTAATTTTTAATATCACGCAATAAGTGACCATGTTCCTTTCCAACCATCTCCGCCACTTCCCGACTATCTACCAACAATTGACCATCACGATTGATAATCTGCAACTTGTCCATGCATATCATCTCCTTTCTCGAAGGACTATTTTTCCTCCTACCTACTCCATACGCAGCATGAAGATGAAATTTTAGTCGAATCGAAAATTAGATCAGGGATTTGAATTTTTATATTTTCTTTTGTTTCGGCTGAAATTCCACCTACCTACTCCGTATAGAGTATGTGAACAGAAAGTGAGGAGGTGAAACGTTGAAACAGTACATGGAATTGAACGGGACATGCTATCTTTTGCAGAAGCGCCCGATTCAAAAGGGAGATGTTGTGACGTGGAAGTACAAAGGAGAAGAGTACGTCGGCGTAGTTGAAAAATGCGGAAAGAACGCCGCCCAAGTAAATCTTCGTCCGCTGCATAAAGGAAGTGTAAAGGTAGAAACCGATAGACTCACCGTTCTGAAACCGATCACGGAAGCAGAGTTGCGCAGGAGAAAGCGCGACTGGCTTCTACAACTGGTTGATCTGGCACTAGCTACAAATGACCGGGAATGGTTCGAGGAATTGAGTGGCCGGCTGAAATGACCATGAGGAGATGATATGTATGGAAAATAAATTACAGGACACATTCCTGAACAACGCTCGTAAAGAGAAAATAACGGTCACAATTTTTCTGACAAACGGTGTACCGATGAAAGGCCGCATCGTTTCGTTTGATACTTTCTGCATCCTGTTTGAGAAAGAAAACAAGCAGCAGGTGCTTATCTACAAACACGTTGTTTCCACCATCATCCCGGAGAAGAATATGAATACGAATGCGCAAAACTAGATCGGGAGATGCCGCGCAAATCGAGTTTCAGCGTCAAGTAGTTCGTGAGGATATGGGATTACCACCACGCTTAACTATCTACACAGAATTGAAAGTCGATCAAAAGAGTAGATAGTTACCATTCGGCGATAAAGCGAAAGGTTGAGGGGGGTGTAACGAATAAAATTCTTGGACTTATTTGCTGGAATCGGTGGATTTAGACTCGGGATGGAAATGGCAGGACATAGTTGCGTTGGCTATGTAGAAATAGACAAATTCGCCCGTAAGTCTTACGAAGCTATACATGATACAGAAGGGGAGTGGACAGCACATGACATCACTAGTGTATCAGATGACGATCTTCGATTGCTTGCAGGAAGAGGTATCGATGTCATCTGCGGCGGATTCCCTTGCCAAGCTTTTAGCATTGCAGGAAAACGTGGGGGATTCAGTGATACTCGCGGAACTCTCTTTTTTGAAATCGCTCGTTTCGCATCGATCATTAAACCCAAATATCTATTTCTTGAAAACGTCAAAGGCTTGCTCAATCACGCAGGGGGGGAGACTTTCCGAGTTATCCTCAACACGTTGGATGAACTGGGGTACGATGCGGAATGGCAAGTGCTTAACAGCAAAGATTTCGGAGTCCCGCAAAACAGGGAGCGCGTGTTCATTATCGGACATCTTAGAGGAGCAAGTACCAGAGAAGTATTTCCTATCATCAGAGCAGACGGGGAAGCTGTTGTCCAAAACGAAAAGAAATTAAAGGAGTTAACCAAAGGTGTATCTGACGCTCATAGGGTGTACGATGCAAACGGATTAGCCAGAACACTGAAATCAGAAGGTGGAGGACTGGGAGCGAAAACAGGGTTGTACATGGTAGACGAATCGAAAGCGGTAGTGATTCAGAAAACACACGGATGCTCAGTTACTGTAAAGGAAGACGAAACAGGAACATTACAAGCTACGCGATTGGATAAAGTTCCATGCTTGGTTGTGAATGGTGAATTGAAATTACGTGATGATAATATGTCAACTTGTCTGCCTGCATCGTACTACAAAGGACTGGATAATCACGGAGCGAGAACGGGGATTTTACAACGAGGGCGTGGTTTTAACGAAGGTGGTTTACACGAAATAGCACCAACGCTCACAAAAAACAGCTACGAGCAAAATAACCACCTACTAAAAGGTGCGAAGATTAGAAAGCTAACTCCACGAGAGTGCTGGCGATTACAAGGTTTTCCTGATTGGGCATTCGATAAAGCACAGCAGGTAAATTCAGATAGCCAGCTTTATAAGCAGTCAGGAAACAGTGTGACCATTAATGTCGTTTATGAGGTTGCTGAAAGATTATAGGATTTCGCAATACAGGCCATTTTACGAAAAAGAGGACTCACAACACGAGTCCTCTTTTTACTACCTACTCTCTACCTTTTCGACATCATAACAAACGTTACATCTGGCTCCACTTCTGAAATGACAATTTTATTTTCTTCCGCTCGAAACGACAACGGACCGTATCCAAGCTTATCACGTACTTCCTCTGGGATCAGGACTCGACCTTGCTCGTCGACTTGTAATCGATATTCCATCTTAATCATCCCCTTTTGTCCTATTATACAAGTAACAGGATAAAAAGGGAATAAAATACATAAAAGTAAGGACTAACAGCAAATAAGCCTCCCACTCATCCGGGAGGCTTTTGACTGTATCCTACATAGTTTATCGTATGTTTGTGTGCTCAGATTATTGCACGTATTTACCACTTAATTGTTGCTCTGCTATCTGAACCAGGCGCTTTGTAATTTCGCCTCCGACAGAACCGTTCTGGCGAGAAGTTGTATCCGGTCCGAGTTGTACACCGAATTCAGAAGCTATTTCATACTTCATCATATCCAGTGCTTGTGGAGCAACCAGTTCATTGTTATTACGATTTCTATTTTGTTGCTGTGACATATACGATTTCCTCCTATGTGGTTATTCTTGGTGTTTTGTAGTTTTAATCTTCCGCATAGGAGGTAATTTATACGAAAAGTTTCTTTTAGTTTTAAATCTTAATTTTAACTTCTTTTCTCTTTGAAATGATTACGGGATTCGGTTGAAATCTCCGTATATTTGTACTTAACCAAGATGATAACCAACCTTTATTTGCACTTTCTTCCGGTACATCAAAACCGCAAAGTTCTAGAAGAGAACGTAAATCAGCTTGAGCTAAGATCGGTGTTTGTGTATGAATGTGTGGATTTAACCATAGCTCTCTTCCTGACGAATCTTTAATAATTACGCGATAAACCTCTTCTCTACTGAAATCGCTTCCGTCCAACCCAGGTAGAACATATCCCATTTCTTTCGCTTGTTCATAAGTGGGATAAATTTCGAATCGAACAGGATTCGGAATAAATGATTGGTATCTTTCGGCTGTTTTAATTTCATTTTTTTCTTTGCTCCACCGACTAGGTTTGTGCATTAGAACCAAATTATCATTACGGAAATAAATTGACGTTGTGCCTTCGTCAAATGTACCTCCATCGTAATCGCTATTAGCAACATGAACATCTACATTTCCATCAGGGTCTTTGAACAGCTTCACAACCCTATATCTGAAAATGTTATCAATTTCTTTTTGTGGAAAACCACATTCTTGTAATACCGTTTGACTACCGTGAGGACCGGTACCTCCGTAACCGCAGTTGCATCCGCTAATCCACATTTCATTCCCCTCTGTATCTACCAAAACTAGGTGAGGTGTTTCTATATTTAAAAATACACCTCTCTTAAAATGTTGTGAGGGAACATAGAAGTTATGAATTGCTGCATCGATAGGATTAAAGAAAGCATATGCGTGAACAATTTGGCCAAGCTTATGTCGATTCTCTCTGAAAAAATCAATGCTGTCATATGTAGATCCGGAACGATCAAACAGCTCCGGAGCCATGCTAGCGATAGAAGTTCGAGGGCCTGATCTCTTGTTTTCTTTATAATTGATTACGTCATCAAGTAAAAATAAACTGGTTTCCCCTGTCTTTTTGAAAGGGACTAAATCTTTAGTCTTAACTATAGCGTTGATCCTTTGCCTAGTTACACCTAATAATTCGGCAACTTCACTTGTGGTTAGAATATTCTTTTTAATAAATCCCAACGTTTCTAAAACTTTTAAAGACATCTTCATCCACCTCCATATGGTAAACCTTGGATTAATTATAACCTAAAGATATTAGATTTCAAGATTTTTTTAATTAATATAAATGTAAACCATTTACTTAAGTAAATAGTTCGGTTGTTTTTTAAAACAAAAAATTACTCTGCAATAAAGAGAAACAGTGTTTTAATTTGCTGTTTATTGTTTATATTTCCTTTGGTTGGAGAAAGTAATAGCACTCACAATCAGGAGGATACAGCATGAATGAAATCGAAGAGCTTTTAAAACAGATCGAGGAATTAAGAAGAACACTAAATTCTTTAGCGACAGAAAAGAGTCTGAGTGACCCGGAGGTTCTGACGGCGAGTCAGATGTTAGATGCTTTGTTGAATGAATACGAGAAGTTAATCAGGAGAAAGAAAAAATAGTAAAATCCCCACCGCCCAAATAGGGTAGTGGGGATTTTATTATTGCTACATGTCTTTCTCGTTGTCTTTCTGTTTTGGCACATGTTTAGTGAAAAAGAATGCTGTAACAGCAGACAGTGCCCCAATCAGCACCGTGAGAATCGTCATCGTCATATCCTTGTCTCTGAGAACAAGCATAGCGATAAACAGGGCAGCTGTCAGTACGGCAAGTACGGCGAATGCAAATACATATTCGAACTTTCGCATACTATCGAGCACCCTTCGTCAGTGTGACTGTCTGAGTCTTTCCATCCCAATCAACTTTATATCCCAGCACATCTGCGATCTCTCGTGTATGTGCATAGCCTGAATCTCCGATTAGAATCGTTGTCTGAAGCACTCCTTTGCCCAGCAGTGCCTTTCCGTTTTCAAATCCTACTGTCACTCCTGTCGCATTTCCAACAGCTCGTACAGGCAAATATGAGAGGTTATCACGCATGATACCGCGTGCATCCAGCTTTGCGCCATTTACAATAATAGTACAGGTCGACTCCTGATTTAGCACAGCACTCGACACTGCTTTTGCAGGTTCCGGTATGACAACGACGGTCGCTGGACGTACCGGTCCTTTCCCGTTCTGCAACTGGCTGTACGTATAGCCAAACGTCATCTCGAAATGAGGCGTATCCTTAAACGTCCTGAAATCACCACCCCAGGCAAATTCTTTCGACTTAAACACCCGCACCACTTGCTTCCATTCAGCACTGCTATCGTCCCATGTCACGTCTTTCCCGTCTTTTGTGTACAAGACGAAGTCAATCGCTAGACCGTAGTTGTGGTAGGATTGTCCTCCTCTTGCATTCGTCACAATTTTCCCCGGTTTTGTCCGTCCTTGTGCATATAAGTCATTCTGTTCAGCGATTGAGCGGTATCCTTGTGTAATGAGAACGTAGATGCCTTGCTGCCATAATTCAAAAATAACATCCCACGCTTTCTGTCGGACAGCCGGATGCAAGTTCGCGTCATTTAGGCGAAAGTTTTTCTTTACGAGCCAGTCCCATGTAACTGCCAATTATTTCAGCCTCCCTCTTACTTCGTAAAATATTGCCACGCTGCCGCAATGGCAGCAGCAATCGCCGCACCAGCAGCCCCCAGCTTAGCCAGCATCGTAATGCTTAAATCTTGAAAATGTTTTACCTGCTGGCGTTGCGACTCGACTCCTTGCTGCACTAGGTCATTATCAACTTGCTTATCACGGTCCACCGTTGTCCTAAGCCACTCATTGTTTGCGGCCAGCTGCTCCTGCATGGACTGGAGCAAGACAAAGTTTTGAGCAGATGTACTATCTACTTTCTCACCCACATCCTTGATTCTTGTTTCCATGATAATCATCTGCTTCGATGTTTCCGCAAACTGCCGGGCCACTTCTATCGCGCTGTCCTCCTGTTTACGTTCCAATGCCCCCATGCGAGTTTCAAGCCGTGTCATTCCGTCTGTCATCTGTTTCTCAATTCGCTGCATATCTACTTCTACTTGCCGTTCAAACTTCTCCTGCGCTTCTTTTTGCGCCTGCAACCGTGCGTCAAAACTCTCCTTCTGCGGACAGTTATCTACCGCCATCTCCTGTTCACCTCAATCCTTGTCCAACTCATTCATTAGAGTATACACATCTCGTAGCACCTCCCTAGCCTTCCTCATCGTTCGAACTACTGCTTTCTTCGATACTTTACACTTCTCAGATAGCTGCCTATAAGACATACCATTCAGTCTCCCGAGCACAATGTTAAACTCTACATCCGTCATACGACACGCCATATCCTGCAATATTTCCTGCGTATACATACTGTCTATCACATCATCTTCTGCTCGTTTCGGTATCGGCATATCAAATTCAGCATATACGGTATCTCCTGCTACTTTCATGGCTTTTACAACCCGCTGCTCATCTACGTCCAGCAGTTCCGCAATATCGCGTGTAGATGGTACATATTCCAACTCGCATATCGTCTGCTTAATCCGATTCAACAGCTCACTGGCCGAACGTGTTGGTCGAATCACACTAGTTTTGTCACGCAGGAAACATCGTACTTCTCTAACGATGGCCGTTACCGTGAATGAGCTGAACTTCACTCTTCGGTCCGGGTCAAATCGCTTGATACACTTCAACATCGCCAGCCTCCCAAGCTGCAGCAAATCATCTTTATCAATTCGATACTTGTCTGCTACTTCTGCTGGCTCCCCAATATATTTGCGGATCGAGAACCAGATTAGATTCTCGTTCTCCCGCATAAATTGTTCTAAATATAATTTATCTACTTTACACCGTTCAAAAATCTCCTTATTCATCTACTCATCTCCTTTCGGACAAGAAAGCATCTACTTTAAGTATACTCTCTTGCCCATAAAGAAGGAAATGCATGTTCTACTTTCTATGCTTCTGGCAAAGATGAATCTAAACTATTCAAAACGCCAATTTTCAGTGCGATGCACTTCAGTTCCTCAGACATGTCCATTAACTGCTGACTTGTCCAGTTCCCGACAAGCTTGCTTCCTTGCCCATTTACTATGACATAGCGCAAATCAATGTTAGACGCTCGAACAATATCACCTTTGATATATTCACCATTCACGACGATCTTTTCCGTAAACATTCCTTCTAAATCTGGCATATACAATACATCTCCTTTTATAGATAGGGTAGGCAAACAAAAAACCGAGGCATGGCCCCGGCTTGGTTTTAACCTAGCATTTTTAGTGCTGTCACATTCTCCTGATCATAGCAAACACCCAGCACATCCAGCGCTTCGCATATCTTACGTGCATCTTGCGCTGACAAGTATAGAGTATCTCCACGCATTAAGCGATGAAATGCCGTCTCTCCGTCCTCTTTTCTTTTACCGTAACGAGCTAGCACATCCGTTACCACTTCTTCAATAGATGTACCTTTTCCCATCTTCTTCTGTATCTGCCGCAGCATGAAAATATCCTGGCTATTCATAAAACGCCCAGCTCCAGAATTATCCTTGAATACATATCCTTGCTTTTCCAAACCCATGCACCATTTACGTAATGCGCTTGTAGACACTCTCAACTGCTCCGCAACCTTGCTCAGAGGATAGATCACACTTTCTGTTTCATTTGCTGGTACTTGTACATATTCCACTTTACCATCTCCTTCTACATCTGAATGAACGTATACTGGAACTTGTTTTGCTTGCGTGTCATCTACTTTTCCACTTTGCTTGTTCTCCTTGCACTGCGTACAATACTTTGCTATCTTCGACCTTGCTATAAATATTTCACCACATTCGACACAGGAGATTTCATATTCTTTTTTACCTTGCCGCATTTTTTCGCTTCGACATGACCTGCAAAGTGTTGTATTTGATCCCGCGCCAGCCGGTTTATTGTCAGAACCGCACTCCGCACATTGCCACGCTTTCACGTTAGTCTCCTCCTGTGCTTCATCTCCTAATTCAATTTGCTTCGCTGTCATATTCTCCTGACCGTCAATAAAACCTACTCTACGTGCATATTTTTGAAACTTTTTAATCAAGCGTTTAACTAATCTCGAAATATACGATTGCGAAATATCAAATTCACTTGCGATATGATCCTGTTTCTTCTCCTCAACTACGCATGACAAGAAGATTCCTCGATCCCTCTCCGACAACGTCTGAAGAAACCCTTCCGTCACCTTCATTAACGCTTCACTCATAACCCTGGAATCCGGTGTTAGCGCAGACGTATCTTCCAGTACATCAGCCAGTGTCAATTCATTGCCATCAAAATCAATGTTCAGCGCTGCATCCAGACTCACCAATCCTATATGCTTATTATTCTTCCGTAGAAACATCAGAATCTCATTCGACATACACCGTGCCGCATAAGTAGCGAACTTAATGGCTTTATCCAGATCAAATGAATGGTACGCCTTCAGCATTCCTACCTTTGCTATTGACGCTAAATCCTCAACATCCAACCCTGTATTCGAAAACTTTCGCGCAATGTGATAAGTGAAAGGCTCGTTTTTAGTGAAAAATTCCTCAAATATTGACTCATCTCCTGCTCTAGCCCTTGCAATCATCTCCTCGTTTGTCATGGCTACATCTCCTGTTAAGAATATCTAAAAAGGGAGCTGAACTTGAAAAAACTACTTACAGGTTCAGCCCTAACATCAATTACCGTGGCTCAACAATCAGCTTAATCGCCGTCCGTTCTTCCCCATCAATCATAATATCCGCGAAAGCTGGGATGCAGATTAGATCTACTCCACTTGGTGCTACAAATCCACGTGCGATGGCGACAGCTTTAACTGCCTGGTTCAATGCCCCTGCCCCGATTGCTTGCATCTCAGCAGAACCACGTTCACGAAGAACACCTGCCAATGCCCCTGCTACAGAATTCGGATTCGACTTTGCTGAAACTTTTAAGATTTCCATGTTATTTACCCCCATCAATTTTTATTTTGTTTCGCGTTCTGCTGGATTGTCATGCGTGGTTCCATACCCATCACGATCTACTCCTAGTCAAAAATGCGGTTAATTACTTCAAACAGATAAGCATTGTCCAACTTAAAATGCTCATCTTCTTCCATGCGCTTTTTGATACTGTTAATCACTGCTTGAAAGTAAGCAAAATCAACACCCGTAAGCTGTTCTTCCAATACATTCGGGTCTTTCAAGTCCATTTCATTTAGATGAAGCGCCATTTTTACAAACTGTCCAGCATTGATTCTCCATCCCCGCTGCACAAATTTCTTCGACCTAATGATAGAAGCCAGTGGATACTTAGAGCCTGTGTATATCAACTCTTTTGCAAGAATCGCTTCTAACGCTGATGCAGGTAAATCAAGATGTCCGTTCTCCGCCCGCCAGTAGCATTTTGTATGGGCGTAGTCGTAATTCTCGTGGATTTCATCCGGCTCCCCATAGAATCGCAACACCAACTGGATTTTGCCTGTCAGCGTAATCGCATTTGACGATAAGAACACTGGACGGTACTTGTCACCATCCTTCTCCTTAAGCTCTCCCACCGTAGATTCATCATCTTCAAACAACGTAGCCGGTTCATCTTCTGATTCCGTATCCTCGAATCCTTCTTCCGCTGCAATCCCCTGACTTTGAACAACTACCCGTACTCGACCACTCTCCATCTCTTCCACGCGTGCATTGTAGTCGTTTCTCTTGTTGAACTCGTCCACGTAGTACCGTGCGACTGCCAGCACTGTCTCCTTGTTAGTAAAGTAATAGTCAAAGTCGTTGACTTTCTCATTCAGCAGCATAGATGTAATGCAGCCACCTGTGATGATAGCGTTTTTCTGGACCAGACGCTGAACTTCCTCATCTTTGATACTTTCTACAAACTCAGCGTGTTTCTTAGCAAGCACAGCCTTAATTGTCTTACGTTTCATGCATTTCATCTCCTTTCACATACTCTATACGGAGTAGGTAAACAAAATTTCAGTCAAACATCTACTTTTCTTCTCGAAAATTATTATGAAATCGCTTTGACCAGCTTGTTACGCACACCTTACAAAGATGTATCTGGCTATTACCGCGTTCAAACGTCAAAACTTTTTTCACACGTAAGCAATCGTCGCAGCGCTCCCGCCCTAGATACACCTTCATCAAGCTCCTCCTCCCCGGTTACTTGATAGCCGCGTCCCTTGCAATTCATTTCCTCTCCTGGTAATCTCCCGACTAATAACATTGACTTTACCCTCATATCCTTCACGTAGCGCCCGCATTGCCGTATATGTCGCTTCTGCAATCTCAAACTTATGCTGTAATCCTACATACAACGGATCACTCTGGCATGATGCATACCGTATCTCGCGTGTTCCCTCACTTAGCACATACAATTGACTTTTTACGTGGTCTTTCCGTTCTTTGATTGCCGTCTGCTCCAAATCAGCCACTGCTTCCACATACCGAGCATAAGCTGTCAGCGCATCCCACTTGCCGAGAAAATTGCCCAACTCATCAAATGGAATATTGCTAAGCCCGCCATGCTGCTGGTTCATCTCGTTCCATTCTGTACTCATCGCTTCCGGCTCTGTTGGCTTCAGTGGAATCGGAAGTCCGGAACGTTTGATACGCTCGACTACTTCCTTTCGTACATCCCAGGTTGCTAGATGATTTTCAATTTCTTGGCGGCTCATCCTATCACCCCTGCCATTTCGAGCTTCTTTCCCATGTGTGATACGTTCGTTCCTGTTCTGGCTGCGGCATTGATCTGTATTTTTTCAACTCCTCCGGCGGCAAGATATATGTTTTGACCTCTGCCGGTTTATTTACTGACATATCACGTTTCGGCACGATTGTTCTCCGATTCTCGATGAACTTCATATTTCTACACCCTCTCGAACATACTTGTAAAAATGCTGGTGCTGAGCTCAAGTAACGCACCACATATTTTGCATGATTTTACTCGCATAGAAATCGCTTCTTCTTGTGTAAATGTTTCATCTGTAAGCCTATCCCCATTGCCGTCTGTATGATTGCATCCGTCCAGCAAGTCACTCACAATCCCTTTTCTCCGCTGTAACTCAGTGTTTAAGCGCTCAATCTCCTGTTTATTCTCCTCTAACAAAACCAAGCGTTCAGATTGTTTCATCGTTCAATCTCCCCTGAGTAGACAAAGAACCGAGAACAAGACTCCACTTTCACAAGATATCGTGGCTCCGTTTCAAACACATCGCATACTTCTGCTTTCTGGCCTTTGTATTTGGCGTACTCTTCTCGCCACGTATCCAACCTTACAACCTGTCCGATCTCTAGTGGCGTAATCTCTCCTGTTACTGCATCAATAATACCGTCCGATTCTAGCTGTCGAAACTCCCTGCAAATCTCCTCTGGTGATGTAAACACAACATCATCTTTCGCTTCCCAGCCATCGAACAACCGCCAGTACCACATGACCAACAGCGCTGTATTCTTGCTGACATGTGGGCTGTTCTCGACTAGCTTAAGCACGTTTTTTCTAACCGTCACCTTATCACCTCACAAAAAAATCGCTTCAACTACTCTATACGAGTGTCGAAGCGATTTTTTTAGTGAAATTATTTAAAATATAAATACAATCTGAATTTACATATGAAGGAAAGCGATTTATGATAGATTTAAAATATTAAATAGGGAGGAAGTTCAATGACCAAGAAAAGCAGGAAACTCCCCTCGCTCAATGTTTCTAGAGAAGAGGCCGCTAATAAAATTCTTAAACAAATTGAAAAAGGTAAGCAACTAGGAGATTTCTCTATATATGGTCAAGAAGACCTCCGAAAAGCAGAAAGTGAAAAGACAAAATGGAGCAATTATAATTATGATTTATTACTCACTCTTTTTAGTGACGATTCCATAGCAGAAGAATATAACTACGTTGGTCCTTTTATGATAATGGGTGATTATACTTTTCAGGATGAAGTAAAAGATTTCAGGAAAGATGCTAACGAAAAAGTTGAAAGATTAGAATCTATTTTACATAGACTAGAACTTTATACTGAAGCTATCCAGGTCGATTACGAAAGTGACATTCCTCAAAATCCAGTAACCAGTAACCGTAAAATCTTCATTGTTCATGGACAAGATAACGAAACAAAGCTGACTGTAACTAGGTTTCTAGAGAAATTAGACTTTGAACCTGTTATCCTACATGAACAAGCTAATCAGGGGAGAACTATTATTGAGAAGTTTGAAGCTAACTCAGATGTCTCATTTGCAATAGTGCTTTTAACCCCTGACGATATAGGTTATAAAAAAGAACAGCCTGAAGAAGCTAAAAGTCGTGCAAGGCAAAATGTTATCTTTGAATTAGGCTTTTTTATGGGCCGCTTAGGTCGTAACAAAGTTTGCGCTTTAATAAAGGGAGACCTTGAAATACTGTCTGATATTCAGGGAGTCGTATATACAACCATGGCGGGAAGCTGGGAAATAGAACTAGCTCGTGAACTCTCACAGGCGGGGCTTGAAGTGGACTTCAACAAGCTTTTTAAATAAAGAACAAGGAGCCTGAACTGTTAGAAGGCAGGCTCCTCATATAATTATCCACTAAAATCCGGCACTTCCACAATCTTCACAAGCCCCTGCGACTCCTTTACCAATAGCCCCTGAAACTGGAGTAACGTCACTTCTTCCTCTACTTGCTGTGGTTCCAGCCCGGCCATATCTACGTACACAACACGCTTTTTAATCACATCTACCATTCTGTCATCTCCTTCTTCGTCATCTTCAAACAAATCACGATGATCCGGGTTATTGTGATCTAACATGATCGCTCCGTTTTTGACCGGGAGTTTGATTATTTTCGCCCGTAGCTTTTCTTTGTCCAAAACAATCCAATCACCCTGCAAATTTTGGTTTATAGCCCCTCTTCCTCCTTCCACTCTTTAATTTCCTTATAAAACTCATCCCATGGCTTTTTCGGTAGCTTACCTTCTCGCATAAGTTTCATTTCTTTCAATGCCTGCTTCAAAGACTCCGCTGGCGTGCAGTAACGTAGCTCAGACTCACCCGATATATTTCTCTCCTTACTCACGGCTATCATCTACAACACGGTCTCCATATCCAGGGATAAACTTTATCGTACCTTTACTAGCCTCACAGAATACCCCGCTTGATGTGACCGTAACTTCTATAACTTTGTCTTTTTTGAATGGCATGCCTTTTCTCGTGTGAAACTCTATCACATCTCCTACCTGCGGTTCTGTTGGATTGGGCGCACTCAGTAAGTAATCAGGTACATCATTACCAATAGCACGACACAACGCTATCGCTTTGCCGATATGCACGTTGAAGCAATCAGACGGCATACACTTGGCGATTCCTCGCGCATGAACCTTCTTCGTGTTGATACCACGCATCAGGCAGGCGATAGTACGCTTGTCACGATTCACAATGAACTCGGCATCGCATAAACTACCATTTATCGCAAAATAACGCTGATTCGCATTGGTTAACTCATTTTCAAGTAGTTGTTTAGCTAAACTGATAGCCTGCTGGCGCTCTGTGATCTCCGGTTGCTTTACCTCGATCAACTTCCACTTAGCAGCCATCACCCCGTCAGACATCGGAAGTAACGCGCGTTCTCCATCACCATCTAAATACCAGATAGCATTTTCTTCTTTCCAGACATCACAAACATTCCAGTGAGGCTGTCCATTCACCATTTGTGCCCGTTGCCCCTCTTGTAACTGCTCAAGCAACTGTGATGTAGTGAGTTCTATTCCACTCTCCTTCACTTTTCTCCACTTGCACGTTATCGGATTTACCGGATGTGTCAACGATGACGTACCTTGCCATACAATTTGATCACTCTCCAATCGCTCTGCCCAACCGTTGTAACAGTCTCGCGCTGGATGAGTGTCTGGAAACTGGACTTCATATCGCTCTCCTACCTGACTTTGTGCAAACATCTCTTGTGTAGAAATCCAGTCCATATCAGTCGGAACTTCTTCGCTTATCTTCTTCCATTTGAGTGGACGCACAAGTGATCCGCCGTTTACAAATTGAACATTCGATTCCTGCCAGAATATCTTGCAGCCTTTCTTCATAACCTTTGTACTCCGGCCCGTTTCCTTCCGTTCCTCATGTTTCGAGCAAATGTATACTTCACCATCTTGGATTCGTTGAAGCATTTCATTGGTTGAAATCCATTCTTCTACATCTGCTGGAGATTCATCATGCTGTTTTACTTGCACCAGACGAGAATCATCCAGCACAATTAAATACGATATACGGACGGGATATGATGTACGATAGAGCACTTTTCCCCGTCTACTTTTTCTACTTCAAATACCCGGTTGTCGATCTTGTGAGTCACAATATCACCGACCTGTACCTCTGTGGGTTGTGGCGCATGTGTATAGTAGCGTGGTACACTCAGTCCCGATGCTTGGCGTAATGCGATGGCGCAACCGATATGCCAGTTGAAGCAGTCAGTTGGACCGAACGTTGCTTCTCCTTGAGCATATTTAGCATACGTATTTATGCCTAACATCTCGCACACAACTTTGTTATTTTCTCTACTAAACTTTGCATCACATCTTTTCCCATCGTGCAGATAATATGAATAACCCTGGACTAGGCTTGTTTTTTTCAACTCCTCAATATCCTGCTTCGCCTTCTCGATGACCTCCTGACGGGTTAAGTCCGGCACAAGTCTAACATGTTCTTCCGGGTTAACTACTAAGATTAAATCGTGTGTGTTCTCCTGCCATTGCTCCTCCCTGTACCTCACATCATCCAATTCTCCCCGACCACTAAACTCCACAACCTGGTAATCCTCCGGCACAAACGCCGCGCATCCTTCTGTCAAAATATTGCCGCTGCTATCCATCGCTGTAACCTTATGCAAGTCCTTCCCATTGACCAACACCATATCTCCATCACGCGCCGTGCGCTCCAGCACGTTATAAATGCGCTCATATCCGTTTTCTCCGAACAAAAGTTTAACTATTTTCACTTAGCATACATCTCCTTTCTACATACTCTATACGAACCATCTCCACGTTTTTTCAGCCACAATGAAAAATTCCTTATCAAATATTCGTTACCATGACCTCTACCGATCTACCATCACTCGGTCCCTCAACAGGTACATGTATGCTTTTCAGCCCGAAATACCTTACGAAATATCGTAGTTTATCATTCGCAACGCCATCTCTCTCCAGATGGCCGAACAAAATGAAATCGTTCTTCGTTGCCGCCAGCATATCGTACAGAATAAACTCATGCGTGCTGGTATAACTTTCTGAATCACCAGTCAGAATACACGGTGGATCGAGTATTAACAAATCATTTTCTGTTTCCGCTACGCAACCTGCAAAATCCTCCAAATCGCTTACTAAGAATGCATATTTACGACTTTGTAGCTTACGCACCAACTCGTTTAGCCACTGTACAATTCGTAAAAGCTCTTCCTCCATGAAAATTAATCGCTTCTTCTGCCTACCCTGCAGCAATAACACCACACTCAATATGAACTTTTCTGCTACAGACTGATCACGCATACAAATCTTAACTAACCTGCGATCCTTAAGTGAACTAGCTATATATTCAGCATAATGGCTTGTACGCATTTCCACCGCTCGTTCATGTGCCAACTCCGTTGTAAAGAACGGCGAACAAACAAGCATATAACGGTATAATTCCGCTAATAAATGGTCAGAATCTACCCCAGCATACACACCTGCCTTGCACGCCATGTTCAGCAAGATACTTCCGCTTCCCATGAACAAGTCATACACCGTACTATACCTTTGACCACGTATTAATCTGTTAACAAAGCCCACCTTTCGGTACTTCCTGCCGTCTATATCAAACAGTGGCTTCATACAGATCCACCGCCTGTTCCGCTTGCTTCCACTTTCTTTGATGATGCTTCAGCGTTTTAATATGGCATCCGAATTCCTGCGCGATTTCTTTGTTACTCCTCCCTTCGGCTGCCATTATCTCATACCGCTCACGTGTTACTTTTCGTTGCAGCTCAATCGCAGGACTAACCGTTTCCCCGTTACAATACGCGAGATACTTATTTTTTATTCTGGTCAGCATACGTGATACTTGAACCTGACCTATCCCTACCGCCTGTGCGATTTCCACCTGTGTAGCATCCCATGTCCGCATTTCTATGATGGTTTGCTCGCGCTCGGATAGCGATTTTAAAAAATCATACACGAACACACCTGTATAATCGGCCGATACAGAAATTTTGTCATGCAGCGTAATCTCTTTATTTTCATAATCTATAATCTCTGCATCCATAGATTGAACCTGCTCTACATAGCGCATCTCTAGCGCTTGTTCTACCTCCTTCTCCGAAACATCGAAATGTTCCGCAATCTCCTGAGCAGATAAATTCATCATACCGGCGCATCGTATTTTCCTAAGCAGTTCCATTTTTCCACGAGGAACCCTAACAGGATAGAAATCACGTAAGAAACGTAAAATCTCTCCATGAATCATAGGAACACCATATGTGGTAAAGTTGTTCACATTCTCAAATTTACTTGGATCGTACTTCTCATACGCTTTTAACATTCCTATCATACCGATCTGAAATAGTTCTTCTAACTCGATACACTTTGTACGAGCTACCATCTTATACTGCTGCACACATTTCCATACCAACTTTTGATTCTTCTCTACAAACGTTTCTACATCTCCCAAATGCTCGTTATATTGCATGATTCTCATCTCCCCCATAATAGAAAAAGCTATTCCACTTCTTCTGAATCACTTTCCTATATGCCGTAATAGAAGCGTTCGAACATCCCAGTTCATCTGCAATTACACAGTTTTTCTTGCCATCCAATCGCATACGTACAATCTTTTTCTCATGTGGAAGCAACGTGCGAAACCATCGCTCAAAATCCATATCAAAATCTACTTGCTCACATCCATCTTCTGTTTCATCTACTTCATCCCATGTCAACACCTGGCTTTTATGTGCCCGCCAGCGGCGTATCCGGTCAATCAAAACATTTGTGATAATGTGATCACGAAACGTTGATACTGCCGCTTTTTTACTGTCATATCTATCAATGGATAAATACAGTTTCAACGCTGCATCCTGTATAATATCGTCCAGTTCCTCACCTTTTACTTGCGTGCTACAACTGTACACCTTCGCTGCCACATCAGACTTCAACTTCTGATAGGCGCTTGCATCATCTCCACCCGCAAATATATAGATTAAATGCTTGTCCGTCTCCAAGACTCTCACCCCTTTTTGCATCCATATCAACCAAAGCCTGTCCATTTACAAAAGTAGATTAAAAGTAGATTTTTTTCACATACAAACGCAACAGTTGGAATAGTATGTAGTAATCTAGGGTGTAGCTGGACAACTCGTGCTGCCAAAGTTAGCGCTGCACGATAGGGTTTAATGAGCAATCGGATAACAACTGTCTGGCTTCCTGTACATCAGCCAGTGCCGCACCGCATTTTACATATAATTCAGTCATCTTAATCAAGGGATTATCATCTACATTCATTTCTAGTTGCTTCACTACCTCTGCATGTTTCCCTAAAGTAATCCCAATCCCCCTCCTTTATCTCCTAAGCGTAGCTACTACTGCGCTGGTGTATACTCTATCAATTCGTGCAAGTCACACTCGAAGAAATCACACAGAATAATCAGCGTTTTTACACTTGGGTTGTACTCTTGATCTTCCGCGTACAATCTATTTAGCGCTTCATGACGAAGGCCCGTTTCTTTACTTAGCTGATTAATAGAACGAATCTTACGTTTCCCCATCAATACAGAAAGATTATTTTTCACTTTGTTCATTTTTACACCCCCATTTGAATATCTTGGTAACTTTCTGTATAAATCCAATTATAACTATTTAGTTAAAAATTTCAATACTAACTTCATAAAATTTAACACTAACGTTAAATTTTTAACACTATTATTCCATTATGTATTGATCTGTTATATATTTAAATCAAGGATGGTGATACCGTGGCTAGAAAAATAAAGAGCAGATTGCATATACTTATGGGGATGCGAAAAATTAAAAGTATTAATGAACTTTCGCGCTTAACCGGAATAAGCAACCCTACTCTTACTAGATTTTATAATGATAAAAATGATCGCATCGACTATAAAACAATCATCACGCTATGTGACTTTTTCAATGTTCCGTTAAGTGAGTTGTTAGTTTTAGAAGAAGACGATTCTGATAACTAAATCTGCGACCTGCGCCATACAATAGCGGTGCAGGTTTTTCAATTATAGTACATGTTAACCACTCCCTTTGTTCTACTTATTCTCGAAAATACTACCATTAATTACATAATCTTCATACTATTTGACATATGTTTTTACACATGCGCGACATAATTAGACATAAAAAAATACTATTCGACAATCAAACCATCAAATCGAATAGTTACTGTATGTAGATGTATTTGCCTATTTCCCCCCTGAAACAATGCATAAAAGATATATCCCTCATCCGTAACCTTCCAATCTGTAACCTTCAAAAACCTACTTCTTGCTCGCTTTCTTTTTTGCTTGATAAGGAAATATACTTCTGCTATCCGGTACAGTTCTTCAAAAGTCACCGTGCTACCGCCTCTTGGTGTCAATATGCGCAAAATTGTAGTAATATAATGGTATCTCATTTCTGGGGGTAAATAGTAACAAATGGCTTTCCGTGCAGGAAAGTGCCTATTACGTCAGCGATTGCGTGAAGCCAAGATGACTCAGCAGGATCTGGCACACCGCATGAACAAAAGCCGTTCACAAATAAGTCAGTACGTGAACGGCACTCGTACCATGTCGTTAGAAACAGCTCGAACCATCGCACACATAGTCGGCTGCACGATGGAACAACTGTACGACTGGACTTGGGAATAGGCACAAAAAAGAGTGGAGTTTTTCCTCCTCTCTCGGTCATTTGTTTACTATTTGTTAAACATTATATCCTGCTATATTTGTAATTAATATCTGTAAAATATTACAAAAAGCCCTGCTCGAATAAGCAAGGCTTTTGACTAAATATGCTGTGTTTGATTCTTACTTAATATCGATCTAATCTGATATGATATAAAAGTTAAATCCAACGTGAAGGTGATCGACATTGACTGAAATCAACCAAGAATACAAAGGTTATGACACAACCATTGTTTACGACTACAAAGAGCACCCTGATGCGGTTAGTGGCCGCTGTGATAATTGTGGTAACGCCCATTTCAAAAGCTCTGTGAAGGATACGATTTTCCTTAGAGAATGCAGACAGTGCGGCATGAAGAAGAGTATTTAATCCTGCGAGATGCAGGGTTTTTGTTTGCAAAAGAAAAAAGGGCACTCCGAAGAGCGACATTAAATTTTCTTTAATAATTTTATATAAATCTAACATTACATATCTAGCTCTAGTTGTATACGTTGTTCGATATGTTTTGTTCGTTTTGTTAAATGAACCAGTGGTCTTCTCAACATACGAAGCATATGTTGAAATTCGTTAATATCCATTTCTCGTGTTTCCTCATATTTTTTAATCAAAGCTTCACCTATCGTTAAGCCTCTTCTTAAATCAGCAATAGCACCAGGGTGAACTGTAGAAGGGCTTAACTCCCCTATAACTTTGGCTAAATACTCCGGTGGCAATATATCATGAGGAGAACGAAGTAACTTTTGCTGATTTCGTGTAAGCTCCAAAACCTCCTCAAGCATACTGTTTATTTCGCCAGAATTTTCTTTCTCATCCGAAATTAAATAATCATCACTATTGACAAGTAGGTTGTCTAATTCTTCCTTTAAAGCTGGCCACCACATTTCAAATACCTTATCTAATCTCAAACTGTCTAGCCCTTGTAAATCACAAGCTTTGTTAATACCATCTATTAATTTCTTCACATCGTCTTTCTCATATAGAGTAGATTGAAATTGCAAGAGAGGACCTGATACTTCAAACCTTTTAATCCCAAATAAAAAAGGAGAAACATACGCTTTATCAAATGTTTTAGCTAAAGCTCCGGCTTCAAAGTTAATCCAAGGAGCCTCGATATTCTCCTTTGTAATACATATAATACCATAAGATGAAACTTCTAGTTCTTGTGCAATATCACTACTCCAACGTGCTCCTTTATCAATATCTTCAGAGGAAACATAAGGTTCTACAGCCTGTATAACAGAAGGTAACCATTCTCTAAAGACTAAAGCCACCCTTCTACTTAATTCTCCTGACCAACTTAAAAAAACCTTCAACTTATAATTCCCCCTATCAAAAGTGTTTCTTAATCTACTGCTAAACTTCGACAAGAAGAACTATTTTCCTTGAAACTTGTAGAAAATCGTCACTTTTTCAATCTACAAACTAATAAAGATTATATTATTGAAAATCAAAAAGGACTACTCATCTTCTTCTACTATCATCAAGCACTCTATCCAAGCAGCCTACCAATATTCAGCCAAAAAACACCCATTTAACACCACTACTTTTCGTATTCAAATATCTCTGGATCCTCTAAGACAACTCGACTAAAAATGGCATCAACCTGTTCTCCAGACAATTTAACTCCATCATTTATCCATAGTATTTTTCCGTCACGGCAAGTAAAACCATACTTTTCATAAAAATGAATTAAGCGCTTATAATGCTCCTCATCTCCGTAATCCATATTACCAGTTACAAAAAACACTTTTTCTTTTTGGCTTCTTGCGATCTGAAGTAACTCCTTCATCATTAGCGATCCATAGCCTTTGTTAATACTTTCGCCAAATACTCTAATATCAGCAATATACAAACTTTTATCTGCCTCTCTTCGATTCACATACATAACAGGGTAAGGAATTATTATCCCTTTCTTTGTTATAACAATCGCCTCGATAGTGATCATATCTTCATCGTTTCCATCATAGAAGAAATGGCGATAGATAATAACAATTTCCCCATTTTTATTCCTTTCTGTTCTTAATATTTTAAAACCTTCATTTTCGATTTCCTGTACTCGTATTTGTAATTCGTACTCCATATCCCCTTTTATCTTAAGAGGAATAAATTTATCCCTTTTAATCCCAAAGAGGTCTTCAAGAAAGTTGAACTCTATTTTCATTTTAAATTCTCCCTCTAAAACTTCCAAAATATGAACCACCCATGTCTCATTTTACCAATTATTTCGTCTTAATTGGAAATAAAATACCACCTTCTTATCAGAAAGATGGTATCACCATTATTTATCGTTGTTTTTAGTATGCATCTTCTTAAATCTTTACTCGCCGCTTCCCTCTGCTCATCTGACATCTCTCGTTTCGCCACCATCCGTACGTGCTTGGGATACGTGATCCGCAGTATTGTAGACATAAAAAAATAGGAGCCGCAATTAAGCGACTCCTGAAGGTGAGCATAAAAAATACGCCTTTATCGGCGCTTGGTTTACAGAGGGACTCGGTTAAACTTATAATCCCCATCCGCAAGAATATGAACTTGTAGTTTTTCTGGACCGTCATACTCATAGTTGTAATCAGTTCCGTGAACAGCTTTTACCCATTTTCCTTGCATATTTACTTCCATAACAAGCTGATCGTTCTCGCATACATCTGTAGATGACTGCTGGGATTGTAGGTACCCGAATGCAATCCAATTGTATTGCGGAGTACCATGTCCGTTATCAAATAGCTGTGCCCATTCCGCAGTGGTAATGGCGTTCAGTTCTTCTTGTGTCATACCTTGTTGTGCGACTTTATCGACATCAGCACGGATTGTACGGTCAAGTTTACCAAGGCTTACCCATCCCGCTGCTGTTTTAACATACCAATCTGGTGCACCTGTCTCTACATTGGACTTGGCCACTACATAGCGTTCATTCGCTGCCCCTGTTTTCGTGCCGGTTACTTTTACAGAGCTGATACCAGAAATAGATGAGATTCGAATACTTGATTTTGGTGTAATGAACTGAGCATCTGGCACTTGCGTAACACGTAATGTAGGTACTGTAGCTGCAGTGTCGTCTGTGAAGCGTAACACCTTCAATGGTTTACCAGCTTCTTTTGCAATTCCTCGTAATGTATCCCAAGCAATTGTAGAAAGGTCAGCACCATTTGTCTCCATCAGCGCTTTTAATTCTGCATCTGTGCCACGTGGACCTTGTAATGTTCCATTTGGTAGATAGATATCTGTTCCAATTTGGGCTACGTATTTTGGAGTACGTGGTTTTTCTTCTTCCCCTAGTACACTCATTACTAATACAGGACGGAAACCGGTATCTGTTCCATATCCACCTGTATTATATGCACCCCATCTATTTACTGCTGTACCTCCACGTATAACACGCTGTGTATTTGTACTATTTACAGTTGAACTGCTCAATGAATACTGTCCATTCCAGTTCCATATTCCATTATCTCCTGCTGCAATAGTTCCTCCTAAGTTAGAATTAACAACAATTTGATCCCACTCATTGTCTGTATCTGTTGAAAGAATACCGCCTGTAAGAAGTCGAGTGTTGAATTTGTAGTTTGTGTTAACATTGGATTGCTCAAACATTTGCATTTCATACACATACCAACCACCTGTCGCATCAGAATTAGCTAGTAATCTCCAAAATCGTTTTGGACCAGTAGATGTAAAATCAATATAATCATTAGACGGGTATGATCCAAGAGATAGATTATCTTTTTGATAAACATTAGTCCAAGCAACTCCATCATCAGAACTTTGGACAATGATACTGGTTACACCGTATGATATAGTTGAAGAATGTTGTATTAATCGAATACAACAAATATTCTTTGGTTGTTTAAAATCATAACCAATCCACGCTACACCTTTTGTTGTACCTGCTTGCAAGGATACCCAGCGAGTCCCATTTGCACTTCCGCTTAGCGGGATAGGATAATTACCATCAAAAGCATTAGTAGCTGGACTTACGCTTGCATCTCCACTACTTATAGCTGTTCCACCATAAATAGAAAATGCAGTTTGTGTTCCACTGTGTGTCGCAATCCCCATGGCGTTCAACGTATCCCAACTAATGCTATGTTGTACATTTCGATCGGCCACGAATACCTTGTTTCCAAGGTGGTCATCTTTTGAATAAATCCAGTAAAAGTCACCATTTGGAGTAGCAGAAGAAGCGGCAGGGATAAAATCGCTTGTTTCTTGTCCTAGTCCACTAAATACCCCTACTTTTCCACTGCTTGCTTGATAATGACAACGGATTCTATCCCCAATAACAGCGATGTCTTTTGGGTCTAGTTTTTCTTGAGGGTGGAGTAGTCGACCTGTATCATCAATATCAATAGCGTCAAGAGCGGTAGTTGTCCCACCCGGAGTAATTTCGACTTGGTGTGTGGAATGAGATAACCCTGTTTTTTCATACACCAACATAGAGCCTCCAGATCCACCGATTGTTCCTATACTTAATTCAGAAAACGTTTCAATAATACCATCTATGCTAATTGAAATCGGATTGGTTCTACTTGATGATTGATAGCCAATAATGCGAATCTTTGTTCCTATAAAATTAAACTTAATTTTATCTGTCGATACAGAAGATTGATAACAGGTTCCTCCATAAGGACCGCCGCCAAGAAGAGTAGAAGTCCACGTGCCTTTATACATGAAAGCAGGACAAGTATCATCATACCTTTTCCATCCTGTTTCAGGCGTTATTAATTGTTGTCCTATTGTAGCCATCTATTAAACCTCCTTATATTCAAATACTGGACGGAATCCATATAGATTTAAACTATCGCCTGATAGCCGAGTCAGTACATGTTTTAGACCCCCTTGTCCTCTACCAACTCGTACGTTATTAGCTGGATTTTGCGCTGATGATCCATTGTAAGGAACAAATCCATTTACAGGCGTTTCTTGGCACCATGTAGCTACATTATTCCAATGCCATACGTCATCTCGTCCGGCTCCTGTTCCATAATCTTTACGGACAATGTATTCATCCCATTCATTGTTTGTTGGCCATGCTCCTAATCCTTTATCAGTAAGACTCATATTTCCGTTTGCATCTGTGTAGGCATTTCCTCCACCGAGAGAGCGTATAATACCTTGAATTCCATCAAATGATTTCACCAAGTGTCTTCCTTGGACTACTTTTTCACCATTTAAAAAGTCCCATGATTTAGTATGGAAAATGACTCTGTCGGAGATCAATAATCCTTTATCTGCTTTTATGAAATAAAAAAATCCATTGGATGCCCAAGGAACACCTGTTACGGGATATTCAGTATATATTCCTGTTGTTTTTAAATACTCGACATCCCAACTACCTACTGTCCAGTATGTTTTGATATAGTCGCCTATTTGCATATCTTGGATTTTACTACGTAGTTGACCACTTGTATTTGGCATTGGCATATGTTATTCCCCCTTTACGCGCTTAATACGCTTTCTAATTTAGCGACATTAGAATCAATATCGACCTGGAACAACACTCCTGATTCTGACCATGTAGTCTTTTCCATCAGGTAATCTTTCTGATTCACCGGCTTCATTACACCTGTAAATTGCGTATAGAGAGGATCAAAATTGAATTGATCAGCATCCGTGTTGTTGAAACCCATTGCGTACAACTGAGCACCCTGCTGAGTCAGTGCGAATTTAAGTACTTCAATCGGGCTGTAATCCAGTAATGCGCTTGGCTTAGTGATTGGATGGATGAATGTATCCCCGGCACGCTGACCAAGTTTGGTAAGCTGAGTAGTTTCGATGTCAGATGATACTGTAATATCAGCTACGTTACCCCGTTCTTCTACGTTCAGAACGATGCCGTCACCGTTTTTGAAGTTTACCGTTGGGGGAATAACCGGAACGCCGTTTACTTGAACATTTGCGCCTTTTTGTGGCAACGTATTTACAATCTGTTCAACGGCCGGTACGAAGTCTTGGATTTCTGATGCTGTATGCGTGTGATGTAACGGTGCTTTTTCAGCAAGTAGAGTATCCGTTTCTCCTTTTGTGTAGTAGCGATCATCGTGGTTATGGGACGGATCACTTCCTGTACCTGGTGAACCACAATCGCAACATTCATTAATAATGACATTGACTCTTGAATTGCATTTGCACATGCTTTTCACTCCTCTTTTTAAAGTTAATGTTTTGGGATAAAGTCAGATCTCCCACTACATGTAGCGCATCCCCTTTCCAGCAAAAAAAGCCGCTCCCTTTTAGGAACGGCTTCTCTGCTTTTCTTCTGACAATATCATCTTAACACGCTAAATCATGAATAGCGTGCCAAAATCCGGTCATGTTTCGGTCAACATCCGGTCATGCTGCACTATCTATTTATCGCCTGCATTTTCTAGAACCTCTAACTTTAGCATTAACGCTAATATATAAATCGCACGTGATTTCTCACGTCTGTATGTACGCTCACTCAGCCTAACTTCATTAGCAACCAGATAGTCAAAATTGCTTTCTTCACCCAGGTATCGCTTTTCTATAATCTCTTTTTGTCTTTGTGGTAATTTATTTACAGCAAACTCGATACGGTTAGACAACTCGACAATTTTACCTTCATGCTCCACATTCCAGATCGCACAATTTTCTACAGGTTTATCTATCTTATTGGTTTTACTGCTGAACTGAGACTCATAATTCGATACATTATTTATTTCCCGGCGCACAAATCCAACTCGCCTATAGATACGTACTGTCTCCAACACTTCTTCCACTCTTTTTTTCGTGGCTTTTCTATCAATTTCCGGTAAGAACGACTGACTCATCCTATATCCTCCCTGCCTTACAATTTAATATTTTTGTGTTAACAAAGCAGGTTCTTTGGGTGTCTCTTGCTGCGTATCGCAGTACAAGCCTGCTAACATTTATACCGCTAGCAGGCTTGTACACATTATTTAATAACACGTAAATTTCGTTCTATATCATCCAAATCCATTTGATGCTCAGCATTACGAACCACAGACGCAAACTTCTCGATCCCCGTCTCCCAGAGACCATGCCGCTTAATTATATCGCTGAATTCCTCCACATCGTGTTCCCGAATCACCCAGTTAGACGGATCTTCTTTCGGCAGCCACTTGTCTACCCACTCCTCTTTCTCCTTGTCATATATCCGTTCACTTTTACGCGAGAAGTGACAAAGTTCATGGTCAACTAAAGCAACTTGCTGGGCTTCACTTAGTGCTGTCCATGCTTCTTTGTTTATGAATACCATGAGCATAAAACCAGTCTCAAACCGTTCAAAAGCCGTCAATTTCTTTGCTTTACCTGCCCAATCGCTCTGACCGCAGCGAAAACGGTAGCCGATCACTTCCTTTGCATCCTGCATATGTGGATGGTGCTGGTCAATCAAGCGCCCAGAAATCTCCTGTACTTCCGGTGCTTCTTCAAAATACACATCACTCATGCATGTCATCTCCTGTTCTGAGGTTTGTATCGTTTTTACCCTCACATACCCTATACGGGCTATCCTTGTATTTTTTCAGCCAAACTCGAAAAAATTTTCTACATGCTCCAAACTTTCTCCACAACCGTCAGATAATCTACTGGCACACGCCCTTTATTCACCTGATAAGCGTACACATCCATCTCCTGTAACGGAATACTCTTTGTTCCCCGCTTGCCATTCTTCGCCTTTTCCCAATACTGCGCCAATAGTGTGTACGGAAGTAGATATACCGTTTGATGCGCAGCAAACTCTACTAACAGAAAAGCAATTGCACCGCACTTATGACACTTCCTCATATATTCGACCTGGTGCTCATGGATATTACCCAGCGGAAAGCGCGTTAACTCCTTCGTGCTTTTCGCCTCAAATACGATAGCTCTGCCTTTGCACACGCCATCATAATCAACGGTTGATGGCTTCTCCAGATAACCATGTATCATACCGCGACTATTCTGGCCCATAATTTTCACTGGTGTTGGTCGCTTATTAATCAGTGCCATTCCTGCGTTTTCATACATCTTATTGGTGTAGTCGAGTAGTTTTTCGAAGGCCATACCTCGGTTCGCATGACTCATACTCCTACCTCCAGCAGTCCTTGCTCGCGCCAACATTTCTTGATCTTGCCAAAGCGTGACGTGCTAATGTCGTACTGCATAGCAATCTGCCAATCTTTCATGCCCTTCTCTTTGTCAGCTACATAGCTTTGTGGTGTTAACTCTTCACGCTGTCTTGTTGCAGCAAGAAATGACTTTTTCTTTGGTGGTTTTATTTTTTCCCCAGTTAATTCTGAAGCGATAGATCGGAGTCTTTCTCCAGTTGAGCACTCTGTAATACAATAGTTCTGAAACTGGTTTTTTGCACTGTCCCGTTCACTATTTTTCTTTCCATCCAGTGCCTGATCTACCTTTTTGCACTTTGCACATTCTGTGTCCAGCATCCGGCATATCTGCAAGCGTAACGCTCGCTTCTCCTTCTTTGTCACGTATCTCTCAACCTCCTCGCTTCCTCGCATAGCTTGTCATATTTCACCATCGCAGGCTTGTACCGCGCATCTCCAGTAGGCAGTGAAGCAATAAACTCTGCACCTTTCACAACACGCTCAAGCGTCGCCTTGTACTCAGGTGTACATGTGTCAATCGGTTCGGGTAACGTTTCCTCCTGTGGCGGTACAGCATCCATCAGCATGTCTCCGAAGTCACTCATGCAATTTCTACTTTCCCCCCGATTCCTAGCACCAGATACCCCTGCTGTTGTGCATAGTCCGTCATGTATGTGACTGTCACTTCCACCTTCCGACCTGTAAAAGCGTGTACGTCGGCGTTGTACTCTTTCAAAACAAGTGTGTCGCCCACTTTAAAATCCCGATCATTCTTCCTGATCTCGAATCGCTTGTGACCATCGAGCACAGCCTGAAAGTACTGTGGCTCAGTTTTCAGTTCATGTATTCTTGGTTTCTTCTCATCTACCATTACTACCATCTCCTACTCACATTATTGATTGTATACTCTTCTTTCCACAGCTTGCACCGCTTATCACAGTGCTCCTGCAAAACCGCATCCCGGCAACCGAAGTCATATTCCCGCTCCATCCCCTGCCGATAAATGCGCTCCATGTCATCTGTATCCAACGGTGGATTATTACCGTTGTTCCACTCATCGAAAGCAACCCATACCATCTTAGGATTGAGTCCAGCATGCTTCAGGTGTGTAACCACACGTAGCCCCGCATTATCCCTGCTTCCTTCTGGAATCCCCTGCATGATGGAATGCATGCACAGCTTTACACGAATAGTAGCTTTATCACCATTCACTCCTGCGTATGGCTGTGCCCCATCTTTCTGCAGCTGCTCATATGCCTGATTCAGTTCATGCAGGTACTCATTCAGCTCGTACTCTTCTTCAACATCCAGTTCCTCACGCGGATTTTTTGCCATCTCCCGAATTTGTTCTACACTCATATTCCGTAACTCAAACTCATACAACTCTACTTTATACAGACTGGACTTTCCGTTAATCGTGTTGGGCAAACGGAATATCCGCACCTTGTCATAAATTTTCATGTCAATATCAACTCGACCACTCATCAGGTTCGTAACCAGATACAGCAATCGCTTGTGAATGTCATCACCCGACCTCAACCCTGCCATCGTAGCCGGGATCATAATATGGAACCCTTTCGCCCCAGAAAAGTAGAATCGACAAGCGTTTGTGTCAATCCCATACATCTCCAGTATTTCAATCGCTTGAACAGCACCGTCCTGCGCTTCCTCGATTGTTGTTGCGTCTATATCAATTGGTATCCAATCGGTGTAAGCAGGTCCTTTGTAGCCCATGACGCTCGGATACCAATGTCCACCCTTCGACTCTCGCTGATTGTTCTGGAAGTATACTGCCATTTCATCTGGGTAGCGAAAGTATGTCATGTATGCATCGCGGTATCCGGTTGGATCTCCAAGTTTCGTTATATCGCATAGTCGATTACGGTTCATCGCTCCGTTGACCGCTACATCTACCCACTTGTATTCTGGATATAAGATGGTTTCACCACCAAACTTGCGCTGTATCTTTGTAGCTTAATTTTTATTTCATTCAACCACTCAACATCATTCAACGAAAGAACAAGCAGATACATGTCTAACCAGTCATCTACACCTAACTCGGCTTCCTGATTGCATTTAGACAAAAGCATACGTGTAAACGAAGAATAATCAGCAAACGACACAGTTCCTTTCTCCGGCTGCAAGTGAATCAAAAGCCGCTTTAACTCATCTTTTACCTGATCCATAAGCTCATTGTGATCGCAACCCGAACACCGATAAACTGGAACATGCTCAACCTCCATGCAATTCATGTAAACGATTTTTCGTAAATGCACATGCATGCTATTACCGCAATAATCACACGATTTTTCCATATCACACACCTACTCGCTTGTTTGTCGGTCGCTGAATCTTCCATACGTTTCCGCAATCGCAGTGCAACGTTTCTTCAGAGCCTACTTTTCCAAAAAATCCATCCATCTCAATTCCACATGAGCATTTCAGTGAAAATGACAATTCTCTTTCCTGCACAGTACCTTTCGCCCAATCTGCAAATGTTGTGATCCAGCAGCTCTGCAGCTTATCTGAACCATACTTTCTGTATGTGACATTTCCGGCTTCTCCTGGCTTCGGAGCTTGAATTACTATTCTCATCAGTCCTTTTCCGTTGTGATACATTATCCCTTCCTCGATTTCGTCAATTCGCATTTCAATCTCATCCCCTTATCTCCGGCACAACTTCCGTAATAAACTGCCGCTTCTTATCAAAATGACACCATATCGGAATATCACTGTCGTCTCTACGGACCTTCCGTTTCTCGATCTTATGCGTCACTCGCTTTGCCTTCTCCTCATCACGAAACGACTTCCGCAACAGGTCCTCATCTTTGCTATTGAGTGGTTTGAAGAAATATACGGCATCACATTCGTTGGCCATCGCCTTTGCACCCTCAATCTGTTCATCATCATTCAACTGTCCCAAGAGAACGACGGGTGCGTTTAACTCCATCGCCAATTCCTTGCTTTTCTTCGCTACCCGAATAAGCTTTTGATAGTCCTGTAATTTGCTGAACTCTGGCGTATCTAGGTTCATACGCCCTACATAGTCGATCACAAGCATATCCAGACTGCCGTACTTGTTACGGAATTTCTTTGCCAGCCCCCTCGATTTTGCCACGGTAAGATTCGGCAAACGGGATAAATACAGCTGCGAATCTCGTATTTTTTGGTACGCCTTCTCAACCTTTTGCTTCTTTGCCTGAATCTCCTGCGCTGTTCCCGTAAGCCTGCCGGACATAATCTCCTTCGCCGGCACCTGCGAAAGTTGAGCAGCTAGCCGCGCTGCCATCTCCAGTTTTCGCATCTCGGTATTCTCATAGTACGTCCTGTACTTTTGGTGGATGGATACGATACGTGCAATATTCTGAGCAACCGCTGTTTTCCCTTTGCCGGTCTGGGCTGCTATGAAGATTAAGTCTCCACCATGTAAGCCTAGTATCGTTTCATCAATGCCCGGGAACCCGATTACTTGACCATTTGGCAACTCAATAGATAACCGTATTCCGTATGCTTCCTCCGGCGCTTGGCACACTTCTCGAAAATGTTCCAGTGCTTCCGTTGCATATACCTCCGGCTCGATAATCTCGTCCTTTGCATCACTCGAAAATACCTTACTCATCCCAGCATCCATGACCGACAGGATTTCTTCTGGGTGAGAGTTAGTATCCTGCGTCATCCCCAAAATCTTCATAGCCGTATAGTACTGTTCTCGCTTTAGGTATGTGTCTGCAAGGTCTTTTAAGGCGGCACTAAACGCTTCTACACCCTTGAATGACATATCAGCTCGTTTGATTAACGTTTTCTCTCTCTGCGTCTCCATACGCTTTAACACGCTCTGCACATTCGGCTGCGTGTCAGTAGAGAGGGATACGATCACCTTGAACGCTTTTTTCGTCTCGTCATAGTAGAAATAGTTCTCGTCTATGCTCGATAATGCATCATCCAGACATTGTTCACTGTTCAACATGGCGCTGAGTACAGCTATTTCCGCTTGTTGGTCCGTAGGTGTCTTGTAATCCTTGATGCTCAAGATTCATCACTCTCCCAACAAGTCTATCTCTCCTAACGGTACATACTCACGCTCATAATCTTCATCAGGCTTTACCAGGTCTGATATGGCTGGAGGGAACGGCTTTGACTCGATATGTCGGCGTAGGTTTTTGTTTACCAACTCCATATCGTGCGGTTCAAGAAATTCATGCCACAGGATAATACGTTTTTCTGTGACTTCAAAGCTATGATAGGCAGCCGCTATTTTTTCGAGAACATCGACCGTCTGTTCAAGCGTCATCCTTATCGAACTCCCCGTTTTTTATTCGCTGCTTCATACTCTCTATTGCATCAAACGTGGATGCCTGCTTACTTGCCTTTTTACGTGAGCTGTACGTTTTGCTCATATCTTGGATCTCATTGCGAATTACTTCAATCGTTCGCAACCCTTTGTCACTCCAATCCATCAGCAGTTTGTTGGCATAGTCCCATTTGTTCTTGACTGCTTCCTTCCGTACCGCTATCTTCATGGCTTCGACAATCACTGTGTTCGGCTTATCAAACTTACCGCTATCAATCCAGTAGCTGATTTCCTCAGCAACAAATGGCTTGATGTTCAACATGATGTTTTCCTGGTAGAACCGGAACGGATCGTCCTCCTCTTCTTCTCTTTTACTCTTTGTAGTAGTCTCTGTAGTAATCTCTGTATTTGTCCCCCGTTCAAACGTAGGAGAGGGTGACAGCGAAACGTGGGAGGGTGGTACGTTAGAATGTGGGAGGGTGGTACATTCTGGTGAAGGAGACTCCTCCGTTTGGTACGTTACAGCTTTTAACATTTCTACGTTTATGTCGATGTACAGAACATTGTTCAGCACGGTTCCGGCTTCTGTGATAGTACGAAACTCGCGTGTAATGACTCCTGTCTTCTCTAAAAAATCCATTGACTCTTTAACCTGTCGTTTGGAAAAGCCAAATTGGTCAGCGAAACTTTGATAGCTGCGTTGCAACTTGTCGGCTTTGAACTTCTTCTGAGGCTTCTGCAATTCTCCGGTTGATTCGTCTCGAATTTCCATCGGTCGATACCAGTACACGATTTCGGACAGAACCATGATCGCAACCATATTTGGCTTTCCGCTATCGTGACGTAATGTTTTCAGCCAATTAGCCGGGATAATATTACCCGTAAAACTCATGCGCCCTACTTCTTCAACGGTCTTACTCATATGCTGACCTCCGCGCATATTTGGCTGTCCAGCCCCATATAGTAGGACTGAACAGCCAAGCTATTATTCATCGTACTCAGACTGAGGACGAACACCGTAATATGCCCATGTAGGCTCAATCTCTTCGCCATCGTCCATTCGGATAGCTGTCGGATCATCCCACGAAACTCCAACAGAACCCTCATCCCATATTTCCACCAGTTTTACCTCAGTCGTTCCCACTTCCACAAGATCATCACTTTGGCACCGGGTACATATGACACCATGGCCGTTCACATCCAAAATATTCACCGAGAAATGCAGATCACACGTTACGCAATAGAGAAGCGTCTCGATAAACGTTTTGTTCAGATACCGCGACTTGTAGCAGTCAATCAGTCGATAATCAGGGAATTTAGCCAAATCAATTCATCTCCATAAAGTACTTGTGCGAATCGCTACGTACGGAACTTTCATCAATTAAACTCTTTAATTTACTTGTCGCTTCATCAAACATCAGACGATCGCCATGCTCAAGCGCATGATCGATTTTCTTATGCAGGGTGTCGATTCGATAGTTGCGAATCGCTTCATCAAGCACCATTTCTGCGGCTAAACTTAACACAGCAGGGTTAACAATCATCTGGCTCCCCCTTTCGCTTTAGTACTTTACTGTATTAAAAAGGCAAATCATCATCCGAGATGTCGATTGGTCGCTGGTCATCTGCAAACGGGTTGTCGTTAAACGAACCACCTGAACGTCTGCCACCTTGATTACCACTGGGTTGCTGCCCTTGTCCACCGTTACCATTACTATTTCCGCTATCACCATGACCACCGATAAATGTTACGTTCTCCGCCACAATCTCGGTTACATAGATGCGCCTGCCTTCGTTATTCTCGTAGTTGCGTGTCTGAATCCGACCCTCTACGGCTGCCTGACGACCTTTCTTCAAATACTGGGCACAAAGCTCAGCCAGCTTGCTCCAGACTACGATGTTAAGGAAGTCTGCGTCTGGTTCACCATCACGCTTAAAGCGTCGATCTACTGCCAGTGTGAACGTGCAAATCGCAGTTCCGTTCTGCGTATAACGCATCTCCACGTCTTTCGTAAGTCTACCGAGCAAAATTGATCTGTTCATGCTATTGTCCTCCCTGCTTATCTGCTAACTTGTCTGTTAAAAATTGCTCAATCCATTCATTTGAGCGACCTTCACTCACCCATTTTTGATACTGTGCATCGAACTTGTCTGTATCACCCATGAGTTTTTTCCAATTCTCTTTGATAGACGGTGTTGGTTCTTGTGGTTCGGAAGGTGGTAAATCTTCTCCTGAATAGATGTACAAACCTAAGCCGTGTAGCGCTATTGCTTTAGCTAAGCACCGCTGGATACTTGTATTGATTTGAAAGGAGTTTGGTTTTTCGATAGGTTTGTTACGGTTATCAAGTACAGGATGAATTTGAGATAGTTCGACTCCGTTGCATGTCACTGCTACTTCTACAAAATACCCGCAGTCTGTTTTTAAGTACGGCATACTATCAAACCGCTTTACCTCCCATGTAGCTGTTGGATCATGACGGCGTAGCTGGTCAACCGCCCACGACCAAGAAAGATAGCTAAATCCAGCTTTTTTCTCGATGAATTCACCCACATCTACGGAAGCCATCTTCTCGTAAAAGTTTTGTGGTTTCTCGCCCATGCATCTCATCTCCTCAATTCACAAATTCACTTCGGCACCCTGAACACGCTACGTCTTTCTTCTCTCCAGTAGCCCCATCATGAACCGGAAGAGTTTTCTCCCCCGGCTCAATTGGATCACCACACACAACACATGTTTCCATTACTCAACCTGCAACGACTGCCCTGCTACTACTGTGGCTGTGAACAGTTGCCCTGGTATCGCATCAAAATGCGTGATACTCTCGGCGTTATCTACAAATGTAGGGTATACCTTCCCAGTCACTTGCTTCACCATACCGGCCACTTCTAGCCCCAGCCGAATACGCTCAGACAGCGATAGAATATTGATTGGCTTGTCATTGTACAGCAACTTGAATACCGGCTTAATCTCACCTGTTGTCTTTGTCACATCAAACAGCTTGATTGATACATTCGTAAAGTACTGCTCAATCTGTCCAGCCTGCATCTCCGCATGTTTGGCAACATATTCATTGATAGCCTTAATCGCCAGCTCATTCCGTTCAATCACAGACTTGTCATTCTCGGCTGATGCCTGCATCTTCTCAATCGCCTGCGCCGCTTCTTCCTTACGCTGAAGAATACTTTCACGCTCGGCGTTGATTTTGCGTCGTTCATCGAGCGATTGCTGCAACTCTGTACGTTGCTGCTGTAAATCTGCTTTTCGTTGCTTCTCTACCCTCTCGCACTCAACAATGAGCTGATTGTTTCCTTCCTGAACATCACGCAGCGCTTGTTTAGCTTCCTCTACCTTCTGCATCCATTCAGCCGCAACTTGTTGCTTTTGCTCCTCATACTGGCTCATAGCGTCAGCATTAGCCTTTTTCACAGCTTGCAGGTCTGCTTTTGCTTTCTCAATCGCCTGCGTTGCTTCTGCAATCTTTTGCTCTTTCTGCGATTGATAAGCTTCTACTTCGCGTTTGTACGCCGCTTGTTTTGCTTTTAGTTGCGCTTGAAGACTGCCACCCGCATCTTCCATTTCCGACAACTCATCTTCATACGCTTTCTTGCGCTCATCTAGCTTTTTCATAGCCAATGCATACGCCTGCTCACTAAAGCTCTGCTGGCATGTCGGGCATGTATCCCCTACCTGAAGCGGTATAGCAAGTTGATCAAGTTCATGCTTCACAACTTTGTACTCTGCACGTAACGTTGCGATTTTATGCTGAATATCAGTCACATCCGGCGCTTTTGGCTCCGGCATACGTTCTGCTTCATACAGCTTACACTCTGCGTCTCGTACAGCCTGCTCAAACGGTGCCATATCCTGCAACACTGGTTGTGGTGGTAAAACGGTATACATATTGCGTTCGTATTCCTTAATCCTATCTTCTAATCCTGACGTATCCTGTAACGCTGGCTTTTCACTTACGGCAAACAGTTGCTTCTCTACTTGCTCAAGCGGTAATTCCATCTCCTGTGTATCTACTTTCTCCGGCACATCCATCTGCATTGTCACTTGATGCGTAGCAACCGCACCCTCAATATAGAATAGGTCAGCCTGCATCTCCTTAATCTCAGCGTTCAGTTCTTTCTTGCGGCTCTCCGGGTCATGCATCTCCAAACCTTGCAAAGCATCACGGAACACTTGGTCCATTTCAGACAGTACCACTCCCGGTTCAATCAGTTGCACAAACTTCATGAAGAAGTTTCGTGCTTCTTTATCACTCATGCCTAATACGTGAGTCGGCCAGAATGATGCCATGAAATTTTCAGCAGGTCCAATGACAGATTCAATCTCAGCTTGTGTAACCTGCACCTTATTCAGCAGCACTTTCTTTTGCCGCGTCTGCTCCCGTCGAATCTCGAAGGTGCGCCCATCTACTTCTACCGTAACGGACACTTCTGCTTTACGCTCATCCTTGTTGACCAGCGAATCTGTCCGGCTGCTTCCATCCAGATTCAGGCCGTACAGCGCGAATACGATGGCTTCCGCAATTGAAGTCTTGCCTGTGTAGTTGTCGCCGCTGATTTTCACCTGCTCACCAAACGCACAAATGGCATGTTTTGCACCTTTGAAGTTTCTCACTTCCAGTTGACGAATTATCATACTATTTCCTCCATCTCCCTGTAATACTGATCCGCGACTTCTTCCACGATTTCATTCATATCAATCCCAACTGCATCTCCTAAATCTTTCATGCCAGCCAAGTATCCAGCATCATAAAAACTACCAGATAAATTGGTAAGCAGGTGTTTAATATCAGCTCGTTGCTGCTCGGTTAATTCCATGCATATCATCTCCTGTGTATGCAAATTTCAAGGCTATTTGCTACTGAAACAAGAACCCTGCTACAATGTTGGCATAGACTGATTTTCGAGCGGCCTGCTTCGGCAGGTCATTTTTTATGATGCATCCTCTTCTGGCAAATACCGAACTTGAAAACGCTGGCTATTTGCTTCTATAAACTCTGGAAACTCAATTCCTACTCGCTCATAAAACCACTGACGCACCTGCTGGATAGAGCTTTCCTCAAACTCTGCCCTTGTCCGACTTCTATTAAGTGGTCTCACATCTAATTCAGACAGTACAGCTTCAATCAGTGGCACATGCGGCTTTTTAGTTCGTGTTACGATGCCCAATCTGAACGCTATATCTTTGCGTGTGACAGTATTCAAATGTTCATCCTCCCAACATCACTCAGCTATTTTCTCGCACGCTATCCCTTTCACGTATCTCACCGCACACTCATCGCGCTGATGTAGCATATCTCCATTTACGTCCCATACGCTTTCTCCTGCGTATATCTCGCCACCTCAACCGATACATTCATCTACAATCTTCTGCTCTTGCTGATCGGATAATCCAGCTGAAAATCTGTCTGTATCTTCACTCGCCGCAACTTCTTCGAAAACCACAGGTGCAATCACCTCCATAATGGCATCACAGATGACACTTGCAAGTTTAAATACAATCGACAATCTGGTATTTGCTAAATTAAAATAATTTTCTGCGTAGTTAGGTGTTCCGACATTTACAAACGCTTTGATATGGTAATCTCCTACTTCTACTAGCTTCTTGCCAACTCCGGCACCTGGCTTGAGCGGTCCCTCCGTTACGCTAACTGTACCAACCTTCCTCATACTCCCTAAGCAGGCATCAATCGCAATCACCGTTTTCCCCGCTGGCACTTGGCTTAATCGTTCTTCTAAATTCACCGCATGTAGCGGCTTATCTAATGTGCCAATCACATCATATCCGTCCGCCGCTAGCTTACTGCCAACTAACGGCCCCAGACTATCTCCTGTCGAACGGTCCGTCCCTATGCAGGCAAATACATAGCTTTCTGCATCGAATGTGGGCAGCATGTAGCGTAGTGCAACAGCAACTTCTTCTTTACTCGTCATGCATCACATCTCCTTTACTTAAACGAAAATCTATTCCAGTCACCATACAACTCTATGGTTTTCTCCTTACCTTTTCTACCTGCTGTACTCGCTGTCATGACTGGTTCTGTAGCCGCTCTCTCAGAATCCCATCCTCGCTTTATCCTGCGCACAAAAGTATGGTACGCAATTCCGTTTTTAGCCGCCAACTCTACATGTGCAGGATCATATACTCGATTCTTTTCTGTACCTTTCAATGCCGCCGCTTTTCTATCCTGTAACGGTTGGGTAGCAGCTCGTTCCTCATCCCATCCATAGACGTTCACACGGCTCATGAACGTGTCGTACTTGATGCCGTTTTGTTCTGCAATTTTCGCCCACTCACCCCGGTCCAACTTTTCTCTCAAAGGGGTATTCATAGCCCTTTCCTTCTTCCAACCCAACAAATGAATACGCCGTTCTAGGTTTGCAGCATCAATGCCATTCTGCTGTGCTCTTTTGTATTCCTCCGGCGTAATGTAAAATTCATGGCTCACACATCCACCGCCATTCATCATGATTACTGCCGATACGGACAATCGCCCGTCTCCATATGTGCTGCCGGAATATCTGCTTCCTGCATCACCGTAAACACGCGACACTCCTGCCAATCACACCGCTTGCAGTCCCGACAATGGTTAGCAATCGCCAACTCAGCCAAATCCGCTATCAACGTATCCGGCACCGCTACCACCCGTTTATCCGGTAACGGCTTCCCGGCACGTTCACGCACGATGAAGTCACATTTCTGCGCGATTTTGTGAATGCGTAAAATCTCCTTCTGGTCAAGCGATTCGGCAAGCCCCTCCTTCAACGCTTTGTGAATATACGTCCGCGCCCGCTTCATATCAGACCAATGCTTACCAAACAGTTTCTGCACTCGCGGACTTGCTTGAAGTAGGCTGTCCATCGTCAGCTCGAACACCAGCATGGTGACAATGTTCTCGCGTTCTTGCCGATTCAGGTACGCTTTCATACTCCAACCTGCCTGATTCCATCGGTAATCTCCTGCGCAGTAGCTGCCTGTACTTCACTTACACCATCTTCTTCGATCACCTCATTGATCATCTTTGCCAACTTATCTACTTTCTCTCCCGACTTGTCCCGGTCATCACGCAGGAACCGGATACATTCATCTTGCTTTACAACCACGTCTGCCATCTCCTGATACAGTCGCTCGTACAAATGCAGGTTGTGGTGAGTCGCTTCAAGATGGGCAAGCATCATTTCGCGATCATCATGTAATCGACGATATGACGGAATAATCCAGTACCAAATCTTTTTTCTCATCATGTCATCTCCTTTTTGCTTGCTCACATACTCTATACGTTGCACAAAGAATAAATTTTAGTGGAAACTGATTTTTTTATTTCACCTCCCCCTCATTTTCTGTTCGTATACTCTATACGGGACATCTCCACAGAATTTCAGTCGAAACGAAAAATTATCCCGATAATTATTTTCTGAATATTGTTGTAAAATATTATGGCAGATGATAAAGTAGGTGTCGGAAAGTAGATATAAGGAGATGATACGTATGATTGAGGATTTCAAAAATTACCTGCGCTATGAGCGTAACCTGTCTGAGAACACACTTGATGGCTACTGTCGCGATATTAACCAGTTCCTTTCCTCCATCACCAAGCCTTACTCCGAAGTGACTCCACATGACATTTCCGATTTCATCATTGGTGTACGCAAGCAAGGCTGTAGCGCCGCCACTTCTAACCGTAAACTTTCAGCTATCAAGACATACTTCAAGTTTCTTGTTAAAAAAGGAAGCCTCCAAAACAATCCTGCTATCCTAGTTGAAGGCGCAAAGCAGGAGAAGAAGCTGCCACGCCCAGTTGATGTACAGGATATTGACGCAACCGTAGATAAAATCGACAACCTGCGTGATAAACTGATGATTGAACTTCTGTACTGCACCGGTGTACGGCGTAGTGAACTTGTCGGTATCAGGGTAAGCGACATTAATCACCAAGGATATATTCTGGTATTTGGCAAAGGCAATAAGGAGCGCATTGTGCCACTGGCTCCAGCAACAATGGACATGATTGCAGAATGGCTACATGAGAGGAGGGTAGATGGCAACGGCGATCCGATGTATCTGTTCCCAGGCAAAAAGAAACCCCAACTATGCGCATGGCAAGTTGGGGAAGTAATTCGGAAATGGCGCGGTAATGCGAACATCACGCCGCATAAGTTGCGCCACTCATTTGCGACTGATTTGCTCAGTAACGGGGCTGATCTACGTACTATTCAGGAGTTTATGGGGCATGAAACTATCGCAACCACTGAACGCTATACGGCTGTTACGATGGAGAAGAAATTGCAGGACTACAAGAAGTTCCATCCAAGGGCACTATCCTAATCTTAACGTCTGAAGTTACTTCCTCTACTCCCTTTAGTGTATCGCTTGATGCTTTTAGTATGGAAGCTCCTTTGCTTTGATTATCTTTTACTGTTTCAGTAAGTTTGGAAACTTTTTCATCTGCATCATCTAAATAAAGATTCTGTGCAAAAATTAATTCGTCCTTCTCTTGGATATTCTCATCTTTCTCTACCATACGTTCATGTAACCATTTATTTTCTTGGGCTAACTTCCTGTTTTGTTTTAAAAGTTGCTCATAGTGTTCCCAAGAAAAATCTCTTTTTTCCATTTGAACCATACTCCTTTCATTATGTATAACTGTATTATCCGCGATTGGAAAATAATTATTACCATAAGAAAAGGCATCCATCATTATCGGGATGCCTTTTGCTGAATTTGATCTTTTATCGCAGATTCATCGTCTTTCTTATTAGCTTCTTCCGGTGTCCAATCCATCGCTTGAGCAACTTTAGATAATACGCCTGTCATATCCTTCTTTATTTCTTCATCCCGTACCCTGATAACTTTCCATCCCGCCTCCGTAATAGCAACATCTTTTTTCCTGTCACGCTCCTGCGCTTCTGGCGTATCGTGAAATATGCTGTCGCACTCAATAGCCAATTTATACTTAGGTAAGAATAAGTCAATTTGATACTGCTTAATCGGAACTTGGGTCAGAATTACTACATCCCATTTTGCCAACGCATCAAACATTAGCTTTTCCGGGTTTGATTGGCATTTTCTTCGCTGTGACCAGTCAACTTTCGAAAATGTTGGCTCAATCGGTTTTAAACAAGATAGAATCAGTATGGCTCCTGCCACTACTATGATCGGTAGCACATATTCCAAAAATATCACCTCTTCTCCATCTAACATCGACAATCCCAATGAAAAATATCCCTATCTTTTAAGTGATTTACAATTCATCAAGAAAGTATTGACATTTACCTCCTTAATATTTATGATTTTAGTAATAAATTAAGTAATAATTATTTTGATAAAAAGGAGTGCTTAGAAATGAAGGTAATCAACACAGACGGCAGTCCAGAGAAAATTAGGACAAGTTTGGTACTAGAAAAAGAAAATTTATCTCGTTTAGACATGATGTGCTTAGGTAAATACTCTATATTATCAGATCTTGGAGTTAAAACAACGATAGAAAAGGAGAATGAGTCAACCGATATTGATTTTGATAAAATGCCGCGTGCTGTTAGTCGTTCTCAATTAATGAATGATTTAATAGAAGTAATGACTACTAAAAGTAAAACAAATAAAAGTGAGGCCCCTTATATTTACTTAATCAATGGGACGCCATACACAACAGCTGATTTAGTAAGCCAAGGAATGCGGCTCCTCGCTAATTACTTAGCTTTTCATAAAATGCAACCTCAATGGTACAATTTATTAGCACTTGAAGAACCAGTAATAATTCTGGATTTGGATGAAAACAACCACGAAAAAAATGATCAGTATATTGAAGAACACGGCCTAAAGTTAATTAAAAACAACATTTCTATTTATTGGGATAAAAAAGGGCGATTAGATGCAATAACAGCCCTTGAGGAAGAGATAAGTAAACAGGATGGGTTACTTGATTATCTTCAAGCATTCAGCATCTTAAATGGATATGAGGAGATTAAACAAGTTTTAGAAGAGTCAGCAAATGAAAAACTACGCACATTTGAAGCCAATAAAGAAGATCTTAAAATTATGTTCAAATTCCTTCTCTCTAATCGTTAATAAAAATACTTTAGGAAATCATAAACAAAAAGTCGCTCCTCAAAATGAAGGGCGGCTTTTTGTTCCATACTATATTAATAACCAAATTTAATCTATTCGGGAATCTTCGGCCACACTACATTTGCTAGATCACATATCTCAGTGAAATCTCTTAGAGCCTGCCGGTATTCTATCCATGCTTGCCTTTGTTCATCCGACAACGGCGAGCATGGCAGTACAGTACAGTCACACACCAAGAGTTTTGCATTGCGTTCCTGACGAATTCGAGCGAGCAGTTCTTCCACAGTCGGCACATGCGGTATAAACTCAAAATTTTCCTCGTGTGTTGCCCCTGTACTGCAATTTACTACAACACATATCATCTCCTCACGTATACCTATCAAATTCAATTATTCCCGTATATTTGTCCTTCTACCACCCGTTGTACTGCTTCACGATACTTATCAGGTACATCATCAATATGCAGGGCTTCATTCGATACTGCCAATGTGTATTTGTATAGCTCATATGCGTCTATAGATAGTATCTCTCCTACTTGTAAGTCTGTATCTAGCGTTATCGTATAATCAACTTGCGTGTTGTTAATACCACTAATAGAGGCATTTGCACCAATAACACTATCTGGTAGTGTCTTTTTTACATGGTCAATAATTAAAACGACTTCCCTTGTATCAACTCTAAATATAATACCTTTCATGTTCGAATCACACCACCTGCCTCTGTTAATTCTGCCGCTATGAGGTATTCTGGCTGTGTCCCTAACTTCACTACAGTTGCCCCTGTAAAAGAAGATAACGCATAATGATTAGCAATCCCTATATTGTTTTTACTTAGGACGATAGCACACTGTTTTGCTATTACTGCTCGTTCTTTATTCGAAAACTCACAAGAATCAGTGGTTACATTTGAATATAACACTTCAACACCACATCCACCTACGCTTATTGGAGTTACTGCACTACATCCGTATAATTTCACAGACATAGATGCTGTAACATAGAAAGCGGTACCGTCACCAATATTCGCCCGTATTCCAGTAACCTGAACAGGTATCGAAACGTTGTGAATAGATACCTGCTTGACAACATAATTTTGCGATTCTTCTACCTCTTTCCCTCCACATATTTTAATAGTACCTTTACCACTTATTCCACTTAGTGTAATCACTTCATCTGATTTATGTCCGTGTACAACATGAATCATAACTGTATGGTTTACGATCTGTGGAATCTTGGCAATAGCAGCTCCTATTGTCTGTAATGCCGTTTCTGGTGCTATACCATCATTGGTATCGTTTCCTGTCACTGCATCAATATATAATGACACATCACCCGTTGTCGCATGTTCATAACTAAGTGAAGCTTTATTATCTAGTAATATATCTACCGTATTTTTTCTGTAATAAATATCATCATGATTATGTGGACTAGTACCTACACTACTACCGGAAGGCAGTTTAATCGGATACATCTTACCATCTCCTTACATGTACCTGTCTAACTCTCCACGTACTTGTACAATTTGTACCTCTGTGCCTGTATCGCTGATTACGTGCAAGGACAGCCATGTTGCTTTAGGTGAATACGTCATCCCAAATCCACTAGGGATTTTCACACAGTTTTCTCCATTTACTGTAGCTACACCATCGCGTCTGAAATATAAATTTCCATCTCCCAAGTTATGAACCTCTACTTTATGTTGAGGCTTGGTATACGCGAATACGCGTTCTATGTTAGGGGATAGTGTGATTCGTTTTACTTCTTCCAAATCAATCACTTCCTTTGGTCCAACTTATTTCAAGCGGAAACTGACGTGGTGGTTTATACATGTTTTCGCAGGTGTTTTCTTCGATCAGCAATCCACCCGTAAAAATACGAGCAGGCGGGGAGGAAGCTAATAAAATATCATCTTCATTATCTTCCTCAATAAGAATACCTTCTGCAAGAGTACGCGATGGAGGTGGCGATGCGAGAAGTAAATCTTCACCATTCTCATCTAAAATAAGCCCATTAAACGTAGCCATGCTACACCTCGAACGCTAAAAAAGTGATGTACTCAGCTACCGTAGATGTCCGAAAGAAGCCATAACTTCCTGTCATCATGGCAAGATAAAAACTTCTTGTTCCAATCTTCACTATATCTCCATGTAATGCTCCTTTGGCATAGATAATATACAATCCCGTTAGCTTACCACGTAAATCATTGTTGCCATCTTTTACGTAGTGAGGTGTAAATACATAGTTTCCTTGGGGACTCGGACTTTTTGTGATATCTGTATAACTTCCCCCTATATAAGTAGGAGAGCAATAAATGGTATCGCTAGATGTTATCCTTCCATCTAAAGCATCACTAATATCTCCGTAATAATTTGAATAACTATAATTACCACCGGCTAACAAACACAAAGATTTACTACCAGGTTCGTTATGGTACATAACGTCTGGTGAACCTAGATAAATAACACCGTTGTACATCGTTACATCTAAATAAGTAGCTTCACAATAGAATATTAACCTGTCTTTATTGGCATGGTACTTGTAAGACACTTGATTTGATTGAGGATAAGAACTTGCGAAAGCGTTGGAGAAAAACCTGCAACTTCTCCATCCTGCTGTTGTTCGTTGTATAGTTCCCCCTCCCCCCGCTGCACCTGGAGTATAATCAGCAATAAATCTGTAACCTACATTACTGTTCGAATCTTTCCTTAGTTGAATAATTAATCGTTTATTACCCTGCCCACCAGAAGAATACCATACTTCGTAGTCAGTTGCTGGTTTAGAACTAATATTTTGCCAACCTGCCGCCGCCAATAGTCCTGTAAATGTTTCGTAAATATTAGACACTAAACAAGTCCCCGAAAGAAATTTATATCCCATTCTCCCACCCCTTAAATTAATTGAACAATTTTTATTACAAAACTGATCGTATCGCTGATTCCGCCCTTATTTTCAATCTGAAGATGTAGCTTATTTTCATTTGTTTTGTCAATGTATGGAACAAGAGCAATATCCTCAACTTCGGTAGTTTGATTACTACGATAAACAGGAAGCGTCCCATCTGATTTTTCATTAATCTGTATAACAATCGAAGAATTTTTTGTTCCTTTTGCCCACACTGTACGAATATCGAATTTCCCAAATGAAGTAGGAAATGACTGCTGAACTGTTCCTCCAGCAGGTACAGCCACAGTGCCGGTGATTTCTTCTAGCTTTGGCACACCACCGCCCCCGTTTTCAAAATTATTTAACCGTAGTTCTAATGCTTGCAAGTCCTCTGTGTTTGCATAACTTGCTGGGTCCAAACTATCTAGCTTCTGTTTGTCGATAGTACTCATAAAGCCGTTTGATGTATGAGAAGCAAGACTATGGGAATGTACTTTCGTTGCATACTTGCTATCTGCCTCTACTTTTACGCTTTGTATCTCCGCCTGTAGCTCTGTGTCCTTAACAAAATTACCAGCTTCTACATTTGGCAATCCATCAAGTTTTTGCTTATCTTCTGGACTCATAAGACCACTTGAGAACTGAGTAACAAGTGTATGTGTATGGTATTTTGCCGCATATTTCTCATCTGCTTTTGCTTCTGAGATACCTATAACCAATTCATCTAACTTACGTTTATCCTGCAATGAAAGTAGTCCATCATTATACTGTGTCGCTACATCTCTATTCGCCTTTGCATTCCAATACTGAATCTGACTATCCGTTACATGTCGAAAGTATTCATTATCTGGATGACGATACACTTCAATGTCCTGTCCATCTACTCGAATGTATCCATTGTATAGCGAATCTTCGACAGCACTTCCTCCACCACCACGAATAACACGAATCGTTCCATCCTGCTGTACTTCAATGTCACCACCAGACTTTATTCCGCCAAGTGTATATTGGGTTGCCATCGGTAGTATGTATGGAGCAGGAATGTGTGGTTTGTTGTACACTCCGGACCAATCTACACTGTATGCCCAGTCAGCTATTTCCGCATAATCTACTTTCCCATCTGCATTTCGATCATACTGTGACCTTTTCATATCTCCTGTTCCAATAATACCTAGACGGCTCTCTATCTCATCTAAGCGCTCATCCAGCGACCGATGTGGTGCATCATATGTCCGGTACTGCCGCGCTCGTATAATCTCATCTTCTAATGCTGAAATACGTGGGTCTAGTGGAGGAGTCACTGTTTTTCTTCGTAAACTCATTCGTGTCACAAGCAACTGCCCCCTAATCGTGTGTAATATCTAACTTAAACTGTAGTGGATTAAAACCAAAATAATCCCGCGCCCGCTCAATCCGTAGCCAGAAATCTTTCGTTTCATCGCCTGATATCTGCGAGAACGCTACATCTCCTCGATACTCTCCCGGTAAACCATTCATATCTTCTGCTAGGATAATCCATTGGTATGCCACGTCTGATTCGTGCTGTGATGCCTTTACTTTTATATTATGCAGATTATTATCACTCGAATTAACGAGCTGTAGTTTCATCTCTACATCCCTATTTCGGAAATACCCCCAGTCAGAAAAGTCGATCCGGTTCAGTTCTACCCCATCCCGATAGATTTTCAATGGAGTTGTCGCATACAAATACATGTCCCCACCGTAAAATGTAGTTGCGATTGTTTGGGTTTCTCCCTCTTCTATAACCTTGATCTCCCCCTCGAACACCGCAAGCGGCAAACGAATATTCACACCGCTATAACCATCTGGCACAACATGCGTTTCAACCACGGCCCCGTTTTTATCCTTCAACGTCACTATAGAATCAGCCATCAGATTTCCGACTCCTACATACTCGCCACGGCACACCGTTACTCTCGTTATATCAAGTGGAACGCCGCTTTCTCCTTGCAACGTTACGCCTATTTTATTAGCATCCAACTCCCCGGTATCGAAGTACTCCCAATCTTGATTAATACGTGCATAGAAATCCCACTGTAGCCCGTACTTCACCGCTCGCCATCGGGAATAGTCACCATGACTTGTATCCACGCTTTCGAGAAATTCCAGACACTCATCCGGCGACTTCCAGATGATTAGGCCACCCATATCACCAGAATCTACCGGCCCATAGCTTGCTTCCACCTCCAATACCAACTCTGATTCGTTGTGTGGTAAATTAAGTAGCATCATCGTTCCTGATCGACTGTGAGACAAGCGTACCAGGTCTGTATGAAGCCGTACTGCTGATGGAACGCTGTATATCCAGTCGTTTTTCATCGCTTGGAACGTATCATCAAAAATTAAACCACTTCTATATTTATAAAGCATCTCCTTCACCTACCTTATACAAACTTTACCAAAAAACAAGTGACTTTCTACTTGTCCCATATATACAATAGAATCAATACAAACATATATTGTAAAAAGGGAGAGGGAAGCATGAAAAAGTTTATTGCTGCTACAGTAACGGCAGCCACTCTAGTATTAGCTCCTGTTGCCGTATTTGCTGATAGTATCGCTGATATTAAGGCATTAGCAGAGAAAGATGGGTTAAAAGTTACGGAAACGAGTACGCAAATTATTATTACCAAGCCGAAAACGACTCCTACAACACCATCTACACCAACGACTCCGACTACTCCATCGACCACAACTCAGCCGAAAGATGATACGAAAACGGAAAATGCAGATTTTAGACTAGCAGTTGATCCAATTGAAAGAAGTATCGGCAAGGATAAAGTTGTTCAAAGTAAGATTGACATAGATGCTGTGTATGGCTCAAAACCTATTAAAATTACTGATAAAGTCGTATGGGAAATCCCAAAAGGAACGCCAATCTCCGTTGATAAAAATGGCATCATCACCGCTACAAAAAATGGGGAGTATCCCGTAACCATTTCGTACAATGGAAAATACATGGACTTGAAACTAAAGGTGACAGGTTACCAATTGAAAAATGGAAAGCATAGCGCTTATGTTACTCTTAATGGAGGAAGCGCGACTAAAACAAGATAAGTAAAGTGAAGGACTCTCAGCCAGAGTCCTTCTTTCGTTCTAGTGACCAAGCTTATCATCTAGATTATTTCTGAACTCATCGGAGTAGATAGGTAATGGTATCACGCCATCATGCGGTCGTTCCTCAACCTTAATATCTCTATTTTCATCGACTATAATATCGAATATTGGAAGTACGCATCCTTTGTTGGCTCCTTCTCGATACAACCATTCTGGTTCTATTACCAGTCGTCCTTTTCGTTCTTTATTCTTTTTATCCCACACTACCATTTCGATTTTCACTCCATGACGCTCACGCAAATACAACACATTCTCAGCCTTCGCGTAGTTTTCCAGCGCTGCATAATTCGCCACGCCCACCGTCAAGACCCTACCATAGTTCCCTTTCACCGTAATTGTTTCCCGATAAGCGCTCCATGCCTTTTCTATATCTTCTGTTGTCCGATGGTTCGACCGATTATCTTTTACGAGACTCATTTTCAGCCAGTCATCTATCTGAACTACATTTGTCCCTATTTTCGCTGATGTAGTATAATCCAGTATCGAATCCGGGTTATATACGTATTGTCCGTCTACTTCCTCCGCTGATACCGCCCACAAGTCAAGGTCTACAAATGGATTTTTAGGGTCTGCCCGATCATCTGGAATGGTCCAGAACAAGTCAATATAGAAGTCATAGTCTCCTGCCGGTTCATCTGGTAATAGTGGATTATCCTTTATCCCACAGTCCACTTCAAAGTTTAATGTGATACTCCCATCCCTCTTCGGGTCTGTATCATCGTTTATCATGGCACCGAGCATAGATTCTGTCTTTTCCTCTATCGCATCGAACTCTTCATACGTATGCGCTGTATCCCATGGTATTTCTGTGATCTCTGCCTTGTTCAGACTGGCTACTTTTGTCCATGGCATTGCTTTTTTGTTGTATCCCGAAAACGTTTCAATATAGCCCCCTACAATCTCAAGCGGTGCGCTGCTTTTGTTACGCCGGAAAACTGCCATAACCTCGCCTGATTCTGCTTTGAATAGCTTCACCTGTGGCTTATAGATGGACAGTCCCGTATTCCCAATCTCCACCAAGTTGCCAAATTGGTCCTCTTCTACCGTATGCATGACAAGTTCTTCCCCCATCTTCTGGGCGAATACGAATCGTCTAACCTGACATGTCGACTTACTCGTAACAGTAGCAAGTCGACACGGTACGTAGTCCACACAGAAGAAAAGGTATCGCAGCACTACTTCTGCATTTCCGCTTACTTCAATCGAAATACCGTTGAATGTGGATGGCTTAAGAATCGGGCGGTTAAAACGCTTCTCCGTGCCAATGTACAGTTCTGCCCGCTCTAAGCATGCCTGAAACAAGGTAAACGTTTTGAACCGACCTGGATGAATCCTAAGATCAATCCCGTTTAAGATGACCGTAGTAGGCGTAAAATTAAATACCGCTTCCAGCTCCCCATTTCCGATTCGGACTGTGGCCCCACCATCACTAGCAACTAGTGCCTTCAAATTAAACTCAATCGCAAATAAACGGTCTGGACGAAAAATATTTTTAAGCTCATACGTAAGACTGCCACATACTTTTCTCATAATAGGTGGCATCGTATTGTTGCTTTCCCATACGCACCAGGTTTTTAAAATAAGATTGCCTCTTGAATCTCTCCCAATGTAACTCGGATCAGCCTTTCCAAGTTGAAATGGCGGATCTTCTTTTTCCAGCCACTGTCCACCACCATACATATAATCCCATCGCATACATATCATCTCCTTATCTTGTTTTCTTCCAATTCCACCCGTTCCAGAAATTCGGTTTACCCATGATAAGCCAAATTCTCCGCTTCTCCTGCGGTTCTGAGTCTGGATCAGGTATCTCTTCCATTCTTTCTCCTTCTCCTAAGAACCATATCTTAATCTTATTGGAGCCAAGTTCAGCTTCACTAAATTTTATTTCTCTCCCGTCAACCGCTGTAACGATACCGTTGTGCATCTTTTGATCTTCTACAGCTATGACGACTCCCATGAACATCGAGGTATCGTGTGACATTGTTGTGTCGATATATAGAACATTAGCCATCTCCCCATGAGACATAATTGTATCCATCAGAGAAGGTAAAACTTGTCTTATTTCTTCCATCACCCCAACTATCGGTTTAATAATGACTTGATCTTGCGTAATTTCACACGTAGCAGACAGGACAACGGATTCTGTCTTTAGTTTTTCATCTCCCTGATGCATGGTATCAAGAAAATGAGCGCTAGCCTTTTCTTCTGCGTGTACATGTATTCCAGGCGAAGCTGATGATGAAGAAAACGTTTCATCTCCTGCAAATACTTCTCCTACCAATATCCCTACATTCCCCATATCCGCTCGATGTAAGAGCGTATCGAACATACCAGGATAAGCCTGTTCACTTTTATCCCAAACCACATCAACCATATTGAAATAAGCCTGCTCGCTTTTGCCATGAACCGCATCTGTCAGAGAACTGTGCGCCTGCGTATTCTTCTGCTCAATTGAATCTATAGCTTTTATTTTGCTTATCTGTTCATCTTTCTGTATGAAAGTGTAAACCTCCATATGAATATCTGCCATTTCTGTGCTGCTAACGTCTATCCCATCCGAACCGTTCATACAAACCGTTTCTTCTGTCTTTTCAATCACATCATTTACTATTTTCCTCCTCATATCACACGCATTATCTACTTTTTCTCCTGTTATATCCTGTGATTTAACCTTGTCTACGTCCGACATAATTCCGACTTGCTCTTGCCTCGTACCGACTATCCGTACATTTTCGGTATTCATGCTATCCTGCACTTTACTAACGGATGGTATATTTTTTTCCTCGCTAGCTTCATTCTCTAATACGGTCCACCCTTGTTCCTCATCACGTATAACAGAGTCCCCCGTGCTAATCGTAGAGTTAATAAGTCGTGCATAAGCAGTACCATTTATTGCGCTATCCCCCGCCATGCTATCATCCAAATTCGTTCGGACAGCTTCTCTCTCAGCAACAAAGAAACGATGACTCTGACTGCAAAATGTATCCTTTACATCTCCTATTTCAGTTATTTGTTCATCATTCCTAATCTGTACTGCTTCTTGTAAGGATACATCAACTTTGTGTATATCTTTTTCACATCCATTTTGGATCGCATCGCCGTAACCTTGTTCATTTTTACTTTCCTCGCCAGCAACGTCATGTAAGCTGGATTCTTGAATTAAATTCTCTACCCCGACAGTTCCTAACCTACTGAGTGCTTCATTGTCATCATGTACGATTACTTCTGCTCCTATGATTGTTCCAACTTCTCCTGCATGAAAAATAGCCTGTTCTATATCTGGTATATTCCCCTCTGTATCCCTAGTTATATGACCAACATATAGAACATTATTTCCTTCCCAAGATTTATTGGAAATCCCTTGATATTCTACCGTTGCTGCACCGTTTTCTATATCTGTGACTCTGCCCTGAGTCTCGTTCACCGGAACATCACGTAACTCTTTTTCATTTGCTTCATACATAGCAGTTATAACGCCGCTTTGACCGCCCTCTTCCGTTCCAATCTCCCCATACGATACCGCATGATCTTGCGCCTTCTCTACCGTATCAGCAATACGGTTAATTAAAAAATCATTAGAATATTGAGGAGACATGACATGCTGCGGTTTTGCTGTTCTGGTATACCTATTGCTGCTTTCTATAGCTTCACCGTTCTCTTCGGCTTTAGCCAATCGTCTTTCTGCCTCTACTCCGATTGTGATCCGCTGTACCACTGCACTGCTCTGTTGTATCGGAAGTCCATGTTGACTATCCTGAATCCTACTATCATACAAATTTTTCGAGAATCCTGTTTGTTCCCCGTCACGTGCAGCTGTATGTATATGCTTTTCGATTCCATCACGGTAGTCTCGCTTCAGACTAAACGTAACGAGCGAATCATACCTACCACCTTGTTTTCGAGATTCACAAGACGTACAAACTTCTTTTTCAATTCCATCGCCTATACACATTGTTTTGGACACATCGACTTTAGGCGTTGTCGAGTCCATTACCGACTTGCCTACTAATCGTTTCCCATCCAATAAAGATACCTGACTATTCTGTATAACTTCTGCACCCACAATTTGTTCTGGTATACTATCGCCTATACTTTCCCTTTGTTTTGCCGAATCTTGACCGATCATTACGCCATCAAGGATTAATTCCAGTATAGTTGCTTGACTCTCTTTATGCTCAATCATACGCCGCATCCGCTTCCGAAGCATCATACCGCTACCTTTATTCTCAAACACCTTGCGTGTTGTGCGTTTTACAGGCGTGTACAGGTTTCTCTCCTCTAATGCGTTGTGCCTGTTTAATACATCAACTTGAACTGCATAACTTGCTACATTTACAGGATTCGCATTAAATTGAATGGAATATGATAGCCTGGCAAACGAAAGAGGAGAAGCCTGTACTAGATATGATACTTTATCCATCAGCTCCCCCTCCTTCTATCACGGTGTTAATTTCGTATTTGATTTTAACAAAGCCCATCCAATCGGATTGTATGGTGTTACATCTGGCAAACGAAACGGGGTAATTGGTGTAGTAGGCAGATTGAATACGTACGTCTGTTCAAACTTATAATCTGCGTACAATACCTGTCCCAGCTTCGGCGTTTTCTCTTTCCTAATAATCTTTATCATCTTCAATTCCTTGTCTTTATCAGGGTTAGGAGAACCATCAGGTTTCAGACCTTCCTCTGTATAAATCGCATACTCGCCATCCAATATCTCCGTACATTCCGTTTCTCCCGGCATCGCCCCCAATCGCAGACGTAGCGTTCCCTCTATCGGGGCGTGCCGCAGGTGAAAAATGTACGTCTCTCCGTCCCCTATACTGACCATTTCATTGTGAACATCTTCTACAATTTCAAGCTCTTCACTCTGTCCAATACCTTTAGGGTGTACCGCATACACTTCATCCAACACGCCGATTGTTCCATCATTACAGTGTGAAATTGCCATCGCAGAGACGTGATAACGATCTGTGTAAGCAGATGGATTGTATTTGTGCTCCGGGTCCGGTGCCGCCTTATCATCGAATGTGATAAATTGAAACACATGGCGCTGATAGTTGGCTCCGCCGATGGTACGATGTAGCATCACGCTATCATTTCCATTGGATGCCCACCCACCATGATCAATCACACCTATTTGTTCCTGAATAACTTTTGGAGCTGGAGCGCTTGGTCGTACAGAAAGTTTATCTGCTGTCAGTCCGCTTGACGGTGACAAAACACGAATCTCATCCTTCTCCGTTGTTCCAGTAATTAGTATACTGTTTAGTTGCGGCCATTTCCCCATTGTAATGAGCTTTCCAATATACAGTGGTACAAAATACGCCTTTTCAGGTCCCGGTGCTGGATCGACACGCAAATTCAAGGCAATGCGATTTTTTGTAATGTTTCCCCATACCGTAATTTCCGTATCCCGTCCCCATCCTGCTTCGTACTTGTCAATATACGTTGCAGTAGAGGGAAATGACGGATTGAGAAGTCGAATAAAATACATGGATTCTGCGTAATCTGGATCGTCCAGCAAGAACGAATTAATGACTGCTTCAAACACTTCATATCCATTATCCGGGTCAAATGATTTGATTGCTGTCATATCAACATCATACTGCGGGTCTTGTTTTGGATTGAACTCCACATCGGTAAATTCAGATTTTGTTGCTTTATCTACTTTCTTGACAATCACTTCATCTAGCAGGAAAAACCATGTTTTACGCGGAACATCCGGCGCATCAGGGTCAATACCGTATGTGACTTTGTATGCTTCAGTTCCTCCAATAATGGAGATAATTCCTCGTTTGCGGTCCTCTTCGTTTTCAATATAGTACCCTGCCGGATCTACCGGAACACCTGATTCATTGAATACCTTTACGTAAGGTAATGTAATCGGATAGACAGGTAGAAAGAATTTATCAATCAATGTACCTCCCGTTTCATCGAACGCTCTTTTCAGCGCTCCAAGCGGGGAAGTGTGCGAAATAATTTCTTCTTGTCCAAACCCCGGTAATGGTTCTCGGCCATGGGTATGAATCATTCCGAAGTGACGAATCACCCCGTCTGATCCTGTTGAACGAAACAGATGAACTCGTGCATAATCCTTTGCCTTTTTACCTGGGCCCGAGTCGAAATGGAGTCGATATCGAAAAATCGTCTCCCATCCCCAATCATTAAACAGACTCTCTAAGTTGTCCGGCAGCAACTGCATAAGGAACTTTTCTTTTACAAACATCTCCTCACATCTCCCATCTATTCCGTATCCTTAATTCCTACACCAACTGGACGGTAGGGTGTTCCTGGTCGTACAGTTAGAGGGGAAAGTCCATCAAATACATGCATTTTAAAATAGTCGTATTTATTACCAGACTCCACCGCAGCACATGGTTCTTTCTCCAATCGAATCCGTGTCGCCACCTTACCAACTGGTACCGATCCGATCGCATGACGTAAGAAACCGCGTTTTCCTTCCTCTGGATGGTCAATGTAGATTTTGGATACATGCGCACGATCCGTATAACGTGATGGTGTATGTTCGTAGTTATACGCTGGATTCATGTGGTTCTGCCATGCTCGTGGATAACCGCGCTCCATCTCTCGACTGAACTCTGTGCTGTACGTACCTGCACGTTTTGGCGGCATTTCATTTGGTACAGTATCCAAGGAGAGGTAGTACCCTTCGTAACGCCCGCCCGCTTTCGCCTTTCGCACGATACAATTATTCAATCCATTCCCTGGATGTCTTGCATAGTTTTTCAGAATAGGGAACATCGGCGGCGTTACGTACTTTTTGTCATCGTTATCAAAGTCATATCTCGGTATGTTTTCGAACTGTTCCACCTTGCTTTTTCCCACTAATGGCAACGCGCCAGCAAATAGAACTGTTACATCTCCCAACGGCTCAGAATCTACTTGCTCTCCATTTTCTCCTTCTTTTTTCAACGGTTCAAATGCTCCAAAGTATAGCGGAACCTTCGGAACAACATTGTCCTCCCATGCTGGCGTATTATCAGCTTGAAGCGAAAAGAACATACTGTAATTATCAATGAACCCAGTGAGTCGAATCTCTGAATCATACCACCAGTTTGTTTTTGTGTCCTCGATTTTATAGGATGGATTGTATTTACGTTCTAGCGGTGGCTCTGACCAGCGTAGTGTAGATTTTACGATAGGAGACTGCATACAATATGGCTCTGGCTCCAGAATCACAAAGTCAGCATTCTCATTGTACTGCGTTTTCCAGACTTCGATATCAACAGCGGCATTATTCATGGTTCGGCGATCAACAGCATCTACCGTTCCGTACCGCCAGTTATCCCACGGCATGATGCTCCATCCTTCATTTTCGATAGAAGGCATATGCTCACAGGTATAAAAGTAAATAGTAGACGCATCGTAGAATTTCGTTACTTTTGGCGGGTCATCTGTAGGTGACGGTTCAAGTGATTCGATCTTCTCTTGAACCATCTGTAAGAATGCAGCTGTTTCAGGACTGTCAAGGTCGTTTTTCGGTAGCTGCCCTTCCTTTTTCAGTTTTTCATACTCGTAGCAAACCGAACCAATGATCACAATGCCAAAGTACGCCTTGGGCAAATTTTCGTTTTTGAACACATAATGCTTTGCTACCGCTACATCAATAAGCGCTTGTGGTTCCGGAACAGAATCTGGTTTATTCGCATTTATCTCATCGTGTAGCGCCGATGAATCGTACACAGCCTTGTAAAATACTCGTTCCAGCTTCCATGTACTTCCTTCATATCCTGTAATCAGTTCCGTAAATCTCTCCTGAAAATACGGCTCTTTCAACCGTTTTGATTCCGGCATCATATGTGTATCATAGTGTGGCATCCTATCATCTCCTCACATTGTCATGTCACTACGCGAATGGAACGTTGTCCCCTTTCGCAACAATCCAATCCCTACGTACTGCGGATACATCTCTCCATTATCCAACGGTCTTACTAGCGGCGTATGTGGCGCATCGATAACTTGATACTGGTACACACCAGGACTATCCTTTCGACACGGATGTTCTGCAAGCAGTTTCTTTCCATTCGTCATCCCTGTTATCGGTGACACTACTACTACATCTGGCGGGTGCCCGTATACACCTTTATCCTTATCAAAAATATACAGCGGCGATGTTTGCGTATGCTCATCATACTTTGATGGATTCGGTTCAAAATGATAAGGATACGATTCGTGATCAATCGCCTTCCTATATTCATTATACGTTATTTCATCATGTGGAGGCGATATTTCAGGTATACGAAACCATTCCAGGTAATGTGCTTTATAATAGTAGCCATCAATACTTTCTTTGACAATTACACTTGTGATTCCATCACCACGATCTGATAACAGTATTTGATCCACTGGAACAATTGAATCTTTTGGGGTAACACGACATGATCCGGTAAACAGCGCCACATTTCCTCTCCACCCCTTCGGTAATTTCTTCTTGCTGGCTAATACAAAGTTACCGAAAAAAAGTGGTACATACGGAAAGTGCATATCTGTCCATTTTGGCGATACATCATATTGCAGCAGTATAAAAAAGTGTAAATCTGTACAATGGCCGATAACGTGAATCTCACTATCTGGCCACCAGTTAGTCTTTGTATCTTTTACTTTATACGCAGTATTATACGACTGTACTTCCGGTATCGAATCAATGTCCTTATATCCGATGTGTGCGATATAGGATTGGTGAATCCCCCCTGATGAGGAAACATCAAGAACACGTTGTAGAAAGTCACCCGATTCGATAAACGTTGCTTCTTGCTCCGCCCATTCAAAGTCATCGAGCATATACGTATACCATTCGAATTCTTTCGTATCAGCAGCACGACATACTTCTGCGAAAAGTAGTAAATCTACTATCCCCTCATCATCTACTGGAACACCTACTGTTACGCTACCTGTATAAGCTACTCCAACATAAGCACCTGCGGCGTTCCGAAATACATAGTGTCGCGCCACCTGTACAAGTGCTTCATCCGGCGGTGCATCAATCGGGAAGTCGTACACGATCTGATAAAATTCAAACACCTGCCAACCCTTACTTTTCAACTCTTCCGCAAGCCTTTGTCCAAAATCAGCATCTCTTACATAAAAATCAAGCCATTTCACCGTCATGTGATCACCTAGTCGATCAGAAACTGGTAATTGAACCAGACTTCTTTCGGCTCACCGCTTTGATTATCAAACACGAATTTCATTTCATCTCCGGTCAACACTGGTTTTACAACCATTAGATACATTCCTTCTGGCAAGTCCTTTGTATATATACTCTCAATAAACCGCTCTCCGTTAATCTCTACACTCCAGTTGTCTTTCGAGTCATACCTACTCGCTCCTACCGCGACACTTAACAGCTCCGCATCCATCGGCGGCGAGTATGTCATGCGATGTACACCGCTGATTCCCGGAACTTCCAAGCAAAAACCTTTTACAAACGGCTTTATTTTCGATGGAAAGAACGGCCAGCTTAATCGACCACCACTAAGTTCAGCTACCGTAAATTGGCTATTCGCGTTAATAATCTGTCTCTTCGTCAATCATATCCTCTCCTTCATCTTCCCAGTCATCAGGACCATACAAACACGTAACGTCTGCAAACTTCACTTCGTTTCTTTCTCCATAAAGCAACACAAGCTCATGTTGAAGAACTAATTCTCCCTCTTCATTCATCAGACTCGATATTACTCCGCTTAATCGCCATTTGTGATACGGTGAACTGTCGTCTCCATAAAGTAATCGCACACTCATCACATATCCATTTTCATACGTCTGAATGACTTGTGTAAGAAACGTCTTGGATGAATCATTTGGATGGTCCCGAATTAACTCAACCGATGGGATACCGTTAAAAAAGTCAATGCCATCTTCAGCATCTTTTACGTTGGACATCGCATCTTTAACCCCTGCTTTGATTAGATCAAGGACAGGATAAATCAGATAGTCATTCACAATACCGGCCACAAATACCACCTCGAAAGTAGAATATACAAAAAAGCAGACGCTATGTTACGCCTGCTTCGCTTCACTCGCGATCAATCTCGCATTATTTTTTGTTATCATCTCATTTGTTTCCATCCAAGTAAGGTCAAGTGTCTGCGTAAACTCCGCACCTTCTTTAAACGTAGTATGAATCCCCTTTATCGTAAAGTCACCCCGTGTACATGTTCGTACATCAGATATATGAATACAATCGAGTACGTCCAAATGAGGATGCGCTGGGATCGAGACTTGTAGTGTGCGGCACATACGTTTCATATCCCAGAATACACGGCGTGCATCTTCGTCTTTTTGTTCATCAGTCTTAGCCCACGACACTTCTAATACTGCGCTGCGCAACTCTCCTTTCAGCTCGAGCAGAATCTCTGGGTCAATGTAATGCCGCGCCTTACCTGTCCCATCTACTACAATCACATGCGACCTCGCCCGTGAGTAATCGATTGAAGAACTGACCGCACATAGATTCTCCATGTCTGTAAAACGTTCCACCACTGGAGAATCATACTCAACAGGCTCTGCTCGGAATGTTCCATATCGGTCACACCATGTCCGATAGTTTGTGTCCTTCGTGATTTCACGGATACATTCATTCACCTTGTATTTGAACGCCGAAAATGTAGTTGGGAGCTGATATAGCCCGTTCTTCCATCCATCTATCGTCTTGATGGTAGTAAGTGGAATTTCTGAGAAAGTATATTCCCCATTCTCTGCCGGATTCGCCTTGACCACCATTCGTTTTTCTGGTTTCACATCGATGTAATATGTTTCTTCGATGATAGAATCAGGATATATTCGATCTTCATATTGCTTTCTCCAACCAACAAGGCCGCCGACACGAATCAAGTCCTGTAAAATAGCTGACTTCAACCAATACGATGATAACCCAGCTGCTTCCTGTGCCGAAACAGTCGTCACACCTTGTCCATCCAGTTTTGCGGCTACATCTTTTTTAAACTTCTCCCATTTCGACGGATCGTCTACCCATGGTGCCGGACAATCTTTTCCCGTAATATCATGATGTCGCCATAGTTGTCCTGCTGTTAGGCCGTATTTTTTGCACAAATAGGCTGTCAAGTTGACTGCGTTCTGATATGTCGCTGCTGTAATTTGATTGTTGCTATCTACACACATCTCGATACCGAGTGTGGTTTCATTCGGGTGATTGCCCAAAGCATCCGTCACACCTGGTTGATAATGTTCAGCACCGCAATGATAAGCCTCCTCATCATCTGGGATGCATTGTACAATAGTTGAATCATCTACTACATAATTAGCAGATGCGTAACGGTCTGAAATATTATTGAAGTAGTTACGAATTTGCTCGGCGCTTTGTCCAGGACCTGCCGTGTAGTGAAGAACAATGCCTTTTACTCCTTTTAACTTTTTCCCTGAACGAGATTTTGGATTCATACGTAACAAATTCTGCTTGATATTAACAGATAAATTAGACGTGTTCCCACTCGGGACAGGTGCGGAGTCTGCCTTGAACACTGCTTCTGTGAATTGAGCATCTCCCTTCATTTTTTGATAAATACTCCACACATCTGGTGTCCATGTAGGATCGCCATTTTCATACGATATCCAAAGTTTCCTGATGTACTCGCGAGTAACTTCTCCTGTACCGCACACCTTTTTCATACGTTCGGCAACCGCTTTGCATTGAGCTTCGATTCCTGCGAATTGCGGAAGTTTTTTTGTTTTACTCGGCACTCCATATCCACAGATGTAATCTCCCCCAACCTCCCGACCTGCACCTGTTGTACCAAGTTCTGTTTCCTTTTGAGCAACAGCCAGAATCACAATCGGGTCCACACCATAATGCTTAGCCCACTTTTGAGCGTAGTAAATGATTTTTTTCAGTCGCGATAAATTATCAACATCCGTACCATCATTCAACGCTGCCGCTACATTCGCAACAGATGCATCGCTCGCTGAATAGCCATATTCCAAATCCTCTGTAACAACCTTTTCGATCAACCGCTTGTACATGTTCCGGCATGTTATGGTAATCGTTTCTTCCTCGCTATTACTATCTACTTTATCAATCAGCCCGGTAAACACTCGTATTGTGTGCCGACCATATCCCATATGAATACGAATCGGTGTATTCTCAGACAGTAGTCCCATGTGAACACCATTAGCCGTATAGGAAAATGGTGTTTCATAGCGAAGCTCTGGGAATAAACCTGTATCATACGTAGACGAATAAAAGCCTTTTGGATTCGACATGATAATTCTCGCCTCTGCTGCTTCCATCTCGAATTTGTCATCGATTTCTACTTCTTTCACATTATCCAATCGAATCGTTTCTGCTGGCACGAAATCACCGACCGGAAGCGAGATTTTCTCCCGCCGCGTAGGGTTAAATACGTTGGCTAACGAACGAGCAATCAAGGTTGGATCGTCTGATTCTGATTGAGATTGAGACTGACCAACAATTTCATTCACGTAGCGTACATTAATCGACTTGAAACCGAACCGTTTCAAAACTTTGTCTTGTGGATGAGAAGGACCATGCCAATATACTACGAACTGTATTTCTGTCTTCCCCGCTTCCAATAAAATATCTGATAACCGATCCACGGTCGCTCCCGGCTTAAACTTTTTCAAAACAGCTTTTGTTACTCCGTTAACCATGATAGAAAAAGAATCACCTGAGTCTGAAACAAAATTTGTGAGAAATGACACATCAAGTAGTGCGCGTTTCTCTAAATCAAGATTCAGTATCAACGGACGACCAACTGCGGTGCTTAGCCCCTCCTCCAGCATTTTTGCTGGATCAAATTCAAAGTAAATAACCGGAATACCCGTTACTTTTGGATTTAAACCCTTAAAATAAAAGTCTTCTTTACCAGGGAGTTTCAACTCCGGCATACTCGCCCATTTAGATAAATCAAACGTTGCTGAAAAAGCCATCGCCCCTAAACTAAACGTAATAGGCGTTTGTGTCACAACATCAGGTCCTGTGTTCTGCACGGGTGCAGGAACGGTCTGCTTCTTTTGCAGGTATGGCAACGGGTCACGGGCATAGCTAGTAGCTGGGTCTACTCCTTTATACAGTACTTCAAAGTGAAGATGCGGTTTCGTCGACTTTCCAGTACTCCCGACCGCACCAATTTCCTGCCCAGATTTCACAATGGTTCCCTCTTTTACATTGATGCAGTTATCACACATATGACCATAACGTGTATAATATCCATGCCCATGATCGATTATTACTGTATTACCATAGCCATTTTGCCATCCGGCTTTTTTGACCGTTCCACCCCACGCTGCTAGAATTGGTGTACCTTGTGGAGCACCAATATCTACCCCTGTATGCATTTTCCATACATGGTCAATCGGATGTAATCGCATCCCGAACTTCGATCCTACATCCGCAAGTGTTTTTCCTTTCACCGGAAACACAATTCCATCTGTCGGAATCGTTTCTCCTTCTCCTATGATACTACTATCCTGCACCGTCTTTACGTTTGGATCACCAACGAGATACTGAATCTCCTCTACACGCCCCGGTACAAATACCATTCGGTCTACTTCTACTATACACACAGGCATTTCATGCGGTCCGACTTTGACATGATTCTTAATAAGCTTTCTAAACTCATCTGAAATCGGCTGCATACATATCACCCCTTGAAAGTTTCAATCGCCCATTTTCTGAAACGATTCAGCAATACAACAGCCTGCGCTCGCGTCATATATTCTTCGCCATCAAACTTAATCACATCTTCATGTGGTACCCCTACAACCAATGCATCTCCTGATCTTGTCCGTTCATTCTCCATACTGATTACGGTGTCGCGATACCATGTGTTCAGTAGGTTTTTCGAATTCTTGCTCCCATCAGATAAATACTGATCAAACAATCTCCCGTCGAAAAATATACTCTCCTGCTTGACTCGCTTGATTGTTACGACTGAACCTTCGGGCACGTTATACTTGAATTGAATCGTATGGTCATTGGCATGCACATAATCAATACCGACTTGCTTCAAAAATCCATTCACCTTTATTTCTAGTTGCTCTCCTACTCGAAAACGGGATGAAGTCACAAAGCTGTCCTGGCAAGATTCCGCGACAAACGTATCGTTAATGACAGCACTTGGCGGCTCCGAATCTGTGAAACGTTGATAATACGAGCGCCGTAATCGGTCTACAATCGCAAAAGCTTCCGCTCTTGTCAGATGACCGTCCGGGAAAAAGCGATCAAGGTACTTCACTTTCTGTGATACTGGAATAAAGTCACCGCCCGTATTCATCAGGATACCACGCACTTTCATCTGATACCGAATGTTACATTTGATATTCGCAACGTTGAATGAACAGTAGATATTACCGCCCGGTGTGATAATGTATAGATTCGGCTTGTCACCAATATACTTTGTCAGCAGCTCGTTATGGTCGGATATGTACCATTCACCGTTAGGGATATGAACACGTTTTAACTGCGTTCCGGCGCACGATACATTTTCAAAGAAAGTACGGCTGTTAGGATTATACACATATTCATAGATTGACTTATCAGCTTCCTTGCCAAATTGAAGCTGGTAATGAGGATATTCCAGACCAGGTGAACAATCTCCTGCTGGCTTTCCGTGTCCGTCTAATGTGTTCGTGACATCAATGCGGCGCATACGTGGTGAACCGATGTATTTGAATAGTACCTGCCCATTAACCGGAGCATACATCGTTACGGTTGTTTTTCCGTTTACATCTTTCGCTTCCCGATAAAACGTTTGTATGCCATCAATATACACCAATAACGGATTATCCGCTGTAATCGTTAGCGCTACGTCCAACGTGAAAATAACCTGTCCGTTATCTTTAAACTCCTTGATATAATTCGGCTTACCTGCTTCAAATGAACAATATGGAATCCCGACTACCAGCGGTGAATCATCTTCTAACATGTAGTTAGCACAATCCATTACATCATCGTAGAACCATTTGTCGGGTGTTACATCTACAAACCCACGTACTGTCATACTCTCATCTCCTATGTTCGAATCGTCAGCTCAACGAATCGCCGCATCCGGTTAAGCAGTGCTGTAAACTCGGCCCGTGTAACGTAACCGTTTGGTTGAAACGTTGTATCTGTTTTCCCGGCAATCACGCCCATGTCGATGAGTTCTAGCATGTCTTGGTAATACCAGGCGTTCGGATCAGTATCGATGAATGGATTGTCATATTTCTTGTCATACTGGTCTTTACGGGTCATGATTATGGATATTTCCACAATATAGCGTTGTAGTGCTTCATACACACTTGGGACGTGGTCATCGACTGATCCGATATAGATTGCGCCCCGCTCATCGTAAAATTTGTGTGGGAAGTTTATATAAATGAGATATGACGACAAATCTTGCCGAGTTTGAAACAGCAGGCGCATCTTTGTTCGATAGCTTGCTGTAGTACTGCCGGTTAAATCTGATGGAGCGTTTATGATCTTATTCTCTTTGACTCGCAGGGAAGGTGTCGGTGGTTGGTATGGCTCGATGATACGTGCTGGTACTTCACTCCACTCAGCTCCGGCGACACCTGTTGCATAGAAAAGTTTTCGTTTATGCGATTCGTTGGCGTTGTCAAACGGTCTAATTTGCGACATAAAAAAATCACCTCAATAAGTAGAATATGCATAGTAAAGAGGTGTTGAATGCATTCAAAAGAAAAACCGAGCTAGCCAGCTCGGTGATCTTAATCCAGTATAACATCTATTTTAAGAGACTTTTTGTCGTTTGCTATTTTTATTTCAAGTTGATCAACAACTAAGAATGAATAATAATTTGTTAACTTATGTGTAAGAATCTTTGCAGCGTTTTTACTACAACTGTCTATATCTAAAATTCCAAATTTACTATCAGGATGACTTTTATAGCATGTTGGGCAAATAACCTCTTCTTTCTTCATGATATTTTTTTCAGAAGAAAAGAGTATATGACATGGTTCACAAAAATAATAAAATGTGTTTTTCTCTACTTTCTCTATACATTCAACTAAAAATTTCTCAACACTTTCATCACGACTTTTTCTTAACATCGAGTATTCATCTAATTGTTTTAAAAACAACTCATATTGTAGTGGATTAATAATAATGACATCAGGTTTATTTTCTTTAAATACCACATACTTTCGTATAGTTGTATCATTAAGCTCTTGGCTAATTTCCTCATACCGCTCTTGCAAATCACTTGATGATATAATCTCTTCTGATTTTATATTTATTTCGAGTTTTTTTATCATTAATATATTATCCTCCACATCTATTGTTTTCCTAATTTTCATTTTATTAAATTTTGGTAGAATTATCTACAAAAAAATCGCACTCAAAAACTGTTATTGCGAACAATCTACATAAACATCTTCTCACGTTTATTATAAGAATTTAGTAATAGTCAAAAGTAAAATATGTAGAATCAACCTCGTACAAATAGATACGGCTCCCTAAGGTGGGTTGGCTCATCCCCGATAGAAAGGGGGTGACGCCATGACAGTATACGAGGCGTTAATGTTAATGGTCGCTTTCGGATCGCTGATTGTTGCGATGCTGTCATTTAATCAAAAGAAATAGGCCCCCTTGAGTTTTGGCGAACACCGGGGACCTTTTTCTTGCTCTATCCATCATCTGAGCCATCCCCCTTGGGGAATGTCTATTGTACATAGACCGTTTTGGTGTTACCAGCACCAGACGGTCTTTTTTAGTGTATGTCTCTTATTGATACAGCTTCCCTTTTCTCCTCTTGCTTCACTTCCTGCTCTGGTTTCTTATCCGCATTAACCGTTTTTGCACCCTTCTCAAACGGAAAAAACTTCTGCTACACATATACACCGGCCAGTACCAACAAACACAAAGTTATAATTGCTATCCCTGCATATTTAGCAACTTTCACAGCCCCGCCTCCTTTTTTCCTACATTTTACACCAGCCAAGTTCACATTTGTTGGAAACTTAGGTAAAATAAAAATATCCCTATACTCGTCATGATATTTTTTCGTTAGTTTAATTGATTTTATATTATCTTACATATTCATTAAATTTAATCTTTAATAACCTATACTTTTATTAACTATCATAAGTTTCATAATTATTCATTTAAGAATAAGTTGCTAATGATATAGTTTTAAAAATAAAAATTATTACATCTAATAGTTTAGGGGGAAAAATCATGTTTTTAAATTCGGTTATTAGTTACTTAGATGCATGGGAAAAACTAAATAAAAAATACCCAGAGGAATTTATTGATATAATTAAATCCGTGGAAAACATTAACCTCGCCGATTATATGGCTTTAGAAGAACCACACTATAAAAATATAAGACGTTTTATCAATAAATTAGACTTCAATTTGCAAACATATGGTTGGTTAGAAAGTAAAAGATATCCACATATTGGAATTATAAAAAATATGGTGGCAGTCACGACAGCCTCAGGAAGTACTCAGACTTTTACTTCATGGTTATTTAAAAGAAGTAACTTAGCAGTAAAAGAAACCGTTTGTGAAATACCAATACTTATTGTGCTTACGAAAGAATCAACCAATAAAATTTTTGGTGGACCAAATCCTATAGCTTATTTTGAAAACAGTGCAAGGGAACTTGAAGATTTATCTCCACTTTCTATAAATTATCCTTTCCTTATACTTGGTATCTCCGAGTATGAAACACCATTACAAGTTACCAATATCCCTAGTATTATAGAGGGGTTTGATAATAAAGTAGTAATAAATAGGAGTATTGAATTTCCACCTGAATATTATCAAGCTGGCTTAGGTATACTTAGCTATTTTAACAAAATCCTTCAAGAAAAGTATCCAAATACACCAGCAACTGTAAAAATCATACAAGATGGTTTAGTAGTTAAAATGATTATAGAGTCTGAAGATGGCAATAAGCATATTATTGAACAAGCATTAGAAGAATATGAGTTAGTCGTAAAAGGTGAAATTAAGCCTGAGGAATACTTTGCTTCAGCTACACAAATACTCGAACTAAAAAACGAACTCAGAATCGCAAAGTTACGCATTGAAAATCAAAATGATATATTGACGTTCCAAAAGAATCAAATTGATAAGCTTCTTGATATTATAAGTAATGGACTAGCAAAACCAGCCTTACCTCCTACCATTCACGTATCACCTGTAATTACAGTTGAAACATCTTTAAGCCAACAGAATAATATACATAACGAGTTAAGTAATATTATTGAGACCATAAAGAGTTTAAGTGGTTTATTGAATTCCCCACATGATATTGAATTACTAGATGAAATAAAAGACGACTTGTCAGAAACGGATGTAAGCCACTTAAAGGACTCTCCAAGCATACCTAAGTTGCAAAAATTCCTTGAGAATATCAATAATGCAGAAAGTAATGTTAGCAAATCTATTACTACAGCAAACGAAGGTATTGAACTAGTTAAAAAATTAGCCAAGCATTATAATACAATTGCGTCATGGTGTGCTTTACCACAAATACCATTTGTGAAATAATAAAAAGAAAATTTTTATTATTAACTGAAAACAAACTAAATGACAAACCCTGTCTTTAAGATGGGGTTTTATTTATGCTACTATGTCTCAGTTACTCTTCTTTCCCCATCAACAATAAACAGCACTTACATATCTCGTAATAAAGAAACATGAACACTCGTAAATAACATTAAAACATTTAATCATAGAAGAAAAACCCTTCGATAAAAAGAAAAGCCGCTACCAATCGGTAACGACTTTCACTATACTATGCACGCCCGCCTGAGAACGGGCTAAAATATCCAACTCCTGCCCCGAATGATTTAACCTGACGACTCAACGTATTTGCCACTTCCTGCGCCACCTGCCGCGCTGTAGCTTGACCACGTTGCTTTGCCACATTTTCATCACCAAAATGCCCCTGCACAGGTACGTTCACATTGACGATCGTATTGCCATCTGTTATCGCATACGAACGATAGTCATTTTTCCGTTGCATAGCTTCCTGGTATGTCATCCCTTGTATGCCGGATGGTAGGTTATACGTAGATAGGCTGTTTGTTAACTTCTCACGAATTTTCACTAGGTTATCTTTCTGCTCTGCCTGAATCTCTAGCATACGCAATTGAATATCTTTCAGATCATCACCTTTGAAATTCCCGCTGTTGAGTTGTTTCTGTAGCTCTGCCAACGCGGAAGAAAGTTGTACGTTTTGCATTTTTAACCCTTCGACATCTGCAAGACGCACGCTGATAGAATCCGCCTTCGCTCCTGCAATCATTAAGTTATCGTGCTTCATCTGTGCTTGGAGTTGTGCTTCTTTCTTCGCTCGCCCAAGCCTGAAATCGATGTCACTTACAGCTGATTTATCGATTTGATGAGACGATACATCGTTTCTGCTTTGTTCAGCCTGCCTCTCTTTAATTTTAGCTTGTAAATCGCTTAGTTCATCCCCTGAAAACTTGCCTGAACTCGCTTGTTCCTGTAGTTCTTTGATCGCTTTTGCAAGGTCGCTGTTTGCTTTTTTTAATCCTTCTTTGTTTAATAGCCTTCCTGCCAGCGAATCTTCTCGTACTCCATCCATAATCAGGCGGTCTCTCGCGATGGATGTATCCGCTTGCGTTATACGTTGTGCAATGTCAAAGTGATACTCAATATTGCTGACAGCCCCTTGGCGCTTTTGTTGTTCTTGTTGAGCAGAGATTTGTTCATCTTGAATTTTTTTCTGCGCCAGTTCATTTTCAGCAGCCCAGAACGTTGGGTTATTATCATCACCTTTTGCTTTCATTTGTTTTAACATGTCTTCGATAACTTTTATATTGATCTGTAGCAGCTCACGTTGCTTTGTAAAGAATTCATCGTTTAACTTCATCATCTCGGCAGAATCTTCACGAAACCCTTTAATGGACAAATCTGATTTTCCTTTTTCATATTGCAACTGAGCTTGAAACATGCCGTGTGTCAACTCTTTATTCGGCATTTCTAACGCTTGAGCTACTTGAGTCTCGTCGTACAAGTTGGAGAATTTACCTGTTTCGCGAACTTCTCTCCATCGGGTGATTTCTAACTTCTGCAATGCCTCCGTTTGTTTGTTATCCTCTTCCGTAAGCTTTAATTGAGCTTTTCCCTTTAATTCATCAATCCCCAACTCTTTTTTTGCAAGGCGATAAAACTCTTCTTTCGACATATTCGGGTTATCTGCTCGTAACTTCGCCATCTTTGAATAATCATCCCAAGATGGACCTTCTCCTGTTAACCAGTGCGTTATTCCTTGTACCATACGATTTTTCCCTAATTCCATCTGCGGTCCGATCCTTGAAAGATCATACCACTCTGTTTGCATCGCCTGATATCCTTTGGCGATCTCATCCAATTTTTGTGCCGTTACACTTGCCTTATCAGAGGGAGCTAGTGCTGCTACACTAAGATTGTCTAAAAACTTCAATCCGTAGTCCAAAGCCTCATATGCAAAAAATAGTCTACCGCCTAATTTAGCTAGAGGAGCTGCTTTGGAGCCTATATAAGATGCGATGTTCCCCAAAGCACTTCTTCCCTGCTTGAACATGCTGGCTCCACCAGCAAGCAGTGCCGTGTCCATAACCATATTAGCGAGTCCGCCACCGGTCTGTTCTTCTGCTGGCAGCCCGTTTGGTCCACCACCATGTAATCCTGCCGATCCTGTCATATGCTGTCTTTGAATATTTGACACACCTTGCTGGAACTGCTGATGGGTCATCGTGCTACCTGTTTTGGTATAGTCTGCATATAGTCTTTTGAGTTCCTTATCCAACTTCTCGAATTCTTTTCCAGTAAGACCTGCTTCTTGATGGATCTTTTTCAGTGCTTTTTCAAATTTGGCAGCATCTACACTTCCATTTTCAAATGACGTAGAAATTTGATTCATCTCGTTTTTCAATTTACTTGAATCTATGCCTAACTCTGTTGTTGCTATATCCAATACTTTCATCCGCTCGTTTAAATGATGCGCCTGAGCAGACACCAAGGCCATCTCATCTCCCAATGCCTTTTCTTCTTTACTTACGGAACTGTCAATGCGTATGATAGCTTTTTCTTCTTTACGAACTTCTCTTCTCTTCCGGCTTACTTCTTTAGCTGCCTGTTGTACCTCGGTCCCACTCGCTGCTCTCTCCTCTGGTGTTGAAAGAGGATTAGCTACTAATTTGCGATGCCGATCACGTAATATTTTAAGATTATCTTCCGCATATAAAAGTTCCGCCTGCGCTTCGATTCTTCTACCTTCTATCTCTCCACGCAGTTTATTTTGCCCATCACGTTTAACTTTCCCCTCTGCTAATCGATCATCAATCAGTAGCCTACGCGTATTTAAGTAGCGTCCTTCCTCATTCAAAGCAGCGCGGTTCATATCCATTTTTTCGGCTAGGATATTTTTATTAATATTATCTACTTTTTCTCGTACTTTGTTCACCATTGCATATGCGCCGAATGTAAGTCCCACTTTTGTTATTGCTCCAATCAATCCAGAGACTAAAACGGAGTGGTTGCCTAACGCTTTCAACAAGATATTCAATCGCGTGATTAATCCAGTAAAATCTCCCCTGAATTGCTCCAACACATTCGTTGAAGCGATTTCCCATGATACTTTCAGTCGGCGCTCTTGGAATGAAAGAGTGTCCATGTTCATCGCTTCTAATTTTGCGATTGTTTCAGGCGATACATTTTTTATCCTGTCTCTAAACTCATTAAATGCGTTGATGGATTTCCCTTCGATTTTTTTGTGCGGTTTACCCTCGATTTCATCTAACTGTTTCAACTTCATCTCGACATTTTCGCGTGTCATTTTCATGATGTCGTTAACTTTATCACCAGCAAAATTAGCTAACATCTTGTCTCTGATTTCAGGAGAGGCATTTTTCAGCCTATTTTCTAGCTCCGAACGCAACTCTTCCTGGGTTTTCTTCTCTTCTTTTTTATGCGGTTTCCCTTCTACCTCGTCAAACTTCTCCATTGACTTGTTCATTGCTTCCGTAGAATGCTCAACATCAGCAATGAAAGCTTCGATCGCATTTGCTTGTCCTAAGTACCAACGTTGGATAACAGGAACGAGTATTTTAGACATTCCGGCATCATCCGTTACTTTTTTTGCATCCATGAGGTTAAAAAACACCTCAGTAAAATCTTTTCGGTGACGAGTCCCATTTGCATCGACAGTGTAAGGATTTAGATCAATTCCTGCGTTCTTAAAGATCGGTTGCTCAGAATATCGCGCCAACATAGCAGCCATATCCGCTGTATATGGACGTTCGACCATATTCTTATAGAACGTACCGCCTAAATTACCAGACTGCGCAGTCGCTTGGTTGAAGATTGAGGAAAACGCAATAGATGTAGCAAGGGCGGTCTCTTTATCCATATTAGGAAGACCATTACGGAAGATCGCACCTGCACGTTGTTGTGTTTGAATCAGGTCTGTAATCGTTGCTTGCGATGTTTTGGTTGCCATGATCATCATGTCTGCAATTTTTTCTAGTCCGTATCCGTTTACGCCCCATTGCGATAAGATAGCCTCGAATCCTTGGGATAGCTGCTCCACATTCTTTGTCTCATCGAACATTGTCACTTTTGAAACAGCGCGAGTCATCGCCATTGCTTCGTTTGGGTCTTGAATACGTCTGGAAGCTACCGCAAAAATTTTGGACGTATCCTCTATTTCTGTAGCATAGATATAGGATATTTTTTTGATTTTCCTTACTGCTTCATCACTAGTCATGGAAACTGTTCGTTGTTTTTCTTCTTCGAGCATTTTTTTATACTCAGCATTATCGTTGTATCGATCATCGCTATACTTTTTCTTGATCTCAGGATCAGCATTCTTAAGCTTTGCAGCTTCATTTAGTTCAGCAAGCCGAAAAACAGCGGCATTCAGCATTGATTTATCAGATGACGAATCCTTGACATAAAAGTTCTGTTTTGCTCGCATGACTTCTAGTTCCATGTCTTTGAATGTATCCGTAGCTCCCTGCATCAATGCCATAGGAAGATTAATCAGGTAACCACTCAGGATATAACGTATAGTGTTTGTGATACTTCCGATGAAAGATTTCATATCACCACCTGGTGCAATCGGGTGATATTCTTCGTTCACAAATGCAGTACTGGGCGACATATATCCATCCATGCTACGTCTTCTACCTTGATTTCCGGTTGCGAAAATGTCATGTTCCGATTGTTTGATTAGTTCTTGTTGCGCTTTTTTAGCAGCTGCTAGAGATTCTGCGTGCTTGAATATTTCCCCGGTTGCTCGATCAATCGTTCCAGTTAGGGTGCGTACATTCCCGTTCGCATCCGCGACAGTAGCGGACCATGTATTCGTTGAGTCACTTATTCGTTTCAATACTACTTCATGCTGGTTGAGGGACGGTAGCGACTTTAAAACATTTTCAATTTGATTGAACTGGAATGGAGTTCTACCACGAAGCAAATTATGTTGCCCGATGAGCTCCCCTCGCTTCTCCTCTGCTCGTTGTTGCTTCGCTACCTCTGTTGCTTGTTTAGCAAGCTGGCTATACCTTGCCGAAATCGACGCAAGCAACTGATTCAAATGCTGTATCTCACGCTTCGATGCTAAAATGTCCTCCTCATTCAACAAGCGCATAGAACCTAGTTGTTCTGCACGTTTCTGATAACGCAGCAACTCATCATTTAACAACTGCATCTGAGAAACATCTAGTTTGCCATGAAATTTCGTCTGCATCTTCTGCATGTTCAAGTCTGCTGCATCAAGGTATCCTATATTTTTCAGCTCCTGCTGTAATAAGCGCTTCGTCAATGCATCAGATTGATTAGCTGGTTTGAAGCTATTCTCAATGTAATGATCGAGTCGTTGTTTAGCAAGATTCGCTTCTTCACGTAGTCTTGTTCTTGCTTCTGCCAACAAACGGGCGACTGTTTGATCTTCAGTCCCCGTTATGCCGTCTGTTCCTAATTGAGTAAGTACATTTCGATAACGACCTGCCGCCGCCCGTACCTCAGACTGATAGGCGTTCAGGAAATTTGTGAGTGAAGCGAAGTTCTCCTGTGTAAACGTCCCTTTCTGCATCAGGTCGTTGAATCGATTCTGAATCCGCTCTGCATTGATAAGAGCCTGCCGTTCCAACGCATGCATCTGGTCAAAGTCTGTTCGAACCATTCCGCCATCTGCATGCGGTACGTTGATTGGTACTAGACTCGGAGGAACAGGACCACCAAACGGGTTGAATCCAGGTGGATACGGCTGTCCTGCATGAATAAACGGTTGACCTGTGTTGTGCGCCGGGAATGGAACGCCATGTTCGAGCACCGGACGCAACGAACTATCAACCATCCGTTCCAGTACATGCATCGTCTCATCCTGAATCTGCTGCATCCATGACCGGATACGGCCTACGATCGTAAACTCCATCGGTGGCAGTTGAATCTCTCGAATCGCAAGTGCTAAATCACGCATAGACGAGTCGGCATTATTGATGATTTTGTCCTCGATTTCTTTTGCCAGCGCGGTTTGCGTGGTAGTAAGCTTCTCGCGTAATTCTCGAACAGGTGCATTCCCTTCTCGCTTTTGCTCCACAATCGTTTGTACTTCTTCTTGCGAAAAGCGCGGGATATTTCCACCGTACATCTGTGATTCACGGGAAAAAGAATTGGCTAGTGGTTCCCATGACTCGTCCTTTATTCGGTAGCTGCGTCCTTTTGGTGTATAGTTTCTCGCGGCACGAAGCAGACGCTCCTTTCGTTCTAAACGCGCAATATCAGCCCGGATATGGTCAGCCACCGCCTGATCTGCTTCCGTCATCATTTGTCGTCTAATATTTTCTTCAATATCGCGAAATCCCTTGTATCGGTTTGCCAGTACCTTAAGCCGCTCCATCAAGGCATCTTCTGAATGAATACCTAAATTCGGGTAGTTCTCCGATAGGCTACGTGCCGCATGTGAAAAGCTAACTCCTGTATCGGAAGGGGCGAACAGGGAACGTACCCACTTCGGAATCTCGGGCTGTACCTTTTCTCCAGTTAATGGATCTTTCGAGACGTAGAACTTCCCATACTGATCGTCGCCCTGCTTCGGTCGGGCTACTCCTGCTTGGCTTAGTGCTGTGAAGAAACGATAGGCATCATCCTCTTTCTTCAATCGCTCTATCTCCGCTTTCGGAATGCTGCCATGTTCTAATGCAGACAGTTCCGTTTTCAAGCGATGCAAACGTGACGTAGTTTTCGCACCAGTTCCACCCTCTACTACGCTCTGAATCTGATCCATGTGCCGAATAATTTCCCGGTCAATATTCTCCATGATCTGTTGAAGCATCCCAGCTGTTTTCCCGCCAGTTACCACCTGTAAATCAGTAGGCACGGAAAACGATTTAAGCAGGACCTGAATCGTGGTAGACAGTTCCGATACGATATGCCCGATACCTTTTAACAGCTCATCCCGTACCTTGCCACGCTCTTCCTGCGTAAAGGTAGCGAATCCGTCTTTCGATATGCCGTCCGTAAATGACTTAGCGATAGAACGGGCCTGATCTACGACAAGGTTGAGGAATTGCTTAGACTCCGCATACAGCAGGGCATCCATCTGCTTCGCTTCCTCACCAGACAAAGACGGTTTCTGCTTACCTGTCTGTGCAGCGATCTCACGCAGTTGCTCCTCTACCATACTTTTCAGCATGGTCTGCACACGCTCGATAGCCTGCTTTGGCATCTCTATAGAAACACCCAGCCCTTCTCCTTCTTTTGGAGGACGGGTAATCTCAAATTCGCTAACAAGTTGACGTACAAACGCCTGCACATTCGTTTTTACTCGTTCTTGAACATCATGATACGGAAGGGTAATGCCTTCACCCTCTACCTGGGTCGGCATCGCCACATGCAGTAACTTCTGAAGAGACCTTGTTACTTGGCCTTGTATGCCTTCACTTTCCGATACCAAAGCAACAGTTACTCGCTTTAGCTCCTCTGCTGAGAGCTGGCCCAAATGCTCCGTAAGTGAACCTGACCATGCTTTATATACAGCAAGCAACTTCTCGGCATCAATCGTTGGCGGTGCTTCTTTCATCAACTGTGCAAATGTCTGTTCAATCGAATCTTGCATTTTCTTCTGTAAAGTCGCCACGCCCTCTGACAGTCCTTTTAGAGACACCTGACTTTTCAATTGAGATACCGTAGACTCATATTCTTTCAGCACAACGGATAACTGTTCATCAAATGATGATCGCATCGTGGCCGGGATCTTCTTGTATACATTTAGAAAATGAACCAGTGAGCCTTGCAAAGCATCTACTTCCTTGATGAACGCCGTTAGCCCTGCCGTATCATCTGAAACATGCACCTGACCTAGCATTCCAGTAATCCGCTTGATTTTCTCGCTGACCGCTGTGACCTGCTGTTGGAACGATTCCATACCGGCACCGGATGAAACAAGTGTGTTAACTTCTGTATCCGTTGTAAGCAGGTGTCGATTAACAGCGGCCAGCCACGCTTTAATCTTATTCAGCGTTTCCTCCAAACCGGATACGTTGATTTTTAGGTCTGCACCCGTGAATCCTTCGGGCAGCTTCACACTACCCGGCTGCACCAACACGTTAGCGAGCTCGCGTTGTGCCATTTCGGTCACTCGATGCATGAGCTCAGTTGTAAACGTGAATTTGAATGGCACCTTTTCTTTCGTCTTACCGTTGATGAACTCAAATTCGAGATTCTTGTTAATCGATTCTTCCAGCGCTGTCCGCATCCGTTTCTGAATCAAATCCAATGATTGTAGGTTGAATGATGCCACTGGTTTAAAGTTTCCGTTAACATTTGCATTTTCCATTGCAGCGATGATTTTGTCTTGAATCGTATTTTTTATCGCGTTTACAGCATTAGATGGAATGGTAAACTTGAATCCTTCCTGTTCCATCTGTGATTGTGTGACTCTATTTTTGATACGATTTAATGTATCTACAGCACCTTCATACCCAGCCTGCGCTGTCAACTTTATCATTTCATCAATATTATTTAACTTCAGTACATCTACATTTACCTTCCCTGCCGCTCCCTTTACTCGGAAACTTTCCGGTACGATACCTTCCTCAATCGCTTTCTTAACTTCTGCCATCATTTGCTTATGCGCTTGCTCTGCCAGCTTGCCTGTTTCCTGCGAAACATCAATCTGATTCGCTTTTCGCCCGCGCGTTTCATGTTTAAGTTCAATCTGCATATTGTTAATAGCATTGTTTAAAAACGACTCTACACGCTTTTTTATATTGCCCCCGTCCAGTTCTGCAATGAATTTACCTTCACCGGAAAGAGCTTCTTTCAACTTGCTCACATCAGACACTAACTGAGAAAGATTCAGCTTTCCTTCCGAAGCTGTAACGGATGTGTTAAGCAGAGCCATAGCGTTAGCTAACCGTTCTGTTTCACTGACAGCGTTACCGAATAACAGTTCGATCTCCGTGGCTAACGTGTGCTTTTCTTCTGACATATAAGCGCCTCCGATCAAAAAAAATAATCCTGCCCTTAGAGTAGGCAGGATTTATCCTCCGAGCACTGATACTATTAAATCAATATCTTTCTCTGTTGCGATATGATAACCTTCTTCGTCTGTTTCACCATCTTCACCGGACACACCTCCGAACAGACCTCCTGCGCTAATCTGAATCTGAAACTTGATTTTCTTCCCGATAGCGGCCATTAAAGCGGCGATCTGCGGAATTGTATGCTGCCATATGTCCCATTTGCGAAGTGAAGTGTGCAAATAAAGAGCTGTGAAGATATGGCCCCAGTCTATGACATTCCCATCGTCATCCTGAATTTCGACTTCTCCCTCTTTTTCAGACGATGGGCTTATACCTTTAGAAGGCCGTTCATCCCTGCAATCGCTTCGATAATCCGAGAAGCCATGACCACATCTACGTTCTGATCAATATACTCTCTCGTTAATCCGTACTGTTTGAACGCCAGCTCCATAATCCGGTATACATTGCCGATACGCTCTTTATCCTTTTCTGCGTCACCTGTCGGCATGAAGTTAGCGATAACCAGTGATACGTTAATTTTAGAGAGAATGTCCATAATTTCAAACGCATCGGCCAGCGCAGACGGCTGCACATAATACGTTTTACCATCACGGAATGTAAATGGTTCTCCTGTTTCCATCCACACTTTTTTGTTTTGCTCAGCCTGCTCCGATGTAACTTTATCATCTTCTTTTTGCTCCGTAATCGTCTCGCCTACACGCTGCACAGCTTCTTCGTTCATTTTACGAGCAATCTCTAGCGCTTGTTGTTCAGTATCCATACATATCATCTCCTATGTGAAAATAGCCACCGATACGTATACCGATGGCTTGTTCGATCAATTCGCAACTAGCAAGCAGGCGGCGTAGTCACGAATTTCTTCATCGTACCAATCAGGCCGCACGGCAGCTCTGGGTCCACAATTTTGAGACTTAGTGCATTGGTTGAAGCATTCGCACGCTGGAAGTCGAGCGAGAACTGACCTTTTGCAATACACTTGTACAGCTCTGTTTGTACACCGTGGAATCGTCCATCTTTTACATATGCACCTGTATGCACAACCGAGATCGGGAACGGCAGGTCATTCTTGAACATGTTCATGACCTGCAGCTCATCATCAGGTGCCATTTTACGGCGATACGAAACATATACGTTTTCTGTAATGCTCGGTTCGAGTAGAATCACTGAATCATATGTGCCGACTGTCCCGCTGGTTGGAACCCATACCTTGAACTTGCCAGCAGCCGGTACATCCGTGATGCTAGTTGCTACTCCTTCGAACTCAAGCTGTGTGTTTGATTCTTGGAGGGTTACGTTTACATCGAGTGCAGTGATTGTTCCGCTGGCCCCAGTAATTGCCTGATTCGTAATGGTAGCTGTGCTGGGGTCTCCTGCTGTACCAGCTACTACTTTTACAAGTCGCCCCACTTCCCATAGATAGTCATTGTTTTCTTTCTCTCGGATAGGCGAACCCATCAGCAATGACACGGAATTCATATCGAACTTCGCTTCTGTTGCTGAAATCTCGATCATCTTACTTTTTACCATTTGATCAAGCGGAAAGCTGGAGTCACCGCCGAAAATATCTTCCATCTCCACGTTAAAATCAATCTTGAGACTTTGCAGCGTACCAAGCGTCAACGCCCGGCGAATTGTTTTCTGTGCAGAAGTCTTGTCCGGGTTTGGCACCTCGTATGAACCCATGAGTGCGCCGACACCTTTGATAATGACTTTCTTTGGGTTTCCGATCTGAGTCATGTCATATCATCTCCTTAAAGTCTACTCATTCCATATATAGAGTAGACAGTTACTTGTACCGTGCTTTATCCACCACAACCGCAAAGTCAATCCCCACGCTATAGCAATACGTATTTACCTGATTCGTCTCACTCTCATGCTCGGTCACGAACATTGCTTCCAATGTGGCTGTCTCCTTCACATCTGGAAGTACACCATCGAACATCCCGATAATACGCTGCGCTATCTTCTGCGCCTTATCTACATCATCATTCGTGTAAATATCGAACATGAATGGTGCTACATACACTTCCTTGTTCTCACCATCTCGGCCACCAGGTAACGCATAGAATGTGACGATAGGTAATGTCGTTAAATTCGGCGGCTTCTTGCGTTTTATCAACTTTTTCGCCTTATCAATATTTGAAGAAGCAAGTGTCAATCCGAGTAATTCCAAAATATCCTTATCTGCCGCCAGCAACCGATACACCGCATTGTATACATTAACCGCCGCCATGTAATCACCTCATTATACGAATGGATTTTCGCAACTTGATATACTTACCGGGATTGACGCTCTTTACAGCTTCCATCAGCATCGCATAGTACCACGACTTATTCTCTTGAAAAGTGTTCGCAAACCATCGCAAAGCAGGTGTTTCCCAGCTTGGGTCACCAATCGCTCTACCTGATGTTTTAGATATCGTTGTTCGTATATTTCCACCTGCATCACGCCACATGCCGCTACGTGTCACAATCGGAGCTCCTGCTGCAGGAACACCATTGTTCCTCGCCGGGTTCCATTCTCCCATTCGTGGCAACGGACTATTTGGTAGTTCCAGCGTTCCTGTCCCATACTCGTAGTATAGGCCGATATGTGATTGCTCAAAATTCCTCTCCATCGCTGTTACAGCAGTACGATACACTCTGTTTGCCATCAGAGACACTTGCCCGGATGCATATGTTTGAATGGAGTCAGCTAGCGCTCGCCCCCGTGTCGTATCATCCGTTACCATGCCGGATTCGAGCGTAACTTTATGTGATCGAAACGGTATCATCCCAACTTTAGCCCGGAGTTTCTGCTGCAAGTCCTTCCCAATTTCTTGCACAGCCTTCTCCAACGTTTTCGCCAGCGCCTGCAAATATCGCCCTGCATCGAATGAAATGAACTCTTTGCTCATTCCTGTCTCCTCGTTTCTGTGGCAGCCTGAATCTGCACCGCCCCATCAAATACGAAGTAATCACACGACAGTACCTTTAACGGAAGTTCCCGACTCCCTTTCTTCACCACAAACTTGTCCAGTATGTCCAAATCATATCCCGTCATGTAAATCACATACTCAGCATCCGGTGATAGTCCGGGATCCATCTGTCGTAAGTCTGCGTTTACCTGCGCAATATGAACGGGTACATCTTTGTACTTATCAACCGGCTTATAGTCAATATTGCCGTCCTCATCCGCATCTTCTACAATGGCGCTTACCGTTAGGCTTGCGTTGCATAAATACATGATACAAACGGTGGTAGCCTTTTCACCTTCTAAGACTTCTTCAAACGTAGAAATGATCACATACCGCTCGTTCGTCACATTGTTATACACGGTGGAGCCGCATGGCATCGGCACTTCCGGTAAGAAATTAGCGCGGCGATGCGACTCAAGTGCAATGAGAGTCGCTGTAGAAGTTGATGCCCGTCCGATAATGGCGATAGTAGATACAGCATAATCTACGCCGTATACTTCCACAGACACGCCTTCTGAAATGATAATATCGCGCTTATCATCGATCATATGGTATTCCTCGGATCGATATCGATTCGACCTACTAATGGTGAATCATAGCCGATTAACTCACCAATAAGTTCCTCGTACTCATCGCGAAGACGTGCCGCAAATGCTTCCCAGTCGACTTTCTCCTTTTCCCATGACACATCAATAGTCTTGACCTTGTGTTTCAACCGCCGTGCCATTGATGGGGCTATCATCATCGCAAGATATGTAATGGCCGCACCCTGCAAGTTCAGCTTATCTAACGGGTCAGTTAGTTCGGCGTACCCCGGAACACGCCTGATTATATCCGCTTCTGCTCGGTCTACAAGAAATGGTACGTTTATCTCGCTATCAGGAAGTTCTTTCTGAGACACACCGAATTTTGACCGTACTGCTGCTTCAAATCCTGGTTGGAGAATAATCACTTTGATTCCCCCTGCTAAAAATCCCACCGCACAGGCGATGGGATTAGTTTCACTTCTCTACAAGCTTAACTTCCAATGTCGGACACGAATACGCGAACGCATTAACCGTATCATCAAACTCTCGCGTTTCACCGACTGGCAGCAGCGTTTCTGATGAAGGAACATTTTGATTATCCATTCCGACATAGGCATCACCGCCGCCTGTGTTCGTGACAATGACTTTATGGCCGTACGAGTAAATCCGTCCATATTCGGAAATGCGAAGTGTTACACGCTGGACGTGAACGACTTTTTCATCGGCATCGGATTGCTTTTTAGCCGCCATCATATCACCGCCTAAATCGCATCGGCCATCAAGAAGCCTGCAATGTTACACACGACCTTTTGATCGTAGTAATATTTCGTCTCCACATAAGTAGCTTCCGAGCGCACATCTTCCCATTTACGAACGCGGCGTGCCACCTTCTCTCCAGCAAAATCCCATTCAAAGGTGTAACCGAATGTTGGAGAAAGGGGATCCGGCGTGTCAGTGACGTGGATGAGTGCAGCGCCGTTACCCCAGATATAGTTCAGCGCTTCCGGTTTACCTGGAGGCGTAGCCCCAAATGGTTGAGTCGTGCGGAGTGCAGCGCCAACGTAAATATCATTCACCCCGAGCGCGGCTTTCAGCAGCTCTTTTGTGACAATACCTGTTTGGGAATACTTGATTAATTCCATAAACATCGGATGATTTTTAAGTGCTGTAAACCCTTTTTCTGAGACAACCAGCACATTTGGACGGATACCGGAATTAATATGGATATACTCTTTCGCCTTGTCCACCTGTTTAACCGGATCAGAAGTAGGGTCCGTCCACTTTTTCCCGAAAATCGTATCCAGCGTTGTTGTTCCGAGCGTTGTAGAAAGTCCAGACGCATACGATGCTGGATTCATCGCTCTGTTCGCCGCATCAATTTCTTTGTTCAACAGTACAAGACTTGTGGTAAGTCTCGTAGCATTAACTTCGAGTTGCGTCTCATCGTCACTGTTCGATTTCTCCTGTTTCGAGATCGGACGCGACAAACCGTGCCCGTCACAGAAATACGCATCTTCTGATTCACCGTACTGAATTTCATTTACAGCCCCATTAGCAGCGATTTTATCGTCCCATTGGCGGAAATCTTCCATACCGAACACTTTGTAGCGGTTTGATTGCTTGCTCACCATTGGGAGTTTCGGAAACACCATATCCGCAATAAACTGCTCATTTTTATAGCCCACCGCAATATTGGTAAGCAGCACGTCATCATGTGCTTCCTGCGTAGACTTGTATCCACGTGAATTACCCATACATGTCATCTTCCTTTCATCAACATTTTCGCGTTCATTACTATAGGGATAGTCCCTACCTACTTTTCATCTCCTACGACACAATCCAGAATGGGATAAACTCTCCTGCTTTGCCTGCCGACTCCGCAATTCCGATAACCTGATCAGTCCCGGTAGCTGGTTTCATGAATCCACCTGCTACGAGCGTGAATTTTGTTCCTTGCTTCGGACAATCGGCTGTTAGTTTAGCCATCGCAATCCCGGTACGCATGACAGCCAAATGCTTGCCAGCTTGCGATCCCCCACCGCCCATGCGCTGATCTTGCAGGCGTTGGTCATTTGCGTTTACACCGAGAAATACTTCTCCTGCCGCCCCGGTTGCGATTTTGCATTCTCCTTGCTTGTCGCCGTACACCAGAATCCGGAACATCGGCACTTCATTAAAACCACTGTCTGGATTTACATTATCAGTAGCAATCGCATACGCAATCTCAAGTCCGGTAATTTTCCCTGCCATGTTTATTCACCATCCTCTTCCGACAATTCGCGGTACAGCTTCATTGTTTCGTCTGCTACATTCGTACCGTTTTTACGCGACAGCTTCATTGCTTCCTTGCCGACATAGGTGCGGAACTCCTGCTCGTTTTCAAAATCAGAACGACGCATCATTTCACCATTTACAGCCGATTTCGCTTGCTGTTTCGGCTTCGTAGTACGTGATCCTGCAAATCGCTCCTGGAACTGTCCTTCATACGCTGCCTTCTCTTCTTTCAGCTCATCAATAGATAGAGTAGACAGATACTTCTCCTGCCGCTCTTTGTTGAACGTATTACCCATAACACGGATACCAGCTTCGACAGTAGCTTCGATCAAATCTTTGCGGTACTGCTCGACCAGTTCTGCTTTTTTGGACAACTCTTCTTTCTGATCGGTAAGCTCCATGATTTTTGACTGCGCATCGGAAAAGTCCGTTTTCAACTTGTCCAATTCGGCAGAAACACGTGCAAACTCCGCATCTTTCGCTTCCAATTGCTTATTCATTTCTTCCGTTGCCTTCGCGCTTTCTGCAGCAAACGCCGCCCCCACCGCAGATGAAACATCACCGATTTTGTCAAAGTTAATGCCAGCTTTCGCAAAAGCAAGTTGAATATCCTTAAACTCTACATTCGTACCACTCACATCTTTCATCTCCTTTTCACTTGCTAATTCTTCTGGCCGCTCGATACGGCGGGACGAACGTGTGAACCACTCTACTCCGCTATGTTTGGAGTAGTGGCACACAATCGGTTCATCAAGCGGCACTTTCTTAATGTCATCAATAGAGTAGACCGTTTTCTCCTCAGTCTCGCTATTTTCAATACCTCTCCCATTTGCTGAAGCCGTAATAGTTGCTCGATCAACAGCCCCAGAAAAAACCAATGAGTTTTCTATACCTTGGCCGTCTTCTGCGATAATATCACATCGCACAGCTTGCTCATCGATAACATAGTATTTTCCGGGATAATGACCACATTTCTCACTTCGAACATCATGTTCGCACACACTACACTTTGCGCTAGAAATTACAAACCCGATTGAAGTATCGAAAATTGTCCCTGCATCAATATGCGAGGCAATATCCTTTGTAGACATCTTACCGACTTCTGTATGAATCTCCTCCATACTTCCATCTTCTTTGATCGTATGTGTAACCATGTACTGCCATATCCGCATTGTGTTCACGTTCTTGTCGTCTACAGTCTCATATCCTACACGAGCATCAAATGTGCGTCCGAATGGTAGCTTCCAGGAGTTGTGCGATGCTAATAGCGCACATCCTTGTTTGAAGTCGTCCATAAGCTGCACTAACATTTTGTCAGTCATGGTGATTGTATATTCACCGTACCAACTTTTACGCAAAACCGGCAATGTATCTGCTGCAATACACTCAAACACATACACCTGCTCCGACTTTAGCGGTGCTTTGGCAAAGCGATTGTTGATCAATTGCAACTGTTCCGGCGTTGGTGTTCCCATGCATTTCATCTCCTTTCTGAGCTAGAGTAGGCATTTATGCTGAACTATCTTCTGTTTATCCGCTACTACCGCCAGCTTTAGGGTTGTTGTCCGTACTTCCTTTTGGTGTTTGTCCATCTTTATTCGTCGGCACAACATTATGAATTGGATCTGACACGGCACTGTGTCCAACCGCAGCCTGAGCCGCTTCGTCTGCCGTCCACCAGCCCATATTGTATTTAAACTGGCAATTAAGCAGGTGAATCTGTTCAAACTGCGCTTTTTCCAGTTCACTTCGTAAGTCTGCCTCTCTAAACTTAAACTCAACAATCCCCTGCTTACCGTTCAGATTAAGCAGAAGTGTGAACGCTCGACTCAACAGCTTTGCCACCACATCTTGAAGTGCCTTGACACTTTTAAGATACATTTTTACTTCAAGCTTGGCAAAACTCTCCGTATTCCCAGTGCTTCTACGTCCTAAAATGGTCGTCAGTGTCTTTAATGCAGCTGCAAGAAGCCCGTCGATCACGCCCATTAGCTTCTCCACATCGAACATTGCGCCACCGCCGCCACTTTTACCACCAACCATCCCCATCTCCACGGAATCGTAGTGTACAAACGTGGTATCTGCTTCTAGTTGTTCGTACATCGTGATAATTTCTTGTAACTTCTCCTGTAGATATTGACGCTTTTTCTCTTCGTTCTGCTTAACATGTGGAGGCATGCGCTTGATAACAAGTTCTTCAAGTATCTTAATGTCTAGGCGTGGGTATCCCTGGTTATGCACAACGGCTTTGATATCGTTGAGTAGCTGTAGTTGGAACATGACGGTTTGAATAGCGTTTAAAAAGGGGCTTCTTCCGGTTGGGCTATCGATTAGTGGATCTAGTGCTTCGTAGAAAAAGGTGGGAATATCAAGACTTAAGCTGTCCTGATATGGGATAAATCTGTCGTTCTCAAACTTAAACTCGATGGTGGCCGGATCAATTGGGGCTAGAAAAGCAACACCAGACATCGATTGACCAAGCACCGTCTCCAGCGATGCAGCACCTCGCGTTACGGTTGTCAAAAGTAGCTGGTTAATCAAATTATCAAGCGATCTGTTAATCTCGTATCGTTCCGGGTTCGGCATCGATAATGCCTGAATAAACTGGTCGATGATTTTTTTACCTTGTGTAAACTCACCATCGCTGTTTAGCTTCTTCACATTGATGATGTAATCCGTATTTCCGATTCGTAGGAAATTCCATAGTGCAAACCCCACATCAGGGTGAGCATCGATAAGTAAGTCCATCAATCTTTCGACAGGTAGTGTGTTCAGCTTCCGTTCATCAAGGCTCAAATCTTTCCGTACACGCCTTGGTACTGAATCACCTGCACGTAGTTGCGACTTTGTTGTTCGTGCTCCACCAAAGTCATTTACGTTCGTCAATGGTGCAGACGACTTCGCCATCGCTTGCTTTTGTTTAACCTGCTTTCGCTTTTGGTATCTCCTGCTTGCCATCTACACTCACCATCTCCCGATCACCATTTGCTTTTATTATATCACAAACATCTACCTAGAAATCAACTTTATAATCTAAACATCTACTCATGTTTCAACTTTTGCATCACCAAGCACGTAAGTGCTGAACTACAACATGTGCAATATGGAGTGTAGCCCATAATTTTCTATCCCCCTGTTACGTTAGCTTTTCTCGGATTTATCCTGTCCTCTTCTTCTCTTTTAAATCTTTGTAGTAATCTATGTATTTGTCCTACGGTGAAACGTATGAGGGTGGTACGTTAGAACGTATAAGGGTCATACGCTGAAACGTAACAGGCTCCTACGTTGATGTTATCTATGATTTTACTTTTTTTACTTTTTAGATACTTCAAGAACGCTAAAAAAGAGCAGACTTTACATATTAATCCAATAAAGCAGGAAACTGCATACATGAAGGCGAATGCACATTTAACGAGGGAGGTATAAAAATGCGAAAGAAAATCATCGCTTTAACATCGATGTTAATAATCAATGTTGTAGGACTACTTTTCGTCCAATCATCTTTCGTCATCACTTCTGTACATGCTGCTACTTTGACAAAACAACAAAAAGATGCGTTGGCATGGCAAAAGAAGCACTTGACGAAACAGCGAATTTCTATACTGAACAAGTTTACTGGCGGTAAGTATCATAGTTTCGACAATAGATTTCACGCCATCGCATTCTTCGAGTTGGTTACATGGAACGAAAAATTTTATGGCAAAAAAAATTTGTATACTCGTGATTCATTAAAAAGACTAACTACCGAAGCACGAACAGTATATCAAGAAGCAGACAAAATTCTGAAGAAAAAACAAAATTGGAATGAACACTTGATGGTAACAATGAAATTCGATGATGCAATGGCAATCCTAAGCATCCTAGACTCACAGGCACGATACGGTCACCAATGGAGTAACGACTTTTTCCCATTTCAACATTCTGATTTTACAGCTTTCAGAAAAATACTAAAAAATGTCGAAATTGATTACGATTAAAACTCTACTTGTAGTCATACCTACGTTAGACCTTCAATACAATGTGGTATAACGTAGGTAACACCCCAATCAGCATAGGTTTCACCTGCGTAATACCACTCTGGGGGTATGGGAGATGCAATTACTGGCTATAGATTGTGGGAGATGTAATGTCAAAGTGTATGACGGACATAACGGCAAGGTTATTCCGTCTGTTATTGGTTCTGGACGAAGACGTGACTTGAGAGAAGTAGAGCCTTCTGACATTGAACTCGTTTACAAAGGTGAGCACCATTTCGTTGGTGATCTAGCCATACGCGAAAGTGAGCTGCCTCGCCGACTTATGACAAAAACAAAAGTCCACGAACAAACACTCCTCCTCACTCTCGCTGCCATTTGTTCAGCAACTGCCCATGATAAAATTACACTGATTACTGGACTGCCGAAGGATCAACACACTGCTGAAGAAAAAAGTAAATTACGTCACCTTCTATCCGGGCGTCACGATATCATTTTCAACGGAAGACCACGCCAATTAGAAATTCCGGTAGTCGAAATCAGCTTTGAGGGTGGCGGTGCGTTTTGGGCAAGGCAAGTAGATGGATTAGAGCATATCATTGATGCTGGAGCGAAGACTGTTAACTGTGTCACAATAAACAACAAACGATTTATTGACAAATTATCATTCACACTACCCTATGGTTGTGATACAAGTCGCTTTTCTTCCATAAAGGATTTAGCATTAGCTATCGTCTCTGATGTTTCTCGCTTCTGGGATACAGATGAAAGTGTACGAATTGTGGGTGGGAAAGCACTGGAATTGCTGCCGTATATCCAACAATATTATCCAAAAGCCTACGTACCTGATGAATACCTGCTTGCTAATGCAATCGGATACTATGAGCTCCTGGAGAAAAAGTATGCAAAAAATCGTTAAGCCAATCGTGTTTAACCTTGATAATCCACATGACAAAGCTCTCTATGACTACTGTATGTCGCAGGCTACCAGTAAGAGTACCATCGGGAAAGAAACGACAAATTTCAGTGGCTGGGCTAAAAAAGCACTGACATCTTACATGGATATGAAGGTTTATAACTACGGAGTTCATCCCTCACATAAGCAAACAGATCACCTTTCAACCGCACCAGATCATATCTCAAGTTCTCACCCTATAAATATTACAAATCAATCAAATTCACATGAACAATTGGATATGGATGACTTTCTTTGAGGGGCTAACTGCTCCTCTTTTTTTATGCCATTTTTCCGAGTAGATTTTTTTAACTGGTACAGGCAAAAGTAGTTAACTACCGACATAGGTTGAAACATAAGCAAAAACTTAAGCATCTACTTAGCTACCTGATTAAGTAACTGAAACGTAAGTATTAGTGGATTTAAGTCAACAAAATCAACACTTTTTCATTTGTTTAAAGGAGCAGAGTGAGGCGATAGCCGAGTGAAGCGACTGAATTTCAATGCCCAACTTTATCGCTTTTTATGCATCATAAGCGAAAAAAACATCAGGAGGATTTTTCCATGATTAGATTTGTGAAAGGTATCGTGGAAGGTGTTTCCCAAGGACTGAAATCATCACCCAACTTCTGGGGATGGCGGTTCAAAGATTTGGCTGACACACCATATCTCTACCCCGTTGAGTATTTGGAAGACCTACGAAAAAATGCTTCTTCAAAGGAGCAACTGGAGATGCTTCGTGATTACCTCATCAGGCACGATGTCAAAGAAGCACCCAGCTTTAAATCAATTCTGGATAGAGTATCAAAAGACATTACTCCTCCAAAATCAGAAATGGATTTAATCCATGAACTTCAGCAGGAAATCATCGAACTAAAACGCACGCTGCTTCAGCCCGGAAAAGAACTATCACTGCATGATGCAATCGACTTTCTAAAGGACTTTGTGTGATGGGGAAGCTACTTCAATGGCTGCTTAGAGCCAGTGAGAAAGTACAGAAAGTTGATCCGACTGACTTCATGACTCAGGACACCATTAACGCACTTATCGAGTTAGCGAAGGAAGTGGTAAAGCCATGACAAAAGAGAAAATAATCGAGTTCCTTTTCAAGCGCATTCAAACGAAATTCTATGACGTAAAAGATATTTTAGGGGGATGGGAAGAAGTACACCCGCATATGGACGATATGAAATCGTACTTGGAATTCTTGCAGGAAGTCGTTGAGGAGGCGATTAAACCGTGAAAGAAAAAGCAATCGAATTCATATTTAAGCGCATTAGCGGAAAGTTATCTGAACTTCCAGACCTTGCTTCTTCTGATGAAGTCTATAACCATGTCGAAGATATCCGGTCCTATGTTGGATTCCTACGTGAATTTATCGAGGAGGTAATTAAGCCGTGAAAACAATCATCATCTGCTGCTATATCGCCCATAAGGTATGGTGGAAACGGCAACATAAAGAGCATGTCATCTCTTGGCAAAGGTTTTGGGTATAAAACGTAAAGGAGAATTCGCATGAGAGAATATCACATCTGCACTATGGATGAAGATGGTGAACATCTGTTAGCAACAAGACAATCACAAAACATGCTGACAGCAATCAAATTATTGACGCAAGAATTTCTGCTTGATCGTGTGTACTACGCCTCAAAATATGGGCGTTATGGCATGGAGAGCGCTGTTTATGTCGTTGGATGGGGGTATGGCCGGGACGGAGTTGAAGGGATTGTGACGTACTGCATTCAGCGGCTAGTAGAGAATGGGAAAAAGTCCACTGCCTACGTTAAGCAACTTGTTTTAAATGCCATCGAAACAACAGGTATAGACGAACAAAATGAGGACCCTAATCTGCTTTGGAGAAAGACAGGACTTCCGTTATCGGAGTATGTAAAGATACTGGATTGTCTAGAAGAAAATGGACGGATTTTTTACGAAGAAGATGCGGTATGTCTAAATGAATAGGAAGAGTTTTTTCATCGGTTCATAAGATATGAGGAGCTGGTAAATAAATGCAAAAGATGACTCCGTTGCAAGGTACACTAGCTATCGGCTTCGGTGCTTTCATGACAGCGAAAACTATGGCTCTGTTTGGAATCCCTCTCCCTATCCATTCGCTTAGCCCTTACGAAATCACAGCGCTTAAAACGCAAGCCTTAAAGTTGGCAGGCATATGCACCTCACTCGGCGTAGCCAACTATACGTATCAGTCAATGCCTAATACAAAAGCAAGACGCAGCTTGAAACGAATTTTTGATGAAGGAGAAATCTACAGAGAAAGAGAAAACGGACGGAAAATATATCCTCAAATCCGCGCGATTCAATACGACAACAAAGGTATTACCATCGTATTTAACATCGTCTTCGGCATAAATCCAGACGATGTATACAAAGCAGAATGGCTATTTAAACAAGAATTTGGTCAGCATGTGTTCATTGAGCATACCGGAAAACACTTTACAGTAAAAGCCTATTATAAAGGAATTCAAACGTTCGCCTACGACTTCGACGAAATTCTCCCCCACTTATCCGACATGAAACTACCTATCGTCATCGGTAAAGACCAAGAAGGATACTGGCTAATCGTTGATATGATTGACAATCCACACCTTCTTATCTGCGGCGAAACTGGCAGCGGGAAATCAACCGAAATCCGGCAGATTATTACTACCTGGATAAAACACCTTTCCCCTGAAAAACTTCACTTGTATCTTTGCGACTTAAAAGGAAGTGAGTTTCACCTGTTTGAAAACATTGAGCATGTGCAGGCATCTCTTTATGAAAACGATGAAGGAAAACTACTCAAACTACTGATTAAAATAGAGAAAGAAATCAAAAGACGCGGTCAGCTTTTGCGTCAGCACGGCAAAGTTCACATTGACGATCTGCCAGAGCAAGTGCCTTACATCGTTGTCTGTGTTGATGAAGTAGCATTGCTCCGTGATAACAAAGCGATCATGGAGAAAATCGAAAACATCGCAATTGTCGGTCGCTCGAATGGAGTCTTTCTCCTGCTAAGTATGCAGCGCCCAGACAGCACTGTATTAGATGGAAAACTGAAGCAATGTCTTACCGTCCGCATCTGCTTCCGCCAGCCAGACGATATTAACTACGGTATCGCCCTAAACATGCGAATGAAGCCAGATAGAGAAATCGAAGACGGCTATGCTTTTGTAAAATATAAACGTGGCCTTCAGGAAATCCAGGCCCCGTTCTTAGCTGACAAAATGGCAAAGGTAATGCTACGTCCATACCAACAAAAAAAGCCCCGGCCCGAACCGGAGCAAATAGAGGAAAATAAAATATTCGACTTGGAGTGACAAATGTGCGACAACGAGATAAGCGCATCATCGACACCCTGTCTATGTTTAGATGTATGACACGCGATCAGATTGCAGACCTGTTTTTCTCTACGAACAAAAGTAAAACCAGCAATTGCAATTTGGTATTAAAACGTCTGCGTCGAGACGGATACATTCAAGCGGATACAACCACACAGCCGTATGTGTACTATCCAAATCCGGCATCCACCAAAATCGGAGGACAAAAGACGAACCATTACCTGCTCATCGTAGATTTCTACAAGCAAATCTTAATGTACGGCTATCCAAAAGAATTCATTGTTGAACCAAAATTCCAAAAAGGTGAACCTGAGCCGGATATTTATATGCATTGGAAAGGTGCTCCGTGGTTTATTGAGATTCAGCGTAGCATCTATTCAGAAAAAATGATTACGGACAAAATCAAGCGATACGAATCCTATTTTCTTAGTGACAAGTGGACCGAGAAACGCAACCATTTCGGTCATGTATGGCTTATTACAGAAAGAGAATACAATGTAAAAAGTGAACACTTCCGGGTATTCCAAAGTAAAGATGTCAATGAATTCATGGATAAAAACGCTATAAAAGACCAATAACCCGGTTCTATACCGGGTTATTTCTACATACGTGAACCGCGCACAGCTCCAAACAACCCAATATCAGCCGCATGACTTTCTGATTCCGGCGTATCGTTCGTACAAATCCAAGTCGCGGCTATCCGTGCATCGGAAAAATCCTTTGCGTATTGCCTGTCGTGATCGATCTTCGAGTCATTAATCAACTTCAACCTTTTCAATTCCTCATTCGCGTTCAGACGCTCACTACCATCTGTAATCTGGTGATCCAACAACTCAATATTCTGCGTGTAGATAAGGCCCCGTAAGTTTTTATAGGCTTCGACTTGAAACTGGTTGGAGAAGTTTTTGTCCTCCGCATCAACTCCAAGAGAAATCAACCGTTGTGTAATATCTGCGGAGTTAAACTTATCGAATAGCGCCTTCTTCACATACACTTGACTACATATCAACTCAATAATCTCCGCTACGTTCATCAAATCAACCGGCAAGCGCTCTTTCTTGTTCGGACGCCACTCAAGTAACAAATCCTCTACCGGCTTATTCACGATGCGTGTCACTACTTCGACATCTATCGTCTCTTCTTTCACAGTAGGTTCTCCATGCATCAAGCACAATACATAGCTATCTGTTACCACACCGCCATCGCCGCCGAGATAATAGGTGTACTCAGGATTCAATTGCAGGTTAAAAATCTCCAACCCGACAAAGTGAACCTCTGTTTCGTTTTTCAGCATCCGAGTCGTAACCTTTTGCTGAATCACCACACCCGGACACTGTGCAGCCTTCCCCGGCACAACTACATAGTCAATTTTCTCTGGGAACTCGAAGAATCCTGCTTCCGCTTCCGGTGCAATACATTCATAACGCATCTTAGCATCTTCTGGATTCTTGTCGTAAAACTTCTGCAAACTATCCCGTGATATTTTCGGGTTAACTTCCCATGACTTCCCCTTGATGCCCCAAATATGCGGCGTACCTTCCTGCTCCCACTTAGTGAACTTGACATACAAGAAGTCCCCCTGATGACGCGGGAATGAGATAAACAGAAGGAGCATACGGTCATTGTAGCGTGTGGCCGCTGATGAACTGAACGTATCATATACTTTGTCAGCCTGTTCATATGGTATACCAGATATTTCATCGAATACCACAACGAAAGGATTCGCGCCTTCTAGTGTTTCCGCATCCGCATGAGTGGAATGTGCTTTGATGTTGTTGAAGAAGCGAATCATAGACCGCATTGGCTGATACTCATTAAACGCACGCGGTTCCCGATCTACACGCTTGAAAAACGCGCACTTCGCAAGGCGCTGCTTGAATTTGAAGAAAAACACCTCATTCGCTTGATGCGTGTTATTCGCAACGTTGACAAGATCAACCGCTTCCCCCTCAGCTATTCCTAGTGTTTTCTGTGGATCGTTCAAGCAATTTAACAGATACGAAATCCAACAGAATACCGCACTTAGTATATAATCTTTCCCAGAACCCTTGCCGAGCAGGAGTAAAATCTCAGTTAAATCTTGCTCTGCTGTATCCGCATACTGCTCGTCCTGTGTGATTTTCCACATGACAACGTTGTTGATTTTACGGAAAATTTCCGTTTGTTTACCTTCAAACGGTGTAATATCTAACTGCTGCTTACAAAATTCGAATAAATCTAGCGGTTCTTCACGCCAGATCCCCTCTTTTTCCTCATAACTTTCGGCCATCTCAGCGAAATCACCGAGAAGTTTGTTTAAATAAAAGTTACTCATGACTGCTTACCTTTTTTACATGAGCAGTTTTTACAATCGCATCTTCCACCAGTTTTGAAATACTCAGGCCGCTTATATCCCTTGAAGAAATCTTCCTTTTTCAATGTCTGTTCTACTTGCTTCTCCAGTGTAAATCCATGCTCTTTCACACTACACCTCCCCTTCCGTATCTTCTCCCATTCCATCAAACCATGATGCAGTCTTCATGTCTTGCATCTGCCTCAAAATAGATGGCAATGCCTTCGGCGCTTCCTTTTTGACCGTCTCCAGCACAATTTTCATGAATGTACGAACGTTGTTATAGTCAGCTATCTCCTTCTGAATCTCCTTCATCATCTTGAGCCATTCACGCATCTCACTCGACAGCGCCTTGAAGTGACCAGGATTCGGCAACGTGGAGTGCTCCAACGCTTCCTCTTCCAACAGTTCAAGCAAGTTCCTGCACTTGGCCGCAAACAAGCTCACTTCGTAGATAATATCCAGTTCAGCCGACACCGCCTGCACAATGCGCTTCTTACTACCACGCACAATTGTTTTCAATTCCGGCACTTTGTCCAAAAAACGCTTAATCACGTATTTATCCAGCTTTTCTCCTTCTGGAACCTTACCTCTCTGGAATAACTCATCTACAATCTGCTGATAGGAAAGCCCGATCTTACGCAGCTCAATCACATCTTTTTCAAGCTCCCATAATTCAATCTTACCGATGCTACCACGTGGAACGATTTGCTTCTCATTTTCAGGAGTCTCCATCCCATCCACCACCTTTGCAGTTAGAATAGGCAAAAGGGGCAGTCATACGACTACCCCTCGCTCTCCCTGCTATACAAATCCACAATCTCCTGTAAGCGCGGCTCCACATCACTCCACCGCATCGTCGTACGAATCAAATACTTTCCACCTTCTACTTGAACACACGGGAAAAACGCCTTTACATTTCGCACATAACGATATTCTCTGAACTCAATGATAATATCTCCACTTGCTACGATATTAGGTAACATACGCTTTGTCTTTTTTATCGTTTCTGGAGTCGGAATGTCATTATCAAAGCGTCTTATATACTCCTCTGCCGCATGATTAGAAGCGTAGTAAGCCTGGTCAAAGACAGCCACTCACTTTTTTATCAACTTCTCCTAAAAATAGCAGCACCGGGTCAACCTTGAATGCATTCTTCACTTCCGATATTGCCATGCTCAAGGTAACGGGACCGTGTTCTTTGTACATTTCCTGTAACTTTTCCTTCGCTGAAGGAGAAACCGGACCAAAGTATTCGTTCAAATACTTAACAATATCCGCTACATACTTATCATCCGTATGTTCAATTTGCTTTTCTTCTTTCACAACACGCAAAGCAGTTACCTTTGTAACAACTTTTTCCGTTTTTTTATCTTTCTTCGACAAGTCTATACCTTTTGTCGAAATTGCGATGTGGCCTTCTTCTACTTTATGCACATACGCATCGAATACATCACCAATCTTAAATAACTTCGGTAGATCATCTTCTTTGATAAATCCTGTACTCACATTTGAAATGTGCAACAAACATTTCAGAGTACCTAGCTGCGCAAATACACCATAATGCATAATATCAGTCACAGTCACACGAACATGATCGCCAACTTTTACCTCACTCGGCGACTCCACATACGTAATAATATCTCCATCTACTTGCTCATCGTCATTTTGATAGATGAATACACCGTCTTTCTCAAAGATGTTCGGGCGTATCTCCTTGTAAAACACAGTTTTAACAGTATTAAACGTCTTTTTATGCGTATCAGCAATGTGCTCTAATACCTGCTTAATCTCTCCACGCTCTCCGTTGTTCATAGCTTCCAACGCTTCTTCAACTAATCTGCTTCTCCATTCCGAAGAACTACGGACCATGCAATTCACTCCCAATCACGATTATTCAGTTTATATCTAGATTTTATCACATCAACGTTGTTTTTCCACTTGATTGTTTCGTCAAAAATCAACTATCTACTCGCTATATTCGACGGTATTTTACGGTTTTATACAAAAGAAAACGGCAGCTATTCGCCACCGTTCATTCGATACAGCATATACTCTTGCCCAATCTTCACCAGAAACGAAGCAAATCCAGCAGCCAGCGCGAAGAACAGAATCTGCAGGTTGACTCCGTGAAATAACCAGTAGATGAACAGCCCGCACCAAAATCCGTTACAAAATGGGCAGCTCGTCCATTGCCCACATAACGGGTGTAAATTGCGAAACCAATCACGCAGCCGCTTGATTGACTTGAATTCAATCAGGAAGAAACGTAACGCTAGCGCATACAGCAGTTCAATTCCCACGTAAATCCTTCTCCAGCATTTCGAGTTCGCCACGCAGTAGTTTAACTTTCCCGGTCCCGTCTGTGCCAATTGTAACTACGTCATCATGATTCATTACAAGTGCAACGACAACACAATCCAGAAGCCATCCTCGACCTGCCGTAAGCACTCCGCCAAAATCATCTTTCACCGTATACATTTCTTGTTCTACCTCCACTACAGGACAGCAACTGTTCTCTGTGCAAAGTGTAAAGGTACGTTTCATAAGCAAATCATCTCCTTTCTCATTAACTAATGTCAGATTCTATTTGCATGATATTGAAATTCTGGAAGAATCGTGCACCCAGTAGGTAACGATCCAAGCTTAACAGACGTATCATCTCGTTCATCAGCTTTGCCAGTGCCGAAATCTCCTACTCTACTTCCACCACCAAGCAACAGCTATTCTCTGCGCAAAGTGTAAATGTATGTTTCATCACTCATGATTTCCTTTGATAAAGCTGCTACTCCTTGGATTCTTTTAACAATTCTTCTGCATTCTCAAGCATGTACGCAGATACCTTTTGATATCCCTCCGTATTGATCTTCTCGGTGAATCCTCTAAATTTCACTCTGGCTGGATAAGCAGATTTAGCGATGCCATTATCATCAACATCCACAACAATCGCCCATCCGAATACATGCAGGAAACTATTCATCAACCAAAATAAACCGCTGTCTCTAAACTCCTGCCAAGACTTCTCATTAACCATACATATCATCTCCCTTTGTAAATTCAGCACCATTAATTTTCAACTCACCAGTTTTCTCGTCTAACTCAGCAGTAATTCCCGTGCTCTTCAATTCATCTTGGAGTTTTCGAGCATTTTCTATTTTAGCTTCCAAGCGCTCATTCACATACTTCATCTCCCCGTATCTTGTACCCTACAAGCTTTCCTGCAACATTGTCAAACTTTACAATTTCACTTACAGGAACGTATACCTGTACATCAGATTGACTGTGTGCTCCAATCGTATCGGCATTATAGCCATAAGAAGGTTTCCCTTTAGTGTATTCACTTATATTCGCTTGACTCATGAACATCCTCACCATAATCGATGGTCTGAATGCTTTTAGTTTAGCCACCGCAAAACTCGTATCTTCCGGTTCGATACCTAACATTTCACTCATCCACTTTACAAGTGCCGAAATCTCCTGCTCTACTTTCATTCCGTTAGACTTAAGCTTCAGCAGCAACTCCATGTGCTCTTTCGCCTGTTCGTACGATACATACGTTTTGAGCGTTGCTACATGTTGACTACCCGTTACATACTGCTCATTCATCTCCATCGTCATCATCTCCTCATCTTCAAAATCGCGACGGTAGATAGATACAAGTATCTACTTACCATCTACTCATATCATAGCACACCGCAACAACTTGGAACAAAAATTTACCATATAAAAAATTCAGGCTCACTTTTAAGAATAGCCCATTTTTTCATGCAAATTTTGAGTTTTACAAGACGCGCAACAGAGTTGACAAAAAAATTTATATATGTGCTCGGAGACACCCCCGGCGCGAAGCGCAGACCCGCGTCATCCCAAGCACTGGGGGGGCTATTCACTCTATCACCAGACAGCTCCCTATCATCCACCGGCACACAAAAACTTTTCTACCCAACTTTTTTCCACGCATGCATAGTTGAGTCAACACCACGACAGACACACGCCGCACCTTGAAAACCGAATACCGGAAGCGCATCGACAAAGGAGGTAGACGCATGAACATCCCCTTCCTTCCTCGCTCCCCTCCACGGGTAAAGAGGACTCTACTGAGAAGGGAGGTGAAGGCAAATGCAACCAGATTTAGTCACGATTCTTGCGGTTACTGCACTCTTTCTTGCTCTCTGCATCGCATACAAAAGCATCAAGATTAGCTTCAAATGGAACAACATAGAGTTCAACATCGAAGCAAGCAGGGAGAAAAAAGAAAAATCCGATGCGGACACATCGGATTCACAGCAAGAATAAAGAAAGGGAAGGCGGGCGTAAGTCGCTCAACTTCCCCGCCTTCTCTCCTTACCAGTAGTTTATGCGATGTGACCACCAAAATGCAAGAAAGAAGGTGATTTTCATGGTTTGGCTTTTAGCATCGGCAAATGTACTGCTGCTTATCACTTTGTTTTTACTGCATCGCCTGGATAAACGCCTATAATTCCGAGCGTCGATGCGCTTCCACCCCATTACATCTACCATAATACGCATTATGGTAGGTAGCAGTAGGCAGAACAGGGGATGAACCCCGAATTTTACCCAGGAGATGATATGTATGAAACGAATCAACGTATTTTCTGTAGAATTAATCCGGGATAAAGCCGCGCTGTATGACATTGAGAGCAAGAAAGTCACCAGTCCAGACGCAGCCTATCGCGCAATCGAGGAGATTTTCAGCCTATCCAGCAAGCCGAATGAACACTTTGGCATGTTCTCACTCAACACCAAGAATGAGATCATCGGCGCACACCTGATTTTCTCCGGCTCGGTAAACAGTAGCGTAGTACATCCGCGCGAAGTATTCCAACGGGCATTGCTCAATAACGCTACATCTGTCGTAGTGTTTCACAACCATCCAAGCGGCGATCCAGGACCGAGCCGTGAAGATTTAGACGTGACGCGCCGGTTACAAGAAGCTGGAAAGGTTCTGGGCATCGAACTGCTTGACCACATTATCATAGGAGATGGAAGGCATTACAGTTTGAAAAGTAAAGGTCACATGAACTAACCAGGGCGCGGGAGTTTATACTCCCCTCTCCTGTTCTACCTACTGCAAATGGTATTGTTCGGATATTCTGGCGCAAGTGGTGTATTCGGATATGTGAACGAGTGGCATTTCGAGGTGAAAAACACGGATGATATACGCATATACAGGCACTAATGTACGCGATATGCATGGTGCAACGCATGGAAAAGTTATATCCGAGTATGCTGGCGGGAGCAGACACCCCTTCACCCTTTTCTCACCATGCCTCCCTCCTCTCTCATCCATCGCCGTATCCTGTTACCCCTATCCGTACTCTCTTTATTGTGTCACTCGCTATTAACGGCATTAGATGTAGGCATTTTCCCACCAGTGTTTCAATCTGGCTATTCTACCCTAAATATAACTGGGACAATTTACAAGGAGATGATATGTATGGCTGATGTTGTAGAAATCGCAAAGCAAATCCGCACTGTTCTGAAAAAGGAATTCCCAGCTACAAAGTTCTCTGTCCGATCCGAGCGCTATTCCCTGGGTGCATCTATTCGCGTATCTTGGGATGGTCTGCCGTCTACTGCCACTGTTTCCACAATCACAGACTCTTTCGCGAAAGTTCGCTACTGCGATGCAACTGGAGAAATTTTGAGCGGCGGTAACATGTTCATCACAGCCCAAGCCAGTGAAACGGATGAAGTACGTGCGGCCATCATGGAGCGTATGGACCAGGAACTAATTGAGCAGTACGAGCAAGATCACTCATACTTCCGCCGCTACCGCGAAGAGTACAATCGCATTGCTGATGAATTGTATGCCGAGCGTCTGGCAAAATGGCAAGCGAAAAAAGCCGAGCGCAAGCAATCCCAGACAAGTGCAGAAACTACCATGATCACTGAAGAAGTCGCACAAATCAGTGAACCATCCGAGTCTGTCACTATCACACTCAACGAAGAAAAGAACGGTATCGAAGTTAGTTTCGGATCCAAGCCAGCACCGGAAGTTCTCGCCCAGCTCAAAGCACATGGATTCCGCTGGTTCCAGCCTAAAAAGGCATGGATCGCCAAACAAACGCCGGAGCGCCTAGGGTTCGCACAGTCTCTTTCCGGCGAGTCAAGCACAGGAGATCCCAGTACAGATTCACAACCTGCCGAGCCCCAACTCACCGATGCACAACAGGTCGCACTGGATGCACGCTTGAGCAAACCGAACGTCAAGCCGCTACGTCTGTTCCAAGACAAAGACGGCCATATCATCCTGGAATGTGTAAATACATCACTCGAAACACCATATCCATTTTGTTTCATGTGGGATATAGCTGGCAATCAGAAACGAAGCGGAGCCGCTGAAAAATTCGAGCTTGAGAAATACACGCTAATTCGGGAGTATCAGAACCATGTTGAGCATACAGTATTCTCTCACCCAGAACTCACATCCGAGCAAAACAAGTACATTTCTACACGTCTGGCCCACTGGCAGAAAACAGGCATCGGCGTTCCGGTTCGTCTATACAAATCAGATCAATACGACTGGGTACTACTGGAGTGTATTCACCGCGATGGAAAAACGATGTACATGCGGATTTTCGAAGGATGGGCAGATTTCATATACAACTTTACTTTCATTAACCGTGATAGTTTCGTTCCAATTCATGATTTCACTACTGAACAGGGGATGATACCATGCACCGTATAATGTTCGTCTATGCTGGTAAGGGCCGCGACATTCGCCGTATGCTCAAAGAAATGCGTAGTCGTCTGGAGAAATAATTGTCTGTATATGTGCCTTGCCCATTAAATATACTGTAAGTAGATGAAAGTAGATCAGGAGATGATAAAATGAAAACTACTGAACCAATCGTTTGCCAGACTATCCCCGATCATTTATACCGCAGCCAGTACTGGCGCCCAATCATTTACCTCTTTACCCAGCATGAGCTGCTTAGTCAATATATCCACCTTGTAGACTTCAAAGGTGAGCAGATCGAAATCGCTAAACTCAAACGAGCTGCACGCGCCTGGTCTCCAGCAGAAAAGTTCATGTTAAATCTTGCACTAAACTGCTTCAACGATCATAACAAAGTCAATCTAGGTGACATGGATTATCTGGATAGCGACAATAAAGAAATGGTATTCGAAGCCCTTCATTTGCGTTACAGCGGCAGATAATACAGCGCGAGGGATGTGAGAAATGTATGACTCCAGTCGCCAAGCGATTAGCAAAGCATCATAACGGCGGCATTGTATTTCTAAGTGTAGTCAGGAGAAAAGACTATCGCTTATATCGATACGCAGTAGATTACTTTATTGAGCTGGCCCCGGAATTACGGGATGAGAGATATTTGCTAGTAGATGACACATCCCTCCCCCCTATTCCCCAGAAACACTCTTTTCCGGTCTATAACCGGCTGTACTATCAGGCACGGAAATCTGGCTGCACCGTTCCAGAGTTGAAAGAAGCCCTCGGATGGCAAGATGAAAAGTTTCAGCAGATTGAGCAGCTGCATAGGAAAGGGTACACCGTGCGAAAGATCGCGGCGGAAACCGGTTACTCCAAAAGTGCAGTCGGTCGAGTTGTAAAAAAGATAAAATCAGCTGAAAAAAAGGGTGAGTGATCCGTATAGAGTATGTATAGCGAAAAATACAGAAAGGAGAAATTGCATGAAGAATCCAATGTTCTACGATGATGAAATCAGAATTGAAGTAGATTATGTAGGCTGGGAAGATTTCCAACCAGGCGACAAAGTAACATGGAGCAACGGTATCGGTAACACATTTCCAGTCAAGAAAGAGCAACCTATCGGCATATTCTTGACATACCTTCCTCCTGGTGAATCAGCAAAACAGATACTTCCAAAAGGTATCAGTGGCAATCAGTTAAAGGGTCAGGATGTAGCCCAGAAAACCAATCGTGCTATTGTAGCTGTTCCGCGTGGTGGTAAAAGTCAACTTGTCGATTACTACATGCCGAATGTCAAGTGGTTACGACATATTAACGATAGTGAATAGCCTATTATTACGTCAAACGGTGATATTGCGAGGAAAGGAGAAGTTGAATGCAGGAGATCATAGTCGATAATTTCGCCGGTGGTGGCGGTGCGAGTACCGGTATTGAGATGGCAACAGGTCGTAGTGTTGATATTGCCATCAATCATGATGAGGATGCTATTGCGATGCATCAGGCAAATCACCCAGACACAGAACACTACTGCGAATCAGTATGGACTGTGAACCCTAAAGAAGCAGTCAAAGGCCGATCAGTAGCACTGGCATGGTTTAGCCCAGATTGCAAACATTTCTCAAAAGCAAAAGGGGGCAAGCCGGTCGAGAAAAACATCAGGGGATTAGCATGGGTTGCTGTCAAATGGGCAAATGCGGTTAAGCCAAGGGTCATTATGTTGGAGAATGTAGAGGAATTCAAGACATGGGGGCCTCTGTTGAAAAACGGAAAGCCAGACCCTGATAGAAAAGGTGAAACCTTCGACGAATTTGTAAATGCGTTAAAGAAACGTGGATATGAAGTGGACTATAGGGAACTCAGAGCATGCGATTATGGAGCTCCTACAATACGCAAACGATTTTTCCTAATTGCACGGTGTGATGGGAAGCCGATTGTTTGGCCGAAGCCTACGCACGGTGATCCAGATAGCGATGATGTTAAGAAAGGAAATTTGATGCCGTGGAGAACAGCATCGGAAATTATTGATTGGACATTACCATGCCCTAGCATATTTGAACGGAAAAAACAGTTGGCTGAGAATACATTACGGCGCATCGCCCGAGGAATTAAACGATTTGTATTAGAAAATCCGCAACCATTCATCGTGCGGATCGGGCAGACAGGGTTCGGTGGAGATCGTCTGCAATACGAAATCAATCAACCGTTAACTACGATTACCACTAAAGCTGAGCACTTATTAATACAACCGTTCATAGCAAAGCATTACGGTGGAGGATATACCGGACCCGGAACTGATTGCAACGAGCCATTATCAACAGTAACGACGGTTGATCATAACGCCCTGGTAACAGCTTTTCTATCAAAATACTATGGCGAAACATCACCAACAGAAGTACGCGGTCATGAACCAGACGAACCATTACACACGATCGTACAGCCAACCGATTCGCACTTGTCACAAGTCATTTGGTTAAGTTTCGTGGTACTTGCAAAGACGGCCAGCCAGTAACTGTTCCTATGCCGACAATTACAGCCGGCGGGCAGCATGTTGGAGAAGTTAGAGCGTTTCTGGTGAAATACTACGGTGCTGGCATCGGGCAAGATGTACGAGAGCCACTGCATACCGTACCAACAAAAGACAGATTTGGACTTGTTACTATTCACGGCCAAGACTATCAGATCGTTGATATTGGAATGAGGATGCTGCAACCACGTGAGTTATTTGCAGCACAGGGGTTTCCAAGCAACTATATCATCGGCAAGGATCACAATGGTAACTCGTATCCAAAAGCTGAACAAGTGAAACGCTGCGGAAACTCGGTACCACCACCATTTGCGGAGCATCTTGTTCGAGCTAACTTGCCGGAGCACTGTACAGGGGCTGGGAATGTAATGACGTTCGAAAGGTATAAAGAGACTGTTGGTCAACTGAAGTTTTCGATGTGAATTTTTACAAAACAGCCCATTTTGTAGATAGTAAATCAGGAGATGACATGACATGATCACATGTGAAAAAGTCTTAGGGGTAGACAAAAGGTGGTGGATCAAAGCCACCTTCCCCTACTGCGATGAATACGTGCAAGCAGTTAAGCGAGTACCACATTCTCTTTATGTACGTGATGCTCAGGCATGGGCTATTCCCTGGGAGATGAAAGCACAGTTTGACCACAGTACAAATGATTTCATCGTAATCTGGAACAACGCCGAGCACTCCCCTTCCGACATGATCGGCGGCGGTATACCGGAAGAAACACTGTCTACTCAGCCAAGTATGCTGGGTTACAGTATCAAGTATGACGGTGACAAGATTATATCCTACACCGGATTCACCGCTGCGCCCTACCGTTCGTATCAAGTGCAAGGAGTAAACGCACTAGTACAAAATCACTTTTTGATTCTGGCGGATGATATGGGCCTTGGAAAGTCATTTTCGCTTATCTCAGCCGTCGAAGCACTGACCAAAACAGGAGATATACGCAAGGGCTTGATCGTCGCCAAGTCCTCCCTGCTCTACAACTGGCTAACCGAGATCAAGAAGTTTTCACACTTAAAAGCCGTAGTCATGGCCGGGAACGCTGATGCACGCCACCAGATCATCAAAGAGTTTGCTACGGACGACAATCAGATTCTTATTATGTCCTACGACACATATCGCCGTGACCTTGAGCATTTGAAGAAACTGAACAAACACCGCGTACTCGACTTCTGTGCGCTGGATGAAGCGCATGTAGCATTGAATCCAGACTCGCAGATCGGCAAGGCTATCCACGCGATTCCGTTCCGGCGCAAGTATGTGCTGACCGCTACGCCGTTCAAGAATCATCCACTGGAGCTGTACAACTTCCTGAAATGGGGCGGCCTAACCGACGACAATCCGTACCAGTTCCGGCGGCGCTACGGCATTCTCGGCGGCTTCCAGAACAAACAAGTTATCGGTGTAAAACGTGTGGCTGAACTCAAAGACATGATTAACCGCTGTATGCTGCGCCGCTTAAAACGCGACAAGCTTGACCTGCCACTGATCACTTTCAAACAAGTGAAGCTGAAAATGACAGCAGAACAGCAGCGCATGTATAGCATCATCAAAGGTGAGATTATGGCCGAGTTGGAGAATCCGGCATTTGAGATGCCGTCTAATCCACTCACCGTACTCATGCGCTTGCAGCAGGTAACAGCCAGTCTTGACCTACTTAGCGATCCAACTTCTCCATCCAACTCAGTGAAAGTAGACAAATTGATAGGGTTGGTCAAAGAGATTACCCAGCGCGGCGAGAAAGCGATCATCTTCTCAAAGTTCCGCTCGATTGTTGACTTGGTAGCCGAGAAACTGGCAGCCTACTCCCCTGCTGTTATTCATGGAGATGTAGACGCACAGGGACTAACAGAAGCGCAAGCGCAGCGCAAAGCGAAAAAGACAGGTGAAGATGCCGAATTACTAATGGCATCGGAACGCCAGCGCGAAGTAAATCGATTCAACACAGACCCAGCTTGCAAAGTCGCCGTACTGTCTGGCGCTGGACGCGAAGGACTAAACATGCAAGCTGGCACACACTGTATCTTCCTCGACCATCCTTGGACATACGCTGATTACGAACAAAGTTACAGCAGAATATACCGTATCGGGCAGGAGAAACCCGTAACGGTCTGGGACTTCATGTGTGAGGATACAGTCGATGAGCACGTGTATGACATTGTGATGAGCAAGAAAAGTGTATCTGAGTACATGCTGGATAAGCGGCAGGTGGCCGGGATGATATAAGTACGTGTGGTTTGGACATATTGGAAAAAGTGAGGCGGAGAAATTGAAAACACGCTCACCATTGATATGGTTTGGAGGAAAAGGGAAAGTGGCTAAAAAGATTATCAGTCGGATGCCAGCTCACAAAACGTATGTTGAACCGTTTGGTGGGGCTGCACATGTGATTACTCAAAAATCTCAAATTAGCCATGAAGTCTATAACGACATAGATGGAGATTTAGTCAATTTCCTCCTTGTCGCTCGAGATCTACCTGAAAAATTGTCGAAGGCATGTGAAAGTCTTCCGTATAGTCGACAGCTATACGGAAAGTGGAAATCAGAAGAAATGCCAGAAGATGAGTTTGAACGAGCTGTACGCTTTTTCTATTTGAATCGTTCGGGCATTGCAAAAGGCAATGGCCCTGGATCCTGCAAAACTGGATGGAGACATAGTACATCATCCAATCAAAACCCAGCGATGGGCTATCAAAGTGCTTGCTCGCTAATCAAGGCCTTTGCCAATCGGATGAAAGGCGTAATGATTGAGCACGATGATTTCCGCAAGATCATTGAAAAATACGATAGTCCGCAAACGCTATTTTATGTGGACCCTCCGTATATTGGACGGGAAAAATTTTATGCCGGGGGATTTACGGAGCAAGATCATCGAGAACTAGCAGGTCCTCTACAAAACATCAAGGGAAAAGCAATTGTTTCATATTACGATGATCCACTCTTACTCGAGATCTACCCTGATTGGCGAAGAGAAACATTCGAAAGTTATAAGCAGGTTGTCAACGGAGACAACTGCCATGCCGAAGAATTGCTGCTGATGAATTTTAAAGAGAAGCAGATGAACATTTTTGATATTTAGCTAAATTCAAATGTACTCGCCAGGAGATGACATTGTGAGTAGATTCGAGCAAATTGATATGTTTGATCACACGGAAATTTCTATTGAAACCAAAGTAACTGAACGCCCTTCTATCGACCTCCTCCCTCTAAATGAATATGACCACATTATCATTTCACTGTCTGGCGGTAAAGATAGCGTGGCCTGCACGTTGAAGAAGCTGGACGAAGGTGTACCACCGGAAAAGATCGAACTCTGGCATCAGTCAGTGGATGGTGGGCATAACGATGCCGTAGAATTCCTCGACTGGCCTGTGACGGAAGCGTATGTTCAGGCGTTTGGTGAATTGCTCGGCATCCGTACCTCTTTCCAGTGGCGAGAGCGCGGCATATACGGGGAGCTCATGAGAAAAGACTCGCTGACAGGAGATGTGTACTACTGTGAAAACGGAAAAGTCGTGCATTTACCAACACGGAACGGAAAGAAAACAACTCGCCTACGCTGGCCTGCCATGAGCCCGGACCTTCGTGTTAGGTGGTGCTCTCCTTATGTCAAAATTGATGTATTCCGTAGGGTATTGAACAATCATCCACGCTTCCAGGGCACGATGGAGCAGCCGAAAAAGATACTGGTCATCACAGGTGAGCGCCGGGAAGAATCATCGAACCGTGCAAAGTATGCCGAAACAGAAATACACGCTTGCAATTCCAGAACACGAATCGTTCATGCTTGGCGCCCTGTGATTGATTGGAACGAACGAGAAATCTGGGATATTTATGAGCGCTGGCGACTCCTCCCCCATCCTGCATATCTCTGCGGCTGGAATAGGACCAGCTGCATGGGATGTATCTTTTCGACTGCTGATCTCTGGACCATGATGAGAGAAATAGCGCCGGAACGATTTTATCGGCTGGTAGAAGTCGAAAAAGAACTAAATCACACTATTGATACGAACCGATTGACACTGGAGCAAAAGGCAAATATGGGCTCGCTCAAGCGCCTACCAAAAGATGCTCGATTGAGTAAGTGGGTTCAACTCGCTTTGAACAGAAGCTTTCGGAAAGAAGATTTGATAATGGATAAATGGGAGCTGCCGGCCGGTGCATTTCAAGGTGCTGCCGGCGGTCCAGTATAGAACTATTTTAAACACACTGGAAAAGTTGCCACTTAGTTATTTATCAGAAGTTAAAAGGCCCCTTATAAAATTCAGGGGCCCATACTTGGCTTCCAAACTACTTTAATCCTAATATATTTAGGCACTGTTTAAGTACGGCTTCATTATTGATAATAACAATACCGAGCTTTTTCCTAGCTCTTGTTACTATCTGGAAAAGCATTTTTGTTGGATTATAATGGGCTCCATACCAACCTTTAGTGGATAATTTTCTATCTTCGTTGTAATAAAAATGATGGTCTAGTACTGCAATGACATTATCGTACTCTTGTCCAATAACATTATGTGCGTTATCGTTCCAACCATACTGGAATTCTTTATATGGATTATCATTATATAAAGGTGGGGTGTAGTTTATGACTTTCCAATCCCGATCTTCAACCACATCTATATATTGTTTAGCATCACGAGCACAAGAAAAATATCTAATATTAATATTAGAATATTTTTGGTTTTGATTTTTTTTAGATAGATCAAACAAATTTTTAATAAATGACGCGATTTCTTTGTTGGTTCTAATTTTCTCAGTTAATCTAAAAATTTTAGGAGAAACATTTTCTATAATATATTGTGGAATATTCCTCTTTATCTCATCAGCAGAAAGACATTGTTGAGAATCATAAGAGAAAATACATTTAGCGTTCGTATTCTTTATGCTATTTAAAATGATTTCTAACTGATTTTTATATATTCTCTGAGCTTCATCTATAATTATAAGGTCATATTTACTCAAATCATATAATTTGTAATCTTTAATCGGGGATATTTCCCATGGATACTTTTCACTAAGTTTGTAGTGACCATTATTAAGATTACCACAGTGAAAAATAAGAACACTCTTTGGAATACTTATATATTGTTTTGCAATATCGTACGTTAAAAGAGTCTTACCAGTTCCTGCGTGTCCCTCAATTGAAATAAAACAAGGGCCCGTTTCCGTACTTAAGTTTAATATATCATTTTTAACAGTTTCTTGATGATCGGTTAAAAAATACTGTCCTGACACAAAAGCATCCGTTGAATTAAAAGGAGAAACTAAATAGTTAGAAGGATCAAACAACCTGTTTATATCCTCAATATATTGTAATACTTGATCATTTAGTTTAGAAATTAGAAACGGAAACTTAGTTTTTTCTAGTGTCTCACTGTCATTCAGGTAAAATAACTGCCTATCTTCCACAACGTAAGTGAAGCTTAATACTTCCTTTTCTAAAAAGTTAAGATAGTATTTATTTTTTTTTAGCTGCTTTCTTATTTTTTCTTCAGTGCTCGTTCTTTTAAGTTCAATATTAATTATGCTGTTTTCACCAAATCTCAGTAGATCAAACTCCTTACCTATCTGATTAATGGTATAACCTATGTAGAACTCATCAAGAATGCCCAGTCTTTCTGAATGAGTTTGAATCTCCTTTATTAGTGATTCTATATCTCTTAATTCATCTTCTTTTATTTTAATGTCAAAATTATTTAAATATAATCCAAAGACTGAAGGTAATAGGTCATTTTTTGCGCTGACTAAAGACAATAAGTTTACTGGTTTCATGTGCTCTACCCTTTCGCCCAATTGATTACTAAAAAACTCCTACTATTATAACAATTTTATATAAAAAAACGGCAGAGGTGTAAGGAAATCACTCAAATCATTGGAGTATTTCTCCTTAAACACCCAACTCTTCCGAGTGAGTAGTCATTTTCCAAAAACTATAAATTTTTACTTAGCAAAAAACCTACTAACCATTTTTCGTTCTTATAATCTAATTTATCTTTGGTAGAATACCGTCAGTAAAGTAAACTCAAAAAATACCGATATATCTTGACAAGACTACAAGATCCCAGACACAAGGAGCACTAGAATGGAATTCATCTTAACAGACGCCACCGAATTCGCACATAAATGTAAAGCACGTACCAGTTATGAGCAAAAAGAGCTTGCATTTACTCTATTTAGGCACATCTTTGACTTTGGGAAGTACAGCTTTTTCGATGCTAAGAACGACTGTCGTGGTATATTAGCAGGAGAACACTTTCTGTACCACTTTATGTTTGATCCAGAACATGACATGTACTATGAGCTACCCACCCCATACTTCTACGAGCTACTTATTTTCCGTACTCGCATTGGTGAATATGAACTTTTAGCCAGAGAAATAGAACGTATTATCAACTCAGTACGTGAAGCTATTCAAAAAAGTTCTAACCGTTTAAACGAGTGGCATATTCGAAACGTTTATGTGCTAGGATTAATAAACGATCAGATAGAATTAGAAGTACGTTTGGACCAATACTCATCATCCCCCGTTATAGTCCAGGTTGATGCACAAGAGTTACTTCGTATGAGAGTTATTAGACGCAAAACCTCTTTTAAAAAAGCCGGGGAATGGCTGAATACGATTCAAGGAAAAAGACTTGTTTTACATGCACTAAAAAAATCATTTGACTGGGCATCAGAAGCAGCTAAATAGTATTACTTTTTCAATAAAACAAAGAGCCAGCAGGAGATAGCTGGCTCTTTTTGCTACTGCCGATGTAACTCATCCATTCAGATGAATTCTTTCCTTTGGTATTATCTGCTTCCATCTACCAATAATACATCCTCCGCATTATTCACCTTCTCCAAAGTGGTTTAAATGAGTACCCTGGATACAGACAAATAACAACAGCTAAAAGGTCCTACTAACACAGTAGCGGGCCTTCTGTAGTCTAATTTTTTTTAGAAAGACCCACAGACAAAATTGAAAGTGCTACCCCTGCAATGGTAAGTATTTTTTGTAACGCTGCATCTACATTTTTATCAACGTTCATTACAAAATATATAAACACACAGCTGATAAACAATATGCATGACTGAAAAAACTTATTTTTAAACAACTCTGTCCAATCATACTTCTTATCAGATATCTGAAATCCATCCTGTTCCTCAATCTGATCCACTATTTTTTGCAGAGATATGTATGTTTGTGTATTTCTAATATCAATCTTTTCGACTATGTCAGAAAGCTGTGAATTACTATTCAGAAATAACTTTTTTGAAAGTATATATCCGTACAAGTCAGTTAGCATGTTAAGCATTTCATCTATTTGGGGAAACTTCTCTGATTGTTCGTATAGATAACTCTTTTCTGCAATTATTTTTCTGACCCTTTTTAAAAGGTTACGTTCATCGTTTAGAATTGTACTAAAAATAAACGCATTATCCATATTCTCCTCAACAACAAAAAATTGATGTGTTAATTTATTAAGCATAACCCTTGTTTCCAATAAGTTAAACCTTCTAAAATAAGTATGTGTTTGTAAATTTTCAAACCTCTCAATAATCAAAAACAATAAAATAAATATTCGATTGTTTACAGGATACTTTTTAAAAGGATCTAAAAACTCACTAAATATAATCAATAAGATAGCAGGAGCAAACATTAAAACAAAACCCATTATCTGCAAAATACTTGAAGTATCTTTTTCTGTGATTCCCTTTATGAAACAAATAACACCTATAACGAAGGCTATAGCCCATATTGCGACTAACACTATAATAAACCTAATATATCGCTTTAATTTCGCTTCATCCTTTTTATTAACAATGGTTTCAAAATAAAATCTTTTATTCATCCAATGCAGCCCCTTATACAAAAGTACCAAGAATAAAGTTCTACATAAGACTTAAAAACCCTTTTACTGAAAACAAAATCCTTACATTTAGACTTATATACTAGACATGACTAACAATATTATGTTTTTTAAAATCAATGCTCATTTAAATACATAAAACAGAATCGTTCTCCTACCTACTGGTTCTTTTTAATACATAATCTAATCCATTTTAGGTTAAAACGATGTCAATAAGTTCAACAACAAACATATACAAATCCACTCGGTATATTCAACATCCGTATAATCGGCGATATGTTCAAAATCATATCAAGTGGATTTATGCAATTCTTTAAACGAAACGGATGGAATTAGATCATATCTAAAAATGAGCAACCCAAATAAAAGAGCCACCAATCACTTTTGGCTCTTTCTTCAATTAGTTCGAATTTTATCCTGAACAGCAGACTATAGCTCCCCTAATCACTCTTCCTGATCTAACCAGTTGAATGATGGATGGAAACCTTTAATTTTATGATATACTAAGTTTGAATTGTTTTTATTTATATCTGTTGTAGGGATGTAATCCGGCACGCCCCAGAAGTCCGCTTCATCAATGGGTTCTGCCGCTTTTACTCCCTCTTTTTTTTGTTTGTATAGAGTGTCAGACTGCATGTCCTCTTTCGTTTCAGACTGCGTGTCATTTGGTTGCAAAAAATTTTCGCCGATTTCTTCCGACTCTTTCTCTATTTCTGACTGTTTCTCATCAGCGTATTCAAAACGAACACGCCTCATTAATTCTGTTTCTATAGCTTTCCAATCCATACGAGGCTGGATCTGGATAATGTTAGCCGATTGGCAGCCACCTACCCAGGTGCGGATCACTTGAATAAATCCGAGCTTGGCCAACATTTTTACCGCACGCTTAAGTGTAGATATGCTGAGTCCTGTTATATCATTCATGTACTCATACGTGGCCCAGGATACGCCTCGAACCTTGCAGGAGTGGGAGGCAAGAAAGTCCACCACTTTCATAACGGAGGCAGGTAACATACCTCGAATGCGCTTCTTAAACGCATCCACAATCGTATTCATAACTTCAATGTTTCCAAAGACTTTTACCTCAAATTTCTTCGCCAAAATAAACACTTGTATTCCCTCCTGATAGGCGAAGGAAAGAGTGCATCCCTCTTCCTTTCGCTTATCAGTTATGCACACGATAGCTTACCTTTATCATTATAAGGAAAAGTAACCCAGTCCCCGATACTGAAATGCTCCATACCTTCCAACTCCTTGCCTGCATGAACGCTTATTAGCTATCGTAAGCAGATGGGCTGGTTTTGTTACCACGAAATAGACTGTATCGCAAAAAAATCCGCAAGTCTTGAACAAAAACCCGCTTTTTCACGCATACACTGCCGAAAAGCGGGTTTATCCCTGTCATTTATTCTATTATTTCCCCCATTTGACAACAAGCGCTCCCCAGGTAAGGCCACCGCCAAATCCAACAAATACAAGGGTATCCCCATCGTGTACCTGACCAGCTTCAAGTTCCTGGAGCAAAGAAAGTGGCACAGACGCCGCTGACGTATTACCATACTTGTTCACACTAACCGACATTTTCTCGCGTGGAATTCCAAGTAAATCCCCCGCCTTCTCCAAAATGCGCACATTCGCCTGATGAGGTACAATACGATCAATATCGGCAACCTCAAGACCAGCACGCTCCATAACATTGCGCACCGATTCATTAATTTGGCGCACGGCAAACTTGAACACTTCCCGACCGTTCATTGCAACCGTTCCATCCACATACAAATACGGGCCGCCAGCCCCGTTCGATCCAAGCTCATACGACAAAATCCCGCGTCCTTCCGATACCGGACTCAGCACAACCGCGCCTGCCCCGTCTCCAAACAATACGGCCGTCCCCCGATCTTCCCAGTCAACGATGCGAGAGAATATTTCCGCTCCAATCACCAGTACATGTTTGCAGGCACCTGTCTCAATAAACTGCTTAGCAGTTACCAACCCATACAAAAAACCCGAACAGGCCGCACTAATATCCATTGCGCCTACAGGGCGGCAGCCCAGCTCTTGCTGTACCGCACAGGCCACAGATGGAAATACCTGATCTGGCGTTGATGTCGCCACCAGAATAAGATCAATATCATGAGGCACAAGACCGGCTGAGTCAAGCGCCTTGCGTGCGGCTTCGACTGCCATATAAGCTGTAGTCATTCCTTCAGGCGCTATGCGCCGCTCTTCAATCCCGGTCCGAGTAAAAATCCACTCATGTGACGTGTCAAGCTTTTTCTCTAAATCATGATTCGTTACAATTTGGGATGGCACAAAACAACCCACTCCCGTAATGCCTACTTGTCTCATTTATGTCGTTATACAGCGCATCAAAATGCGCCTTCCTCCCAATTTAATCATCTATATTTTATTTTTTGCCTGCTTGTCTAAAACGGCGGCGCGTCATCGTCTTCCGGGTCGGCTGATAATTCCTCCTCGGCAGCTTCAGGCTGTTTTTCCCGAATACGCGCAAGCACGTCTTCTAATTCATCCGGACGCAACAGTTCAATCGGTGACACGCCCTTCTCAAATTCAAATGCATCGCCTTCAAGCACAACCACATACCGTCCGCCGAAACGTGCGATATGTACGGAATCACCAAAGTCCGATAGCATCGCTTTCACCAGCATGTGATCAAGCTTCAGCCGCAGTTCCAGATCCGGCTTCTGCTCTACCAGGTACGAGGCAGCTTCAACCACTTGTTCCGGTGCCCACTTCTCCTGTAGCTCCCGCTTCTCACTGGCCGCCCAGATCTCCATTTCTTCTTCCTCGCGCTGTCGCTCCTCACTCTCCTCATCATACACCGTCTCGATGTACTGCTGCACAAGTCCCATCATCTGCGTATTCATCACTTCCGGCAATGACTGTTCATACGCGACAAACTTAAGAAAATCTTCAAAATAGCGCGCATGTGATGACTGGTGGATTTTTATCTCACTTTCTTCTATCATCCCCGGCTCCGGCATATGCGGATACTGAATCGACTTCATGTTTTTCGCCGTAATCGCCATCTCTACATTGCGGATCAGGCTGCGTTCATCCGTGATCGAAGCTACCTTCGGCTCAAAATCACATTTGAGTACAAATACAAACGGGTCATCAAAATATTTTGGCAGTCCGGCACGTGCCACAATAAGCGCCCCGCCACGTACAGCACTCGTATTCATATACATCTGCACAAGTTCATCACTATAGGAGCGGAACTGTTCCGCTGTATGCGCACTCCGAAGCCTTGCAAATAAATTATAATTCGGATTACTTGTTAGATCATGTCCCGGCTCCACAATGAAGAATCCAAGCTTTGTTGGTACTTGATCACTTTTCGGATGGCGCTCGACTTTCCGTTTGGCGATGCGGACAAATTCCCCATCAAGGAACGCAGCTAGCGGGCTGTCCGTATACGCTTCCGCGTCAAGCGTCTGAAAGTGTTTATACGAACGGTCTGGTGACTCTCCTTCACCACGCACAACAAAAAATGATACATACTGTACACTGAATTCCATCTCGTTCTCCCTTTGTTTCCTCTTTATGGTTCAGCTCATCTATTGTACCACAAAAACGTTTTCGTTTTGTCGGACACGTGCGTATATTGTATAATTAGAGAAAGCAGTGAAAAAGAGGATGCGTATAATGAATACATATATGACATTTATTACAAATGTGGCCCGCCAAAAGCCGTCTACTTTGCACAACAGTGAGACGGCCTGTCCATTTTGTGACCGGGATACACTTTATAAGGAAGGCGTTATCCTAGCAAAAGAGGACCCGTTTTTGATTGTGGAAAACAAGTTCCAAACACTTGACCGCGCCTATCAGATGGTTCTGATTGAGACAGAAGCTTGCAATCACGGCGATTTATCTATGTACGCACCAGACTATTTATATCGGCTATTCCGCTTCGCTCTCGCAAACTGGGAAGCACTTGAAGCCAGCGGGAAATTCCGTTCCGTCATTTTTTTCAAAAATCATGGGATTCATTCTGGGGGCTCGATTTACCATCCGCATATGCAATTTGTAGGGCTTACCGATGTCGATTACCGGGAGCGCGTAGAAGCCAGGCAGTTTATGGGACTCATCGTGGATCAGCAGCCGGGCGTAGAACTGAATCTTTCTACCTTTCCACGCGCTGGATTTACGGAGTTTAATGTCGTATTGACAGACCGGACAAAACTAGATGAGTTTTCGAACTATGTCCAGATTGCTGTTCATTTTATCCTCAATGTCATGAATACTAAGTATAAAAGCTTCAATATTTTTTTCTATCAATTCGAGGACAGACTCATTGCCAAAATTATTTTACGAGCGCCGGGCTCCCCTTACCTCATGGGCTATTCCATCGTGCAAGTTCCCAACACACTTGCAGATGTAGTCGAGAAAGTACAAAGTCTGTACTTCTCCAAATAATTGTATAACAAAAGCCGTTCCCTCCATGTCGGAACGGCTTTCTTTTCTTTACAAGCCCTGGTTTTCGATTTCCTCTACTACGCCATCCCACAGCTGCCCACGCATCTGCAAGGCCGTCCGAGCAATTGTGTGTGCTTCCTCCAGCTTTTTCGGATCATCTCCACACAGACTCGCAAGCAGACGCTCAGCAAGCGGACCGTGCTCTCCTTCATCAAGCTCAACGTGGCGACGCAAGTAATAATCCAGCCATCCAGACGAAGCGCCTTCTTTCTCCAGTGAGGCAATAAGCAGGCGGAACATATCCGGAATCAGTCCTTCTCGTCCATAAAAGAATACAGCTGCCACTTCATGCAGCTCCCCAGTCAGCGCCACGCGCAGACTGAACTCGACAAACTCGCGTGCTGTCTTTGGAACAGCCGGATGGCGCAGTGCCTCTTCATACGATTTTCCGGCTGTAAGCTCCGCCAGAAAAGCCTGGATTGGACCTTGATCTGCTCCTGCCTCTTCCATCGCCTGCAAGTACAGTTCAAAATGACTGATATAGCCCCCTTGTCCATCCTCATCCGATTCTTCCCCGAGCACAATTTCATTCACAAACCGCGTATATTCCGGGTTCGTATACGGCATCCATGGCACCGTGACAGATGTGACGCCCTGCTGTAGCCGCTTTAGCAGACTCATGAAATCCCATACCGCAAATACATGATGCTTCATCATAATCCGAACTCGATCCGGTGTAGTCATCTGTCCATACACCGGGTGCGCGAGAAGCTCGTCCCGCACGGTATGCAAATGTCTAATGGCTTCTGTTTGCTGCATATCATGCCCTCCTGTTCATCCTTACTACGTTTTACATCTCCCTCTTATCTTATGACTTCTTATTTGATACATCAAGCTTCTATGGATAAAAAACCTGATCAGATCTGATCAGGCTTTTTTGCAAAGTCCACCGGAACAATATCGCGGATGCTAATACGCCCCGTTCGACTTGTATCCAAAAATTTAACCCGCACATCAGCAGGTGTACCGTACGTATCCATCATAAAGCCAATGACCATGCAGATGCGACCCCGATGCTTCTTCTTTAGCAGATTAATTGGATCAATTATGTATTTACCGCCGAGTTCGATCGTTACGGACCTTGTCACTCCGCTATTCGTGTATGTATTCACCATACAGGACACAATTTTGCCACGTTTGTCCTTGAAAAAATCAACATACGACGATGCCATCCATGCCCACTCCGTTTCCTATTCTTCCTCTCGAAGCCTATGCTCTTCTATCTTTGTTCCCATTCCTTTTCTTTTTCATCCCCTAACTATAAGACTATATTACATGGAATAGGATAGATTAATCCACTACTTTCTACATAATAAAAGGAATATAGACTATAAAAAAAGAGCCCCGTACAGGGACTCAGGTAGGACGACTATAATGGAGCAAACTCGCCAAGTTTCTCGCCACTCTCATAACTTTTTAAGGAATCACGATACGTAATTAAGTTATTATCCCTCAAAAAGTCGGAAAATTGATCCGGCGACATTTGGCCGATTAAACGTCCTTCTTGAACAGAAAAGGCAGCAAGCCCTCGGGGCACGGCATCAAAATACAGGCTGCTCGAACATGCGGATTGAAGTGTAACCTCGATCATATGTCCCCCTCCTTGTTCTGTATTGTACCCGTATGACGAACAGATATGCGAAGGGGAAGATACTCTCTGTTATGCGCGGACGTGGCTCACCGCTTCTTCACGTATAATGTTGGCATTTTTGAAAAATTCATCGTAAATTGCCTGTACAGCTTTTTGTTCCTGCACTGCCTTCACGCCAAACATCATGCTTACTTCAGAAGAACCCTGGTTAATCATCTCCAGATTAACATGAGCACGGGCGAGCGCTCCTGCCGCACGCGCTGTCGTACCAACATTATGACGCATGCCTTCGCCCACAATCATAATCATCGACAGATCATGTTCGACGACAATATCATCCACGGCCAATTCTTCTCTAATGCGCTTCACAATCCGCTCTTCTTTCTCCCCTTCAAGACCTGCGTCTTTCAGGATAACGGTAATGTCATCAATGCCTGACGGGATATGCTCATAAGATAGCCCTTCATCTTCAAGAATGTGCAACAGACGACGGCCAAAGCCAATCTCCCGGTTCATTAAATATTTACTTACATAAATGCTACAAAATCCATCCGCACTCGCAATACCGACAACTGGATTGCCGTTGCCTTTGCGCTCGAATCCAATCATCGTGCCTGGTGCGGACGGGTTATTTGTATTTTTGATGCAGACCGGAATACCAGCGCGGAATGCCGGGATCAGTGCTTCATCATGGAACACGGAGAAACCGGCGTAAGATAATTCACGCATCTCACGATAGGTCAATTCCTCAATCGCTTCCGGACTCTCTACCAGATGTGGATTCGCAGCGAATACCGAATCCACATCTGTAAAGTTCTCATATAGATCGGCTTTAATAGCAGCCGCCAAAATCGAACCCGTAATGTCAGAACCACCACGCGAGAATGTCACGATCTCACCGGATGGCGCATAACCAAAAAAGCCTGGGAAGATCATAATCTCATCACGATCACGCAGCGCCCGCAGATTGTCGTACGATTCCGGCAGCACCTGGGCGTTGCCATGTTCATCACTCACGAGAAGACCAGCGTCTTTCGGATTCACGTAGCTTGCGTTCACACCCTGGCTCTGCAAATAACGGGCAATGATCTTGGCATTATTATCTTCACCGCTTGCTTTCAATGCGTCCATAAACATCTCCGGTTTTCCGGTATCGAGCGCCATACGGGCACGCAAATCTTGTTCGATCACATTGACGATTTCATCGTCGAGACCCAGCTCTTCTGCAATCTCGCGATACCGGGCTACAACCGCTCCCAGCGCCGCTTCTGCTGCTTCACCTGCAAGGCAACGCTCAGCGAGCGCAATTAACAGATCCGTTACTTTTGTATCTTCTTTATGGCGCTTTCCGGGTGCCGATGCCACAATCAGCTTACGGGACTTATCCGCAAGTACAATGCTGCATACTTTCTTAATCTGTTCGGCACTCGCCAGTGATGTTCCACCAAATTTTGCCACCTTCATCTCTCGATCCCCCATCTACGTATATCGTATCTATTTTCGGAATACTCACTATTATACCTGATCATTCATGTATATCAAGCTGCTTTCGGCTTTGAATGCATTCTCCGGCAAGCGCTTGACCCGCAAGCATATCCGCTTCTTTATTTTCTGTACGCGGCAGTGGTTCATATACGGGTGTTAGCCCCAATTCAGAGAGCTTCGCTTCAATTCGATCGAGCCAGCGATTCTCTTCTTCCTCATACGCTGGCCAGTCGCCGGTTAACTGGTTAAATACAACTTGGGAATCTCCGCGAATAATGACAGATGTATGATGGGAACCGAGAAGCTCAAGCTCCCGCAGCAAAAGCCAGAGCGCCGCGTATTCCGCTTCGTTGTTAGAGTCAATCGAAGAAACGGCTTCATTTTTGCGAATGCGGTACTTGATCCCGTCCTGCTCAAAATAAATAACCACCCCAAGCCCGGCCATACGACGCGCCCGGTCATATCCGCCATCAAAATAGGCTGTAATGCTATGCGGTTCGGTTTCCACTTTCTTCAGAAGCTTTTCTAATTCCTTGCGCGTCCATATGTCACCATTATCTGCCACAAATTCAGGTGGCTGTACGGCCCGGCCTGTTTTCTCAATGTCCCCTGCAAAAATGAGCGCATCTTGTGCAGAAACCGGATCTGATGTAAATCGCACCCGTTTCTTGCCCACAAGGGATCGGTAGTTCCATTGAATTCGCACGTCCATATACAATACTCCCTCCATCTGAATGTACAAAAATCCCGCCTGATACGGCGGGATTTACTGTATATCCGGTATAATTACACAATGACACGGAGATGTTCTTTGCATACCTTGTGGAACTGTTTGTAAATATCCGAAAGTTCTTCGATCGTGTCCCACGTCATAATTTCATCGGCGTCATCTGCCACTGTCACAATTCCTTTATTGGACAGGTGCATGATGCCATGCTTCAATGCTACGTCCGCGTACTGCTCTCGATTCTCCTTGAATCCGGCAAGATTTGCATACTCACCTTCTGTTCCCGGCACTTGCAGCAGATACACTCCGTCAAGCGAGATAACGGTCATGATCGGTTGTTCATCCTGATCAGGCATATCTTTTGCGATTACCGCAACGCCTTCTTTTGCTTCGAGTACATCCCAGCCTTCGAATTGTTCGAACAGCTGTACGGCAATCTCCTGGCTGTATTTCTCACGCAACATATCTTTTAGAATATCGCGTACGACTTCCGCTTCCTCGCGAGTTTTGAAATATACTTCATTTCCATTCTCGATGAAGCCACCATGTGCAAGCGCTACATCGCGGTAGCTTGTGCCAAGCACTTTTTCAATATTATCATTCCGTAATAACCCTTCCCGCGCATTCACGGATACGAGATAATACGTTACTTCTTTCAAGGAATCTACGTATCGGTTTACTTTTACTGTGATTTCCACCACAAGACCTCCTAAAGAACACGGCATTGTTGAACACGCCCTAAATTAGCTTACAGTGCATTTTACCATTTCCACACCGGTTCTTTCAAACGTTTCCTTCGTTTTCAGCCATAAATACATGCGCCAGCTTTGAAAACGGATGTTCCTTGCGTACCGACTTCATTTTGTGCTTCTTCGCGCAGGCGGTGCATAAATGACCGGCAATCCCTTCGTTCTCTGCTCGGGCTGTCTTACTCCCCTCGCCATGGTACACAGCGAATCGATCCGTATCAAGCGGTTTGCCGCATGCAAGGCACGTATCCACCATTGTGCATCTTCCTTTCTTACCATGTTACAAAAGCCGGGAGACTATTCCCCCGGCTGATTTACTAGCCCTGATGCGCCCATTCTTCCACGTTCCATACCCGGGTAACCCAGTCGCTGTAAAACTCCGGTTCGTGGCAAACAAGCAGCACAGTGCCTTTGTATTCTGTAAGGGCACGCTTCAATTCTTCCTTCGCGACCACATCAAGGTGATTGGTCGGCTCGTCAAACAGAAGCCAGTTGCTTTCATCCATCAAAAGCTTGCACAGGCGGACCTTTGCCTGCTCGCCCCCGCTCAGCATGTTGAGTGGACGATTGATATGTTCGTTTTTCAATCCACAACGAGCAAGCGCCCCACGCACTTCATGCTGATTCATGATCGGGAACGAATTCCACACATCATCAAGCGCTGTTACACTTCCCGCCTTTACTTCCTGTTCAAAATAAGACGGATGGAGGAAGTCGCCCTGATACGCCGTTCCACTATACGGCTTCACCTTGCCCAAAATTGTTTTTAAGAGCGTAGATTTCCCGACGCCGTTGCAGCCAACAATCGCAATCTTCTCGCCGCGCTCAATCGTCATATTCAGCGGATTCGGCAGGAGAGCATGGGAATACCCAATCTGAATATCCTTACCTTCAAACACAACTTTTCCGCTCGCCCGTGATTCCTTGAAGGCAAACGTCGGCTTTGCCGCTGTTTCCGGACGATCAATCACATCGATCCGCTCGAGCTGCTTCTGGCGGCTTTTCGCACGGCCCGATGTCGAATAGCGTGCCTTATTACGCTGAATAAAGTCTTCTGTTTTCTTAATATATTCTTGCTGCTTCTCATAGGCATTCAAATGCTGAGACTTCGCCATATCAGCCATATCAAGAAACTTCTCATATGTTGCGCTGTAACGTGTCAGCTTCGAAAATTCAAGATGGTAGATCACATTTACTACATCATTCATAAATTCCGTATCATGCGAGATTAGCATGAACGCAAACGGATATTCTCTGAGATAGCCTTTCAACCAGTCAATATGTTCTTCATCCAGATAGTTCGTCGGCTCATCAAGCAAAAGTACATTCGGCTTCTCAAGCAGAAGCTTTGCGAGCAACACCTTCGTCCGCTGTCCGCCAGAGAGCGCCGCAACGTCCCGCTCAAGCCCGATTGCACTTAACCCCAAACCATTCGCCATCTCATCCACTTTAACGTCAAGCGTATAAAACCCACTGGCATCCAACTGATCCTGAATGTCCCCCATATCTTCAAGCAGCTTCTCGAGTTCTTCTGGCGATGCATCCGCCATCTTCTCCGAGATCACCATCAGTTCCTGTTCAAGCTCTAGCAGCGGCAGGAACGCATCTTTTAACACGTCACGAATCGTTTTGCCCGGCGTCAGTACCGTATGCTGGTCGAGGTAGCCGTAGCGCACTTTTGGCGTCCATTCTACCTTCCCGCCATCGCGTACGATCTGTCCGGTCAAAATATTCATCAACGTCGACTTCCCCACACCATTCGCACCGACAAGCCCAACATGCTCGCCTGGCAGCAGGCGGAATGATACATCTTTAAATAACGTTCGGTCTCCGAACGTATGACTTAATCCTTCAACAGTTAGTACACTCATGTTCTTGCTGTCTCCCCCTGTTTTTCTAGTTCGTTATTCATCCCTTCATCATACCTGATCAGCAGGGGGAATTCCAGCAGACAAATCGTAACAAGATGGGAAACTTTTTGATGCTTCCCATCTCTCGCAGTTACGCTGCTTGCGACTCTGTTTTGTCCTGTTTCTGCTTGCGCTTACGACGCTTAAACCACCACATATATGTACCTGTTACCGCAAGCACCGGCAAGATAAGCCCACCGATTGCATAGAGCACTTTTGTTACGATGCCACCGAATGCACCTGTATGAAGCGGAAAAAGCCAGGTCTGGTATGTAAGTCCGCTATCCACCTTCGCATCAAGCTTCGCAATCACTCGTCCGCTGTATGCGTCAAGCCAGACACGCGCATTTCCGTTGCCCGGATCATATCCGTGTGTCATCCGAACTTCAACCGCTCCTTCCGGCTGGTCTTTTTTCGGCTTCGCTGGCATGCGTACCTGAATCACCTTCGCATCCGGCACAGCCTGCTCTGCACTACGCATTAACGCATCAAGCGGCTTTTTTCCTTCTGGCAGCGGAACCGATACAAGTATCTGTTTCGCTGGACTCTTAGACGGTTTTGCTCCGAACCAGCCAAAGATCGCTTCATCATACTCAAACAGGGCTCCTGTCAAGGAAACCACGAGTAAAAACGGAACAGACCAGATTCCTAGCACCTTATGCCAGTTGTAGTGCTTCGCAAACGTGTTGGGCGAACGACGAAATGTAAAACCACGCATCCAGTTCCGAATGCCCGGCCACCATAAATAAATACCCGATACCGTAATAAAAAATAACAGAAAGCCGATGATACCCGTAATCTCTGCACCATTAAAATCTTTGAGCAACAAATACCGATGCAACTCTAAAACCCAGGTAAAAAATGATTGGTCTCCTTCTTCACCATTAATCCGACCTGTGCCTGGATCAACATACACACTAAAACTTGACTTCCCATCCTTCATCTGAAAGATATACACACCTTCTGTACTCGCTTCATCCGGTGTGTACACACGCTGCACGTCTGCTTTCGGATGTGCCTTTTTTGCGGCTGTAAGTGCTTGTTCATACGAGACAACCGGGCCAGCGCTTACGTGATACAGCTTTGGCTGAAACAGCCTTTCTATTTCGTGCTCGAATACGAGCAAGCTTCCTGTTAGCGAGATTAGAACAATAAATATTCCTGCTAGCAAGCTTAGAGCCAAATGAATCTTCCCTATTGCTTTTCGCATAAAAGTAACTCCCCTTTATAAATGATAATGATTTTCATATTTATTTATATTAGTATGGTTGATAATCGTTGTCAATTAAAAAAGAGCTGATCTACAATCGATCTGCTCTTTTGGGTTACCTATTATTATGTTGAACGTTCACTTAAAAATGTTTCAAGTTCTTGTACCGGAATTGGACGACTTAACAAGTATCCTTGTACCTCATCACATTCCTGCTCGCGCAAATACGCAAGCTGCGCCTCTGTCTCTACCCCTTCGACCACGACTTTTAACTGAAGTTTCTTCGCCATATCAATCATAGCCTGAAGAATGACTTCATCCGTCTGTGAGCACGTTACATTCTGAATAAAGGAACGATCAATTTTGAGGGTATCGAGCGGGAATTTCTTTAAATAGTGGAAGGCAGAATACCCTGTACCAAAATCATCAACGGCGATGCTTACACCAAGCTCCTTGAGCTGATGCATGATTTCTACAGCTGCATCCGCTTCTTCAATAAAGCCGCTTTCTGTCAGCTCGATTTCCAGACAAGCAGGTGAAAGTCCGGTTGCTGTCAACGCCTCCCGAATCATCTCGACACAGCGTATGTCTTTAAAATGAAGGGAAGATAAATTGACGGAAACAGACACATTCGGATAGCCTTCCAGCTGCCAGGCCCGAACCTGACGGCATGCTTCTTCCAACACCCAGCGATCGATGTCCACAATGGCTCCCGTCTTTTCCGCTAGATCAATAAAGCGACCTGGAGCTAACAGCCCGTTCTCCGGGTGGCTCCAGCGTACAAGCGCTTCGATACCCACCATGCGATTCGTACGAATATTAAACCTCGGCTGATAGTGCAAAATCAGCTGTTTACGCGACACAACATGACGCAGTTCACTGCCTAATGTCCACTGCTTATGAATGCGGGTTAAGTCTTCCGAGTAAATAAAGTAGCAGTTGCCACCGCACTCCTTAGCACGGTACATGGCTGTCTCTGCTTTTTTCATGATCTCCTCGCCACTTGCACCGTCTGTCGGGTACAGACTAATACCCAGGCTTGCGGTAACATTCATCTCGCTACCGTTCACATCAAATGGGAACATCAGCATGGCTAGCATCTCATTTGCCCGCCTATGCACCTCGTCCACCTGCTCGATGTTACGTATAAGCATCACAAAATCATCCTTATTCATTCGAGCCAGTACATCGTTTTCCGGAAGCGTATCCGCCAGCTCCCGCGCTATGCTTGAGAGCACAGTCTCACTAATCGTTCGCCCCACAGAAGCGTGCATCATCTTAAATTTGTCCAGATCAATCAATATAATCGCAAACACTGTTTCATTCTGCCGTGCTTCCTCTACTGCTTGCTGCAAAATCGTATCAAACTTTACCCGGTTCGGAAGCCCGGTCAAGGCATCATAATACTGCAAATGATTTATTTTCTTCCATGCCTGCCTGCACAATGTTATATCGAGTGAACACCCGATAAGTTCCTCGTCATCGTCTCCATCCACCAGTGATACATAGATGATTTCCTGCTCATGTACAAACTCATGCACCGTCGATTGACCGCTTGCAGCCTGATCATACTGCTTTACCAAATAATCGGCCACTTCCGATGAAAAAATCTCGTGAGGAGATCGTCCCTGTGTAGTTTCAGTGGTTAGTCCCCAATGCTTCGCCAGCCTGCCTGAAAAAAACGTATACACATATCTGCCGTCCTGTTTACGCCGGACTTTATAGACCATGTTGTGGAGGCTCTCCAGCAATGTATGACATTCTTTCATTTTTCGATACAAGTCTTGCTGTTCTTCCGCTCCATTTCGTTTTTTCTGCACGGGCTTCACCACCTTTTCCAACTGTTTCATAAAGGTTTTTTGTAATTTTTTAGTTATATTGTCACAAATTATTTTACTGAAAATTTCTTTTTTCGTCTACCTGTATCTTTATTCCTACAGAAAAAACAGGCTTCTGCGCGATCAGAATGCCTGCTTTTGCCCTGCTTTTATTCACTTAGTCCACCACCGGGAGCACCTTTAGCAAATGGCGAGCCGCCGCCATTCCAGACAACGCCGCACTTTCCACTCGCCCACTCTGCGTGGAATCATCCGGTGCAATAAACGCATCCCCCGCCAACACAAGCGGTGCCTGCAGACCCGCATCTGCAAACAGACCCGGATACGGTTTATGCACGAGTGAAAAACGCCAGCGCTTCAGCTGTGCCTCCACAATGTTCGCCCCTTTGAACCACGGAGCCGCATCTGCAAGCAGGCGGCGCATAATTTCCTCGTCCGGTTCATTAAAATGCTCCTTCGACCAGCGACCGCATGCATATACCGTAAGCGCCGTGCGAGCCGATACCCCTTTCATGCTGTTATCCACCACGAGCTGAACCGGCGAGTCCGGATGATCCGCCCGCCACAGGCCAGGTTCCGGTACCGCTGATGGACCATCTAGCACAACAAGTGCTGCGAGACACGGCAAATAGTCCACCGCCTGCAGTTCATTAAGCAGCGGCACAGGCAATTCCGTTTCACCGGCACGTAAAATATAGAGCGACTGCCGGACAGGCGCGGTCAAAATAACCGCACGCGCTTTGACACTTGCCTTAGCTCCTGGATCATACACATCTTCTGGCATCACTTCATCATACATTTGCGGCACGAAATCCTGCTCCTCAGACACCCAATCAAGCTTCCAGCCAACCGGATCCGGATGTACAGCAGTCACCCGAACACGCACGCCAATATCAAGCGGCTCCGCCAAATGCTTCGTCAGACGGTTCATCCCGCCACAGGCACGGTAGCGCACATTCGGACTACCAAACCATGGCATAACCCATCCAGCTTCTTCCCACTTGGCAACTTCTGCTGCAAACTCCGGCGAGCGCACAGTGAAATACTGCGCCCCGTGATCCAGCGTCGCATCCCCAATGCGACGCGTCGCCAAACGGCCTCCCCCGCTGCGCCCCTTATCCAGTACGACCACTTCTTCCCCTGCTTCCATCAATACGCGGGCAGCCATTAATCCAGCTATGCCCCCGCCAATGATTACGATTGGTTGTGTCGGTTTACGCATCGTATCCTCTCCCCACTTATTCCATACTCCAGTTCTCTATTCTCTAGCCCTCATTTCCCATCCGGCGTGGTGGAAAAATAAACGCAATCTTTCCGGCTACCTCATCCCATTTCAGCCGGGCATCAAATGTTTTCTCGCCTTTTTTGAACCCTTTGATTGTGTCTGTTTCCTGACCTGCAAGCAGCTTGCGGGCATTTGCCTGCGAAATCGTTTTGCCGAGCATTTTTTTCGGCAGCGTAAATTCACACTTCGTCTCCTTATAGCGCGCGCATCCGTAAAACGTGTTACGGTCCAGCATATCGCCGCCGCATTTTTTGCACACCCCTACTTTTACCGGGGCTCCCTTCTGTTTGCCTCGGCCGCGCTTCTCGGCAGACGCTACCTTGAGCGCTTCCTCATCAATCCCGGTAAAATTCCATGTCTCGGCCTGTTTCACAGCTTCATCTACGAGATGTGCCGCTAGCTTACGTGCCTGCTCCATGAACGGGGCGGACGCTACCTTGCCCTGACCGATCTCATGCAGGCGCTGCTCCCACTTCGCCGTCATTTCCGCAGACGACAAAATGCTTGCCCCAACCGCTTCTACTAACATGCGTCCCTTATCCGTCGCATACACAAGATTTTTGGAAACCTCAATGTACTCCCGGTCTTTGAGCACCGTAATAATCCCAGCCCGCGTCGCTTCCGTGCCCAGCCCTTCCACACGGTGCATGACTTTTTCCAGCTCGGCATCATCAATATGCTTACCGGCTGTTTTCATAACCGTAATCAGGTCCCCTTCCGTAAACCTCTTAGGTGGCTGGGTTTTGCTTTCTTTTACGTCGGCAGATACGACTGTCCCGTCCGCTCCCATGTGTACATCTGGCAGAAGCATCTCTTCCTCGTCGTTTTTCTCCGCTTTCTGCTTCTTCTTTTTATCGTCGAACAGCACCCGTCGCCAGCCTTCCTGTACTTCACGCTTTCCTTTCGTGCGGAAGGTGGCTCGCCCATCCACTTTTGTCACAATCGTCGTATGGTCAAAAATCGCTACATCATAGTGGGCAGCGATCAAGCGCTTCGCAATCAGCTCATACACTTTTCGCTCGTCTGTAGACAACTTCTCCATGTCGGGCACTTGTTCGGTTGGAATGATCGCGTAATGATCTGTTACTTTTTTCGGATCGACGTAACGCCGATTGTGCAGAAGCGACGACACAGGAACCGGTATGTATGGCTGATACAAAGTCTGTTGCCCAAGCTTCGTGAGAATATCCGGGAACAAAGCCGCTTCTTCTGCTGTAACATGCTGCGAATCTGATCTCGGATACGAAACGAAGCCTTTTACATACAACTGCTGGGTCACATCTAGCGTCTTTTTCGGAGAAAACTTGAACGCCTTGTTTGCCACTGACTGAAGGGCCGATAAATTGAACAAAAGCGGCGGCGGTGTTTCTTTCCGTTCCGTCTGCACATCTGCGACACGCGCAGGCTTCCCGTGACAAAACGCAGCAATTTTATGCGCCATCTCCGGATTCGCAAGGCGCGTTTCATCATCTTTGAACCACTTGCCCACATACTGCATCCCGCTCATATCAAAAGTAGCAGACACTTCCCAGAACGGCTCAGGGACGAACGATTCAATTTTTTTCTCCCGCTTGACGATCAGCGACAAGGTTGGCGTCTGAACGCGCCCGGTCGAAAACACCTCCCGAATGCCTCGCTTCTGAAACAAAAGCGAATAAACACGCGAACCGTTCATGCCAATCAGCCAGTCAGCACAAGAACGACTAAGTGCTTCTTCGTACAACGATCGCGTGGCAGACTCATCCTTGAGCGTAGCAAACCCATTCAGCACCGCTTTTTCCGTCAACGATGAAATCCACAACCGCTTAAGCGGCTTGCGTACACCGGCTAGTTGAATGATGATGCGTGTAATATATTCTCCCTCTCGCCCGGCATCACCTGCCATAATAATCTCGGTTACATCAGGACGTTTGAGAAGTGATTTGACAATCGTAAACTGTTTATATTTGGACGGGGTTACCTTATGACGAAACTGATTTGGTAAAATCGGCAGCGTTGACAGCGACCACTTTTTATACGACGGGTCATATTCTTCTGGCGGCACCAGCTCACACAAATGTCCGACTGCCCAGGTGACAATCGCACCGTCTGGAAACAGCGGGTGCGGCTTGATTTCGATATACCCCTGCCCTTTTTTCGTAGAGAACGGAGCTGCGAGCTTAGCGCCCTGATCCGGCTTCTCAGCTACTATTACTTTCACGTATGTTCTTCCTCTTCTGTTCTCTTATTTATTTTTCCCCATGCCTAATCAAACAAAGGGCTGTCTTTATCATACCTGCTAAGACAGCCCTTTTACACTATGTATTAAAAAATTCCGTACAAGGTAGGACGACTGTAAAGTCAAAAAGACGTTTACCCATCTTTTACTCTCCTGTCAATCTCCTGAACAATGATAATTGTTTGTTGATAACTTTTTCTTCATTAAAAGATTCTTCAACAATCTTCCTGCTGCACCTGCCGAATTTCTCCCTTTTTTCTTTATCTGTACACAGTAACACCATTTTTTTATACAGATCTTCTACGTCCGCTTTCTCAACAAGAAATCCGTTTTCTTCAGGAAAAACTTCTTCCCGGCATCCCCGAATATTTGTTGCAATGATTGGCTTTTCCATTGCCATCGCTTCAATAATAGATCGCGGTAAGCCTTCACGGTAAGAAGGAAGCACGAAAACATCACTAATTGCTAAAAGTTCAGGGATATCTTTGCGAAAACCAGGTGTAATAATTGCTTCATCATTAAGCATCTCCTTTAACCGCTGATAACTCTCCTGATCACGTTCACTTGTCAGACTATCTCCGATCATAAGAAGACGGGCAAAGGGAAATTCCTGCTTTATACGATGAAAAGCCTCTATAAGCTCGAAAATCCCTTTTTCTCTGACAAACCTTCCGATGAAGGAAAAGACGATACTCCCCTCTTCAATCCCTAATTCCTCCCTGATTTCCTTTTTCACTTCATTTTCAATTAGTACTGGATTAAACTTATGGAAAATATCAATCCCGTTGCTAATGTGAATGATTTTATCCTTGTCTTTAAATGATTCAGCGAGGCACAATTCATAATCTTCTCTGCTCTGCAGCAGAAGCCAATCTGTAGCATATCGTGCAAAGTACTTTTCAAGGAAATAAAAAAAGCGATATTGATATTTCGACATTCCCTCATGAAAATAGAAGCCGTGAGCGGTGTAAATAATATGTGGCGTGCCTGCCAGCTTAGCAGCAATACGCCCTAAGATAGCTGCAATTGGAGTATGCACATGAACAATGTCATATTTCTCTTTTTTTATAAGTTGATACAGGTTCCATACTGATTGTAAATTTGACCATAGGCTTATCTTTCTTTTAATAGGAATGTTTATCACTGTAAGTTGCTGCTGCCTAAGCGCTTCAAATTTTCCTGTGTCGGTACAAGCACTGTGTACAATATAGCCTTCTTTTGTAAGAGCCTGAATCAATGGTTTTAATAATGCTTCTATTGAAAGATCGATGGCGCATACCTGTAAAATTTTTTTCATCCTCTCCTCCAAACTAAGGCTACAGCCTCCAATGAATGACATCCTCAGGACATTCAAAGCTGTTTAATACACTCTTAATATCAGCTATAACCCCTTTTTGATTTACAAGAAGCGGATAAATTCCTTCCCAGCCATTTTCCACATATTCTTTATGAGCGACAGCTAAAACAATCGCATCAGCAGGCTGTAGTTCATTCACGGAAAGAAGAGAAACCCCATACTCTCGAAAGGTGTCTTCTTTATTTGCCATATTATCTGTTACCTGCACTTCAATCCCAAACTCCTGAAGCTCTTGGATAATATCTATTACACGCGAATTACGAATATCCGGCACATTCTCCTTAAACGTCATACCCAAGACCGTAACACGCGCACCTTGAATCGTGACTCCTTTTAGAATCATCTTTTTGACCAAAGATTGAGCGATAAAACTCCCCATCGTATCGTTAATACGTCGGCCTGCCAGGATAACTTCAGGATGATATCCGATACATTCTGCTTTGTATGTAAGATAGTACGGATCCACACCAATGCAATGCCCGCCTACAAGACCGGGATAAAAGGGGATGAAGTTCCACTTGGTTCCTGCCGCTTTCAGAACTTCTTGCGTGTTGATTCCTAATTTATTAAAAATAATAGCAAGTTCATTCATTAACGCTATGTTTAAATCCCGCTGTGTGTTTTCTATTACTTTTGCCGCCTCGGCTACTTTAATAGAAGACGCCTGATGCACGCCAGCTTTGACAACCGAGCCGTATACATCGGCAATTACAGCAAGCGTCTCTTTATCCTGGCCAGAAACCACTTTTGTTATCGTTTCAAACGTATGCTTTTTATCTCCTGGATTAATACGTTCAGGGGAATACCCGACAAAGAAATCTTTTCCACAGATAAACCCTGAATGTTTCTCAATCAGTGGTACACACACCTCTTCTGTCGCTCCAGGATATACGGTCGATTCATACACTATGATTGTGCCTGGACGAATATGTTTGCCTACCATCTCAGACGCTTTAATGAGCGGGGTTAAATCCGGCTGGTTCACTTTATTAATAGGTGTTGGAACTGCTACGATAATAAAGTCGCACGCTGCGAGTTTTTCCGCATTCGCTGTATATGTAATTTGTGCTTTGCTTAATTCTTCCTGGGCTACCTCTCCTGTAATGTCAATATGCTCGATCAGACATGCAACTCTCTCTGGATTAATATCAAACCCAATCACAGGGTACTGCTTTCCAAACGCTACGGCAACAGGAAGGCCCACATACCCTAATCCAACAACCCCTATCCTTCTTTTTTTCATACGTTCACCCCGTAGTATTCTTTATACCAAGAAACAAACTTTGCAATTCCCTGTTCAATGGGAGTGTTCGGCCTAAACCCGACATCCCGCATCAAGTCATCTATATCAGCATATGTCTCCGGCACATCTCCTGCCTGAAGTGGCATCCACTCTTTTTTTGCTTCTTTGCCAAGCGCTTTTTCTAGTACAGAAATAAAATCAAGAAGGTTCGTTGGCCTATTATTGCCGATATTATAAATTCTGTACGGTGCATAGCTTGTGCCAGGGTCAGGAGAATTTCCATCCCAATCTAAATTCGGAGTTGGACTTTTCTCAATAAGTCTTGCGATTCCTTCCACAATATCATCAATATAAGTGAAATCTCGTTTCATCTTCCCGTTGTTAAAAACACGAATCGGTTCTCCAGAAAGAATCGCCTTTGTAAATAAAAACAGCGCCATATCAGGCCGTCCCCAGGGACCATACACAGTAAAGAAGCGGAGTCCTGTTGTTGGCAGATTATACAAATGACTATATGAATGAGCCATTAGCTCGTTTGCTTTTTTCGTGGCAGCATATAAACTCACCGGATGATCAACATTATGATGAACAGAAAATGGCATACAAGTATTTGCACCATATACCGAACTAGAAGAAGCATAAATAAAATGACTTACTTTATAATGCCGGCATCCTTCTAATATATTCATGAAACCTACAATATTAGCATCAATGTATGCATGTGGATTTTCAAGGCTATATCTTACACCAGCCTGAGCAGCCAAATGAATAACTGTATCTATAGGATAGGTAGAAAATATATTCTCTACTTCTTCTCTCTTCTCAATTGATGTCTTGATAAATGTAAATCTTTTTTTCTGATTTATTATATTCAGCCTGGATTCCTTAAGAGAGATATCATAGTAATCATTTACATTATCAATACCGATTACGTTGTGGCCTAAGTCTAATAATCGACAGGTAAGATGAAATCCAATAAATCCGGCACATCCAGTAACAAGAGTATATTTTTGGGATTCCTTATCCATTATCTTGAACACTTCCCTCTCTTTATTTTTGTTCTTTTCTAGTCTCCCTCAACACAGGCTGGTCCCTGAAACTTCATTACTTTCGCCGGTACTCCTACCGCTGTACAATCAGCAGGAAGTGATCTGGTGACAACAGCTCCTGCACCCACAATTGTGTTCGCCTTAATCTCCACACCAGGAATTATGGCCGTACCTGTACCAACCTCCACACAAGTCCGAATCGTTACATTGCCTGAGAGATTGCTCCCAGGTAAAATCGTAGCAAAATCTTCGAGCAGTGAATCGTGCCCAATTGTACAGCCGTAATTGATCAGTACATGCTGCCCTAATGTAACATTAGTAGTTACCACACTGTTGGCACAAATCACCGAGCCTTCACCTATTACAATTTCATCCCCAACCACTGCTGTGGGATGAATCAAAGTAGCAAACTTCACCCAAGAAAACTTGTTTTTCAGATGATTCACCAGTTTTTTTCGCACCTGCACTTTTCCAATTGCACAAATCACATAAACCGAGCGATACAACTCCAATTGAAGTAGATCCAATGTGCCCAACACCGGAAACCCATTCAGCCATTGATTTGTTAAACTTTTATTTTCATCAAGATAGCCGAGTAACTCCCAACTGTTTGATTTACGATTGATATCTCTCACCAATTGAGCGATTTCACGCCCATGGCCTCCTGCTCCAATAATCAAGATTTGTTTCATAGACATCTCCCTTGTGCTACACTTATTACCCTGTTCGTCTATGTAAGGAAGAGAGTAACTCCCTTACCTGCTGCACTTGTCTCTCTATCTGAAAGTTCTCAACTATTCTTCTTCGCCCATTCCCCCCAAATTCTTCACATAACTCTTGCTTATCCATCAATTTGCCTAAGGACTCGACAATCTCGTTTTTATTTCCTTGCTCCACTAAAAAACCATTCTCTTCGTGTATAATTAATTCTTTAAGTCCTCCAACATTTGAAGCAATGACAGGCTTATGTACCGCCATCGCTTCAGCAATAATCAAACCAAAGCTCTCATCAACCAATGAAGGCAAGACAACCACATCCATCGTTTTCATAATGCTAATCAGGTCGGACTGCCAACCCAGAAAGTGGATCTCTTGTTCCAATCCATGCTTACGTACATACTTTTTCATGTTTTCCAAATAACTTTCGTCTCCACCGTGTGGCGTACTACCTGCAATGAACAGATTTACCTTACGTCCCTGCTGTCGTAACTCATGTACCGCTTCAACCAGCAAATGTACTCCCTTGATCGGTTGAATACTACAGCCAATAAAAATATTGAACGTATCACATCGCATTTGGGGGGGTGACACGACTTCTGCCTGATCAATCCCTGTCAAATCGATCCCATTATAGATCACCTGAATCTTCGTTTTATCGATCCCCGATGCTATCATTTTCCTCTTCACATCTTCCGATACAGCGATAATCTTGTCTGCCCGCTGTATCGCCCATTTATATATCGAAGTAATTTGATCTGCACTATGAAAACCATGCGCATGAAAAACAATGCTCCGACGCGCCAATAGATTACTGAGTTGGGCAATAACGAGTGATTTTTTTTGACTAATAAAGACACAGTCATACTCTCGAAAAATCTTTACCAGTCTTAAAATATAGAAGAAATACGACGGTCCAAGTAAAAACAATGCAAGTATTCGCCGTGATGGCCTATGCCAGCCAATTGCCTTCACCTTCGGCCAAATCGATGCTTTACGCACTTGAATTTGTCTTCGCCTTAGAATTTCGGTCATTTCACTGTCATAGGCATCTATATACGTTATTGAAAAAGCTTTATTTAAATGGTTTAACAGATGGAGCAAAACCGCTTGCACCCCGCCAAGCGAGGTAGTGAAATCTAAAAACAGCACCTTCATATTACACCACTCTTTTCCAATTCAATAAAAGAAACAGCAAACACATACCAGAAAAACGCCGAAGTAAACGGAGAATAAAATGAGGGCATACTCGGTCCAGCAAAAAGAAAAAGAATCAAATTGGCAAATGTTACTTTAGCAAAAATCGAACGATTCCATTGTTTCCACAGATGTCTTGTAATTACAGCGAGCATAAAGAAAAAACATCCGATACCAACTATACCCGTCTCTAACAAAGTATCCATATATTGATTATCTGTGGTCTCTATTTTTTGATTGAGCAACAAAGCATATTTCGCTACATAATATTGGCTTAAATCTGTAAAATTGGTAAAACCATACCCAAAAAGCGGACTGTCCAAAAACATATAGTAGGCAACCTGCACCGCATCAATACGAAACGTAACCGAAGTGACACTATCCCTTCCATCAAGCACATCGGTCCATCTTTGAAACAACGATGTCGTATCAAGCAGAAGATTCCCTAACAGCGCTATCGTCACCAGCAAACCGATCGCTGTTGCTTTAAACTTGAAACTTATTTCTTTCGCTTGAAACAACCAAAAGAGTAGAATTCCCACTGTAGCAATAGAGGCCGTTCGTGAACCTGATTGAATCACACCATATAAACAGATAAGCAAGCAAATATAAATCAGGATTCTAACCAGCTGGTTTCGGCGATACAGCACAAGAAGCCCCAACGAAACGTTAAATAACATCACCATCAACACTGCAAACACATTTGGATTAAAAAACAGCGAGGAAGCTCTCCCACCTGCTGAATCTGCTGATGGGAAAATGAAAGAATACATCGTTACTCCAGAAACAATCAAGACGGTAGCTAACAACGCCTTCTGCACCATTTTCCACCCGCTGTCAGAAATAAACAGGATGGCTGGAAGAAAAATCGCGTACATAGCCCATTTCTTACCTACAAGAATTGTGCCTGTAATTGCTTTCGAGAGACCCGCAAAATAAAACGCCGAAAAAAAACCTGGTACAATAAATATAAAATTGCACAATAGAATCTGTTTCAGCGAGACGGGCAAGACAACATCTTTCTTCATGAAAATCAAGAGAATTACAAATATATAAAACAGGAAAATGAGTGTGTCTAACGCCGTGATGTTAAGACCTCCAACACTAGCAAGCGGAATATGAAAAATAGAGACAAGCGGAATTAAACAAAATAAATGAGTAATCGTAATCAATTTGGTCAAATATGCGATGAGAAATAAACCGATCGCGAATATAGCCAAAAACATACTGCTCTGGGCAGTTACTAAATAACCCATCACCATCCCTAAAAAACAGAGGAGTAGAATCAGATTATTTCGTTTCGCCAGAAAACCACGCAAGTTATTTTCCAACATGCAACACCCGCTTCATTACTTGCATACAGATTCATACACTTTGACTATTTTCTCGCTCCAGGCTGTGCTGCTGTGATTTACGCGAACATATTCAAGAGCATTTTCACCAAGCAGCTTTCGTAACTCCCTATCTGCATGCAGCTTCCTAATGAGCGCAGCCAGCTCACTATCATCACCTGCTGAAAATAAGCATCCATTTTTCATATGAGTAATCATTTCTGAAAGGCCTCCAATATTAGAAGCAATCACGGGTTTACCTACACTCATTCCTTCTAAGGCAGAGATCGAACTTGCCTCAATCACTCCATTAACAGGTATGGAAGGGATAACTATTCCTTCCGCTTGGTTCATCATGGTAACCATCTCTGCTTGCTCGATGGAACCTATGAAGCGTACCTTGTTCGTAAGTCCTTCATGATCGACTAACTCTTCAAGAATCGAACGGTCTGGTCCATCCCCAACAATCCACAGCTCCATTCGCTCATCTTGCAAATGTCGAAACGCTTTGATTGCCACACCCACTCCATTCTTTGGAACCAGCCGTCTTGGGACAAGATAGAACGGTACTTCCGGTTCCTCTAAAGACAGTGGTGTAAATAAACGCGTATCAACAGCGTTTAGCAAAACGGTAATTTTTTCTGGATCAATGTTGTACTCCTCTACAATAATTTTCTTTTGTCCTGTATCAACAGCAAGAATATGCGCTGCACCCTCATACGCAATTCGCTCTTGCTCAATAATATAGGAACGTACATGTTGACTAAGCTTAGAAGCCATTTCCATTTCTTTTAATAGAGGACCGTGCACAGTAAGAACAACTGGAATGTGCATCTCTCTCAGAGAAGCTGCATAGAGCACGTCCTGGGCATGAATCAATTCAAGATTCTCACCGTTCGTTTGCATGTATTTTCTTGTTTTTGTAAAAGAGCTGCTCGTATTTGCTTTCATCAGTTCTTGTCTGACTTTGTTGTGATTACCTAGCGACTTAATTCTTGCCATTATTTTATGATAAAAACGAAGCAAATCAGGCTGCTTCACCGAAACATCGTGCCCTTTTGCTACAAGTTCGTTTTCTAGTGTTTGGACATAGGAACGAACCCCTCCTGTACCCAAGGCCAATGCTGTTCCGATCAGTATCTTCATACCTTTCTCATCTCCATACCCACCGCTTAACACGACCCTATTTGTCTATGTAAAGGATGATGTTTTTTGCTTAGCTCGTTTCTCTCTAAACTTCGTCTGAATCATTTTTCGTAAGCTTGCATCCATGCTAAGAACCAGCAACACATAAAGCAACAAAAGCAACGGAATCCCGCTTAACGGATGCAACTTCGTCAACCCTAAAGAAGCTAGAAGCAGAACCATTCCAGAAGCAAGCACATTTACTTTCGTTCCCCCCCATATCAATCTCCACCCAACCGGATTGGCACAGGAGAATGCAACTAGCAAAAACAATTCATTTATAATCGCTGCCATTCCTGCACCGATACCACCCCAGCTGTGCCCCAATGTCACATAAGTAGAGAGAGAGAAAATAACACTTACGCTAAGCAAGACCGCTCTCCTCTTTTGATAGCCCTTGGTCGTTAATGAGTCAGCAAGCGGAATTGTAATCGCCTGCAGGGAAATGAGCAAGGAGAGCACCCGTAAAATATCGGCCGCCGCTTCCCAGCCAGCACCAAACAGGAGAAATATCCACCAATCGGCAAATAAGAAGAGAACAACCCCACTCCCGATGCCGAAAAAACTCATTAACTTCACCTGCACAATGCCTAATGAAAGATGTTTTTCTTGGTCTTCTGCCCTATTTCCATACTGAAACAGCAGCGGGTAGAAAGCGGATGCAACAATTCCAGGAATAGCTAAAAAAACAGCTGGAATGCGATAAGCGGCAACAAAATAGCCGACCTGTTCTATTGTTCCAACTTGCTCAAGAATAATCGGCCCAAGCTGCGGCAATAAAATTACCGCCAAGCCACCTAAGCTGAAATAAAGTACTCCCTGTAAAATCGAGCGATCCCACCCTCTCCTAAGCGGAGAACGCTTCAACACCATAGCAATACTTAACAGGCCGCCAATCAGGCTAGAGATCCCATAGACAGAAGCCAACACTTGTAAAGGGAGTGTACATACAATTCCAACATAAAACGTACTTGCTGTAATCACTCCCGAGACAGAGGTGAGCAATGCAGTATACTTCATTTTTTGAATCACTTGAAAATATGTATTGCCAATGCCTTGCAACGCACTACCGAACAGACTAGGAACAACCATATAGTAGAGAACTTGTCTGAGCAATTCATTCTGATAGACAGCTTCGATCATCACCAACAGGATGATCGCTGTCACGAGTGTCAGGACCATTCTTGTTTTAATATAGCCACTCAGCAGCAACGATAAATCCGCCTGTTCCTTCGTCGCCTCACGAATCAGCGTTTGCGATACACCAAGATCGGTAAAATAGTTACTAATACCAATCAGAGCAACTCCGATGCCAATCATCCCGTATTGCTCTGCGCCAAGGTAACGGGCAACAGCAATCGCAGCTAATGCAGTAAAGAGACGAATAAAAACATGGCTAAACAAAAGATATACAACGTTAATAAAAACATTTTTTTTGCCCATACTGTATCCTTTCACAGATGAGATACATCTTTAATGTGGAGAATACATACACGAATGCGAGAAGTTAGTTGTGATAGTATCTATATCCCTTTATTTTTGGATGGTTTAAAACCAACCCGATAATGTTGGCATGGACATGGTCCAACAAGCTCTTTGCTTTTAACAGTATCTCTTTATTCGCTTTTCCCGCCTGAACAACGATAAGCACTCCATCTACACTCGTTGCTAATACTTGTGCATCGGCAACAGACATCAGCGGCGGTGCATCAATGAGAATATAATCGAAAGCAATAGCCATCTCTCGAAAAAATGCCTCCAACTGTTGTGAACCAAACGGCTCCTTGTTGTGATCGGGTGCTGTTCCCGCCGGAATCACAGATAATCCCTCTATGAACGTATTCTGTACGATTCCCTGATGTGAGCCGCTTTGCAAAAGATTAATAAAACCTACATCATTAGAAATGCGGAAAAAGTCATGTACTTTTGGATTTCTAAAATCTGCATCAAGCAAAAGAACCTGCTTGCCATTTTGAGCAAGAGAAGCTGCCAAATTTATCACCGTTATCGGCTTTCCCTTCCCTGGCCCAGGGTTGGTGACGAGAATAGTTCTTACTTTTGAGCCTATACCAAATTGGAGATGGTTACACAAAGTACGATATACCTCGATTACGTCTGTATTCATCTGTTTCTTCTTTTTTACGGTTTTTGCATACTTACGTTTGCGGCTTAATTCTTGCTCCAGGCCAGTAGCGATTTCATCTCGGGCAAATCGGTTATATACATCTATAGTTGGATTGTCACTTTGTTTATTAAGAGATTTAATTTTCGGGATAACAGCCAATACAGGGAGTCCTGTCGTTTTTTCAATATCGCCTGCAGCATTAATTGTGTCATCCCAGTACTCTAATAAAAGACAGATAGCCACTCCTGCAAGCAAGCCAACCAACAAACCAATGAGTGTATTTATCAATGGTTTCGGCTTCGCAGGAATCGGATGGTCCTCTACATAGGCCAGTTCAATAATATGCAGATTATCTTCTTTCATTAATCCATTGACTTGTTTTTGCGACACTTCAGCTAACGTATTTACAATCCGCACCGCTTCCTCATGCCGCTGATCCATTACCGTAATGCTGATAAGTTGTGAAGTGTTCAGTCTATTTACTGTAACTTTGTTAGTAAGCTGCTGTGGTGACATCTTGCTTTTCATTTGGATGATTGCTTGTGTCATAACGGATCTGCTTTTCATCAATTCAGCATAGGTATCAACAAGTTTCAAGTCCCGCTCAACATCTCTGACCATAGTAATTTTATTTGGCTGTGTATTGTTCACAAGTAGCAGTGCTTTCGCTTCATAGATAGGTGTGAGGTAAAACAGACTAATACAAGCTGCCGTTACTGTGGTAACGACAGTTAAGAGAACAATAATCCACAAACGTTTGAGAATTATAGAAAGCAACTGCCGAAGATCTATTGCTGTATGGTCTGTGTTTTCTTTGTGATACATCTGGTCTCCCATTATCTCTCTGTCTACCACCTTATTCATCTATAGTATATTTTGAAGAAACCACCACAATCACATCTCAAACCTTTTACTCCGCTCGGACTTTCCAGTGAATACAGGCATTGTCGCATGCCCTTTACTATTAATATCTTCCGAACGAATCACTTTAAAAAAAGTCATCATCAAAATTTTGATATCCAACCAAAAGGACTGATGGTCCACATACCAAACATCGAGGATAAATTTTTCTTCCCAAGTAAGCGCGTTTCTTCCATTTACTTGCGCCCATCCGGTAATGCCCGGTCTTACCTCATGCCTTCTTGCCTGTGTCTCCGTATACAAAGGAACATACTCCATTAGCAGCGGCCTTGGTCCAACAAGACTTAACTCTCCTCGTAAAACATTTAACAACTGCGGCAATTCATCCAGACTATATTTTCGCAAAAAACGACCAAATGATCGTAATCGTACGGTATCGGATAACAACTTTCCATTTTCGTCCCTTTCGTCAGTCATTGTACGGAATTTGTAAATATAGAAAGGGACAGCACGTAGTCCCGGACGCTTCTGCCTAAAGAACACGGGTGAGCCAAGCTTTATACGTATGAGAACAGTAATCAATAGAATTACAGGTGATAATATTGCCAATAAAATCAACGAGACAATGACATCAAGCGCTCTTTTCAAAGGCGCTCTCTCCTTTCACTTCTCTCTTCTATATCTAATAACGAACCTTATAAAAAATAATTTTCACCCACTCTTTAAGTACAATCTTACTTTTCTCCAGATCACCCCACCAATTCTCTAGTGTAGTGTCCTCTGCCGAGGCATAGCTTAGCGTGATCCCGGAATCCTTATAGACTTTATCGAACGTCATTTTCGCTCTTCTTGTATGCCAATTGCTCGTCACAACAATCGCTGATTTCCAACCTTCCTTCTCCATTAATTGTCGCGTATAGACCGCATTATCGTATGTACTTAACGCCTTGTCTTCCATCACAATGACCGAACGAGGAACCTTATATAATTCGGCGGCCTTTGCCATCTCATCGGTTATTTTTGCTCCCTTGTAATTATATCCGCCATCGGAAACAACATAGTGGACAGCATATCCTGCATGAAACAGTTGAGCAGCTCTTTTCGTTCGCTCTTTGTCGTGCTCTCCACCAAGAACCAGCACAGCGTCGCTTTTTTTCGGATTGTCTTGCACGATTAAAAACTGTGCTATTCCCTTTACTATGTCTTCTCTCCAGAACAGAACTGAGAAAATAAGAACCGCAAAGGACAGTATGTATGCTATTCTTCGGTAACTTTTCGCCCGTGTTCTTCGTCTTGTCCGTTCTCTCTCCAACCTCATTCTTGTTCCTCCTACGGCTGCAATCCACCTGCTGAACTTCGTTTGACTAATCGATAAACCTCTTCTAAAAATTCCTTTCTTCTTACATCTAACACTGATTTTTCATACGTGGACGCTTTATGAAAATTTTGCTTCACAAGCGTTTCCTCCCAATTTACGTCTTGATAAAGAGTGAAGAATAGCTGAGCCAGATGGTCATCATCCCCTGCTTCTATTAAGCAACTCTCTGGCAAAAGTTCAGGAATTCCTCCTACATGAGAAGCAAAACACGGCAATCCCCGACTCATCGCCTCAATAAGCGAACGGGGTAAGCCTTCCGTTTTGCTTGGTTGAATATATACATCAATATTGTCTAGCCAGTCAAAAACAGGCTGACCTCCTGGAATTTCTCCGCAGAATTCTACCTTTTCCCCTACGCCCAACTGTTCGGCCAATCTCCTCCACGGAGTTGTATTTCCATCGCCCAAAATTCGTAGCTTGATTGCTGGCACTCTATCTTTTAACCGAGCTACGGCTCGTATAGCTGTATCAATTCCTTTATATTTCGAACGCATAGAACCGATAAGTCCGATAACATAAGAAGAGCGTTTCTCTGTCGCACGATACAAGCGACGGTACAGCACCTCAGAGGAGACATCTGGAATCTCTACATCTGAACAACTTATCATTTTCCCACTTGTTGGGTATTTTTCCTGTAAAAATTGTTCCGTCACATAAAGGACAATGGGTGCTTGCCGTACTAAAGATTTGATACGCCATGTCATCACGGGCGCGTATACTTTTCCTTTCCAATTTCCACAATGCCAGAACGAATCCCATACGTGCCCAACCAATTCAACAGCCCATGGCTTCCCTAGCTTTTTCGCCACATGAATGGCCAACGCTCCTACTTCACTCGGAAGTCGCGCAATTACAATATCAGCATCAGCTAACGCCTTCTTCATCAGCATAATTGCTGTGGAGCGGTACTTTATCATCGCAAGCGGACTACTGATCGAGGGAACAGGTGCAAACGACACATGTGGACCACTTGATAAAGCCTGAATCTGCCTCCTCTCCCCTTCTTCCATTTCACGCATACGAGAAACAACCGTCATCTGATTAAACATTGTTAAATAGCGAGACCATAACGAATACGAAAATGCCGCACTATAATATTGGTCACTCGCCTTATCATATTGAAGGATTGTGTCATGAGCAAAAATAAGTTTCATACCATTTCTCGTATACAAGCAACAATTCGCTGTATATCTTCTTCCTCAAGTGTTGATCCAGAAGGGAAACAAACCCCGGTTGCAAACAAGTGATCGGATACACTGTACCCTTCTTTATGAGAATAATACAAACATTTTTCAAATAGTGGCTGTAAGTGAAGTGGTTTCCACACCGCTCTTGCTTCAATATTATTTTCCTCAAGCCTATCTACTAGTTCTACTGAACGAATACCACTTTGCTGCAGATCAATGCTTACTACCGTAAGCCAACGTGTTGAGTAACTGCCCTCCATCTCTGGCATAAATGAAAAACCGGGGGCATCTCCTAGTAAACGAACGTACCTATCATATATGTTCCTACGTGTACGAATGCGTTCATCTAATATTTGTAACTGTCCACGCCCAATTCCAGCCAGCACATTGCTTAAACGGTAATTATATCCCATATCGCTATGCTGATAATGCCGTGCCTGATCCCGCGCTTGCGTGGCCCAAAACCGAGCTTTATTCAGTGCTTCCGTATCATTCGATACAAGAGCACCACCACCTGATGTCGTAATAATTTTATTTCCATTAAATGAATAAACACCAAAATCCCCGAACGTTCCGCTTGCTTTTCCTTTATACGTCGCCCCTAACGATTCAGCCGCATCTTCAATAACAGGTACCCCATATCGCTTGCAAATAGAAAGTAATGGATCCATATCGGCGCTTTGTCCATACAGACTAACAATAATAACAGCTTTAGGTAACTTTTCGTTTTTTGCCGAATCCATGAAAGCTCGTTCTAATGCCTGTGGCGACATATTCCAAGAATTCGGTTCAGAGTCAATAAAGACAGGATGCGCTCCCTGATATAAAATCGGGTTTGCACTAGCAACAAATGTAAGCGTAGAGCAGAATACAACATCTCCCTCTTCTACACCCAACAAACGCAATGCCAAGTGAAGAGCCGCAGTACCTGAATTTAACGCTACAGCTCCCTTTACCCCAACATACTGTGCGAGTTCTCTTTCAAACGCATCAATATGTGGTCCGACAGGTGCAATCCAGTTGTCACGAAAAGCTTCGTCTACATATGCTTTTTCCATCTTTCCGATATGCGGGGGAGATAAATAAATTCTCTTCTTCATATATTCAGACCCTTTTTATCATTTTTTAATGTGTCAGACCATACTTTACTTCACACTATATTCCATACACTTCTTATTAAGAATATCTACACTATTCTGTTGACTTTTCTCTATGTTCCTTCTAAAAGTAGGGACAATCTCCTGTAATACCAAACAAATATCTTCATGATTATGAAGTGCCTTGCTTTTCAGTTTATCTAAATACATTTCAATTTCCTTTTTCGCTATAAGCTCTGGTCTTGCACTAAAAATGCGATTATGATTCGTAGCGTTCAAGCTTTCCCTGGTTGTAAACAATTCCTCGTATAACTTCTCCCCCGGACGAACTCCTGTATATACAACCTGTATTTCTTTATCAGGTTCGAATCCTGATAGACGAATTAAATCCCGGGCAAGTGTGTCAATTTTTACAGGTTCTCCCATATCAAGCACAAAAAGTCCCCTATCTTTGGCAAATGCTCCCGCTTGAATAACCAATTGCACAGCCTCAGGAATTGTCATAAAATAGCGAATCATTTCTGGATGTGTAACCGTAACAGGTCCTCCACCTGAAATTTGCCTTTTAAAAAGTGGAATTACACTCCCTCGGCTTCCTAGCACATTGCCAAAACGGACAACTGAAAAAAGCGTGTTGCTTTCCCTACTTATACTCTGAATAATCATCTCAGCAACCCGCTTGGTAACACCCATGACACTGGTCGGATTCACCGCTTTATCAGAGGAAATCATAACAAAACGTTCCACTCTATATTTGTCCGCTGCATATACAACATTTTTTGTACCAAAAATATTATTTTTGACTGCTTCTATAGGATTCGCTTCCATCAGCGGGACATGTTTATGGGCAGCAGCATGAAATACTACATTCGGCCGAAGCAAATCAAAAACTTCATCTATCCTCTGCTGATCTTGTATATTAGCAATCACAGACTCGACTGATAATTCTGTGTACTTGTTACGAAGCTCATTCTCTATCAAATAAATGCTGTTTTCACCGTGGCCCAAAAGAATTAATTTCATCGGATTAAACATTGCAATTTGCCTGCACAGTTCCGATCCGATTGACCCTCCTGCTCCTGTTACAAGAACAACTTTATCCGAAATATAGTGAGCTATCCCTTTTAAATCAATCTTAACCGGATCACGTCCAAGCAAATCTTCTACGTCTATGTCACGCATAGGTTGAATCACAGTTTTTCCGCTTACTAAATCATATACACTTGGAAGAGTTTTTAACGTACAGGGGACTTGTTTGCAAATTTCGATAATTTGCTTGATTTCAGACCTAGGGGCAGATGGCAATGCAATAATAATAGTGGACACTTCATGCTTTTTTACATTTTCAACAATCGATTCTCGGCCTCCTAATACAGGTAACCCATTCACTTGAAAATTTCGTTTGTTTAGGTCATCATCAATAAATCCTACCGGATAAATATCTTGTGAAAAGGAGTGCTTTAGCTCTTTTGTAATCAATATTCCAGCATCTCCTGCTCCGATAATGAGGGCTCTGTTTCTTCCTGATTTTCGTTTATTCGGCGCAGTATACTTATCTTTCTTCATACGCCAGATAAATCTGGAGCCTCCTATACTAATGATACATCCCATCCAACTAATCAGATAAATCGAACGAGGAATCGAGTAATAAAAAATAATTTCATTCAACAAAATAAATAAAACCGTTCCAAAAGTAATTGCCTTTACGATCGAATATAGTTCACCGACGCTCGCGTAACGCCACAAGCGCTTATATATTTTAAATTGATAAAGAAGAAGATAACTACATAAAACCGCTATGATCACAGCTTTAGGTACTGTATTCCAATAAACAAGCGGAATATCCATCTCGAATCTTAATTGGTAAGCGATAAATACACTACTGCCAATTAGTAACGCGTCAACAATTGTAAGAATGAGCATTCGCTTTTGATATGCTAACCCCCTCATCCTGTACTCCCCCTAAGCTCTCTTTATCCTCTTTTATCCGTTTTATCTATCTATTCCTTAACACAATGACATTTTTACTATTAACATGCTTTTTACTTATAAAACCATAAAACCCAATTAAAACAAAAGCATCTAAACTATGGAATACAGTAGCACAAAAGTCTTATAAAGTAAACCATTCCACGATAAATTAACTATGCCCGTATTTTTAAATATAAAAAGCTCACCAATCTCTTACAGCATTTTCAGTTCATCTTCATCAAATCCGAACCGCATCCGGATGATTTGTCCTTCTTTCGCTGGTAAATGATCGAGTAGCGCTTCGATTTGCGTACGCAAATCGGATCCCATCGTATGACCGACTAGCGAAAGCATCTTGTTTGTCTTCTACAAAGAATTGTAAATTAAGGGTTGAGGGCTGGATAGGAATTCGCTTTAATTGACCAAACATTACCAAAATCCCATAGCGTATATGCTTCATATGGTGCCTGTGTAACAGCCTGTTCCGGAGTAATAGAAGAAGTAGCATAGTTTATGTGCCCTCCTGTCATAGTACTGAGGCAGTACAGGTCAGTCATTGTAACAGAAGAGTTGAGGGCTGCACCTACAATTTTTCCAATATGAGAAGTTCCAGATACGGATGAATTAAGAGCGTAGGAGCGGCGAATAGAGGAGAGCTGTGCTTCACTCGCCCCATCACCTGCATAGCCCAGAAGTCCTCCCACATATGAACGCCCTTCTACTCGTCCTGACGCATACGTATTTTCGATAACGGAGCCTCCCATGTAGTTACCATACTGTGCACCAACGAGTCCGCCTATATAATCGCCTCCCCCACGTACAGTTCCTGAAGCATAAGAATCGTAAATAGAGCTGCCGTATTTTTGGAAGCCTACAAGTCCGCCTGCGTAATGATCCCTAACAGTTACAGCACCAGTCGAATATGAATTGTGAATGAGAGAATTTTCCCCGTATCCAACGAGTCCACCGGCCGTATCAGAAGCAGATACTGAGCCGGACGCGTGTGAATATTGAATAGTGGAATAGCGATTTCCCCCTACTAAGCCGCCGCCTTTGCCTGTTGTAGTGTATACCTCAGTATCAGCGTAACAGTGTGAAACCAATCCGCTTTCATTATTGCCGCCGACGAGTCCGCCAGAAAATTGCGTTCCGGATGTGTAGGAGCCGTTATAGATCACCTCTACTTTTCCGCTTGCATGGGATTGGATGACGGTAGAGGCATGATTCTCTCCGATTAGTCCGCCAGCGTGATCGGCTCCTTTTACACCGACAGATGCATAACACTGATCGGTAAGGGACTTTTCCTTCTGCAAACCAATGAGTCCCCCGAGACCTTTTTCTCCGTTTATATTTATTATACTTGGATCGTATCCAGTTACAGTCGAGTTTCGAACGAGAGAAGCGGAAGCAGCTGTGCCGATCAGCCCGCCGGCATTTTCTTTCGCTATTATATGAACATTCTCTAGCTGTACATTCGTAATGGTGCCACCACTCACATAGCCAAACAATCCTTGATTAGTATGTGTTGGCTGGTTAATCGTGAGGCTATTGATGACAAAAGAGTTTCCATTATAGGAGCCTGTAAATGGAGCTGACTCGGTACCGATCGGAGTCCATTCAGATATGGAGCTAAGATTAATATCATTAATTTGAAAGTACTTTCCGTCTAAGGGCATATCAGAAGAAGTTCCGATTTTTCTTACATCATCTGCGCTGGAGATGCATTTCCAACCTTCTGGAACATCAGAGCAAGTAAAAGAGTGCAAAGTGAGAGCCGTGTTTTTGAGTTCCCAATTTTCTATAGATACCGTATATGTGTCCTGTAACTGTGCTGAGTCCATGCCGTTTTTTTGAAAAGCAAGATTACGCAGGATGACAGAAGCGCGACTGTGATACGATTCTGTATCTGACTGTAGAACAAAAGAAATTTGGATATCCGGATACCGATACAAAAGTCCATCCTGTACGGGACCGAATAACGGTGGGAAAGATGGGACTTCCTGTTGCTCTATTTCTATTACGTTCTGTTTGTGGCCAAGGAAGCTGGTAATCGCATTAACATTCGGCTGTAAAGTGCCTATCAAAAATGTGTCTGAAACAAGCGAAATGGTAGAAGGAAAGAAAGCCGTTCCGGTTTTTGGATCAACCACAAGCTTGATATTTTTACTCTTATTAAGCTGCTTTTTAATCGAATAGGCAATATATTCGGCCGCTGCTTTTCCAGATGCCTCAACTCCAGCCAGTACTTCTGTTCGCTTGGTTCTTAGGTTTTCTCCTGATAGAAAAGGAAGAAGAGAGAGCGAAATAATAGTGACACATATAAGCAATATAAGCGAGAAGGTAATGCTTCCTGCCTGACGGTTTGTATGATCAGGCATGATAAGTGGCCCCCTTTCTGTAATGTAGAATAATTATGGAGTACTAGTATCATCTCGCCCAATAAGCGGGAGAATAGAACTTTTTTTCTCAGAATCAGAATCTTTCACAGAGGATGTAGCATAATTCCAGCCGATGAGAGCCCCGATATTTGCTGTTCCAGTCACGTTTCCCGAAGAAAAGGTGTTGCGTACGATGGAGCTATTTTGATTGCTTCCGACTAATCCGCCTGCTGTATTTTCAGCTTTCACGTCACCTTTTGCTGTCGAACTATCAATGAGACTGTTATTGTTTTGTCCGACTAATCCTCCTATATAGCTAATTCCTGTCGCACTTCCATATGCGTCCGAATTGGAAATAAAGGAGGATTCATTAAGCCCAACGAGTCCACCGATGTTAGAGTTAGATGGGGAAGTTGGCCCCTGGCCGTCTACATTTCCATATGCTTTGCTGGATTCGATACGGGCACCCGATATATTATATCCAACCAACCCACCTGCACCACCTTGATATCCCAGGACACGACCGGAAGCATAGCAGTCCGTAATCTGCGCGCCAAAGCCATCGTTAGTACCGACCAGCCCCCCAATACCTTCTCTTTTGCCTGTAACATTTCCTGTTGCGTAGGAACGGATAATGGATGCAGTGCTATTAAACCCAATTAGTCCTCCTGTATATGAGTTTCCTCCTTGTACAGTACCCGAAGCATAACAATCTTGGATAGTGGAAGAAAGCTGATTATTGCCTATGAATCCACCTGTTTCCAGATCACTTCCATATACATCACAATTTGAGTAGGAATGAGCAATAGACGCGCTTCCAGTATTGAGACCAATAAGTCCTCCTGTTTGACGAACGCCTTTAATGATACCGCTAGATGAAGAATAAGAGACGGTTCCACTTTGATTTTGTCCGATCAGCCCGCCTGCTGCGGTTCCGTATAGGACCCCTTCTTGGCGGACATTATCAATCTGGACAAATGTACTGCATCGTTCGATTTTGGCGCTGTTTCCTGTCTGCAAACCAACCAATCCGCCTGTGTTTTGAAAACCAAATAATCTCCCCTGAACGGTACAGTCTAAAAATGTAGTGTTTATGCTAGAACCAGCCAAAGCACCGACACTGTGCTTTCCTTTAATTAAGACATCATCTAGGTGAAGCTGGCGAATAGCTGCGCCAGCTACGTAACCGAATAAGCTCTGGCCGCTTTCGTCGGGTCGATTAATCCGCAGGCCTATAATACGAAATCCATTTCCTTCATATATACCAGTGAATGGGGTGGTTTCCCTCTGTCCGATTGGAACCCAGCCTTCTCCTGAACGATACGTATTCAGCTCAATGTCTGCAATTTGAAAATATTTCCCATTTAATGGGTAAGCAGGATCGTTTCCGATTTTGGCCAGCTTCTCTGCTGTATCGATGCAAATCATATCAGCAGACGGTTTATTGGCACATGTAACAATTGTGTGCCGCACTTCTGATTTGGCGGTGAACTTTACTGTAAGAAAGGGATCCGATTCCTTTTCTTTTACTTTGAGAGAGATAGAAACAGACGGTTTTCCTTTGTCCGTATTCGGCTTTTCAAAAGCAGCAACTCCATCTGCCTGAGCACGCGCAAGTGGCTGTCCATTATAATAAAGTGTTTCGTTTGCTGTATCCAGATCATAAGTAACCCAGCCCGTCTGGCTGCGGATTTTGAGATAGTGATGCCCGGTTTCCTGATACACATGAATGCTCTCTGCTTTATGGATGTCATCTGTCAGTTTTGAATAAATAGTTTTAGCCAGCCCGCGAAGTTCGGAGCTTTGCAGCGTATACAGGCTGGATTTCATAAGCAGGGTAAAAGACGCCATAACAATAAGCATAAGAACAGAGACAGCAGCCAGCGAAACGACAATTTCTATGAGAGTCATGCCGCTGCTGTTTCGGATGAATTTTTTCTGAATCATGAGATCACCTGTTTGCAATCAGCGCAGCGATGCATACGCGGACCGTGTAATCGTACGTGTACCTTTGCTGCTCGGCCAGGATACGTCTACTTGGAGTAAAATGATCTGGTCTGCCGCTGTTTCCCCGCTCGTATCAAGCCCGTCAGCAGGCGTATCAATGTGGACGGATATGGTATACGGAGTGGGCTGACTCGTATCCATCATCGTCTGACCCCCGCACAAGGAGGTGTAGGTAGCAGCGTCAACAGCTAAGGGATTATTAATGCGGGAGGTATAGTTTTCCTGGCAGCGTGCAATCGTTTTCTCTGCTAGCATAATGGCCTGTTGCCGTTGCTTGTTTGTTTGGTCGAGGTCAAGCGAACTGCTGAAAAGCGTGAAAATAAACATGACGCTGATGGTCACAATCAGGATGGTTACAATGACTTCAAACATGCTGAATCCATGCTCATAGCGCACAGGCATATGGATCACCTCCGGAAAGAAAAGAGTCTTCTTTATAGGAAAGAAGACTGGATAAGTAAGATGTGTTAGTTGCTGATTTCTTTGCCAAGCCCGTTTGATACTTTCTTGAATTTTTTGGTGGTACTATCAATTGATAATGTCAATGTAATATCATCACCACCATTAAGATTTTTGTCTGGTCCGTAGCTGGTCACGGTTATTGCATTTGAAGTAGAATCATAACTGATTTGATATGATGTTCCAAACGGATCTGTTTTCCGTAAAGATGTACTAGCTGCCCATTCAATTTCTGAGTATTTGTTGAGTTCAGCCGGATTAAAAGCTCCCCCCGTAGTAGCCGTGGTTGGGAGTTTTCCATTATCAATTACATATTGTTCACAGGCAAGTGCGGTTTGCACAAAGTCAGTTCGTACTCCCACAATTTTCGCATTGCTGATCTGTTTGGTATAGCTTGTATACAGAAGTACGGATAAGATCGCAATAATAGCCATAACAGTCACAAGCTCAATCAATGTCATTCCTTTTTCCTGATTTCTCTTTATTTCCCACATACTTCATATCAATCCTTTCACATGGAATTCATCATTTTCATCACAGGCATAAAGATCGCAAACGCAATTAACAGGACAAACAAACCAATCGACACAATGACTACGGGTTCTAAAAACGAGGTAATTCGCTTCAGGCTGTTTTTTGTTTCCTGCATATACTGCTCGGCCAGACGATCATAGCTGACTTCGATATTCCCGGTCTTCTCGCCGACCTCGGTAATCTGGACAAGCAGGGAAGGGAACAGCCCGCATGTTTCAATTGCGGATGATAGAGAACTGCCTGTCAATACTTCGGACTCGATTTGTTTTAACGCATCTTTAAGACGGCTGTTTTTTGAAATGGTCGTACACAGCTGCAGTGCCTGGCTGATTAGAACACCGCTGCCGATCAATCTCCCCATCGTCATGCAGTAGCGGGCAGTGTTCACCTTTAAAATCAGGGAGCCAATGAGTGGGACACGCAGCAGGAATCGGTCTGCAGCCATGCGGACAGTCATTTTTTTTCGATAGCTATATGAAAAAACAAGCACAGCGACCAGAAAGACGAGCAGCATGACAGGAAAATACTTCGTAACAAAATCGGATACGGCAAGCAAAAAAACAGTAAGGGCCGGCAGCTCAACGTTAACAGAAGTCAGGATGGAAGCCAGCTGCGGAACCGCGAAGACTAAGAGAAAAATCATGACGAGAAAAGCAAGGCAAGCGGTTATACACGGGTAAAGCAAAGTTGAAAACAGGCTGCTGGTAAATTCTTTTTCGGTTTTGAAAAGGTGATGGCATTCCTGGAATGCCTGCTCAATGAATCCCCCCCTTTCTCCAGCGTGCACCAGCGATATCATCATATGCGGAAAGAAATCAGCATGCATTTGAAGAGATTGAGATAAGGAATTTCCTTTCTCTAGCTCCTTTGTGATGGACTCAAGGCGAAATTTCATAGCTTTGGAATGAATACGCCTTGTAACAGTTCTGATGCTGTCGTACAAATTAATGCCGGTAGATAGCATAAAATAAACTTGCTCCGTAAAAAAAATCAGATCTTTTATTTTCGCCCGGGAGTTCAGAGCAGGACGAATACTCGTAAACAACCTGTCTGGAATATAGATCTGATAAAGAGAAGTAGGGTAGAGTCCCTGCTCTTTTAGAAGATTAAGAAGATGCTGGCGTGATTTCTCCTGAACCCATCCCCGAAGCTCCTGCCCTTCTTCATTACGGGCTCGATAATAAAACAACATCACAATCCCTACTTTCCTTCCAGCTCTTGCGCAAACAATCTTTGAATGTATTGAACTTGAAGCTCGGCCTTGCTGCCAAATGAAAAAAGATCGGCTACTACCTTTCGGGAGCGCTTCATTTCTTTTACCGTTTGCTGGGAAAGAGGAGAGATCTTATCAGCTGGGTAGATGTCCGGGACATTCGGAACAACCTGGAAATTAATAGAAAACGAAAAACGGACCAATTCCCTGGAAGATAGCATCTTCTCCATGAAAATCTGTTGGTTGATTTCACTTTTTATCCCGGGTGAATCAGATGGCATTGGCGCTGGCGTTTCTTCTATACCTTGGAGAAGATGAGTTAATTCCTTGATGTTTGTGTTCTCTATTTTTACTTCAGATGCAGCAGGAGACGATGCCGGGCTATTCGATATGCTCGATTCCTTTTTTTCAATGCGAAAAGAAGATACTGTATAAGGAGTACGGAAGGCATCCAGGTTTTTCGTAAACAGCAAAAGATCTGAATATGTTCCGTAAACGGCGATATCGTAAGCGTTCTGCCCTGGTGCTGATGTTTTAATCCGGAATTTTTCAGTACGTACTTGTAGCAAACGCTCGGATAAATCAAGAAAACGCAAAATGGAAGATGAGTTCGTATGTATGATGCTTTGCTTTTGAACAGCTGATACAGATGCTGTTTTCTGGATTGTTTTTTCTAATTGCAAAAATTTATTTTGGTCCTCACTTTTTTGCTTCCACTGTTTCGAATACCAGTCAATTCGGGTCTGAAGATCTACTTTTTCCGTTTGGTAAAATGTGTACATGTAAAAGCCAGAAAAAAGGAGGACTGTACACAAAACGACAAATAGCAAGGTGAAACGATTTTTCAAAGACATGGCTACTCCCCTGAGTCCTGTAAATTATTTCAGCGTAATATGCAATGTAAAAAAAAGTTTTGGCTGACCATATAGCTTATACTCATAAGAGTCCTGCATCCAGACTTTCTGAACATATGATAGCTGTTCAACAGAATGAGTAAACTCACTTAAAGACTGAAGAGATTCTGTCTGGCCTTTGATTTGTACGAGTGTTTCTGAAGAAACAGGCGCTGCCGGAGCTGGCACTAAAGCTGAAGGAATGTTAGGTGCAGACTGATTTTTTTTGGTGGAATCTTTTGCTTTTTCTTCGGGCCCTGGGATGGTTTCGATCCCTGACAGAGAAATCGTCTCCGGTTTATAGAGAGCAATATCACGAAGCAGAAAAAAGGTTTGGTTGTCTGCCAAAGTAATGGATGCCTGGTTATTTATTTTCTCCTGATAGTCATGCTCTGCCTGAACCAGTTTTTTATCCACACCATTCAAGGAATGTGTGCGGGCTGCCCATTCCTGTTCAGTTTTGGTCAAATCATGGAGCTCGATCCAGGCATAACCGTATACAAAAGCACAGCAGGTAAGCAGTATACTTCCCGCAATAATTAGTTTTCTTTTAAGGGGATGCTTTTTCTCTATATGCGGGAGAAGATTTAGCTTTTTCAATACGGAAATACCTCTCTTATCGATAGTCCCAAGGCCAGCGCGAACTGGGGCGCGAGCGGTTCTGAACTTTCATTGCTTAGCTGATAACTTTGAAGAGTAGCCTGTTCCGATACGATCAAGGGATGTACAGTAATGCCAAGCAAACCAAGAAGGGACGTGCGTATCGCAGTACAGCTTCCGAATCTTCCGGATACGAGGATATCAGAGACATTTCTTCTGGTGCGAATTGTAAAAAAATCAATCGCTCGATTTAGTTCTCGGACGAGCTCAGACATTCCCTGACGTATCGCAAAATCCGCATGATGTAGTTCATCCAGCTCTTTCGGCCATTGCATCTCTGTTACAGAGAGATTTTCCTCCTCTTTTATGTAATGGAAAAAACCACTCTCATGAAAAGGGATCTTTTTAAAATAAATAGGAGTTTCTCCGTTTAAAAGAATGAGAATCGTACCACTCATCGATACGTGCAGGCATAACAGGCATGAACCAATCGAACGAGCAGGTGGGATATTTTGCTTGAATAATACAATGGTGCGCAGAAAAGCTAGGAAATCAATCTCGATGGCACGGACGGATAATCCGGCACTTGTAATCTCTTTATAGTAGTGGACAGCTTCCTCATTAGAAACTGTGACGAACATAACGACAGTTTTTTCTTTCCCTTCAGCATCTGCTGTATCCCCAAGAATGCAGTAATCCTGAATCGTATTCTCAAAAGCTTTCTCACCTGTCATCTGTTCAATATCGAGGGAAATGGCAGCAATCAGATCTTTTTCTGGCATTTTTGGATAGAGCTCAAGCTTTACATAGCGGTCAGTAAACGGAAGAGAGAGGATGGCTTCATTTGACTGGATACCGTGTTCAAATATTATATCCTTCAAAATCTCTGAGAGCGGGCGCTGGGCTGTGAGTTTTTCTTCAACGAGTGTGGATATCGTCAAGCGATCAGACTGAAGCAGCATTTCAGCTACTGTAACCCGTTCATGGTCAATATCAAGACCAAGATATTTTTGTGTACGTGGCTTGAAAAATTTCATAGTGGTGCTCCTTATCCAGTCACTCTCATGATTTCTTCAAGTGAGGTGATACCGAGCCGTGCTTTACGTAGCCCGTCTTCGTCCATAAATGCCATGCCGTTTTTTCGGCACAGCTCCTGTAGCTCAACAGTAGAGGGTTTTCTGAGAATCATTTCCTTCATTGTATCATCGAGTACCATAAGCTCCTGAATTGGAGTTCGGCCTTTATAGCCAGAATGGTTGCAGTATGTACAGCCCTCTCCCTTATAAAAGGTCATCTCATCATTTTCTTCTGTCAGATTGAAATAAGTCGCCTCTACGGAATGTGGAGATAGCTTGTATGTTGTCTGACAGCGAGGACATATCTTACGTGCCAGCCGCTGACTTAAAACAGCAATAATAGAGGAAGAAAGCAAAAAAGGCTCAATGCCCATGTTAATCAACCTGCTGATGCTGCTTACGGAATCGTTTGTATGAAGTGTTGCAAAAACAAGATGTCCGGTATTAGACGCTTTGATCGCAATCTCAGCAGTCTCTAAATCACGAATTTCTCCGATAAGAATAATGTCAGGATCCTGCCGGAGAATAGAGCGCAGGCCATCAGCAAATGTGAGTCCTGCTTTTGGATTAATTTGAACCTGTGTAATACCACTTAGAACGTATTCAACTGGATCTTCAATCGTAATGATATTTTTAAACACCTGGTTCATTTCGTGAATTGTTGTATACAGTGTAGACGTTTTTCCGCTTCCGGTAGGACCGGTAATCAGGACGATTCCAGAAGATTTACGCATTATGTTCCGATATGTATTGAGCATAGTAGGGGAAAATCCGATCTCGGCAATACTTGTTATAAGACTGTCTCGATTTAAAATACGAACTGTAATATTTTCGCCAAAAATAGATGGTAGAGAAGAAACTCGAACATCTATTTTTTTGCTTTTAATAGAAAGCTTGATCTTCCCATCCTGAGGAATACGGCGTTCTGTAATATCCATACCGGCCATTAGTTTAATTCGGGATGATAAGGTTGCATGATAGGCAGTAGGAAATTCCATTATAGGATACAGAATTCCGTCAATTCGGAACCGGATTCTCAGGACGTGTTCATCCGGATTAAAGTGGATATCAGAAGCTCCTTTATCAACAGCACGATAAAAAAGATCGTTAATAATCTTGATAACCGGAGACTCCTCTTCTGCCGTGTACTCTACAGAATAATAGTCTGCTACATACGCATCAGGACTCGGAGTCTGGGCTGCATTGCGTGAACGGTCATAATCAGCAACTACACTGTTAAAATTACTCTCCGAAATTAAAAAGTATCTCGGTTTGGTACCAATGATAAATTCGATCTCATCTATTGTTTCTAGATCAAGAGGGTCTACCAGAGCAATGGAGGTATTACCCGCCCCGTCCTTGAACGGAACAAATTGGCTGGATTGAATAAAATGATAGGGTATCTCCTCCATAAGTACCTCATCAAGAGAATGAATGCTTACCTTAGCCAGAGGAATATTCAACTGCCGAGACAGGACATCCATTTGTTCCTGTTCACTAATGATGCCAAGTTCTAAAAATGCCTTTCCCAGACGTATATTGTGCTGTCTCTGATACTCAATGGCCGATTGGAGCTGCTGCAGAGTAATAATCCCTTCTTCGAGCAGCATATCTCCAAGTTTCTTCTTGGCTATCAAGCTCTCACATCCTCCAAATAGCATATATTATAAATACATCCAAAAGTATACAACATAAATAGAAAGTTTCAAATAAGTTTGATATCAATTTGCTTAATTATAGTACAAAAGTATCATAAAAACAAAAGAACACCATCCTTTCTATAAGATAAGTAGACGGATGGTATTCTTTATGAATCTAGACTTTTTTTACAAAAAAGCGGTATACCCCGTTCTCTTCTTCCGTGCCGAGCATCTCATGGTTAGTCTGTTTCACCCATCCCTGAAAGTCATTAACCGATCCTTTATCGGTTGTCTCAAGCTCCATCACCTGGCCACTTTCCAGCGCATCTATCGCTTTTTTTGCCCGTACAATTGGCATCGGGCAGGAAAGACCTTTTGCATCTACTTTAACATCTGCATTCATCGTTTATCTCCTCCTCTACTGTCGTTTAGAATGTCAGGGATACATCTGCATCGTAGGCAAAATCAAGGAACGTTACCGCACCGCCTACCTCAACACCCTCTACAAAATCTTCTTTTTTCAAGTTCATTACATCCATTGTCATCTGACAGGCAATAAACTTCACGCCCATCTCCTGTGCCATACTCACAAGTTCCGGGATACCTGGGACGTTCGCCTGCTTGAATCCTTCCGCAAAATGCTCTTTGCCTGCTGGCATCGGAAGCTGCTGGTGACCTTGCTTGTGAATCAAATTCAACCCTTCGAATGTGAAGAAGATTGCCACTTCTGCGTCCGTTGCTGCGGATGCGGTTGCGATGTTAAATACTTTGTATGCGTCAAACATACCTCCGTTACTTGCGATAATAGCTACACGTTTTGCCATTTTGCATCTCACCTTTCTTCATCTCATATGATACCTACCTCACCAGGTATATACTCTTATAGGTATGTTGTTGCGCACTGTAATCTGCCTGTCAATGGTGTTTACTGGTGTATGTTAGCTTACGAATGATGAATCGCGCAGCGGTTTGGACCAATCTCAAGTTCCGTTGCTACATCAAGCGGGACCTGTACATCACCACGGTTAATCTTAAGGATTTCGTCATAGTTTGGTGGTGTCGCACCAGATGTACCTGCAACCATCTCGGTAAACAGCTCACGATCTTTTGTGCGCATTACCTGATTCTTCTCTCGAATCTCCCCGAGCTTCGCACCGACAATGCCCTGCTCATTCACTTCACGGAGATCCGTATAGTGTGTCGGAAGCACAAGGGTGTCATCGTTCATATTCTCAATATGGGTAAATACAGTATCATACAGGGATTGCGCCCATTCACGTGCCTTCCCACCCAGGTCCGGGCGCCCAAGTCCACCGACAAAAATGGTATCACCTGATAAGAGATAGCGATCCTGCACGAGGAACGATACACTCCCAGGGGTATGACCAGGTGTTGGAATGGCCATTACTTTTACGTCAACATCTCCAATCTGAAATGTCTGTTTGTCTTCCAGTGCATGATATGGGATGATGTCTGATCCTTGCATTTCACTGCGAGAAATATGATAGCTCGCTCCTGTTTGCTTCGCCAATTCCGGTGCGCCTGAGATATGGTCTGCATGCAAGTGTGTATCCATAATATGTGTGATTTGGACCCGCTCCTCCTTAGCTAGCTTCAAATACTCTTCGTAGTGACGACCCGGATCGACAACCATCGCTTTTCCATTCGACATAACCATGTACGACAGGCAGCCTTTTGCAAGTCTGTTGACCTGGATAATCTTCATCTTTGGTTCATCTACTACCGTAACCGTGTGGTAAAACTGACTCCACTCAAGCATACCTTCCTCGAGATAGCTGGTCGTATATCCGCGCTTATCCACCATCTCGGCTACCATTTTGGCGCTTCCACCTTTGGCACATACGATCACAATCTCTGTATCTTTCGGAAGCGGATTATACATATCTTCATTGTCATCCAAAAAATCGAAATACGGAATGTTAACATCTACTAGATTCCGATGTTCAATCTTCCAATCATTGTAATCATCCGGATTACGTACATCTAGAATAAATACTGACTTCCCACTATTCATTTTGTCGTGAAGCTCTTTTGCGCTCATCGCTGATACTGTCATGATTGATTCCTCCTCTCTTCATACCCCTTAAGGTATATACCCTTGTAGGTATAATACATCGGATGCTTTGATTCGTCAACAGTCCATAAAAATAAAAAAAAGCGTCAAGCCAGATGAGGTACGAAGACGTCCTCTGACTTGACGCTGCTTTTTATAGGATTAGTCACGATGTATATTGTTTATACAACCCATTTTCGCACTTACAAAATTCCTTCTAGAACCATTTATACCCTTTGTTTACACTATTATGTATAGGAGGGATTTATTTATGAAATATGATATCCATCAGACTGTAAAAATTGTCGATTTCAACAACGAATTGCTGAGCGAAACGGATTTTTACCATGGAGAATTTGATCTTCCTGTTGTAACACCATCTTGTGTCATTACAACGCATGCCCTCGGCTTAAAAGAATTCACCGTCGTATACGATCTAAGACAGAATGAAAAGGTGCAGTTCCGAGTAATCGAGGTCAGCATGGATTTAACACAACCGGATCGTCCGGCTTCTGTCTATTTAGAAGCAGTCACACTCATCATCGGCCAGCATGATGTCGGCCAAGTATGATAAAAATAAAGATAGACCTTTTTTCTCACTCTAAAATGTAGTACTGTATCAGGAACAACTTTGTAAAAAGGAGGCTTGACCTCCTTTTTTTGCGTACACATGCACAAGGAGGACTCCTATGAAAATTGGCTATCGCACAATTAAAACCGCAATTGGAACATCCCTTTCCATTTTTCTCGCCCAATGGCTCGGTCTGCAATTCGCGGCTTCAGCCGGCATTCTAACCATCCTGAGCGTGCAGGTGACCAAAAAACGCTCGATCAAAAATGCATTTGCCCGCTTTTTTTCCTGCGTACTCGGACTGCTACTCGGTTTGGTGCTGTTTTCTTTTCTCGGCTATCATCCGGTTACCATTTTTATTCTGTTGCTATGCCTCGTGCCGCTACTAGTCCGGCTACGCATTCAAGAGGGGTTCGTAACTTCCTGCGTTATTTTGTTTCATCTATACACCACACAAAAAGTCTCGGTTGCCTTTTTCACAAATGAGCTAGCCATTATGAGCATTGGGCTTGGCATCGGGCTTCTGATGAATATTTACATGCCTAGCATGGAAATCGAGCTGAAAAAATATCAGCAAAAAGTAGAAGCTAACTTTCGGGTGATTATGAAGGAACTTGTCGTTTATTTACGCAATCACGAAAGTTCATGGGATGGACATGAGCTGCTCGAAACACCGGAGCTCATAAACGCTGCAAAAAGCCTGGCCATTCAAAATGTCGAAAATCATCTATTCCGTAAGCAGGACCATTACTATCATTACTTTCACATGCGAGAACAACAGTTTCACCTGCTGGAGCGAATGGTTCCCCTTATCTCCACGCTTCTATATTCTGTATCACAGGGCGAAAAAATCGCAGACTTCCTAGATGACTTAAGCGACCATATTCACTCAGGTAATACCGCCTATGTATTCCTTGATCAGATCTGGCAGTTGAAGCGGGATTTCGAACAGACAGAGCTACCAAAAAGTCGGGAAGAATTTGAAATTCGAGCCAACCTGTTTTATTTTCTACAGGAAATGGAGCGCTATTTGTTAATTAAAGATGAATATATCGTGTCTGATTCTAAAACACAGGGGAAATCTATACCATAAAGGAGGAATTGTATGGTTACGATTGAAAGCATTCGGGCGGCTAGGGCCCAACTTGCCGGGATTGTCCGCTGCACACCGCTTGATTATTCCACTACGTTTAGCCGTATCTCAGGCAATGAACTGTATCTGAAGCTTGAAAATCTGCAAAAAACCGGCTCCTTCAAAGTGCGGGGGGCCTACAATAAAATCGCCTCTCTTACACCTGAAGAAAAAGCGCACGGGGTGGTGGCTGCTTCCGCCGGCAATCATGCACAAGGAGTGGCCTTCAGTAGCGCACAGGCAGGCATTGAATGTACGATCGTGATGCCAGAAGGAGCGCCACTTAGCAAGGCACAGGCAACGGAATCATACGGCGCAAAAGTCATTCGGCATGGCCAGTCATTCGATGAAGCGCTGGCGCATGCCTATGTAGTACAGCAGGAAACCGGGGCTACTTTTCTCCATCCGTTTGACGATGAGCGCATCATGGAAGGTCAGGGCACCATCGGCCTTGAAATTCTCGAACAACTGCCCGATGTAGATGCCATTTTCTGTCCGATTGGCGGCGGTGGGCTAATTGCTGGTATGGCAGCTGCCGTAAAAGCCATCCGGCCAGATGTAAAAATATACGGCGTCCAGGCAGCTGCCTGCGCGGGCATGCATGCCTCACGAAGTGCAGGTGTCGTAACACCCGTGACAAGTACCGGGACAATTGCAGACGGCATCGCAGTTAAAAAGCCAGGAACGCTCACCTTTGCTCTCGTACAGCAGTATGTCGATGATATTTTTCTCGTAGAAGATATTGAAATTTCCCGCACGATGCTGTATCTGCTTGAACGGAGTAAACTGCTTGTTGAAGGTTCGGGAGCGTCTGCTCTTGCTCCTCTCCTCTATAAACGCGTTCCGTTTACCGGCAAAAAAATCGCTGTGATTTTAAGCGGCGGCAATGTGGATATAACCTTCATGTCGCGCATTATTGAACACGGTCTCATCGAATCAGGCCGCTACGTTCGCTTCTTCACGACGATTCAGGATAAACCGGGCTATCTCAATCGACTGCTCAGCATTCTCGCTGAGGAACGTGCCAATGTGATCGCAATCAACCATAATCGAATCAGCCCACGTATTGTACCCGGACAGGCGGAAGTAGAGCTGTCGCTTGAAACAAATAATCAAGCACATATTACCCGCATCGAGCAGCGGCTCGCACGAGAAGGCTATCAGGTTAGTCCATTTATCTAAGGGGAGTGGCATCACGCCGCTCCTTTTTGTATGTATCCGTCACGACGATATAAGCTGGCTGCAGCGACTGGGGCAGACGTGTTTTGGCAAAGCCTTGCACGGCGTTGTATACCGCCTGTACGTCTTCACGTGAAGCGGAATCAAGCATCATGACTTTAATGGTGACAGACTTCTCATGAATTTCAGCACGATATTCCTGAATCTCTTCAAACCATGCCGCCCGCATGCGTGGCATCCCGAAATTCGATAGCATATACGTACGCAATGTCGCTTCAATCTCCATCTGTGGACCGCGTACGAGCTGATCTGATTCAATCAGGAAGCTGCCGCTTGGCGTTCCTACGTGTATCGTATTCTCGACCGGTTTACCATACATAAAAAGCCCCACAACCAGCCCAATAAAGACTGATAGAAGCACCCCGTTTGTGTGAATAGGCAATGTCCATCTCATGGTGTCGTTCCCCTTTTCTTTCTATCGTATCACGCACAGAATTTTCAGACAACTATTCTGATAATACTTCCCCTCCTTGCTTATCAAAAGGATAGTTGGGTAGTATAGAAAGTGTATCCATACAAAGGGGGAACGTGTTTTGTTAAATTTTACTGTTCATATGCCAACCCGCATTCACTTCGGCAAAGGAGAGGTCGAAAAAGCAGGGGAAGTGGCGTGCCAGTATGGCACAAAAGCACTGCTGGTCACCGGCCGCTCTTCCACGAAAAAAACCGGAGTACTGGATCGGGTGATCGCGTCGTTCACACAGGCGAAGCTTGCGTATGTGCTGTTTGACCGCGTTGAATCAAATCCACGCACGACAACGGTTGATGACGGTGCACGCATCGCCCGTGAGGAAAACTGCGATGTAATTGTTGCATTGGGTGGCGGTTCCACAATGGATGCAGCTAAAGCCATTGCAGCAGCTACACTCTCTAATCGTCCTATCTATGATTACATGCGCGGCAATCCTGCCGGCACGGCAACCGAGCTTTTGCCCATTCAAGAAGCATTGCCGATCGTTACAATCCCGACACTAGCTGCTACCGGATCAGAAGCAAATTCCGGTGCCGTTCTCACCCACTGGGATACAAAAGAAAAATCCGGCATCGGCGGACCGGGCCTGTTCCCGAGAGCAGCCATTCTTGACCCGGAGCTGACCTACACCGTACCCGCTTCGTATACAGCAGACGGGGCAGCAGATATTTTCACCCATCTGTATGAAGCATATCTAACCGGGGATGAGCACGCCAACGTGCAGGATGAGATCACAGAGGGCTTGCTGCGCAATACGATCATGTATGCAAAAAAAGCCATTGATGAGCCGACCCACTACGAAGCTCGTTCGCACCTGCTCTGGACGAGCACACTGGCGCTAATCGGCATTGCTAATGCCGGGCGCGGCGGTTCCTTCCCGGTGCATGCCATGGAGCATACGCTTTCTGCTCACTATGACATTTCACACGGGCGTGGGCTTTCGATCATCACCCCGGCCTATTTTGAACAAGTCATCAAAAAAGATCGACCACATCGTCTAGCCCGCCTGGCGCGTAATGTATTCCACATTACTGAACAGAATGACGAATGTGCAGCACAGCTGGCAATCGAAGCGCTCATTGATTGGTATAAAGAGATCGGTGTGTACAGCACACTCGCTGACATGAATATTAAGGAAAGCGACCTGGCTATGATGGCAGACGAAACGATCCGCATCAACGGCGGCGGACGTCCGTTTATTCCTGGCACACATGAGCTCACTGCCGAGGACATACTGAATATTTTCAAAGCGTCGTACAGGTGAGATCAAAAAATGAAGGAGCGAGGGAAGAGTCATCCGCTTAGATACGCTTGCAGGGAAGCGGTGGCTGTTCGCTCTGGGAGAACGGATTTGCTCGGGTTGCGACTGGATTTTTGGAAGTCTGCTTCCTTTATTTTTTACCTGCATAGCAAAGCTCGACCTCTTGATATTGCTTGATGGTGTTTAACCAAGGTGTGCTAGAGCGGGATCGGGCGGGGCAACGGAACGCCTGTACGCGACTCCCTAGCGGAAGGGGCTAGACGAACGGGCTTTTGCCCACAATGCTTCGCTGCACATACATCGTGGGCACCTTTTGTGGGCGAGTTCGTCTGGCACCTGGAGCGGACAGTTACCACTTCTCCGTAAGCGTACCAAAGTGACGAGGCCCCGCCCGATCCCGCTCCTCCACCACACTTTGGAGAAAACCTCCCCCAAGAAAGGCTGTCCTGTTCGCCATGTTCTAGCTTTGGGACACTCTTCCCTCTCCTTTTTTCTTTCACTTGCTAAAAAGCAGTGCGCTGGCAAAGCGGGCAATTCCCTCTTCTATGTTCGTCTCATCCGTGCGACCAAATGTAAATCTGACATATCCTTCGCTTGATCCGAGAGCACTCCCCGGCATAAAAATCATGCCATGATCAATTGCCTGTTCTAGCAATTTCCATTCACTCACACGTTTTTTCACCCTGCACCACAGATGGATGCCTCCTTTTGGCACCAAGAATTCCACTTCATTCGGAAGATAATCGGACAAAGCTTGTATCATCGCATCCCTTCGCCTGCGCAACGTCGAACCAAGCGCCTGAATGTGCTCATCAAAATTCGGAGAGGTCAAAACTTCATTTGCCATCCACTGCGAGAAAATGCTATGTCCGAAATCAATTTGCTGCTTCACATCGGCTAATCGACTAATAACCGGCTGTGGACCCACGATCCATCCAATGCGCAACCCGGATGACACAATTTTAGAAAGGGAACTTATATAAAGGACCACACCATAGTCATCCATTGATTTCAACGTAGGAGGCGCTTGCGTATCAAAAGCCGTTAACGTATACGGATCATCCTCAATGATGGGTATGCCGTATTCAACGGCGATTTCAAGCAGCTTTTTTCGCCTTTTTGGATGCAGGCTAACTCCAGTTGGATTTTGAAACGTAGGATTTAAAAATATCATCCGAATTTTGTTTTTCTGATGGAACGCCACAATATCATCCGGATTGATCCCATGTTTATCCGCTTTCAGCAAACATGTTTTAATGCCCATCGATTTAAACAACGGCAACGAATAACAATACGACGGGTCCTCAATCAAAACCGTATCACCGGGTTTAAGCAGGCATTGAATAACTAAATACAGCGCCTGCTGGGCACCTGATGTAATGAGAACAGACGAAGACGCTGTATCAATATCCCGATCTCGTTTCAACTGACTTGCAATCGTTTCACGCAGTTGCAAGTTTCCTTGCTGGTGTTCATACCCGGATTGAAACGTAAAGCTCGCCGCCCTCATCCTTTCCTCGACCTGCGCTCGCGGAAATAAATCAGGCGATAGTTCGCCAGTGGCTAAATCAATCACTTTTTCATTGCGGGCTTCTTTAAAAATGCGGCGCATGAGCGGCGCATTCGGCAAAAGTGATCCTCCGATTACATACTGATCCCAATCAGGCAGCTGATTGTATTCCGTCTCCTGTCCAAACAAGCTCACTCTTGTCCCGCTCCCCTTCTTGCTTGTAACAAGTCCAGAAGCACGCATTTCTTCATATGCCGTTACAATTGTACTGCGATTTACTTCTAGCTCCTTGGCAAGCACACGTTCAGATGGCAATAAACTGCCCGGTGGATACTCACCATTTGAAATCCGATATTCCATATGCTCGATAATTTGTCTATACATCGGTTTATGACTTGAACGATCTAGCTTCCATTCCACGTCAGCCCCTCCTTTTCTGCCTGCAAACCTGAGTAGTATACACTTTATTATAAATAACTTCAGCCAAAAAATAACCTGATTGGCTGGTTTTGTACTGCATAATATCTGCTAAAAACCAGATGGATGGCCTATAAAAATATAAAGTGGATGGGTTCATTTCCTCCATAATCAAGTATTCTATATACAAGGTTGAAAATCTCTTATCAAAGAAATGAGCTGATCGTTATGCATGGCATGATGTTATTAATTTTAATTCCCCATATCGGTTTTATCGTTTTTTTCGGAGCACTATGGATTTTTTATAAAAAAAACAAAGATATTCTGTAATACGATTCACACACGTACTCTCCCCTCTTTTGCATCCCTCAAAAAGGTGTTACGATAAAAAGTAAACCATCTGAACTAAGAAAAAGGGAGTTACGTTGTGAATCGTAGACGTATGTTTCGCTTAATGTTTGCGCTCCTTGGCGCTAGTACGCTTGTAATCGGAGGAGTTGCCATCCTGATTTATCTGTCACACAAGCAAGCTCCTGTGGGAAACGAGCGGGAATCTGCCACATCGGCTGTAGAAACGGTAGCACAACCTTCTGCCACGCAGCCGCCGGACGGTCGTCCGCCCGCCCCACTCGCAGGCACTACCGCTCCCATACCTGGGCTATCCTATGCGCTATTTTCCGGCAGCCATCCGCTAGCAGCCTTTCATGCCGATCCGCTACCTGTTTTCTCCCCGCAGGATGTTCCATCTATTGAAGGTATCCTCACGTTTCGCGGCAACGCGCAGCGGACGATGCCTGTTTTTGGTACCATTGAATCTGCTACGTCTCTGAGCCAGCTCTGGCAGGCACACACTTCTCGCAGCAGCTGGGGCGGTGGAGCGGGTTGGACCGGGCAGCCGGCAATTGTCCGCTGGCCGGATCGTACACGAGCTATGATGAATCTGTACGAAGAATTCAAGAATCGCCCGAATTTTACAGAAGTGATCTACGCCTCGCTTGATGGGCGCATCTATTTCCTTGATCTTGCCACAGGCAAACCGTCGCGGCCACCCATTCTAATCCGCAATCCGATCAAAGGAAGTGTAACGCTTGATCCACGCGGATACCCATTGCTGTACGTCGGACAGGGGATTCCAGAGACTGGGGCGATCGGCTATCGTATCTTTAGTCTTATCGATCAGTCCCTCCTGTATTTTCTCGATGGAAAAGACCCGATTGCCGGACGGAAATGGGGCGCATTCGACGGGGCTCCGCTTATTCACGGCGATACCGATACGATGATCCTTGGCGGGGAAAATGGCCTCATCTACAACATTAAGCTCAATACGACTTTCAATCGGACTACCCCATCAATTACGATAAAACCAACGGTAACCAAATATCGTTACAAGGCAGCCGGTCAAAAAGAGATCGGGACAGAAAATTCGCTTTCTGCCTACAAAAATTACGTGTATTTCGCAGATAATAGTGGGGTCATTCAATGTCTCGATATTACCACGATGAAGCCTGTCTGGATGACACCAGGACCGGATGATACAGATGCAACACTAACCGTCGAAGAAGAAAACGGGCGTCCAGTGCTCTATACAGGTTGCGAAGTAGATAAACAGGGGACAGCTGGCACGGCTCTCATACGCAAACTCGACGGTCTCACCGGAAAAGTGCTGTGGGAAAAAGCCTATCCGTGTTTCTCCCTGAAAGGCTCACGCCCAGTAAACGGTGGTGTATTAGCCACCAATATTGTCGGCAAACAAAAAGCAGCAGATCGAGTCGTCTTTACCATCGCCCGCTACCACACATTCAATGGCGGATTGATCGTGGCACTGGATAAGACAGATGGACATGAAATATGGCAGCAGATAACAACCGCATACGCCTGGTCCTCTCCTGTCGATCTATATGATGCAAATGGAAACATGTACATTCTTCAAGGGGATTCCGCAGGCATGCTGCGCTTGCTGGACGGTAAGAACGGTGTAGAACGTACACGTCTGTCACTCAACGCAAATATTGAAGCGACACCTGCTGTGTTTAATGGCACAGCGGTAGTGGCCACCCGCGAGCCGTACATATATGGCATTCAAATTCATTGATGCATAATGAACATAAAAACAGCCTGTGCCATCCTGGCTATCAGGCTGTTTTTATGTTTCGAATTGTGATAGTCTATCAATCGTTTCCGTAAGCCAATCACGATCGCTCTGCAACAGGCGCAGACGACGATCCACGGTTAGATCAATGCTCGACTGCGGGCCGTGATACGGTATGTTGGCATACATTTCGATTTGTTCCTCCAATTTTAGAAGCCGGGCCCTTAAATACGACAACGCTTCTTCATGCGGCAGATGATCCAGAAACATAAGGCCAATATCCCCCGGAAGCGTCATCTGTCCGACTTCTGCCAGACTTGTCCGGAGCAGTTCCCAGAAGCGCATCTCCCCTTTTTCTGTGATCGAGTATACTTTGCGCGGTGGTCGGTTTTCTTCCTGTTCTGTCCGTACAGAAATATAGCCGTCCTGATGCAGCCGATTCAATGTGGCATAAGCGGTCGCCTTCTTCATATCTGTAATGCGACTTAAATTTCGCTCAATAAATTCATTGATTTGATAGCCGTGCTGGCTCTGTACTTTTAATAACCCAAGCAGTAGTAAAATTCGCTCTTCCATTCTCAAAATCGCCTCTTTTTTGCATGTAAATCGATCTGGATCGCTTCATCTATCTGTAAGGAGGATACAACGGATCTCCTAAAACGTCAACTAACCGCACCAGGCAAAGCAAATAGCGCTGCCTAATTTCGTTCCGGCAACGCTTATTTTCTCGCAGCAGCTTATCCATTAATCGCAATCCATTGATTAAATGGGGTAAATCGGTCACCCTGCCATTTCTGCACATTCATAACCAGGCCAAGACCATCTGCATTATAGCGACCAATAATGCGCTGGAACGCCATCAACTCATACACCCCATCATAGTCAAAATCGACCGGATACAATCCACCCAATCCATTAATGTCTCCACTCAGCGGAGCTTTCAATTTTCCATCTGGACGGTATATTTCGTTCAGATAGTCTGCACCTTTATAGTTTATATCCAGTGTGTACACATTTTTTGGATTTTCTGTTACCACTCGTACTCTATAATAATCCTCATACGTTACGGTACCTGTATGCGTACGGTTGAACTGCTCAAAATCAAACAGCTTGCGCGGCTGGTTGCCGAGGAACGAATACACGTAGTTATACGTGATCCCACCAGAACCACCAGAACTCATATTGACCATGATATCGTCCACATGATCCCCGGTAAAGTCACCAAGGAAAAGCGTAGGTCCATATCCCTGATTTTCTTTAAGTGGAATACGGTAGTGTTGTTTCGTTCGTCCGTCTTCCACAACGATCGTAATATCAGCAACCAGCGGACTACTCGCTCCGTACGGTTTTGTTCCGACAAGAAAGACGCGATCCGGCACGCGATCCCCGTTCACATCGCCAATCGCCGTATCAAGTACAATCGACTGCCCTGACGGCTGCGGCGCACGATATGCCCACATATATGGATGATACATACATTTCCCTCCTCCTGAATGGATTGCTCCCTCATGGTATGCCCGGAGAAAAACATATGGTACAAATACTCGACAATCCGCCTATAATCAGGCGTTTGCCCAGCAAAGGTTTTCTCCAAAGTGTGGTGGAGGAGCGGGATCGGGCGGGGCCTCGTCACTTTGGTACGCTTACGGAGAAGTGGTAACTGTCCACTCTAGGTGCCAGACGAACTCGCCCACAAAACATGCCCACGATGTATTTGCAGCGAAGCATTGTGGGCAAAAGCCCGTTCGCCTGCCTCCTTCCGCTAGGGAGTCGCGTACAGGCGTTCCATTGCCCCGCCCGATCCCGCTCCTGACACAGTTTGGATAAAAATCATTAGGCAACATCAAGAGGTTGAGCTTTGCCATGCAAGTAAAAAAACAAGGACGCCATCTTTCGAAAAGCCAGTTACGATCGAGCAAATCCGTTCTGGTATCACGCGTTTTTTGTAAACCGAAACGTTGTGCGGGGAGTGGGAGAAGGGAAGAGCAAGAGAGTGCCTACTCAGCGGAGGGAGAACGGCGAACGGGCCTTTGTCCGCAATCCTTCAGTGAATCAACATCGGAGGCTTTTCTTTGCGGGCGAGTTCGCCGGGCTCCTGGAACGGACAGCCCCACTTCCCTGCAAGCGTACCGAAGCGAACGGCTCCTCCCTTCTCCCACTCCCACCTCCACACGTTGTCGATATCACGAAAAAGCTGCCCTGTTCGCCATGTTCTGGCTTTTTGGACAGCCTCTGATGATTCTCTTTTCATTTATTGCACGTTCTCTTCCTCGGCTGCGTTCACATTCAACTGTGCGTTCTGTACCTGTTCCGATAACTGCTGTACTTGCTGCTGCTCCTCGCTGTTCGTTGCGTTTGCAGAAGCTGCCTCAAGGCCGTGTTGAATGCTATTATTTTTGTTTTGATTCTGTGCCATGTGTACTCACCTCCCTGTTCATTAGAAAGTATTCCACGAGCGGCCACGATTATCCATGCTGTTTTTTAACGAGCTGCGATACAGGCAATATAATAGTAAACACCGTTCCCTTGCCTACCCTGCTCTCCACTTTTATGGTTCCTTTATGAGTCTCGATGATTTTATAACTGACCATTAAGCCAAGCCCCGTTCCTTTCTCCTTGTTGCTATAAAACGGCTCGCCAAGGTGCGAAATACGCTCTTTCGCAATTCCACATCCTTCATCTATAAAACGAATCTGTACGTGATCTTTGCCAAGGCGAGCGGCTGTAATCATAATCAGTCCGCCCCCTGGCATCGATTCAACTGCATTCTGCAACATGTTCACAAATACTTGCTTGATCTGATTTTCATCACATTCAATATGCGGAAGGTCGGCGGCGATTCTTGTACTAATCTGAATACTGTTCATCACTGCTCTCGTGCTAATCAGTGCAGCGACATGTGAAATGATAGTAGCAAGATCATTCGACTGAAAACGAATGGCTTGTGGCTTGGCTAGTACAAGGAATTCCGTAATAATCGCTTCAATATGCTCAACTTCTGACATCATCAGCGCCAGATGTCCCTGCTCGTCTTCACGCTGTGCCTGCATGAGCTGGATAAAACCCTTGAGCACTGTCAATGGGTTCCGAACTTCATGGGCCACACCGGCTGCAAGCTGTCCGACTGCGTTCAGCTTTTCTGATTTGCGGAGCATTTCTTCCGCTTGCTTACGCTCAGTAATATCCTGAATCTGCGCAATGAAATAAAGGGGACTGTCACATTCATCCCGGACAAGTGACACGTTAAGCAGTATCCAGATAATCCGGCCACATTTGTGAATGTATCGCATTTCGAGTGTGAAGTGATGGATTTCTCCTGCTATCAGTTTTTGGGTATAGGCGACTTCTTCTACCATATCATCCACATGTGTAATCGTCTGAAATGTCTTCGCAAGCAGTTCCTCTTCTCCATAGCCTGTAATTTCACACAGTGCTGAATTCACCTTTAGAAATCGACCCGAAAGCGATACAAGCGCCATGCCAATTGCGGAATAATCGAACGCTTTACGGAACCGTTCATCGCTTTCCCGCAGCGCCTGTCCTACCCGATCTTCAGTTCCCTTTCTTACTATAACTGCCTCGATTTTCTCTGCCAAAACTGCTCCCCCTAAAACCGATCCGCATTTACTTTATGTACTTCCTGCTTAAAAAACGTACTTCCTGCTTAAAAATAAAAGTTTCGACAAAAGACAACAAAACCCTCTTTTCATATCATACTAATACAAATGAAAAAAGCATCCTCCAGAAAGGATGCCACCATTCCTTATGTAATCAGTCCGTGTTTAAACGCATAAATAACGGCCTGAGTACGATCTTGCACGCCAAGCTTGCTTAGGATGCTGCTGACATGCGTTTTGACCGTTTTCAATGCAATAAATAACTCATCGGCAATTTCCTGATTGGACTTGCCCTGTGCGATTTGCAGGAGAATTTCCATCTCTCGTCCGGTCAGCTCTTCATGCGGTAGACGTTCCTGCCGCTGACGCATACGGGTCATGACTTTACCCGTCACTTCTGGCTCCAGCACAGACTGTCCGTGATACGTCGCCCGTACCGCGTCTGCGATGTCACTTGCTCTTGATGTTTTCAAAAGATAGCTCGCCGCTCCTGCTTCAAGCGCAGGGTACACTTTCTCGTCATCAAGAAAACTCGTCACAATAATAATCCTTGCATCCGGCCACTGCTCCATAATGAGCTTCGTCGCTTCGATGCCATCCATTTCCTGCATAACGAGATCCATTAAAATAATATCCGGGCGTAAGCTAAGCGCAAGCTCTACTGCCTGTTTTCCGTTTTCCGCTTCTCCAATTACCTCCATATCGGGCTGCGCGGACAAATAGGACGTGACACCAATTCGCACCATCTCATGATCGTCAACAAACAGTACGCTAATCATCCGATTCCCCTCCTGTCATCATCCTTGGTATTCGTACTTCCAGACTCGTTCCCTGCCCCGGCAGACTGATAATCTTACTATGCCCACCCAACTCCATCGCTCTCTCCCGCATATTCTGCAACCCGTATGAGCCTGCCTTCGCAGACTCCACAGCAAATCCGACACCGTCATCGACAATTCGCATGATAATCAGATTGTCACGCTCAATCAGCAGCACATCCAGACGGGAGGCCTGCGCATGACGCAATGTATTCGAGACCGCCTCCTGCAAAATACGGAACAGATGATCTTCCACACCTTTATCGAGTTGCATCGGCTCAATTTTCCATTCAATCGCAAGCGGGACTTTTTGCGATAATTCGACAAGCAGCTCTTCCATTCCCTCCTGAAGCGACTTGCCTTTGAGCGCAAACGGACGGAGATGAAGCAAGAGTGCACGCATCTCCAGCTGAGACTGATGAATCATCGTCTCGACCATGCGCAGCTGCTTGTTTTCTCGTTCATTACGTGATGATGGCGTTTCGGCAATCGCCGACATGAGCATGGAAGCCGCAAACAGCTGCTGGCTAACCGAGTCATGCAGCTCACGGGCAAGTCGGTGACGTTCCTGCGATATGATTTCCTGCATCCGCTTCTCCTGATCTTCCGCTTTTTCCATCGCCAGCTTACGGGACAACTTCACCTGCTCCCCCATCTGCTGTTGAAGCTTCTCAATCCGCTGCCCGATCTGGTCTACTTCCTGTACACCACTCCCTGGCTGCGCTTCGATGCGCCGACCTTGTTCAAGCTCATGCAGTACACTTTCTATCGTTTGGAACTGCCGCTGCCAAAATAGACCATACACCAGACCAAAGCCAATGCCGATACTCATGCTAATACCCAGTGCAGCCAGAATAAACGGGAGTCCAAACAGCTCTGTCGTCCACAGATGAGACCAGTCCGGAAGCGGATAAGCCAGAAAAATCAGGAGGCCCGTAACGACAGCGGACAGACAGGCCAGACCAATACTGAGAGCAAGCTGGCGCTGGAGTGCATTCATATGCGCTTCACCTCCAGATCGCCCACCAGCATCGAGGTCATAATTTTCACCTTTTGGCCGGCCTGTCCGTAGCCCGGTGTCTCGATATGAAGAACACAGTTAAACGCAATCGGCTCCCGGTAGTCGAATACAGCAGCCGCTCCCGCGATAGCGGAATGATGCACACTTACTTCCACATCATACGGAATCAGCACCTGAACATTCCCAACCAGATTGCGGATGACAATGACATTTTCCTGCTTGGGAAGCACGGTTGAACTAAGATCAATCACCGTATCTCCGATGCCTGTCTGCACGGTCATATCATTCCATTCATATGCGTGTTCCGGTGTCTGTCTCGGACCGAGCCATATGTTGCGAAACATAGGAGTCCGAACAACGAGCATCTCCTCATTCATGCTCGGCTGCGACTCACCTATCACCGGAAAAATGAGATGCGGCTTTTTTTTGGATTGTGCGAACTGTACCACCATATAGGCAATCAGAATAAACGCCCAGAAACGAAACGCAACCGTATTTAACACCGCGATCCCAAGGTTTACAGCACCAAACCAGAAAAGTAGCTTTCCGGTCAGGCGCGGCAGACGTTTATGCCCGATATACATGCACCCGATCATACTACCTACAAAGAAAATCGCGCCGCCTCCAGAAAATGAAAGTTCCAGCAACAGCACAATCAGGCTGATAAAAATCGCCCAGTTTATAAAATCCGCCTTACTGCGATGCGGCATAGCGGTCCCTTCCTTTCTCGGGCAGAAGCACCTATCATGATGAGAAAAAAGGCGCAAATTCCCGCGCCTTTTTTTAAACTATCCTGATTATATTACGAAATGGGAGAAACCTCATCTTTTTTTGCCAGTTTTTCTAGCTGGGCAATTCTCGCATCAATCGTATGGTGATTATAGGACAGGTTTACCTGACGTTCAATGCGGTCTAGATAGTGTTCCATTTCTTCAAAGCGTGTAAACGGCGCTTCCAGTTGTCCACCAGGTTCGAGCACTCGGCTGATACGATGCTGGGCACGCGCCACATTTTCTCGACCCATTAGTTCCATACGCTTAATGTACATGTCTTTTAATTTATGTCTCATTTCCTCATAGCGACGTTCTAGCTCTGCAAGCTGGCGAGCCGCCTGCTGTTGCGATTCCTGCAAGCGAATGGCCCGTTCTTCGTACTGTGCTTGCTCTTGGAGCGCAAAGTCATACAATTTGGTTTCCCCGGCCCCAAGCGCTACTTCTGCCTGATGCTTGCGCTTCTCTGCCATGCTGTGCGCGTGGCTGTATTCCCGAGTGAACTCTTCGTTGAGGCGGTATTGGCGCTCCACTAGCGTACGAACTTTTTCTACTTCCTGTTCACATTCGCGCAAGTACTGATTTAGGAGCGCGATCGGATTTTTCTGTTCTTTCTTATCAAGTGCGTCATGAAAATCAGCGGCAATGGAATGTTTAATGCGGGCAAATAAGTTTTTCATCGTATTCTCTCCTTTTTATTAATTAAGATTGGCGCAGTGCGTCCCATTGTTTCTCAAAGTTCGTGAATGGATCTTCTGGCGTTTGTGTATGTGACGGCTGTTCGTTCCATTTTTTGTACACGAGATACAAAATTCCGATGGCAACCACACCGAACAGTGCTGGCATGTTGGATAAAGTTGCGCCCAATGCCGCAAGTCCGATCAACACCCAGAAGATTTTTTTGCATGTAGACTCGGTACGCAGGAACCCTTTTACCGCGTAGTACAAAATAGCGGCACTAATCGCAAGACCGATCATCGGGCCGAAGTTCGCAATGGCTACGATTGCTGCAGATCCTCCCGCCAGTAACAGACCAAATTTTTTCATGTTTTGCGGACAGGACACTCGCGACTTCAGTCGTGAGAGGAATGGATGCTACAAAAACGGTTGGGTCGAAAGATCTCATCAAGTTTTTGTATATCTCCACCACACCCTGTCCCTTCCTCCTTTGTTCGTAGTATAATGAGAACAAGAGAAAACCGTTGGGTAGCTTGGCTACTAAAGGCACTCTTTGTTCTTTGACAACTCAATGTATGGGGTTGATAGCAGGAAATCGTTGCTATCGTAAAACATTGAACGAATAAAACAAGTTCGTCCATCGTGGAAATAAAAGTACTGAGGACGGTGACGATATAGGCATAACCTGTATCGTCGGGCAGTGTCAACTCGCCTATCGTAACGCCACACTAAGGAAGGAGTCTCTCGACATTCGCACTTCCGGGCAGTTACAAGCTCACAACTTCAGTCGTGAGTAATTGACATGATTTGTTCCTCCCTTCTTGTTATTCATGGTACCGAATTTCCAAGGTTCGCATAACGAACCTCCGCTTGAATTTCATCTACGACCTCAGACGTAGAGAGCATCAGACCTTCGAATATAAACAGCTAGCATAGCCACCTAACACGAATAAGCACTTTTACACGGTCGTGTGTTATCATCTGTTTCGAATGCCCCGAAAAAAAGAACAAGAAGAGGTAGCGCAATTTTTTACGCTACCTCTTCTTGTTATATGCCGGAATAAATGGTGAGCCATTCTCTATCTCTTTGAGAAAATCTTGAAAGCCATGATTTCCGATTCTTTTATACCATCGTGTTACCTCATAGCACGACAGCATATACGTCGAAATGATATCCTTGTTTGCTGTTTCAAACTGCCTGTGCGTATCCATAGCCGAAAAATCCGGCTGGTTCTTGCCGTTATTCGTCATCTGATTCCAATTCGATTCCAACTTCTCTGTATAGCGCCCGTCTACCATCATTGCCAGCCCCTCGTCAAACCATGCCGGTACTTTGCCGACCCGATGATATAATTCGGCGTGCGTAAGTTCATGGCTAATGATCGGCACATTTAATCCGTCTGGACCAAGCACAATAATAATTCCTGCTGCGCTAGAATACGTTTGAGCCGAACCGGACGTGTAGCGCCGCAACGTATCGATAGAATCACTCAAAATGAGAACAGGCTCTGCCTCTATGCTGCCAAACAACCGCGAAACACGTTCTCTTGCTGTATGTATATCCCGAAGGAGAATTCCCTGCTTTTTGGTTGACATATGCGGATCTACATATATATCTGGTGCAATCTGCTTCATATCCGACCACCGGACTAGCATACTATTTGTCAGCTGCGGGGCAGCCGCAGCATATCCGGCGGTGGCAATACAAAGAAGCACGCCTAGAATAGCTATGATCTTATAACAAAGTTTTATATTTCCAAGCTTGTATAGCATGAGACTCCTCTTCCTTTCTAAATATGAGCATGCATCATACATACTTATGAAGAAAAAAATCAGTCCTAGGAAGTAGATGTGTTCATCCTCCAGGTGGTAACAAATGGTATGGGATTATGTTACATTTTTGGTATATCAAAATAATACTGGAGGTTTATAGATGAATTTACACAAGTATTTACTCGTTGCTATCATGCTATTAGGTGGATTGATACTAGCTACAGGTTGTTCAAGTGAAAAAACTGCTACACCAGTAAATAATGATTCTCCTGATATCATTGTGAAGAATTTCTTTGATTCATTGCAAAAGGGAGAGCTCCAGCAAGCTGCTTCTTTCCTGAAGAAAGATGACCAAGATTTGCGTGAGCTTTCAGCTGATCCAGAAGGCAAAAAGGTAGCCAAACCATTCTTACAGCAGCTAACATATGAAACCGGTTCATATGATATAAAGGGAGATGAGGCCACGATCTCTGTGAAAATTACCGTTCCTAATATGCTGAAGATTTCTGGAGCAGCAGCCAAAGACATCGTATCTGAGGCGATGTCAGGAAAAATGAATGACGACATACAAGCGGAACGTAAGGCATTAGAAAAAATAGAAGCCAGCATAAAAGACCCTTCTGCTCCTACGGTAACAACCGCTCAAACGATCAAATTGACCAAAACTGAATCCGGTTGGAAAATCTCTACAATGGATACGGACTTTCTCAAAACATTCTTCGGATCATGACAGACATAAAAAATCCCCTCTGCCACAAGAGGGGATTCTTTCTCATTGCTCAACCTTCCGATCCGGAAACGCATCCTTAATGTTTTGCCATACGCCACGCCCTGCCTCTCGTGCTTCGGTCTGCCATTTTCGGATGTCATCCACATACTTTACATTCGGTGGGAATGTTGCGAGCCGCGCATACCCACTGCGGACAAGTGTTCCATTGAAAAATTCGCCTTTTCCGCCTGCCACATCAAGATACACATACCGCAGCCAGCGACCATACTGGTCATTCGCTTTCACATCACGCTCCAGCCATACGGTCTGTCCTGTGAGCCGCTTCGTCGTATATTGCTTCGCTTCTTCTCCGAGATAGCCTTGCGGACGATTCGGCGCTTTTGACTCTGGCGTATCCATCAAAATCATACGCACTTTCTTCTCCTTGCCGTTCACATCCACCGCAAACGTATCGCCGTCCACCACCCGCTTCACTTTTGCTTTCTCAAGCTTTTTGTCCGATGTAGAAACCATTGCCTTCCATTCATCTGAACCACTCTTTGGTGCTGGGCCACTGCAGGCCGCAAGCAAAAGAACTACACTGCATACAAGCAGCAGAAATCTCATACGAATCAATCTCATCTTTCATAACCTCCCGTTCTGTAACCCGTTCATTGTACAGAATGGAGAACATATGTACAAGCTTCTGTATCCTGATGTGCAATGCACGAGTACACCACTCCATAATTGTATAGATATTTCAAATAATATCTCGTAAAATAAAGTCAGCTCATCAGATGATTTCAAACTAAAGAGAGGATACATGTACTATGAAAGCTTTGTTTTTTGTATGTCAGCTAGCCGGATTATGGGGACTTAATGAGCTCGGCTACTTTATTACCGAACAGCTTCATCTTCCGTTTCCCGGCAATGTAATGGGATTGCTGCTATTATTTGTCCTGCTTGTATCCGGAGTTATCAAGCTTACCTGGATCGAGGACGCAGCTTCCTTTCTCATCCGGCATCTTGCATTCTTCTTCATTCCCGTTGCGGTAGGACTAATGAAAGTTGGAGGTATTTTAGTGATGAATGGGGTGGCGATTATGACATCACTTATTGTAAGCGCTATAGTCGGCCTGCTCATCACAAGTGGACTGTCCCAGTTGCTTGAGCGGAGAAAGGAGCGGACGAATGAGCACATTCGTGACACTATTTAGCATTCTGCTTACGATCGGTGCCTACATGGTAAGCCGTATCGTAGCCCGGAAGTATCCGTCCCCCTTTACGACTCCCGTGTTTTTCAGCACTGCTCTCATTATTATCGTACTATTGATACTCGGCCTATCATTCGAACAATACGAACCAGGGAAAGAGATCATGACCTTTTTTCTCGGCCCAGCTACGGTAGCACTTGCCGTACCCTTGTACAAAAATCGGCAGCTTGTCGTCACATACAGTGTACCTGCGGCCGCAGGCATTGTAATAGGCGCACTGGCGACAACTTTATCGGCTGTGTTTATCGGTCTCTTGTTCCATCTGCCGCACGATGTACTCGCTTCACTGGGTGTGAAATCCGTCACGGTGCCAATTGCGCTTGAGATTACTGCTTTAACCGGCGGCAATCCTACGCTAAGCGCAGCGTTCGTTGTGCTAACCGGCACTCTCGGCACAATGATCGGACCATGGCTATTGAAGCGTTCCGGCATCACAAGCCCATTCGCCTATGGACTTGCTATGGGAGTTGTCTCGCACGGGCAGGGCACCGCACAGGCCGCCACCGAAAATGAGCTGGCCGGTGCAGTGGCCGGAGTAGCCATGGGACTTACAGCCATTGTTACCTCGATCATCCTGCCAACACTTATGCCGTATATAACGTAATCGAGAATGGCGCTTCGCTACGGAGCGCTATTTTCTTCGCCCGCCGAATACAGCGAGCTCAAAATACTTGAAATAAATATCTACATCTACAAAGCCGCTATCTCTTAGCCAGCTACATTGGTCTTCCACTGGAGCCAAAATGTTATCAAATCGATCCGCTCGATTTATATAGGCATTCCATACGTCTCTCTCCGTTACCGTCGGTTCAACAGTACGGCGATGCTCGTAAATATGATTGACAAGCGTATGATCCCAGATCGCCTCAATTCGTTCACTGCGTGAGGCTACGTGCTCCACATTCAGAAACACTCCACCCGGATTCAGCGCTTTATAGATTTCCTCATATATACTGCGCTTGCGTGGGTGTGTCAGGTGATGCAGCGCATATGAGGATACAATACAGTCATATGTCTGGTTTGTTATATCTGACAGCTTCTCTGTCTCTAGGTCTGCCTGTATGATTCGAATGCTTGGATACGCAGCCAGCCGCTCTTCTGCTTTCGCAAGCATCGGCTCTGAATGGTCGATGAAATCACCGGACGCTTCCGGATACAGCTGCAACAATACTTCGCCCGTAATTCCATCTCCGCATCCAAGATCAAGGATAGATGCTGGTTTACCATGTAGTTCTGCTACGAGATGTACCATAATCTTCATCTGATCCGCCCCGTACGGAATGCCGGGACGGACATCTATAAACGCCTGAACAACCTGTTCTTCTTTCCAGCTTTTCATTTTGTTTCTCCTCCTTATGCGCAGTATTCTCATACAGTATAACACAAAAATTAAACTTTTTTGTAAATTCAGACCATATTATTTCTACTTCAAGGGCAGGTGTCTCGACCCACCCCCCCTGAAAGCTTCTTACATGATAAACTTCTCTGTTTTCACTTACTTGTTGATGTCGATTACCTGATACTGTTCTGGTTTCTGCGTCGAAACACCAAACCAAATTTCACCGTCTCCGACCATAACACCTTGAGCGTTAACAAACAGATCCTCCACTTTTTGATCCGCTAACGCTTTTTTTACTTTTGGCGTGAAGATTTTATCGTAATTCTTTATGAATTGCTTTTTTGTCCGATTCGTAGTTTTCTTTCCATTAACAACGACCGGATATTTCATATAGTCAGCTACCCCCTTTTTATCTCCTTTTGCCACCAAAGTTTGAAACTTTACAAAGAACGCTTCAAACTTTTTTGGTTGGTCGATACCTGCAATCGCATATTTATTGGGAGTTGCTGAATGTTGTGATGCTACCTGTTTGTCAACTACATTTGAATGTTGTGGCGTATTTGCCGCAGCCAATCCAGTTGTAGATAAACCTGCTAATAATGCCAGTAAAAGCCCATAAATTGCAGCATATTTTGCACTTGTTTTTTTCATTAAATTCCCCCCTACTTACGATCTATAAGTACTTGACGGACTATAGTTGGCATTAGTTTCACTTCATCCATTATTGGAGTGGAAATTCTTTCAATTTACAGAAGTGATAGCCTTCCCGAATCAACTGCGGAATGGCAAGCTTCAGGCCTTCTGCCGTGTCTCCTTTCGGTTGATTCATATGTAGAATCACGATAGAGCCTGGTTTAGCAGATAATAACGCATGCTTAACTTGAGCTGCGGTATACGTGGCTCCGGCATCTCCTAACACATCATAATTCACGATCTTTTCCCCGAGTTCCCCTACAATCTTCACGCCAATATCGTCATAAAACGCTGTACCTGAACGAAAAAACTGTGGAGCCCTCCCTGTTAGTTTTTCAATTTTTCGTTGATTTATGGCTACTTCATCCACAATCTGGCCTACACCTACCGTTCCTTTAATCCCCCATGCCGAGCGCCCATTTACGGAAAGAGGTTTATGCAGGTACCCATGGTTTTCAATTTCAAATTGCGGCATCCTGGCTAGTGTCATAAAGGTCTGATAATTAGCATCAATCCAACGACTATTGATGAATAAAGTCGCGGGTATGTTCATTTGCCGTAAATAGTTGATAATATCTATATCATACCCGCTGCCATGGGGACCTCCACATGCATCAAAAGTTAACGCGATCACCTTTTCATTTGTATGTAATCGACGATGTACACCAGGAATAAATTCGCCCCATGTTGTAGGTGATTGATTGCTATATTTTTTGATCAGATACGATTTTACCGATTGATCACGCGAAGCTCCTTGTTCCTCAACTTTTTGCGTATTGTGTTGTACAGGGGTCCCACCTTGACCTTGTTGCTGTACTTGATCTTTATTCGCTGCACAGGACGTCAAAAGAAGGGATAAAAGTAACGGGGCTGTTATGTTTAGTAGTCTCCATCTCATCATCTGAATTAACTCCTTTTATTCTTCAGGAAGAATGGGTTTCATTTCTTGCTGACCTAATGAAGTAATCATCCCATCCATACTTACATAGTTTTTCTTCTTATGATACTCTTTGATCCCCTGCTCCCCTGTCTTCATGGCCCATTGCTGAAGAGTGTTACGCTCGCCTGAATAGGAAAAGAAGGGGACACTAAAACCACACGAGGTTTTTACCGTGTGTATCGTAACGTAAATGATCTGTCGGGCACCTGGAAGAAGCTCAAAATGCGGAAGTAACTCATCCCATTTAGGTGTACCTGGCAGGATCACACGCCCCTTGCCATATAGACGTAAAATCATCGGCGCTTCTTCAAAAGAGAGAAACATCAAGGTAATTCTGCCATTCTCCTCTACATGGGCACTCGTTTCATTCGCACTGCCTGTTAAATCCAGATATGCAACTTCTGTCGGTGAAAATATACGCAGCACATCATAGCCCTTTGGTGAAATATTGATGTGACCTTCTTCACCTAAAGGAGCAGATCCAACAAAAAATATTCGCTGCTTCCTAATAAACTCTTCATGCTCAGGGAGTATCGTCGAAAAAAGCTTTCCCATATTACCTTCCCCTTCCAATAGTTTTTATACTATACTTTACTATATGTCTAGCACTCTTAGGATTACATATCAGGACGATATTATATAGAGAGTCGATTAAAGTTCTGAGCCAAAGGAGCATACTAATGGAGAAATACATGATTGAAGCGGTTTCCATTCCCGAAAAGTCATTAGTAGAACAAGCTTTTTCGCACATACATTATTCAGATGCCTATAAAGTTACGTTGCCAAACGAGTTAGTCTGCGATGTAGATTCTATTTCGCGACTGTTTTTAACTTCTTCCCCTTCTTGGGTCGCCCGCTTAATGAAAATACGGGACAAAATAGTAAATCTTATTGGACTAAAGACATCTAAGCAATCAGATTTGCAACATATAACATTTGAACCCGGAAGTCAGGTTGGCATATTTCGTGTAATCAATCGCTCATCTAACGAGATATTGATGGGAGAAGATGATCGTCACTTAAACTTTCGTGTGTCCATTTTGTTAGATGACAGGAACGGAATGAAATGCGCCACTGTATCAACTACGGTTTATTACCATAACTGGCTTGGGAGACTGTATTTTTTCATTGTCGGGAGAATCCATAAGCTAATCGTACCTTCGATGTTGAAGAGTATGATGCGTAATGTTTAGAGAACAGCAAAAAAAGCCAGTTTTCACCACGTTACGTAGTGTAGCCGGCTTTTTTCCATATTCTTTATTTTCCTTCTCTAGAAAAATATCGAATTCTTTCTTCGATTTCATCACGTACACGTTGGAAAAAGGCCCATTTTTCCTCTTCCGTTCCCGTAGCTTTTGCAGGGTCATCAAATCCCCAGTGATCACGTTTTACATGTGCAGGAGTCATTGGGCATTTATCGTTCGCATCTCCGCACAGCGTTACAACATAGTCTGCTTTATTCAATAACTCCGGATCGATCACATCAGACGTTTGATTTGAAATATCGATTTCCTTTTCCGCCATGACCTTTATCGCATTCGGATTGAGTCCGTGTGCTTCAATGCCTGCGCTGTATACCTCATACTTGTCGCTTAAATATTTCTTACCGAATCCTTCTGCCATTTGGCTTCGGCAGGAATTTCCTGTGCAAAGAAAATAAATGACTTTTTTGTTGACTGGCATCATTATTTCTCCTCTAGATTTCTTATATTATTTTCCATTTACGAAACAAGGCTAAGCCAAAGGTAAAGCCCAACAAGCGTGATCAAAAGGGTAGGAATAGTTAATAAAATTCCAATCTTAAAGTAGTAACCCCATGTAATTTTCACGCCTTTACGAGATAGCACATGCAGCCACAGAAGCGTCGCCAGAGACCCGATCGGTGTAATTTTTGGCCCTAGATCACAGCCAATTACGTTAGCGTAGACGAGTGCTTCGCGAATCACGCCATTCGTTTGGGTTGCCTGGATCGCTAACGCATCAATCATGACAGTTGGCATGTTGTTCATAATCGATGAGAGAATCGCAGCCATAAAGCCCATCCCGATCGTCGCCGCAAACAATCCTTGATCAGCCGTTGTTTGAATCATCTGTCCAAGCATGTCCGTTAAGCCAGCATTCTTTAACCCGTATACCACGACATACATACCAATCGAGAAAATCACCACAGCCCATGGAGCCTCTTTCACTACTTGCGCTGTTTGAATGGCATGACTTCTACGTGCGGCCAGGATAAAGATGAGGGCAACCACCCCGGCAATGACAGATACCCGAATGCCCAGGGACTCACTGAACAAATAACCAGCGAGAAGAATGCCTAACACAATCCAGGATAAGCGAAACAATCTTTGATCTTTAATGGCTTCTTGTGGTTTCTTCAACTGCGATATATCGTAGTCTGCCGGAATACTCTTACGAAAAAACAGATACAGGACCAGCAAGCTTGCTGCTAACGAGAAGAAGTTGACGACAACCATTCGACTTGCATACTCGATAAATCCAATATCAAAGTAATCGGCTGATACGATGTTAACCAGGTTACTTACTACGAGAGGGAGCGATGTCGTATCCGCAATAAATCCACTTGCCATAATAAATGGGAGTACCAGTCGTTCATCGAATTGTAGAGCACGGACTTGTGCGAGTACGATCGGCGTAATGATAAGAGCTGCTCCATCGTTCGCAAAGAACGCAGCTACAGCAGTTCCTAAAAGCACGACGTACACAAACATCCGTCTGCCATTTCCTTTTGCCAGTCGTGCCATATGTAGAGCTGACCATTCAAAAAATCCAATCTCGTCAAGAATTAAAGAGATGAGGATAATCGCTACAAATGTCAGAGTAGCGTTCCAAACAATCCCGGTAACAGTCACCACATCCCCAATCGTCACAACTCCGAACAATAAAGCTAAAATCGCACCGGCAGTCGCTGACCACCCGATATTTAACCCCCTCGGCTGCCAGATCACGAATACTAGCGTGATGGCAAAAATAATAAACGCACTCCAAGCTTGCATGTTTTCTTCTCCACTTCTATCTGGTTTCTACTTCAACAACACAGCAGTTGTTCTGCCGAGATGCCTCGTATTTCTTCAAGCTAGCTGCTTGCGAGGGAATGGCATCAATGATAGGAGTAAGATAAGGGGCAAGTTCTGGATTCAAGCGGAAATATGCCCATGTACCTTCTCTTCGCTCCTGAATGATACCTGCTACGCGTAGCTTTTTTAGATGTTGGCTAATACCAGGTTGTGACATGTCTAATAAGTCAACCAGGTCACATACACACAACTCTTTTTCCTTCAAATAACCAAGAATCGTAAGACGTGTCTTATCGCCCACTAGCTTAAGGAAAGACGACATCTTCTCCATTTCCTTCTCCATATATTCACTTCCATTTATATAATTTTATAATTATATTAATACTCACTTATATTAAAGGCAATACCTTTTTATTCGATTGGCCATCTAGTCAAGGAATAGAAAAGTGAAATAAGATAACCCCATTGCCCAACCGGGTGATGGGGTTATCTTATTTCGATCCCCTATGCTTTCATTAATTACGACTCTAGCTGTACTCGTTTTGCTTCAAAATAGAGGACCTGAATGAATTTTTTTGTATTGATACCAGCAAGAGAGGTTGACGATGCTGAACCATTCTCTAGTTCTGTCATCTTTTTCCGTACGCTTGTAAAATCAAAAAACTTTGACGCATAATTTTCAAACTTCCAATTCGAAAAATCTGTAAGCCCAAGGGAGGCGAAATGATTCAATGACTGATAAATAGCTCGGCGAACGCGTTGTTCAGAAGCTTTGACTTCTTTTTTTACTTCCGACTCTGCTGCTACCTTCCCAAGTCTTTGTTGAACCACATGCAAAAAGATTTCTTTAAGGGCAGGGATTCCATTTTTTAATGTTTGTTCTTGTTCGTATTGATATAAATAATCTAACATGTCCAGTAAGTCTTTACTCCCTTTTTCACCCGCTATCCCTAATTCCGCCAGCAGAAACTGACCGGACGTTCGTATCTGTTGTTCATTGAACGATTTTTTTTGTCGGTCTTGCTGGTTATCTAATTTCAGCATGGTATTAAATGATCGGTAAATGTCTTGTATCGATTTTTCAACCCGTGTTTGTTCGATGACTTTCCGAATGATCATCGACACTTCAATCCGATTGATCGGTTTTGTAATATAGTATTCGATGCCGAGCGAATACGCTTCCCCGATCATTTCTTTCGACTCCACTTGCGAAATCATAATAATTTTCCCGGTAAATGATGGCTTTATTCGCCGAATGGTTTCAATCCCATCTTGATCCGGCATTAATAAATCAATGAGTAAAATGTCTATGTTTTTCAAGGTTAACATGTGCCCATCTAGCAATGAACCATCTTCGGCTTCCCCTGCTACTTCCCCTAAATCCTCGTCTTCGATAATTTGCGCCAGCATCGAGCGAACCGCTTCATCATCGTCTGTTATATAAAAAAGCATTGAATCATCCTTTCATAATCAAATGATCAACCGGCAAGCGAATCATGAACATCGAGCCTTTTCCGCAAGGTCCATCCTGAACCGTAATGTCTCCCTCAAGTTGTTCCACCACTTCTTTTACATAAGATAGTCCAATCCCTGTTGACGAGTTGCCGGAATGATCATATTTAGAAGTAAACCCTGGCTTGAAAATTAACAGCTTATGCTTTGGGGTAATACCGGGACCGTTATCCCCGATCCGAAATTCAACCGAATCATGTTCCCTTGCCAGAGCGATGGTAATGCTTCCTGCATCAGTAATAGCCTCTACTGCGTTTGCCACAATATTATTGATGATCGATAAAACTGTGAAAACATGATAATGCGGATGAGATCCTTCAATCGTTTGTATAAATTCAATATTTTTCCCCAGTAAGCGAGCATACTTCTCGTTTGTTTGCACAATGATATCAACGAGTTCATGTATGTCCATATAATCTGCAAGACTTTCATCAGAAATAAGCTTAGAAAGTCCGGCAAAAATACGTTGATTATCTTTTTTAATCTCATGCACTTCACCGGCGATCTTCAATGCCTGTTTTCCCAATTCCTTAACCGGAAACACAGTCTGATCCTCTTTCAAGCTGGTTAAACGTTTGTATAAATCATACGACTTTTTTGTAATGCTTTCGGCATTCTGCAATGTTTTTTTTAAATGAACCGATTCCTCATATAAGCTAGAAATGAGCATCAGCATATGTTCATTCTGCTTTCTAATCTGCCTTTCCCTCGATTGTGATTCATACAATTTCATCATATTAAAAAAGCTAAGCACAAGAAAGCTGTGGGAAATCGCCATAATCGTAATTTCCTTAAAGGCTGCTAACGTAATGGTCGTTCCCAATCCGAAATGTTGCACCAGTAACTCCACTAGATCAGCCAATATTTCAATCACGATGCCCATACATCCGAGAAGTAATGGCTGACTATAAAATCGGTTGACTTTTACCAAATAAAAAAGAAACGCATACGTGAAATAATAGAAAAAACTTGAGTAATACTCTGCAAAAGAAGATAGCAAGTTAAAATTCTCTTGCATAGTCCAATCCAGCAGAATACGAAATCCTACCATCAGTATTCCCGTCAAAAATCCCGGCAAAACAACCGGTATTTTTCGGAACAGTAATAAAAAGAAGAAAAACGTCGGTGCGCCAAAACTGACACGGAACGTTTCGTTCATCGGATAAAAATTTAATTGACCTGCTAATGGAACGGTAAACATCATTAGAACAAGAATAAAGATGTCTTTTTTCAATACCGAACTGATGTTCAAAGATGCCACTTCCTCATGTTATTTGCAAATCAGTATACAACACAATGCTTACTTTGTTTATATCCAAACAATATGATACTCTTCTGAAATTTTTTTCGGCGGATTTTTTGTCGTCTCTCGTTTTATTCTGTAGTCCGGGCTGTAGGATTAATTATAGCTTTGTAAGTAATATATTTGGAAGCGCTTTCTAGAAAAGATAGATCATAAAGAAAGGGGTCACGTATTACATGTAACCGATGTGAGGCGATAAGCGCTAGTAGTCTTATCGTTATATATGTAAGTAACAAGGTAAGAGGTGAAGACTATGGTTCAAACAATACATCAAAGCCTAGAATGCCTGGATAAGTGGATCACTCATTATCGCTCCTTTACTACTGAAGGGCACTGTGCCACCTATATTCCTGCTTTAGGAAAGGCAAACCCGGCACAGCTAGGCATTTGTATGATCGGAGCTGATGGAACCATACAAAAATCGGGCGACTGGGACGTTGCTTTTACGATGCAAAGCATCTCAAAAGTGATCAGCTTTGTCGCTGCATGCTTGCATCGCGGTATTCCGTATGTGTTAGACCGGGTCGATGTCGAGCCAACAGGCGATCCGTTTGACTCGATTATTCGTCTGGAAATGCATAAACCTGGAAAGCCGTTTAATCCGATGATCAATGCCGGGGCCATTACTGTCGCCTCTCTTCTTCCGGGCGAATCACCAGCAGAAAAGCTGGGATCTCTTTATGCGTTATTTGAAGAAATAGTGGGAAAACGTCCGACGATCAGTGAAGAAGTATTTCAATCAGAGTGGCAAACTGCTCATCGAAACCGGGCTTTGGCTCACTATCTAAAAGAGGTTGGTTTCTTGGAATCAGAGGTAGAAGAAGCTTTGGAAGTTTACTTGAAACAATGTGCCATAGAAGTAAACACAGAAGACGTCGCCCTACTTGGATTAATCCTTGCTCATGATGGCTACCATCCGATCCGTAAGAAACAAATTTTCCCTAAAGAAATAGCCCGGATAACGAAAGCGTTAATGCTTACGTGTGGCATGTACAATGCTTCGGGAAAATTTGCCGCTTTTGTTGGGATGCCTGCCAAGAGTGGGGTCTCTGGAGGCATTATGGCCGCCGTTCCATCACGTGTTAGATCGGGCGACTCTCCGTTTCAAGGCGGATGTGGAATTGGAATTTATGGTCCGTCTATTGATGAATATGGAAATAGCGTAGCAGGGGTTATGCTATTGAAACAAATCGCAAACAGCTGGGACTTAAATATTTTCTAAAATATTTTATACGAGGTGGTACTATGCAAGAATTGCTACAAAATGTTGTGAGTGCAACAAATGATTTTCTCTGGTCTAAATTACTAATTGTTCTGCTGATCTCTCTCGGCCTTTATTTCACATTTAAATCTCGTTTTGTACAATTTAGAATGTTGAAAGAAATGGTTCGTGTTTTAATGGAAGGAAGAAATGGTTCTAAAGACCACATTTCACCTTTTCAAGCGTTCTGTATTGGTATGGCAGCTCGCGTTGGAACAGGTAATATCACTGGAATTGCCATTGCCATTGCATTAGGCGGTCCTGGAGCCGTATTCTGGATGTGGATTATTGCTCTTATTAGCTCGGCATCCAGCTTTGTTGAAAGTACGTTAGCGCAAGTATATAAAGTAAAAGATGAACATGGTTTCCGAGGCGGGCCATCCTATTATATGGAAAAAGGTTTGAACAAGCGTTGGATGGGTGTCTTATTCTCCATTTTAATTACGCTGTCTTTCGGTCTTGTATTTAATTCTGTACAATCAAACACCATTACCATCGCTTTCCAAAATTCATTCGGTACAGACCGCTTAACTTTGGGGCTCATTATGACAGCTGCCTTTGCTGCGATCATTTTCGGCGGTGTGAAGCGTATTGCACAAGCAGCTGAATACAAAGTTGTGATTCTAGCTGTATTATACATTGGTGTTGCATTATTTGTCGTACTGACAAACATTACAAAAATGCCAGAGGTTCTTTCTCTTATTGTTAAAAATGCATTTGGCTTCCAACAATTCGCAGGCGGTTCAATCGGTGCTGCGCTTATGAATGGTGTTAAACGGGGATTATTCTCGAATGAAGCAGGTATGGGTAGTGCACCAAACGTTGCCGCAACTGCAACAACAAGCCACCCGGTAAAACAAGGACTTATTCAAGCATTTGGCGTACTGACAGATACATTAGTTATTTGTACAAGCACAGCCTTTATTATTTTACTTTCTGATGCGTATAAACAACCTGGGCTGAATGGTATTGCACTTACACAAGCAGCATTAAGTCAACACATCGGTTCCTGGGCATCAGGCGCTCTTGCTATCTTTGTCTTCCTGTTTGCATTCGGTTCGTTAATTGGTAACTATTATTATGGGGAAACAAATATTCGATTTTTACACACAAGTAAAAAATGGTTGATTGTATATCGAATCAGCGTGTTAGCCATGATTATATATGGTTCAGTTGCAAAAGTTCAAGTTGTATGGGATATGGCTGATTTATTCATGGGCCTCATGGTTTTAGTGAACCTGGTCGCTATTCTTATGTTATCAAAAGTGGCTTTTGCTGCATTACATGATTATATGGAACAGAAAAAAGCGGGGAAAGATCCTGTTTTCTATAAAGACAGCATTGAAAATCTGCAAAATGTTGAATGCTGGGATGAATCTCCATCCGCTTCCAACAAAGCAAATATCGTGTAGCATGAGACCGGGTGTATACCCGGTTTTTCTTACTTACAAAAAGAAAGAGGATGACATATGAGGAGAAAAATCATGGGGATGACTGTAAAAACACGCTTGATTTTACTATTTGCCGTTGTGCTAATCGTCCCTTGCATATGGATCAGCTATACATCTTATGAAACGACCAAACAAAGCGTAGAAGAGCAAATGGTGCAGAACGCCCAAAATAATGTAAATTTGTTAAATCAAATTATTGATCAAGTGATAGAAGGAAAAAAGACAGAAATTGATTTCCTTGCTCGTTATGTGAAAGCGAGTGAATTAGACGGCGTACATCAGGCAGAACTTTATCGTCTATTTGACAACTATCAAACAAGCCAGCCGATCCTCCAAAGTGTCTACATTGGCATGGCAACAGGAAAACACATTAATTTCCCCCATCATACCATGCCAGCCGGCTATGATCCGCGAAAGCGTGACTGGTACATACAGGCAATGAAGCAAAAAAATCAGGTCATTGTGACAGCACCATATGTTGATAAAGGAAGAGGCAATATTGTCGTTACGATTGCGAAAGCCGCAAGTGATCAGCAAGGGGTTATTGGATTTGATATTAACTTAGAAGAGCTTTCGGAAATTGTAAATAAAACAAAGATTGGAAAGAAAGGATATGCATTTATCCTTGACCAAACACGGAAAGTCATCGTACACCCTACGCTAAAAGCTGGTACGGAACCACCTAGCGGGCCAACGGATCAAATGTTTTCCTCTCCTTCCGGTACGTTTAGTTATATGTACGACGGGGCAGAAAGAAAGATGGCCTATGCTACAAATGCTGCGACGGGCTGGAAAATTGCCGGAACGTTTTACAAACAAGAAGTGGCGGATGCAGCCAATCCGATTTTTCACAAAACAATACTCACGATTTTGCTTAATATCGTCATCGGTTCTATTTTTATGTATTTTATGATTCGTTCGATTACACGACCATTGACCAGCCTTGTACAAGCGTCACAAAGAATGAGTGAAGGTGATGTAACGCAAGAAGTACATGTGGTCCGTGATGATGAATTAGGGGCAGTGGCTCGGTCTTTTAATCAAATGGCAGGTGCGCTTCGCTTATTGATTATGCAAGTACGCGAAATCGCTGAACAAGTAGCGGCGTCATCCGAGCAACTTAGCGCCAGCTCCGAACATACCGGACAAGCTACCGAACACATCACCGAACGCATGCAAAGTATAGCCGCTGGATCGGAGCAGCAGGCACAGCAGACAAATGATACAGCGCAAACGGTACACCAAATGACCGCAGCCGTGCAGCAGATTGCTACTAATGCAGCACAAGTCTCCCGATCCGCACTTCAGACGTCTGCGATATCCGAGGAAGGAAAACAGACGATTCAAAATGCGGCGCAGCAAATGGAAACCATTCACGGAACCGTGCATCAATTGAATGATATGGTTCAAAATCTGGATCAGCATTCGCATCAGATCGGCAACATCCTGACCTTTATTAAACAAATTGCCGAACAGACAAATTTGCTCGCTCTAAATGCATCCGTTGAAGCGGCACGTGCTGGTGACGCTGGACGCGGATTTGCGGTTGTAGCTGACGAGGTACGTAAGCTTGCCGAGCAGACCGTACAAGCTTCTGGAAAAATTGAACGTGAAATTATCACCATCCAACAAGAAACAGAACAGATCGTTCACGCGATGGAGCACGGAACAATCGAAGTCGCAAATGGAATGCATACGGTATCCATTGCCGGAACTGCATTTGAAAACATTCAGTCCTCTGTTGATGTGGTAACAGCTCAAATTCAGGAAGTATCGGCTGCTACGACACAGTTATCTACAAATGCCTCACAATTCACACAAACCATCGAGAAAATTGCTACTATTACGGAGACAACCGATGCCAGTGTGCAACACGTATCGGTAGCCGCCCAGGAGCAACTTGCGTCGATGGAAGAAATCATCTCCTCTTCTGCCGCATTAGCACACATGGCGGAACGATTACAAGGGATTGTTAGCAAATTTAAGGTATAAATATCCAGGGGCGGACATTAAAATGTCCGCCCCCACACCAAATCTGACCGGTCATACACAACAGTAACAACAAGCTCTACCTGGCTTACTGATTACTTAGGAAGTTTCTTTATGACCTTAGCTACGATGACTGTATGTCGAATAAATTTCTATACTATTTCTCGATAGTCTGATCAACTATTGCCTTATTTTCGGATTTTGCTCGTAGACTTACCCAAGCGTAACATAAGACTAAGAATAAGAAGATGGTTACACCTACCATCTCAAAATCAACTTCCATCGATGGATTAAAATACGTTAATGCTTCATAGAAGGAAACCCCATAAGCTAAGAAAACAATGATCCACCCCATGATCCGCGAGGCGGATTGCCCTACCTTACTTGATTGAGTCATCATTCGATACACGACAAGTGAATCAATCGTATCTGTTATCATCATACCGATCATAAAAGTAATGCCTAATATAAAAGGCATATAATTACCTGAATGTCCGGCTGCAAGTGCCCATACAGACGTTTGACTTACTGTATCAGCAGCTAATGCAAAAATCCCCCCAATAAGAATAATTAAAAACGGATTGGTGGTTTCCTTAACGAACTTAGGAAGGAACTTTCCTTTTATACCCTGCGGTTGAAAATCATTTTCTTCTGATTTTTTCCTTACAAGATTATAGATATTCAATGTACCAATGAGGAATAAAGAAATAATCGATACCCATGTCACTACTGTGTCAAAGTAATCAGGAAACGTAAAATTTTTACTAAATAAAGCAAGCGTAATTCCTACAACGGCTACTACAAATCCATGCCCAAAAGAGAATAGTGTTCCTACCCAACGAGAGATCGAAGTCCCCATACGCCAATTATAACGCGTTAATCCATCGATACAGGCAAGATGATCAGCATCCAATCCATGGCGAAGCCCTAATACGAATACAAAGAATAATAGAGATATACTTTCCATTAAAAATCCTCCCTTTTTCTTTTTTACCGTTAGACAATAACACCCCCGATCTAACAGATCGGGGGTGAGTATAAAAGTACCAAAATAGCAGAGCACTATTTGCTGTACCTTATATACCTCTCCTTTCCTCGAAGGCTGTTCTGGCAATACCATCTAGGTAGGTCTCCTGGCTTTCGGATCATCGAACTCAATCGCCTTCCCCAATATTTGAGTGGCATACATGAAAGAGAACTCCTCGGTTACAGTGGCGGGACCGCTCGGGACTTTCACCCGATTCCCTGTTACCCCTTTTTTATAGAAGGGCACCTAGATACGTATGTATGAAATTTTAGGGTGTATCATCCTTCTTACTATCTTTAAATAAATGATAACAAATATCATTTAAATTTACTATTAAAATTAATTTCATACTAGGAATATCGAGTTTAAAGGGAAAAGCGGAAATTTTAAGAAAGAGGTATAATTGCACTATCGATTCCTGTTAGTATAATAACGTTCTTCATTCTTAAACAAAATGAGGGTATGGTTCAATTTTGGAGGATGATGTGTATGTTGAAAATACGAAATGTAAAAATGGAAGATTTACCTGAACTTGTAGTCATTGAACATCTTTGCTTTCCAAAAGAAGAGGCTGCGACGAAAAAAGCGCTTGAAAAGCGTATTCAATTCATTCCGGATAGTTTTTTTGTAGCTGAAAAAGATGGTGTACTTGTAGGTTTAGTTAATGGACCCGTCATTGAAACAGTGTACATTACAGATGACTTATTTAGTGATATAAAGGTAAATCCAGCGTCTGGCGGCCATCAAAGTATTTTAGGATTAGCGGTGTCCCCGCATTTCCAAAAACGCGGCTTGGCAGCAACATTACTCAAGCATTTTGAAAAAGAAGCAAGAGTTAAAAACCGTGAAACGATTACACTCACTTGTAAAGAGGACTTAGTTGGCTTCTATGAAAACTTTGGATATCTCAACAAAGGTATTTCAAACTCTGGGCATGGCGGAGTCACTTGGTACAACATGATTAAAAAATTGAAATAAGGATCGCTTTTTCCTTCTACTTGTATCAATACAAGATTCATGGTATTTTTTAGAAAAAACAATCTTTTGGGTGAGAGGAGAAAAAGTGGTATATTTACGGCAATTATATGACTTTGCTTATCAACAGGCCATGTCCTGTATTTTTCCCGTTTCTATTTTTTTAACCCTTGCGCTTTCAAAGGTGCTCCATGTTCCAGGTTTGTATCGCTATGATTTCATTCTGCTTATCTGCCTTCTCATTCAATATGTGATGTATAACACAGGTCTCGAAACAAAGGATGAACTAAAAGTAATTTCTGTTTTTCATCTGATCGGACTGGCGCTCGAAATCTATAAAGTACATACAGCTTCCTGGTCTTATCCGGAACCTGCCTGGACAAAGGTGATGGGGGTTCCCCTGTATAGTGGGTTTATGTATGCCAGCGTAGCCAGCTATATGTGTCAATCGTGGCGGAGACTGCGCCTGCAAGTGCATGGATGGCCAAGCGCTGTATGGACCGTAGCACTCGGAGGAATGATCTATCTTAACTTTTTCACACACCACTATGTGTATGATTTTCGCTGGGTCTTAACCGCGTTATTATTCATTGTCTTTTTTCGCACCTCTGTACAATTCTCTTTACAGCAAGCTACCTACAAAATGCCGCTGGTGCTTTCGTTTTTTCTGATTGGCTTTTTCATCTGGATTGCTGAAAACATTGCCACTTTTTTCGGGGCATGGCAATATCCAAATCAACGAGAGGCCTGGCAGCTTGTTCACATTGGAAAAATCAGTTCATGGTTTTTGCTTGTTGTGATTAGCTTTATTATTGTGGCGCAACTGAAGCACTTGAAAGTCAGAAAAATAAAAGCTTCTCATAATTATTGAGAAGAATATATCGAAAAGAGCCAGCAGGAGGGATTAAAGCAAGGAAAAAGGGTCGAATAAGTAGGGCATTGGACTTGCTATGATATAATAAACTTGAGACATAAAGGGAATTTATACAGGAGGTTCACAGGTACATATGCTTTCATCTATTACATCGCTTTACCACAAGCTTTTCGATAAGTTCTGGAATCCAGTTCTTGTTACGGTTATTGCGGGGGTACTCAGTGCGCTCTACTTCGGGATCACCCAGACATATTGGGCTGTTACAGGCGAGTTTACCCGCCTTGCCGGGCATATTATGTCCTGGTTTGGCTTTGATCCGCACCAGTTGAGCTACATGAAAATTATGAAATTCCAGGGCAGTCCACTTGATCGGGTCGATGGCTGGGTCGTAAGTGGGATGCTTCTCGGTGCCTTAATGAGTGCACTGCTAGGTGGAAACTTTAAGCTGCGATTTCCGCACCAGAAAAGACGGATCGTACAAGGTCTCGTCGGCGGCATGATTGCCGGATTCGGTGCACGTCTGGCTATGGGGTGTAATCTTGCTTCTTTCTTTACAGGAATCCCCCAATTTTCGTTCCACGCATGGCTGTTCATGCTCGGGATGGCAACAGGAAGCTATGTAGGGGTAAAAGCAGCACTTCATCCGCTTTTGCGTGGAAAACCGCGCCTGGAGAAAGCCTCTCCGGGTACAAGAAACATGCAGTCAAGCAGATCGCGGGTACAGCCAGTTATCGGCTTACTTGTTTTTTGCATTTCCATCGGCCTTATTGTATGGGAAATTTCCGGCGGGCATTCCAAATTAGGGCTGGCCGGTATATTTGGTGTTGCGTTTGGTCTGCTCATTCAGCGAGGACAAATTTGTTTTACGTCTGCGTTCCGTGATTTGTGGGTTACCGGCAGAGGGACAATGGCCAAAGCACTAGCACTCGGCATTATTGCCGCTACTCTTTGTACAGCTGTCATTATTTATCTCGGGGTTCCACAAAAAATTGCATGGGCCGGTCCGGGAGCACTCATCGGTGGTTTGCTGTTCGGCTTTGGTATCGTTATTGCCGGAGGATGTGAAACCGGTTGGATGTATCGGGCGATGGAGGGACAGATTCAGTTCGTTATTGTCGGTATCGGCAATATTATAGGAGCCGGGATTCTTGCCTGGGGCTGGGATCATTGGGGATTATTTGCCTCTCTCGTAAAACCATATCCAAAAATTAATCTTGTCTCCGAATTAGGCTGGAGCGGCGCGATTCTTAGTACGGTAGGTCTAATGCTTCTCTGGTATGCCTTCGCTTCTTATTGGGAAAAGCATGTCCGATATAAAGCAAATCAAAAAGGTCAAGCTGTACTTATGCAAGCAAACGTAGAAATGAAGGAGCTATCATAATGAACGGAAATCAAATTATCCCCACGTATACATTGAATCTAGAAGGAGAACCTTGCCCCTATCCGGTTGTATACAGCCTCGATGTCCTGGAAAAGCTTGCATCAGGCGAAATACTAGAGATAATCGCAGATTGTCCGCAGTCATTTCAGGCAGTGCCAGAGGAAGCGAAACGGATGGGCTACGTTTTGTTATGCGAGCCTGTACAGGAAGGGCCGATTATTCGTTTTTACATTCTGAAGCCATAGCTATATACCAAAAACCCCCGTGCTAATCACGGGGGTTTTTGGTGCATAGTATTGCCCAGGTGATAAAAGAGCCAGCTATCCCCTGCTGGCTCTTTTTCGTTCTCATAGTCTAGTTTGTTTTTGGTAGAAATACTGTCAGTAAACCAAGTAACGGCAAGTACGCACAAACATGCATAATGTACTCAATACTCGTATGGTCTGCAATATACCCAAGTCCTGCTGAAGCAATGCCAGCCAGACCAAATGAAAGGCCAAAAAACAAGCCTGAAATCATGCCAACTTTCCCCGGCACAAGTTCCTGCGCATACACGATAATAACCGACATCGATAGGAATAAAATAAAGCCAATAGCCAAACTAAATACTCCTGACCAGAATAAACTTACATACGGCAAGAGCAGAGCAAATGGTGCTGCCCCTAAAATAGAAAACCAAATGATAGCTTTTCGTCCAAATCGGTCAGCCAATGGACCACCGCAGAACGTTCCTACTGTACCCGCAGCAAGCATCATAAACAAATATAGCTGAGATTCCTTAACAGAAATCCCGAAGTGCTGAATGAGATAAAACGCATAAAAGTTCGTCATTCCTGCTGTATAAATCGACTTTGAAAAAATCAACATCGTAAGAACTGCTAGTCCAATTATGATTTTTGATTGTGGTAAAGCACTAACCCTTTTTGTTTGTCCACCTTTTTGTTTAGGTTTATAATGCTGACCATACCATTTCGCTACTCGAAACTGTACAGCTAGCGCCAGTATGAAGATCGGAATAAACCAGAATGCCCCTTGTTGTCCCAATGGAACAAATAACAACATTACTAGAAGCGGAGCCAGCGATTGCCCAATATTTCCTCCAGTTTGAAATATACTTTGAGCAAGTCCACGTTTCCCCCCAGCCGCTAAAAAAGCTACACGGGAGGATTCGGGGTGCAGCACTGCCGAACCAACCCCAATCAACATGACCGCAAATATCGTGCTCATAAATTGTGATGCCATTGCCAGAGCGATGACACCTATAAGAGAGAACAGAACTCCAATTGGCAACAATTTAGGCTGCGGTTTAGAGTCCGTAAAATTACCAATAAGCGGTTGCAAGACCGTAGAAGTGATATTTAAAACAAAACCAATCATCCCTACCTGGGCAAAGCTTAAATGCAATGACTCTTTCAATACTGGAAACATCGCAGGAATGGCAGCAGTTATAGAGTCATTCAACAAATGTACAAGACTGATGGAAAACAAAATCGTGTACACTGTCGCAGAAACTGCGGGTTGTTTCGAGATCTGACCTGTTGAGGTCTGATTAACTTGTGCTTGCAAACTACTCCCCTCCCCATTTCTCATGCAGTCTATTCATTCTCTAACGTACCTCTCCTGCTTTTGTCCGCATCGCTGCACGCGTCTGCGCCGAAAGTGTCGTGAACAAATAGACCCCACTTATAACAAGTATCGTCCCAATCAATTGCACTGCGGTCATCCGCTCGCCTAGAAATAAAAAAGAAAGAATGGCTGTGAAGATAGGATTAAAATTAAGAAAAATGCCGGATTTCGTTCCCCCAACTTTCTGGACGCCGATGTTCCAGAATAACATTGCAATAACCGTAGCCCCAATGCTCACATAAGCAGTCGCAATCCAGAATGCCGTATCAGGTGCTGTAATCGCTGGGGACGGCAGAATGAACGGCACAAGTATAAGCGAACCGAACACACCCGCCCATAACGTGGACATATAAGGTGAAACATACTGCATCGCCTTTTTCCCAGCAACGGAATAGAAGCCCCAGCTTGCGACCGCACCTAGCATAAATAAGTCTCCCACATTAAATTTCAACTGCAAAAGCGTCGCAAAATGCCCGCGCGAGATGACGACCAGTACACCTGTAAGCGAAATGATCATCCCGGTCAGCTGTCTTGGGCTCATTTTTTCCCGTAACAAAAAGAACGAAACAACTGCAATCGATACTGGATTGAGCGCAGACAGAAGACCTACATTCCCTGCTGATGTGCGCTCAAGCGCCATAAACATAAACCAGTTAAACAGGACAACTCCTGTTACCCCCATCCAGAACAGCGGCCACAATGCCGCACGCGGCGGCAAAAGCTTCCGCTCCCGGAACCAGACAAGCGGCGCCAGACAAATAAGTGCCACTACCCAGCGCATCTCCGTCAGCACAAGCGGTCCTGCATGGCCAACAAGAAACTTGCCTGCGACAAAATTCCCGCCCCATAACAAACTTGTGCATAACAAAAGCGCATAAAACATCCACTGCACTGCGTTCCCTTCTTCCTGTGAAAATTGTGTGTCTTCTTAAGCATAACAGGTTTGAGAAATTGTTACTATCTTTTTGTTAGTAACCGGTTTTCTCAAGGGTTTCGACTGTGAGTGGCTCTTGAAATATTTTACGGATCACACCTTTTTTATCCAGCAAAAAACTCGTCGGAATAATAGCAACCTGATACGCTTCCTGTGCTTTCATTTCAGGATCAAGCAGCACAGGGAACGGAAGCTTGTATTTCGTGGCGAACGCCTTCACATCCTCGACTGAGCTCTCGGTTTTCGTTACATTTACAGTCAGTACTTCAAGCCCTGACAGGCGGTGACTTTCATAGAAAGACACTAGCGCAGGCATCTCGTCTGCACATGTCGGAGACTGCGTGCTCCAGAACATGACCAGCAACGGGTGACCGCGCAATGCTGACAACTTGACCTTCTGACCGTCTAGCTTGTACAGTTCAAAATCCGGTGCCTGCATTCCTTCTCTAATTCTGTCGTCAGCAGCCAGATGGTCCGATTTCTCAGCATCAGGTGGTTTCACCATAGCATTCCGCTCTTCGATCCTTGTAAGGCTATAGCCCACTCCCCCCAAAATAAACAGTACCAAAAAAAATAGCCCCGCTCGTTTCATTCACGGCCCTCCTCTCTTTTTCCATCTGCAACGGACGCGTAGCCCGAGCCACTCTTTTTTCTTTTCTTTCATAAATATGTACGGTCGCACGATCGGAACAGTCACGGATAGCAACGATCTGTAAGTTTACATAATTAAATTTACGTAAACTCAAAAGTATGTACTCGATTAGTAACGCCTGAATAAAAAATAGCATACGTATATTTTCTATCGTAAGGTGGCATCGCTATGAATAGAACCAATTTAATGAAAGAAGGTGCCCCATGATGGCATTTCTCTGCCTGTCTATGTTGTTCACCATTGTCCTGGGATTCTCCTACCTTGTCTACCGCGATCAACAAAAGCACCGGGTCGTCTACATTACGAATGAAATGCTCAGCCATCCGCTGACCAATCAAGCTGTACGTCACTATATTACTCATATAAAGTCCGCTGATGAAACGTTACATGCCGCTTCCTGGTATTCCATGCGCTGTGCGTACGAGCAGATTATGCAGGAGGCAACAATCGATCCGAAACTAAAAAAAGAATTCAAGCAAGTTCTCTGCCGACAGATGGTTGTATAACCTCTACCTGATTTTTATTGTAACATTTGGAAAACAAAAAACCAGTCTGCTGAGGGTTCCTCTCACAAACTGGCTTTTTATTTTTAGTTCCGGGCATTGCGCAGGGCAGGCCAAATGTTGTTTTCTTCCCCACCAATATACCAGAAAGCAACTCCTGCCACGCCGAGCGTACGCATCGCTTCATACTTGGCTGAAAGGGAACGGGAGTCCTCAAGCCACATGGATTGGACTGTTCCATTGTGTGGAATGCGAACCATATACTGCGCTGCCGATGCATCCCATACAGGTCGAGCACCGGACTTTTGTGCCTGCTCCAGGGAAGCGGCCTGGCTGATTTCCTGTGCACTTATCCCTTTCCCCGTCTGCTCCCACTGCATCGTATACAGAGGAAGGGCTACAATCAGGCGGTCACGCGGCACTATTTTGAGCAGCTTTTCGACATGAGAACGCACCCATGGAAGAGAAGCATTAGATCCGATTTGTCTGCCTTCGCTCCAGTGCTCATTGTACGCCATAACAACAAGATAGTCCGCATAACGCGCAAGCTCTGCAAAGTCATACGGATCGCTCCAGTCTGTACCGAGATCAGGTGGCACATCCACAGAAAGCTTGCGTCCGTCCCGGTGCAATTCCGTACCTAACTCTCGAATAAAGGCCGTAAAATAGGTGCGGTCTGCCGGATCTATGTTTTCAAAATCAATATTAAGTCCAGCCAATCCATACGTCCGTGCATATCCGGCCAGCTGGCGGACAAGCGCTCCCCGCTTGCCTTCATCTGACAACTGCTTATGCGTATTCTCCCCGTTAAAGCGATTTCCCACAAGCGGCCACATCTGCTTGTTGTTATCTTTCGCAAAGCGAATGAGCGATTCATCTACTCCATAACTTCCGGCTCCCTCCGCATCAAGGAAAAACCAGCGCGGCGATAACGTGTTAACCATTCCGCTTGCTGTAACACGCGTTTTGTACTCATCATTAGAAATATCATACTGCCAGCCGAGATGAATCGGCATCACAGACGTTACTGGCTGAGCTGATGTTTCCTGCGCAAGCACCTTGTGCATGAGTACAGCAAGCTCTTCCCGCGTCAGCGTGTCTGCCGGGCGGAAATATCCGTTATCTCCTGTCATGATTCCTTGCTTCTGCACAGCAGCAACCGACCCGCGTGCCCAGTTAGCCACAGCATATCCGTCAGTAAACGGTACAGATGCTGTTGCTGTATCTCCAGCATGTACGAGCGTAAGCGCACGTGCTAGCAAAGTAGCGGCTTCCTGTCGGGTCACAGACTGATCCGACGCAAATTGACCAGGGGCTACCCCACTTACTGTATTCGTATAGACCGCCGCCTGCACCCAACCGTACGGCCAAGACGATGGCGGCACATCCTTAAAAGAAGGAATGCCACCTGGTGTCGCCTCCTTCTTCATCACCCGCATCAGCATCGTCACAAACGCTGCCCGCGTTACCGGACTGTGCGGTTCATACATCTGGTTTCCGACTCCGTCTATCATGCCTTTCTCATGCAGCTCAGTAATGTATGTACGGGCGTAGCTGTCTCCTATGTCTGTGAACGGCAGCGCCTCCTCCTGGCTCTGTGCCCACGCGTCTCCCCCTAGCAAACTACCAATCAGTGCAATCAAAATCAGTTTTTTTCTCATAGTTTGACTGTATAGCAAAGGGCTGGGAATATGTATAGTAGATTACTGGAAAGAAGAGAGAACACCAAAAAATAGCCCCTGTACGCTATACGCGAGACAGGGGCATCCAGAATTTATTTTCGTTCTATTAGATACGTGGCAACAACGCCTCGCATGTGCCTTTGAGTTTCACTTCGCCTTTTTGGTCGACCGCCTGCACTTTGATTTTCACCAGTGTGCCGGCTTCGGTTTCTTCCTTCGACGAAAGCTCACCACGCACTTCAATCGAGTCCCCCGGGCGGGTAATGGCTGAGAAACGTACGCCAAACTTTTTAAGTGCGGCACGCGGCACCCACGTCTCCACTGCCTGGCCAGCAAAGCCCATAATAAGCATGCCATGCGCGATAACCCCGCCAAGGCCCGCTTCCTGACCAACGGATTCAACGGTATGGATCGGGTTGAAATCGCCGGATGCACCGGCGAATTTGATAAGCTGCATGCGGGTAACTTCTGGCTTCACAAGTGCCGGAAGAGCTGTGCCGATTTCTGTTTCTGGATGGGCAAGCAAATAAGGCTTCATCGATTCATTCCTCCTATGGCGTTTTCACGAGCATCATGTTTGCATTCATCACATGTTCGCCCCGTTGATTGTGGTATGTAGTCTCAAGCTTGTAGAGCGCCATGCCGTTCCGTTTTGTTTTCACATCGGTTACACGCGTCTTTGCGTGCAGGGTATCACCTGCATACACTGGTGCGAGATACTCATATTCCTGCTCACCGTGCAAAAGCTTCTTCAGATCGATATCAAGCTGATCCATCAAGTCTTCAAAGCTCGGGCCATTCCACATGTCGATCGCTTCGGCGAATGTCGGCGGAATCGGAATCCCGTCCAATCCTTCTTCTTTAGCCACTTCTTCATGCTGATAGAGCGGATTCTCATCCCCGATTGCTCGTGTGAGCTCACGGATTTTGCCCGCTTCAACGATGCCGATAAACGGCTCAAATGTAAAACCTTTTTTGTCTTCTGGAGTAGACACGTACATGCTCCTCTCTTATCCTTGCAAAATTTGTTCAATACGATCGATGTCATCTGCTGTCAGTTCCACATCAATTGCTTTCACGTTTTCCTCGACTTGATCTGGGCGACTTGCGCCAATAATCACACTCGCTACATTCGGCTCCCGCAATACCCATGCAAGCGCAAGCTGTGCGATTGTGCAGTCTTTTTCTTGGGCAATGCGGGATAGACGCTCAACTTTATCCAGATTCTCATCTTTCAACAGACGGCCCATCAATCGTCTTGTCTCGTCGTCTGTAGCACGACTTCCTGCCGGGAATGGCTCGCCTTTTTTGTATTTGCCTGTCAGCACACCTTGCGCAAGCGGAGACCAGACCACTTGCCCGATTCCTTCGCGTTTGCATAACGGAAGCACGTCTTTTTCGATATAACGCTGCAACATGCTATACTGTGGCTGGTTCGAAATAATACGGTCGAGGTTTTTTACTTCCGCGATATGCAGTGCCTCACGAATGTTCACAGCGGACCATTCGGATACACCCGCGTATAAAATTTTACCCTGCGTAATCAGGTCATCAATGGCACGCAGCGTTTCTTCAAGCGGTGTTTCCGGGTCATAGCGGTGACATTGCCACAGGTCGATGTACTCTACATCAAGGCGACGAAGTGACGCATGCACCTGTTCAAAAATATGTTTGCGTGACAAACCCCGATCATTCGGACCATCTCCCATGGGCCAAAATGCTTTGGTCGCCAGTACGTATGATTCACGCGCGTATTTTTTCAAGGCTTTGCCGACGACTACTTCTGCTTCGCCACGGCGGTATACGTTGGCTGTATCAAAAAAATTAACGCCCAGCTCATACGCCTTATCGATGCACGATTCTGCTACAGCGTCCTGTACTGTTCCGCCGTATGTCAGCCAGCTGCCAAGCCCGATCTCACTAATTTTGAGACCGGAATTCCCAAGCCTGCGGTATTTCACTCAGTCCCCCCCCTTACCTTTTGGAAAAGTTCCTGCTTGCAAAAGCATACCATAAGTAAGAGGGGAAGCGGCAACAAAAAGCTACTGTTGAGTTTGTGCTTTTTGGGGAATCACGCGACTTTGGTGGTGGGAGGGAGAGAAGCCGTTCGCTCAGGTACGCTTGGCAGGGAGGTCTAAACTGTCCGCTCCAGGAGCCCGGCGAACTCGCCCGCAAAAGAGGCCCCACGATGTTTTCTTCACAGAAGTGTTGCGGGCAAAGGCCCGTTCGTCGTTCTCCTTCCGCTAGGTAAAAAGCGTACAGACGCTCTCTTGCTTCTCTCCTCCCAAACAAAGTTGAGATTCAAAAAAATTAAAACAACCTGTTACGCGAAGCCGTACAAAACTTGTGCTTGAGCGTTGACTGCCTAACTATCGGCAGGAGCGGAGAAGGAAGGCGCTATGGAACGCTTTTACGCGCTCGCCCAGCGGAAGGTGGTAGACGAACGGGCTTTTGCCCACAATACTTCTATGTACGTACATCGTGGACTTCTTTTGTGGGCGAGTTCGCCTGCCTCCTGAAGCGGACAGTCCCTACTTCCCCGCAGAGCGTAACCAAGTGACAAAGCGACTTCCTTCTCCGCTCCTCCACTACACGTTGGACAGCTCCAACCGACCAAGCTCACATTTTGCTCACCAAATCCTGCACCGCAAGCTTAACCGATGGATACTTGAACGTAAACCCGGCAGCAAGCGCCCGCGTCGGTGCCACATGCTGACCGCTCAACAAAAGCTCGGCCATTTCGCCGAACAGTAATTTGAGCACAAATGCCGGGACCGGAATCAAATGGGGCCGCCGCAACGCCTGTCCGAGCGCCCTGCCAAATTCGTCATTCGTAACCGGATGTGGCGCAGTCGCATTCACAACTCCGCTCACGTTTTGAGTATGTAAACAAAAATCAAGCAGCCGCACATAATCGTCGATATGAATCCACGACAGCCACTGGCGGCCACTGCCGATCCGCCCGCCTGCAAACAGCTTATATGGTTCTGCCATCTTCGGAAACGCTCCTCCCTCCACACCGAGCACCACTCCCGTGCGGATTTTAACAAGTCGCTCGACCGGAATGCGATCCGCCTCCGCTTCCCACTGTCCGCTCACATGCGCCAGAAAATCACTGCCCGCAGCCAGGCTGTCTTCATCGAACCGCGCTTCATCTGACATGCCGTACACACCGATCGCTGATCCGTTGATCACGACAGACGGCTTCCGGTTCATCTCTTCCACAAGTGCGGCGATTTTTTGTGTCGTATCCACACGCGATAACAAAATGCGCTGCTTACGCTCATTCGTCCAGCGCCCGCTGTGAATCGACTCCCCGGCCATATTTACGATCGCATCCACACCGTCCAGACGATCCGGCTGTGCCGCAAGCTCGTCCCATGTGACGCAATCTGTCAGCGGCAATTCACTCCGCACTTTTGCGCAACTGCGGGAAATGACGGTTACTTGATTCCCTTGCTTTCGCCAATTTTTCACCAGATGCGCTCCAATAAATCCGCTTCCTCCGGCAATTGCAATATGCATGGTTCACTCCTCCTAACCGCACCCCTCATTCTTCCTTCTCTACTATACTATACTCTCCTCCCGACTGCTCTGGTGTAAGAACATGGCGGACAGGACAGCTTTTCGTAATATCGACAACGTGTGGTGGTGAGGGAGTGGGAGAAAGAATAATCCGTTCGCTTCGGTACGCTTGCGGGGAAGCAATGACTGTCCGCTCCGGGAGCCCAGCGAACTCGCTCGCAAAAGAGGACCCACGATGTTGATTCACCGAAGTGTTGCGGGCAAAGGCCCGTTCGCTGTTCTCCCTGCGCTGAGCAGGCGCGTACAGGCGCTCTCTTACTTATCCCTTCTCCCACTCCCCGCACAACGTTTTGGTTTACAAAAAACCACTCGGCGCCAGAATAGATTTGCCCGATCGCGACTGACTTTTTGAAAGGCCGCTTTTTAATTTTTTAGCTGCATGGCAAAGCTCAACCTCTTGATTATGCCTGAGGTTTTTCATCCAAACGGTGTCAGAAGCGGGATCGGGCGGGGCAACGGAACGCCTGTACGCGCCTCCCCAGCGGAAGGGGTCAGGCGAACGGGCTTTTGCCCACAATGCTTCTTCTGACATACATCGCGAGCCCCTTTGTGGGCGAGTTCGCCTGGTACCTGAAGCGGACAGCCCCTACTCCGCAGCGAGCGTACCGAAGTGACGAGGCTCCGCCCGATCCCGCTCCTCCACCACACTTTGGAGAAAACCTACACCAAGAAAACAGAGGCTGCTTGCAAACGTCACGATATCACGTTGCAAGCAGCCTCGGCAGAGCGGATCACTCCGCAGTCCTACATATTCATTTTCTTTTTCATTTCATACTTTTTCTTGGCGATTGCCGTCGCTTCTTCCCACGTCATCAAATTCCCATGAAGCTGCGGGTTTTTCTGCATAAATGTCTGAGCTCTTGCTTTGGAAGCAAATGTAGCAACGCCAAATCCCATTGGTGTCTCGATATCGGCATCAACGAGCACCGCTTTGGAATACGCAACCCATTCTTTTGTGTCATGATCGCGCACCCAGCCTGCTTTCGTCGGCTTACTCTGCAGGCGCTTGAAGTTCAGCATGCAGCCCATGTCATCAAAAAACACGCGTTTGTCATCTGCTGTTACCAATTGTGATGTGAAAGCTCCCATCTTATGATCTTTTGGATAGACAGTCATTTTGCACATTGCGCATTTCTCATCTGCTGCCGGTTCCTGTGGTGCCAATGTGATCTTCGGCGCTACTGTCGACTTTGGTGCTGCATCTACCTGTTGCACAGGTACAGCTGCCACACTAAGCGAAGCACATACACTTACCGCCAATATTAAACTACTAATTTTACGTAATCCCTTCACGATTTGTCCCCCTCACAACTCATATGTACGCTTATCATCGTACGGCAAATTTGTGAAGTATTTTTAGACCACTTATGGGGATTGTTTGAGTTCTTTGTGAAAATAAAATCACAAAAATCCTGGTGTCTGTTTTTTGTGATGCTCTATTCCTTTTTGTATCATGCTCAAAGCCACCTTCGTGAATGTGGTCTTATTTTTTGCTTTGCTACTTCTTTCTCCTTCAGGGTTTGGCTTTAGGCTCTAACACCCCAACCTAACTCATCAGGAAAAACGTTGTCATACTTTACAAATTGGTAAGGCTCAGCGATCAAATCAGTTATAGTAGCCCGCCATTTTTTGAAGTGTTCCGTTTCTCTGTGTTTCAACTGATCTTCAGGTGTATAATATACCTCTACTAACAAAAATTCAGTTAGGTCATCCTGCTGCTGTATAACGTCAAACCTGGCTATCCCTGTCTCATTTAGACTTCTTTCTGCATTCTCAATTGTAGCCTCCTTAAAAGTAGCAATGTGTTCCTCTTTAACCTTAATCGAGACATGAACTATAAACATAACAATCCCATCCCCATCTTTAGCATAGTTTTACACAGGTTTATCTTCTTGGATAGTTACTTCCTCAACAAAGACGTCTGGATTACCATCATAATAGTTTGCAACGTCGTTTTGTAAATCTTTAAGTTTCGGATTAGAAAAGAATTCGTCCAATTGCTTCTGAGAATGGAAGTGTAAGCTGAATGAAAACTGATAGGGTGGGACTGATCCATCTGCAGATGTTACAAACTTTTTTACCTCATACTTACATACACCCATTTTGAAAACTTCACTTTTAACCAAAGGAATATGATGCTTGTAATAATAATCTTCGTTAAATGCAATACCCTGTTTGTAATAAAACGATAATACGATCATTTCACACATCTCTCCTTCATTTATTATGAAACCAAGATTTCTACGATATGCTGAACAAACTCATCATCTAATGGTGCATGACGGTTTAAAAGTCTATACCAAATAGCACCATAACAAAAATCAGATAGAACATTCAGATTTTTACAGTCATTTATTTCCCCCTGCTCTATTCCTCTTTTAAGTATAGAGATGAGTGCCTCTCTGCGTGTAGAGATGAATTCTTTATCAAGCAGTAAAGAGAACTCATCATCAAATTGAGCCTCAGCTATAAGGGCCGCAATAATTTTCCCTGTTGATCCGTTGAGCAGCCTGCAAGTATTTCCGATGTACTCCAATAAATCCTGCTTAACAGAACCGAGTTCAGGAACTGGAATTTCTAATTGACACCGTTCTCTCACAGCCTCCAGTACAATGGATGCTTTGTTTGGCCACCAGCGATAAAGTGTTTGCTTTCCTGCTCCTGCAGTTTTCGCGATCAATACGATTATAAAATTTGGAATTTATATATCAGCCTGTACAACCGACACAAAATTACACTGTGCCAATTCAAAGGAAGTAGCTCCCATGCAAAGGTTGTGATTTGTGATATTCAACTTGCAAAAGCCTGTATACATCTTCATAAAACCAAAACGTATCTAACCGAGTAACAGCAATAGGTTGAGGATAATTCCCAAACCAAAAAATAGTTAGGAAATCTGAAAGGAAGTCTATACCAAATAAACAAGCCTGACATACTACCCTATAAGGGAATATATCAGGTTTTCTTTATATAGGTTTTGATAATGTCAGTTGGTAATTTCGAATTATTATTTCATTTCCATACTATAGAGGCTCCCAATACAATAGAAATTATAAAAAGTACAAAAATCGTACTTATAAACCATATAATAACCTTTTTCATCTGACCCTCTCCTTTTTACTTATTTTAGCAAATATAGGAGGGGGGCGCATCCGATAATTTGTATTATACAAAAATAAAAGCCTGATACACTATCCATAAGGGATGATGATGTCAGGCTTTTTTATTATATTCTACGCTTTTACTTTAGCCAATTCATCTTGGCAGCTCTTGCACACTAATTTACCTTTGAAGGATGTCACGCCTTCTACAGAATCACAGAATACGCATGCTGGTTGGTATTTTCGTAAAATTACCTTCTCCCCTTCGACAAAAATCTCCAAACCGTCTTTTTCTACAATCCCCATTGTTCGTCGCAATTCAATTGGGAGCACCACACGCCCCAGCTCGTCCACCTTACGTACAACACCAGTAGCTTTCATCCGCTATCCCCCATTTCCTTGTTTTGTTATTTTTATCATATATCACAAAACAAATGGAATAAAGTGCAAATAATACATATGTGCAGAAAGTCAGCAGGATAAAAAGTATCATTTTGTCGAAAATTGTCTATTATTTTTCGCAGTCCTATAAAACTGCATAATCAGGGAGGAATTATCATATTTAAGAAAGTTTCCTCAATGCTCGTAGTCACAGCTCTTCTCGCTGCAACAGTAGTAATTGGCCATTCAGATGCAAGAAGTAGTTAAAAAAGAAGTAGCGCAAAATCTTCCCTAATGCCTTTCCTGCGATCCTGGCTGTATCTATTGATTTCAAAGAAAACTAAAACAGCTATCTTTAAAAAGGCTGTGTTAAATGTTAATGTTGATATTTTGATGAAATATAGGAGAACCTCTATTTACAAAGGTTCTCCCAATCTTCTTAAACCAATGCCCCTGTTAGTTGTGTAAGTCACATAAAATTAATTGTCTATTATTTCCCTACCAAATGATATAAGTCCATTTCCCAAACATTTTTCTCTTTCTTTAGTCCGTAAATCATGACTTCTGTTATACTTCCATAAATAATTTTGATTTGAACCGCAACGTCTTCCTTTTTCCTTGTTTTCTCATCTACTGAAATTGAATCATAAAATCTATATTTCAAATAGTTGTCAGTCAAATGCTGCGACAAATACTGATCGTATTTGTTTTCAAATGTAGCAAGAGATGGAAGTTGCCCATTATCATAAGTCAGTAGATATATTTTATCAACATCCTGTCTCAATACTAAGTTCATATATATTAAGACAATCTGTTCTGGTGTGAAATCTGTTAAGTGAGTAACATCGCCATCTTTTAGAAATTGGTTGTACTTTTCTACTTTATCGTTTGGTAATTGTTCAAGATAGGTAAAGTCATGTTCTCTACCAATAGAAGTATTTACTGGACTATTTTTTTCAGTTTTCTTTTGATTAACCTCAGCTTCGCTTTTTATCTCTTTTCCACTCGTTTTATTAAATGAAGTACATCCAGCTGTTACTAAAAAAACACCTAATAAAATTATTGCGAATATTTCCCTCAATTCAGCTCCCCCTTTTTTAATGAATTTATCATAAATTTACATATTATGTAGTGAATTTACATAATTGATTTTTTCCATCCCATTATTTAACCTTAAACGTTGAATTTTGACAGGCGTAAACTATTGTAAGTATTCGTAATTTCAAAAACAAACGATGTTAGTAGAAATTCTTTGATGTTGTATTTTGTACTTTCGTTACTGCGGCTATCAACAAATAAGAGCCATGCAAGAATGCCATGTTGCCCTTTTTGAGAGTACAAGAAATAGGTCTCGTCAACTTCAACGAAACAGAGAAAAACATGGTTAGAGAGATCTGCCGGACTGTCAACATTAATCCTGCTGACTTTCAACTGTAACTTCAAATCAATGAGTCAAAAAAAAGGAAAGCAGCTTTCGCTAAAAAGCTGCTTTCCTTCTTTCTCTCCTACTTCCACCAGTTATCAAATGGCGATACCGGAAGCGTACGCTTGTGACGCGTAATCAGGAACCTCCGCTCGATTTTCTCCGCAATCTCTGCTGGCACTTCTCTGCCTTCGAGATAGTCATCAATATTCTCATATGAGAAGCCAAGCGCTGCTTCATCCGGGACAAGCGGCTTGTTATCTTCCAGATCTGCTGTTGGAACCTTCAGATAGATACGCTCGTCCGCACCGAGCTCTTGCAACAACTGGCGTCCCTGGCGCTTATTCAGCCCGGTCAGCGGCACAACATCACACGCACCATCCCCATGCTTCGTAAAGAAACCTGTCAGTGCTTCCGCCGCATGATCCGTTCCGATCACAAGCAACTTATAATGCGCTCCCAGATCATACTGCACTTTCATCCGTTCACGCGCCTTCACATTCCCTTTGAGGAAGTCAGACAGTTGTTCGCCTGTCGCATCCACAAACGCCCGTACAGACGCATCAACCGCCTCCTTAATATTAACAGACACCGAACGGTCCGGCTGAATAAAATCAAGCGCCCGCTGTGCGTCCTCTTCATCCTGCTGCACACCGTACGGCAGGCGCACCGCCATGAACGTATACGTCTCGTCTCCCGTCTCTGTGCGCAGCTCTTCCATCGCAAGCTGTGCCAGACGACCTGCCAGTGAGGAATCTTGTCCACCAGAAATCCCCAACACATATCCTTTCATGCCGCCTTTTACGACATACTGCTTTAGAAAATCAATTCGCTTCCGAATCTCTTCCGCCGGATTCACCTCCGGACAGACACATAATTCATCGATAATTTGCTGTTGTAATGCATGAGCCATCGTGCTGTCTCATCCTTTCTTTCCATAAGTCATACTCTCATTTCAGTATAACCTTTTTCCTACGACAATCTAAGTTCTTGTCGATTTCTTACTGCCTATCCCCTACTGACCTGCTGTGCAAGCAGAGAATACGCCAGCTGCACCGGGGTTAGTCCCTGTTCATGCGCACGCTGTACCAAACGCTGTCCGACCAAAGAATCGTGAAAAAAATCACGTAGCACAAATACATACCCGTGATATTTATGATAGCCCGGCTGTTCTGTTCCGTACAGCAGGCGACCAATCGACGGAGTCCAGACCGGAAACAGCCCCGGACACATATAATGAAGCAGCTGCGTTGTCTCGGCAAGTGTATACTCCCAATGACCATTCTCATGTAGCACCCGGTCCGCAAGCTCCAAAAACGTCCGCAACAGAATCGGAAACGTAGAATTAGACGCCGCAAAAATGCGCTCTTCATAATGACGCCCCTCATCTTCTGCGCTGCGCCATTCCCGGTATACATCTGTCTCGATCTGACTTAAATCCCATTCGCCAAACATCTCTTCCAACTCTGCGAGAAAAACAAGGGCACGCCGATCTGGTGACATCAGGGGCTCACTGCCGTCTGACAGACAGGCAAGCCGCTCGCACCAGGAGGATACTGACAATTCCTCTCGTGTAGCCGCAAACACATTGGCCGCACGGTCATCACCTACACCCCTTATTCCAGCTGCACTCTCCACCACTTGAGCGGTTATGTATTGTTCTATTTTTTTACGCGCATATCCATAATGTGGCATCTATCTCTCCCCCCACCCTCTATGAAATGGTAATTACTTCATACTCATCGGCCAGCTCGAGAAAAACCGGCATCCCAGAAATTTCTCCAGCCAAAAGTTCGTCTGCCACGCCGTAATAATCGACACATGTTTTGCAGGCCAACACCCGAACGCCTGCTGCTTCTAATTCCTTCATATGTACCGATACGAGCGAACGCGCCGTTAGCGTTAACACGCCCCGATTCATACAGAAGATAGCAGCCGGTTTTTCATCCCGCTGCTTCAAAAGCGTAACAAATGTCTCCAACACCATCTCCCCTAATTCGGTCTCCCCTTTACCGAATGTATCCGCTGTAAGCAAAATCACTTTGTTTTTCATGGAACATTCCTCCTTTTCCTCATCTTAGCATAAGTTCATCAGGAACATAGCATTTCCTGCTCTCCTTCAAATATGATACCCTTAAAAGAAAACGCAAGGATATTCTTTCATGGCTAGATACTCTAAAACATTACATCGAATCTTCAAGCGGGATGGTATTCTATCCCGACATCTTCCTCACTACCAGCCGCGACGTGCGCAGTTCGATATGGCGAACACGGTGCTCGACTGCCTGCTTCACGATACACACGGTCTGATCGAAGCGGGAACCGGAACCGGCAAATCGTTCGGCTATGCGCTGCCAGCTGCCTGGTGGGCGCTAAAGCGAGAGAAGCGCGTGATTATTTCCACGAATACAATCACACTCCAACAGCAATTACTAGAGAAAGAACTCCCGATGGTCAAAAAAGTACTGGCCACACTCGACCGGGAGCTCACAGACGATTTCCGCTTCGAGCTGGCCAAAGGACGCGGCAACTACATATGCAAGCGACGGCTCCAAGAAACACTGCAGGCTTCGCTCTCTGCCGAGATGACAGACGGTCCTGTGCTACGCAAGCTTGCCGATGCGCTACCAGGCCTTACGAAAGGCGATCGGGACGATGTGCCATTCCCGCTTCCATCCTCGCTATTTGCAGTCATTCAGGGTGACGGAGAAGACTGCATGGGCAAGAACAGTCCGTTCTTCAAAGAATGCTTCATTCAGAACGCGCGCAAAAAGCTCCAGGATGCACAGGTTATTGTCGTCAACCATGCGCTGTTTTTTACGGATCTGCTGCTCAGACGGCAAGGGGCAAGCATCCTGCCAAACTACGATGCGGTCATTATGGATGAAGCACACCGGGTAGAAGATCAGGTGACGAACCAGTTCACCTACCATATTAGCCTTGAGGAAATTAACCAGCTGTTCTATCGCTTCTTGCGTCGACGCACACCGTGGGCACGTGAACTCGATGCACCGGAATTGCACCAGCAGATGGAAGCACTGCGCGCCCGGATAATCGTACGGCTGACCGAGATTTTTGCGCCACTTGCCCGTGCGCTCGCAGAACGTCCACAGAACGAATATTTGCTCAAGCGCCGGATTTCAGACCCGGATGAACTGAAACCGTTATTTAAGGAATGGAAGCATGCCTTTATCGATAAACGCAAGGAACTCGAACTCGCGGAAGGAGAAAGTGAAGCGATCATTGGCTTACGCCGCTATATTACGCAGATCGAACAGATGGAGCAGATGGTATGGCACATCCTGGCCAATGCCTTCCCGACAGAATGGGCGACCTGGGTCTCGTATGAAGAACCGAAAGATGCGCCGGATCTTCTCGTACGTGATGATTTCGCCTGGGCGGTGACCCTACATCTGTATTCTGCTCCGATTGATGTAAGCGGGATTTTGCGACAGGAACTGTTCAACGAAAAAACCGTGATCATGACATCCGCTACGCTGACAACGCAAGGTGATTTTTCATTTGTCGCAAACCGCATGGGCATAGATGACTATAAATCAATGGAAACACCAAGTCCGTTCAACTATGAGAAGCAGGCCATGCTACTTGTACCTGAGAACGTTCCGGCCCCGACAGACGCGGAATTCGAGCCGTTTCTTGCAGCTGCGATGAAAGAGATCGTCTCAGCTACTAGAGGGCGAACGTTTCTTTTGTTTACTTCGTACAGCCAGATGAATCGGGTGTACGAAGGGATGAAGCCATGGCTCGCGAAATATAATCTTACAGGAATTCTCCACCGCCCTGAGTTATCACGAGATGCGATGCTTGCACAGTTCCGCTCCGGCAAAAATCATGTACTATTCGGCTGTGAGTCGTTCTGGGAAGGCGTCGATGTGCCAGGCGATGATCTCGTCTGTGTCGTCATCGCCAAGCTGCCATTCCCCGTGCCAAGCGACCCACTTACACAGGCACGGACGAAGCGACTTGAGACAATGAACAAGAACAGCTTCCACGAGTATATGCTGCCGTTCTCCATTCTTCGGCTGAAACAGGGCTTTGGTCGCCTCATCCGAACACGCCGTGATAAGGGCATGGTTATTATTCTCGATACGCGCCTGTTGACCAAACCGTATGGCGCACGCGTTCTTGACAGTCTACCACCTGCGAAGTTGACGCGCAGCATGGATGATCTACATGCTTTCTTTGCACGATGATCGTATGGTTATGATAGATAATGTAGAGGAGAGAAACGATGAACGATTTAGTCGCGCCTACCCCTGAGCAACTGCTGCATACGATTTTTGGGTATGCAGCACGCATTGCCAATGAAAAAAGTCTGCATCGGCTTCTCACGCTTATGGCCGATATGGGCAAAGACATGATCATCGCTGACCGATGCACCATCTGGCTGTTTGACCAGGAGAAGCAAGAATTGTGGACAACCGTCGCACATGGTGTCCGTGATATTCGTATGCCCGCCAGAAGCGGTCTGGTCGGGCATGCGATTCAAAAAGGGAAACCCCTTATCATTGACGATGCGTACGATAGCCCTCATTTCAATCCGAAGGTTGACCAGCAGACTGGCTACCGCACGAAAGCCATGCTTGTGATCCCAATCAAAAACAGTGAAGACGTCGTCATCGGCGCCTATCAGGCCATCAACAAGCTGAACGGCAAGGCTGTTTTTACGGCTACTGACCTAGCCTACCTCACACTAGCGGCTTCCTATAGCGGCAAATCACTCGAAGCGGCGATGCTGCATAAAGAAATCGAAGACACACAGCGTGAAATCTTATTTCGCATGGGAGAGATCGGGGAATCCCGCTCTAAAGAAACCGGGCAGCATGTTAAGCGTGTCGCCGAATACTCCCGGCTGCTTGCCCTGCGGTATGGACTCTCCGAACAGGGGGCCGAACTGATTCAGATGGCTTCCCCGATGCACGATATCGGCAAAGTGGCCATTCCCGATTCGATTCTTCATAAGCCAAGCAAGCTGACAGCAGAAGAGTATGACACGATGAAATCACACACCGAGATCGGATACAATCTGCTGAACAATTCCAGCCGCAGACTCGTGCGAGCTGCCGCTATCATTGCCCGTGAGCACCATGAAAAATGGGATGGCACCGGCTACCCAAGAGGACTTTGTGGCGAGGATATTCACATCTATGGCCGCATTACGGCACTGGCTGATGTATTTGATGCGCTCGGCAGTGATCGCGTATACAAAAAAGCGTGGCCTATCGAACGCATTCTTGGTTTGTTCCGCGAGGAGAGCGGACGGCATTTTGATCCATCCCTTGTCGATGTATTTCTCCATCATCTGGATGAATTCCTAGCGATTCGCGATCGCTACCGAGAATAGACCCGTACCAACTATAAAACACCGTCTCCCCTCCCCCGTCCCCTGCATATACTGTCAATAACCGATTCCTTCTTTGATAGGAACATCCAGCTGACAGGAGTGGCACGTTATGTGGGTAGTCGAGAATTTCCGCCCCTTCCATCCGATATACGGACGGGGGAAACGCTACAAGACCGGCACACGATTCATCTGGGAAGTGGCCAACGTCCTTCCAGGCGGCAACATTATGTTTCGCTTCACGACGATTGACGGCAGAAGCCAGTGTCTGATTACGATGCGTGAACTTGACCATTTCGTAGAAGTATCGGAAGATGTGCTACAACAACTCATGGACGAATATCGCAAGCTACAGGAGCGTAAAAAAAAGGACCCACCGGATACTCCGGGCGAATCTTGATCGCCTAACAAAGGCTGACATGTTCCTGCACTTTCCACCTCTCTTCGCGCATACAATACAGCAAGACTTCTGTTTGCGACAGAAAGGGGGAGCTTCATGTTCACATTATCTTGGCTTCATCTCGCTGTGCTTATTCTTGCTGCCTTCCGTCTAACTCACCTGCTTGTATTTGATGAGATTACAGCCTTCATTCGCCGTCCTTTTCTTACGATTCATGAGGAGACGGATGAAAATGGCCAGACCACCCACTTCGCTGAGCCAAAGGGGACGGGCATCCGCCGCTTTATCGGTTCTCTCCTACGTTGCTTCTGGTGTACCGGTGTCTGGGTATCAGCCGGCGTCGTTGCGCTGTATGCACTCGTACCTGCCGCCTTCCCTCTGCTGCTCGTATTCGCCATCGCCGGAGCTGCCGCTATTCTAGAAACCCGCGTCTAAAAATGTGTACTCGCCTTCCGCTTCTGCGGATACAGCACGTACACCCACCGAATACATTAGGAGAAAGATAACCCTGAGGTGATGAACGGTGGGCGACGAAACCCCGAACAAGATCATCCCGTTTGAAAGCTTAAAGCGGCGAAGTCTTCCAAAAGTATACACCTCTCCCCATGATGATCTCGTAAATTTGCTGCTTGATTACCAGCAACAGTGCCACGAATTATTCGACTTATGCATTACATCCCGTGTACTGCTTGTAGAGTACCGCGATCGCTGTATACGCCTGCAGCAGCAGGTAGAGCATGAACGGGCACTTCGGCGCGCACTCGAATCCAAAGGGAAGCGGAGATAATCCTGCTTCCTTTTACATCTTGTACGGCTACAGACAACACGAAAAAAGTCCGGGGAAGCTCCTCGGACCTGTTATGATTTGTTTTTTCGCTTACCACAGCCGCAGTCTTTCGGACGCGATGTACCGTACACTTTCTTCTGATGCTGCGCCTCCGCCGAATGATAACTTTTCATGCCTGGATAAGAAGCCTTACCCGGATAGTTTTTATTAGTAGCGGAATGCGAATCGTAGTAGACACGATCTTGCATGCTTGTCACTCCAACCTTTCTGATTTTCTAGTATATGCTACAATATGCAAGACATACAAAAATGGTGCGACAATCCTAGTAGCATACCAGCACAAAGAAGGAGCCCTCCTATAACCATACAGGAGAGCTCCTTCTTACTGTACAACTAGTCCATTTCTTTTAGGTTATCCAAGCATTTGCCGCAAATATTACGCCCGCGGTAATGGTTAATTTCTTCCGCCGAGTCGCAAAAGATGCACGCTGGTGCATAGCGCTTCAAAATAATTTTCTCATCATCCACAAAAATTTCCAATCCATCTTTTTCTGCAATTCCGAGGTTACGGCGCAACTCGATTGGAATCACCACACGTCCAAGTTCATCTACTTTTCGTACTACACCTGTCGCTTTCATTGCCATTTTTATTTCCTCCTTATTATGTTCTTATACGAACTGTTTTCTTACTTAAATTCTATCAAGTCTACAATTATTTAACAGTGCAAATATTGCATGTAATTGGAAATTACCCCTTTTACTTGCACATTTACCTTTTTGTTATTTAGCCCTTTTCTCGCATTGCACACAATTTCTACGTATGTAATGATAGTTTTGTGTTATATAACTTACAGGAATTTGCTCGTGGTCGTTCCTATAGGAGGAATAGTATGTTTAAAACATTACGAAACTTATTCAAACCTTCAGCCAGACCCAATACGGACTCGATTGCTATTTTTCTTGACCGAAATGATTTTCGCCTGCATGCTATGCAGCAACGTTTAGAAGAACACGGGATACATGTGACATACGTGAAGCAAACAGCCTTATACGTCCACCCGGATCAGGTGGACGAAGCCAAACACATCGTCGCAACCTGGGTAAACTAACAGCAACTTTCTCTATTTCCTATCTCCTCCTTGTTTGCTAGACTGAAAGAAAAACAAGTGAGGTGTTCCTATGCTGTTTTCTTCACTTTTTGAAAACGATCAGCCTGTTCTCCGTTTCTAGACAGACGGGGAGCGACTCTTACATTCCCCGTCTGTGGATTCACATTGATTCCATACTACGGACGGAGGATACTGTATATGAATTCATCATGGATCGGCGCGATTTGCCTATCACTCGCCGCAAGCATCTGGGGCGGGATGTATGTAGTAAGCAAAGTTGTACTCGATTTTGTTCCGCCACTAACGCTTGTGTGGTTGCGGTATGCCATTGCGTTTTTTATTCTACTGGCTCTGCTGCGCATGAAAGAACGCTCACGCCCTGTGTTAACCGGACGTGACTGGTTACTATTTGCCTGGATTGGCTTTATCGGGTACTTCGTTTCCATTTCGTTGCAGTTTATCGGCACGAAGCTGTCCAATGCCCACATGGGAGCGCTGCTTACATCTGCCTCACCCGCTTTTATGATTTTGTTTGCCCGCTTCGTGCTTCGTGAAGCAATAACGTCGCGTAAAGTCATCGCTCTTTTGTTGTCGACAGCCGGTGTGCTTGTTATCGTAGGCCTGGGGGAGACAGGAGGAAGTTTCACAGGCAATGCCGCATTGCTCGGCGCGGCCGTTACATGGGCGCTTATGTCGGTATATGTCCGCAAAGCATCTATCCACCACTCTTCTCTTGCGATTACTACGTATAGCATTTTGTTCGGCTGGCTGTTCACCACGCCATTCATGGCAGGAGAATGGCTGTCCGGCAGTCGCCCGGACGTAAGCGATCCGCTTGTACTTGCGGGTATTTTATATCTCGGTATCGTCTCCACGGCAGGCGCATTCTTTCTATGGAACAAAGGCTTGGAACTTGTGAGTGCCGGATATGCATCCCTGTTTTTCTTCTTTCAGCCGGTTGTCGGCGCCTTACTCGGCTGGCTTCTGTTGAATGAACACCTCAGTATGGCGTTTCTTGCAGGTGGAATTTGTATTGCCGCAGGCATTCTGATTGCCGCGCGGGAGGAACGGGCATGACACAAAACAAAAGCTTGATGTTGAACTAACGAAACGCAGGAGGCTGTCTCAAGCGCTGCAACACGGCGACTGAGGCAGTCTCTTTTTTCTTAGTGTGGGGTTTCTCCAAAGTGTGGTGGAGGAGCGGGATCGGGCGGGGCCTCGTCACTTCGGTACGCTTACGGAGACGTAGTAACTGTCCGCTCCAGGTGCCAGACGAACTCGCCCACAAAAGGGGCCCACGATGTATGTACACCGAAGCATTGTGGGCAAAAGCCCGTTCGTCTGCCCCCTTCCGCTAAGGAGTCGCGTACAGGCGTTCCATTGCCCCGCCCGATCCCGCTCCTGGCACAATTTGTGTGAAAACCTTCAAGCATAATCAAGAGGCTGAGCTTTGCTATGCAGATAAAAAATAAGGAAGCCGTCTTTCAAAAAGCCAGTCGCGATTGATCAAATCCACTCTGGTGTCGAGTGGATTTTTGTAAACCGAAACGTTGTGCGGGGAGTGGGAGAAGGGAGGCGCAAGAGAGCGCCTTTACGCGATTGCACAGCGGAGGGAGAACGGTGAACGAGCCTTTGCCCGCAATGCTTCGGTGAATCAACATCGTGGGCTTTTTCTTTGCGGGCACGTTCACCGTTCTCCTGGAGCGGACAGTCCCAGCTTCTCTGCAAGCGTAACCAAGCGAACGGCTCCTCCCTTCTCCCACTCCCTCACCACCAAACGTTGTCGTTACCACAAAAAAAGCCATCCCGCTCGCCATATTCTGGCTTCTGGAACAGCTTTCTTCTTACTCGTACTAGAACGGCTTGGTCATCATCATAACCCCAATACAGCCAATAAGGAACACGGAAAAAATCCCAACACATACGTTTTGAAACCGCAGTGATTTAAGCTCCTTATCCGCGAATACTTTGCGACTTTCTGCCACTTCGGCCAGGCCACGCATAAGAAAGCGCTTAAGCAAGTAAAATACAAATGTATATAAGAGCATCGAAACAATAAGCCACCACTGCAGTAAAAATGCGAATGATGTAACAAAGAAAAAAGCCAGTCCAGTTGCCCAGAGCAGAACATCGGCGACAATGTCCCACTTACGATAGGCGGTATACAGGCGGCGCACCTGTTCCACAGTTTTGAGACGCGGTATGAAGAACAGAATGGCGAGCTTGGATACTACCGCAACGAGATGAAGCGTCAGTACAGCGTAAAACAAAGCTTGTCACCCTTCCTACTTTTCTTCTATTCTACTATGAGTACATATCAAACTTCTACCTAAAATTGTTTATGGTATTATTTGATGTTTGGCCCGACTCTACTCGTCCACTTCTTCCATACGCACAGCCTGAAGTACATCCCGAGCTGTATCCAAAAACGCCTGCGCCGCCCGTGAACGGTAGCGTCCGCGCCGAAAGGCCAGTACGAGCGTGCGGTACGGGCGCGGCTCTGTCAGCCGTACATACGCAGGTCCGGTATGATTGCGCGGGTACTTGTGCGCGAGCAGACGCGGCACGAATGCTGCGCCCATCCCTGCGGCCACAAGCGACTGCACCGTCTCAATGTTACTGCTCTCGAACACGATCTGGGGCGCAAATCCTGCTTCCATACACCAACGCTCTACGACTTGCCGGAAGCCCTGCCCTTTTTTCAGCATAATGAATGGCTCCTCATCAAGCTCCCGCATCTTCACTTCCCGCCTACCCGCCAGCTTGTGAGCAGGCGGAACAGCCAGGCAAATCTCCTCATCGAGCAGCTCTTCCCATTCCAGGTTCGCATCTTGCACCGGAAGCGTCAGCAGACTCATCTCTGCCGTGCCGCGTGCGGTCAACTGTTCAAGCGAACGCGTCGCCTCCTCGACTAAGCGTACGTCAATGCCCGGATACCGCTTTGCAAACTCCGGCAGCAAAAGCGGCAAAATATGTGCACCTGTCATCGGCAAACTGCCGAGCGTAAGCCCACCTTTCGTAAGGGCAGCTACATCCTGCATTTCCTTACGCAACTGCTCCACCCCGTCTAGAATGTTCAACGCCGAAGTAAAAAAACGCGCACCCGCATCCGTTAACCGAACCGAACTCGTTGATCGCTCAAACAATATGACATCTAACTCTTTTTCCAGCTTCGCAATCTGCTGGCTGAGGGAAGGCTGGGCTAAGTGTAACTTCTCAGCCGCCTTCGAAAAGCTCTTTTCCTCCGCAATCGTAACGGCGTACAACAATTGGCGCAATTCCACTTCTACATTCTTCCCTTCCTCTTTATAGGTGTTACCTATGGAATATATAAATATTATATCTTTGAACATTTTATTTTTCTATGTTAAAACTTATATAAAGATTCAAAAAAGTCACGACAAACAAACAAAAAAGGGGAGAGATGAATGCAACCTCGCACTTTGTTTCAAAAAATCTGGGATAACCACGTTATCTCCGCAGAAGAAAATAAGCCAAGTCTGTTATATATTGATCTCCAGCTCGTACACGAAGTAACATCACCACAAGCATTTGAAGGGCTTCGCATTACAGGTCGTAAAGTCCGTCGCCCGGACCGTACATTCGCAACGATTGACCACAACGTACCGACTACAGACCGCTCGTTGCCAATCGCTGATCCGATCTCCAAACAACAGATCGAGACGCTCAACCAGAACTGTGCAGAATTCGGCGTTACTCTGTTCGGTCTCGACAGCAAAGAACAAGGTGTTGTCCACGTTATGGGACCTGAGCTGGGCTTGACTCATCCGGGTAAAACCATCGTATGCGGCGACAGCCATACATCGACACACGGTGCATTCGGCGCACTCGCATTCGGCATCGGCACAAGCGAAGTCGAGCACGTACTCGCTACCCAGTGTCTGCAACAACAAAAACCAAAAACACTCGAAGTTCACGTAGACGGTCCACTGCCACTCGGCGTAACTGCAAAAGACTTGATCCTTGCGATCATCGCTAAATGGGGTACCGATTTTGCGACAGGCTATGTCATTGAGTACACAGGGGAAGCGATTCGCAACCTGACAATGGAAGAGCGCATGACCGTTTGTAACATGTCCATCGAAGCAGGCGCTCGCGCTGGCCTGATCGCACCGGATGAAACAACGTTTGCCTACCTTGAAGGCCGCCGCTATGCACCACAAGGCGAAGAGTGGGACAAAGCACTGGCTGCATGGAAAGAACTTCGCACAGACGAAGGCGCTGAGTACGACCGCCGCGTTGTAATCGAAGCCGCTTCCATCGAACCACAAGTAACATGGGGCACAAGCCCGGGCATGGGAACCGGCGTTACAGGCGTTGTTCCAGCTCCAGAAGATTTCGAAAATATCAATGACCGCAAAGCAGCAGAAAATGCGATTGCATACATGGGCATTGCACCACACACACCGATCACTGAAATTGAAATCGACCGTGTATTCATTGGCTCCTGTACGAATGGTCGCATCGAAGATTTACGTGCGGCTGCCAAAATTGCGAACGGCTATAAAGTAGCATCAACCGTAAATGCAATCGTCGTACCGGGTTCAGGTATGGTAAAAGAACAAGCAGAAGCAGAAGGTCTGCATCACATCTTTACTGCCGCAGGTTTTGAATGGCGCGAGCCAGGCTGCAGTATGTGTCTGGCAATGAATCCGGACGTTCTCTCACCAGGCGAGCGTTGTGCTTCTACATCGAACCGCAACTTCGAAGGACGCCAGGGACGCGGCGGACGCACGCACCTTGTTAGCCCTGAAATGGCTGTCGCTGCTGCAATCGCGGGACGTTTCGTTGATGTCCGCAACTGGGAAGTAAAAGAAACGGAGGTAAACGCACATGGAACCATTTAAATCAGTCACAAGCGTGGTTTCTCCACTCGACCGCGTAAACGTAGATACAGACGCTATCATTCCAAAACAATTCTTAAAACGCATTGAACGCACTGGCTTTGGTCAGTTCCTGTTTTATGAATGGCGTTTTGACGAGCAAGAAAATGTTAACCCGGACTTCGAGCTGAACAAGCCGCGCTATTCCGGATCGCAAATTTTGATCGCACGCAACAACTTCGGCTGCGGCTCCTCTCGTGAGCACGCTCCGTGGGCACTGCTCGACTACGGCTTCAAAGTCGTAATCGCACCGTCATTTGCGGATATTTTCCATAATAACTGCTTCAAAAATGGCATTCTGCCGATCGTACTGCCAGAAGAAACTGTAGATCAGCTGTTCAAAAACACAGCAACAGAAGGCTACGAGCTGACTGTTGACCTTGAAGCGAACACCATCAGCGACAAAAGTGGCCTCGTGATTCCGTTTGAAGTGAACGACTATCGCCGCCACTGCCTGCTGAACGGTCTGGATGATATCGGCATCACACTTCAACAAGAAGACAAAATCGCTGCGTATGAAGCAACTTATCCAAGCTACTACCAAACACAGGCATAGTATGTATACTAACTAGAAAAAAGGCGTTCTACTTCTAAGAGGTAGAGCGTCTTTTTCGTATGGATATCAAAACACTGTCCTGTCACACTGTACCGTCCTAAATTTATGACCAGTCATATGACATCCGTCACTACGTATAATCAGTATTTTGTACTACAATAAGAACTATCAGCAAGAACGAGTTCGGCCTTTTTCCTCATCTGCCTGCCCCGGCATCTACCCATACTACTGGCCATCGTTCTTGGATACATCCCTTCATAACTGTAATGAAAGTACTAAAAAAGCCAGAGCAACTCCTCATGCTCTGGCTTTTTTTAGTGGAATTATCGTCCCTGATAGCCTGAGCCTGGATACGGATACAGTGCCGGATATGGTTGTTGATATGGCTGCGGATATGGTTGTTGATATGGTTGTTGATATAGCACGTACTGCGACTGCGACTGTTTATTGTTGAACAGGAACGGTATTAAGAACAAAAACGGCAGAATCGGCCAAAATCCACCTCGTTCGTCATAGTAACCATAATGACCGTAATAATTGTGTGCGACCGGCTGCACCGCATATGGATATGGCGCTACTTGCTTACTCATCTCTTCCCTCGCGTCCACTGACTCCTCTACTCTCTCTTCCACTAGCTCCGTCGTCAGCTCGTTTTCTTCCATTATGATTCTCCCCACTTTCCCATGTAGTGTAATGCTTCCCTACCACATTATGTTACGGGCGGGCAAGTGTCCCGACTCGCGGAGAAAATGGGCGTTTTCAACAAGGAAAACAAAACCTTAACAGGAAGTTCATTGAATGTTGTATGATTTTTACATATCATAGAATATGAGAAAGAAAAGAGAGAAAAGGAGTGTAGGCATCATGAAAGTTCCAGTAGGGATTTCTAATCGACATGTACACCTATCACGTGAGCACCTTGATATTTTATTCGGAGAAGGCTACCAATTAACGAAAACAAAAGATTTAAAACAAACCGGACAATTCGCCGCAGAAGAAACCGTTAATATTAAAGGACCGAAAGGAAAAATTCATCATGTCCGTATTCTCGGTCCAGAACGAAAACAGACACAGGTGGAGATCTCAAAAACGGACGGCTACGTACTAGGCGTCAACCCTCCTATTCGGGACTCAGGCGATTTAGTAGAAACACCTGGTGTAACCATTATCGGGCCAAAAGGCGAGGTGACCCTCCAGGAAGGATTAATCCTCGCAGCACGTCATATCCACATGGATGAAACAGATGCCGCGAAAATCGGGGTAAAAGATAAAGAACTCGTCAGCGTACGAGTGGATGGAGAACGTTCGTTAATTCTTGAGAACGTACTGTGCCGGGTTAACAAAAATTTTGTGCTCGAATTTCACGTCGATACCGATGAAGGAAACGCATCCGGGGTGAAAAACGGAGACTTTGTCGAAATTATCAAAATCGATTCCTATCATGAAGTCGAAATCATAGAAGAAAAAACGATCCTCCTTTTTAATTGCGGCAGCTCTTCGATTAAGTACAAGTTATACATCATGCCGAACAAGCAATTGCTTGATTCCGGTGTGATCGAAAATATTAAATTAGAAGACTACGAACATGCCCTGTCTACCATTGCACAAAACGTGCAGAAGTATCCGATCGATGTGATTGCACACCGGGTCGTACACGGGGGAGAAGAATTCGCAAAATCAGTTCGGATTGATGAGACGGTAAAAGCCACCATTAAAAAACTAACTCCATTTGCCCCGCTGCACAACCCGGTGAATTTAGCAGGCATTGAATGGTCAGAAAAGCTGTTTCCTGGCATACCGCAGGTGGCGATTTTTGATACTGCGTTTCACCAGACGATGCCCCCTGCCTCGTTTATTTATCCGATCCCGTATGAATATTATGAGAACTATAAAATTCGCAAATACGGCTTCCATGGTTCTAGCCACCGTTACGTGATGGAACGGGCGGAAGTATTAATGGAGCTTCCAAAAGAAAAACTGCGTCTTATTAGCTGCCATATTGGGAACGGCGTATCCTTGACCGCCATCCGATACGGGGTGTCCTATGACACTACAATGGGTTTCACGCCGATCTCCGGGGTAAGCATGGGCACACGCAGCGGAAATATTGATCCGGGCATTATTCCGTATCTCGCTGAGATTGAACAGACCGATATATCCGGGGTAGTCGATGGGATTTTGAATAAGCAAAGTGGATTGTTGGGCCTCTCTGGCAAGTCCAATGACATTCGAGACGTTCTCCAGGGAGTCAGAGAAGGAGACGAACGTTGCAAGCTGGCAATTGATAATTTCACGAAAAATATTCATTCTTATATTGGCCAGTATTTAGCCCGATTACACGGAGTAGATGGCATTATTTTCACCGCTGGGATTGGTGAGAACAGCGCAGAAATTCGCGATCGCATTTGCAGCGGGTTTGAATATGCGGGTGTTGTCATCGATCAGGACGCGAACTATCACGCGAAAGGGGAACGTTTTATTAGTAGCCGATTCTCCCCGATCAAAGTCATGGTTATTCCGACGAACGAAGAATTAATCATGGCTCGCGATGCCTATCAGCTTGTAACGGAAATGGTGAGCGTCTAAAATAAGCCGGGGTCCCTCTCATCAAGGGACTCCGGCTTTATTCGTACGATTATTTTACAATCAGCACCGGACATTCTGCTAGTTGCGATACTTTATGGCTAACACTGCCGAGCATCACTTCTTTTAACCCGCTTAAGCCTCGATTTCCGATGACAATCAAATCTGTGTTGTTTTCTTTCGCAAATGTCACAATTTGACGCGCCGGATCGCCTGTTATGTAATGCGTGGCAGTGGCTAAACCTTGAGATTCAGCCTTCTCCTTTGCTTTATTTAGCAACGCTTGCCCTTCTTTTTCTATCGCTTTACTCACATCTTCATACGTTTGCTGTGCAATATATCCCGATCCCACAAAAGCATAGGACGATACGAGTACGTCTTTGCCGATGTGCAGCACGTTTACTTCTGCTTTTTGTTCTTTCCCAATTACGAGTGCTGCCTCTAATGCTTTTTCTCCCATTTCAGATCCGTCAATGGCTACTACAATTTTTTGAAACATACGTTTCTCCTCCCGGCCATGTCAAATATTTCAGTACTTTTCTATTATACACCATAATTCGTATCTGCTTATGCTACATCATTGCATGCCCCCGTTTTTCCCCACAATCTGCAATGCAGCATGATGCTTGCTTTCTTCCACAACGACCGTTAGTAAAATATCCCGGCCTGTTGTATCATCCTGTCCCCCGTCACTCATCCCGCTTGCTCCAACATCCGCCGCTAACAGGATGCCTGCATTTCGATCCGTCACATCTGCACCCAGTGTCACATCAGCGAGAGAAGACATGTTTCCCGTAATCGGGTTCATTACACGCTCAATACCATCTCCCGGAAATCGGGAAATACGGTCGATCTGCATATCAATCGTTCCAAGTGCCTGTAGTTCTGCCTTCGCTTTCTCTGCTTCTTCTGGACTTTTAAAATACGCAAGTATGTTTTTTTCACTCATTCTAATCCCTCCTTTGTTATTTTGTTATTTTCCATGAGTACCTGTTTTTTTATACAAAAGCAAACTGTTGTATGCACATACGTATGTTTGGTTCTCCCATAGACTTTCTTCCTTTATTACGGTAAGTTTGAATGAGAGCGTTTTTTATATAGCCGAACAGATCGGAGCCAATAAGAAAGGATTATCGTAATGAATGTAGATAGACGAACAAAATCAGCACAGCGCATACTGATTATGACCTCTGTCTCAGCAGAGAGAGATGCGATATTGCGCGGACTTCACGGGAACAGTACGTTCGACGTCCGAGTAGGCGGCGTCGGTCTCGCGTCGGCCGCAGCAAGTACCGCAACCGCGCTCGCAACCACTTCCTACAGCTTAGTTATAAACATGGGCATCGCGGGTGGATTCGTCGGACAGGCTGAGATCGGATCGCTCGTCGTAGCGAATGAGATTATCGCTGCTGATCTGGGGTCACAAACACCCGACGGCTTCATAAGCATTGATGAGCTAGGCTTCGGCTCAGCCCGTGTTCCAGTTGACACCCGCATGGTAGCCCAGGTAGTAGAAGCACTACAAGCTGCGGGATTCCCAACCACAACCGGACCGATCCTTACCGTATCGACCACGACCGGAACTGCAGCAACTGCCCAGGAGCTCGCCGCACGAGTGCCCGGGGCTGCCGCCGAAGGCATGGAAGGATACGGCGTAGCGACCGCAGCTCACCAGCATGGTATACCTGTCTTAGAAATCCGCGCCATCTCGAATCCAGTCGGTCCACGTGACCGGGATGCTTGGCGCATTAAAGAAGCTTTACAAATGCTTGAATCAGCCAGTTCAGTCTTATTGGAGGTTTTATCATGAATATCGCTTTTTCACCTTGTCCAAATGACACCTTTGTGTTTCACGCCTGGGTACACGGACTTGTGTCCGGTGCGCCAGAGCTTGACGTTACATACGCGGATATTGATATTACGAACCGTTTAGCTGCCAGCTCTACCGGACCGGACGTGCTCAAAATTTCGTACGCGGCTCTTCCGTGGGTGCTATCGGAGTACGCACTGCTCCCATGCGGCGGGGCACTTGGCCGGGGCTGTGGTCCACTCGTTCTGACAAAAGACGGTAGCCATGATCCTGCTGCTCTCTCCGGTCTGCGGGTTGCTGTACCGAGTGAGCGGTCAACTGCCTATCTGCTTTTCCGATTGTGGGCTGCGCAAAATGTGCCCGGCGGTGTGGGCGAGATTGTTGTGATGCCGTTTAATGAGATTATGCCTGCTGTGCGCGATGGTTTGATTGATGCCGGGTTGGTTATTCATGAAGCCCGTTTTACGTATCCTGAATATGGGCTGAATTTGCTTGTTGATTTGGGAAATTGGTGGGAAGCGGATACCGGTCTGCCGATCCCGCTTGGAGCGATTATTGCTCGTCGTTCGATGGATTTGGAGTCACTTACGAACTGGGTTCGTGCTTCGGTGAAGTATGCGTGGGCACATCCTGAGGTATCGAAGGAGTATGTGATGCAGCATGCGCAGGAGTTGTCACCTGAAGTGGCCAAGGCGCATATTGATTTGTATGTGAATTCGTTTACTGGAGATTTAGGGGAAGATGGGTATGCGGCTGTAGAGGCTTTGCTTGGGCGGGCTGCCAAAGAAGGACTTGTGCCAGAAGTGGATTTGGGGTTGTTGCGCCGCTAATCTAGTTGTGGGATCATAATGCAGATTCAATGCCAAAAGATAGGCTTTATGGTTGGTGGAATTACTAAGTTTGGTGGCGGAGCGGAGAAGGAAGAAGCCAGTCACTTGGTTACGCTTGGCAAAGATGTAGAGACTGGCCGCTCCAGGGGGCCTGCGAACTCGCCCACAAAAGAGGAAGCAGGGATGTTTCTCGATGAGGTGTTGTGGGCAAAAGCCCGTTCGCCTGCCCCCTTCCGCTGGGTAGTCGCGTAAAGACGTTCCTTACTCCTCCCTTCTCCGCTTCCGACAAGCTTTGTTCCAGTCAGCCATCAAGCGTAAGTTTTGGCGTTGAGAAATGATTTTTTAGATTAATACATAGTAATAAGGCTCTTACGGTGTTGTTTGGTCAACATCTGTAAGAGCCTTGTTTTTTATCTCCACTATTATATTCATCAATGATGCCACACATTTCGTATTTGTTGAGCAAACATCTATGCCGATTCCTTCTTTTATTTTATAATGATCCAATTCTCGTTTTTCTGTAAATTCAAGACATACTGTGAAATTTACGTTACTTTCGTTTCTTGATCTAGATATTTTACTGAAACTTTCACATTCACTTTACCATCTTTCTTGATAAATACTAGGTTCAACTTTTCCATAAAAAAAAACTACACCTCCAATTGCTAGTCGATTCTAGCAATTGGGGTGCAGTTCAATCACCCGATAAGAAGATTTCTTCTTTATGCTGCTTTGTTGATATTTATTTCTTTTCCTTCTTTACGCCACTCTTTAAATTCCGCTGTTGCTGTGAAAAGTACGTCTGTAGATGAGTTAAGTGCTGTTTCACAAGAGTCTTGTAAAACACCGATGATAAAGCCTACTCCAACTACCTGCATAGCAACATCAGCTGGGATTCCAAACAAGCTGCATGCTAGAGGAATCGGTAACAAGGATCCGCCGCCAGCAACCCCTGAAGCACCACAAGCACATACAGCTGATAGTACACTGAGGATGATTGCTGTAGGAACGTCCACCTGAATACCAAGTGTATGAACCGCTGCAAGTGTCAAAACAGAAATCGTAACAGCGGCACCACCCATATTAATGGTTGCACCTAATGGAATGGATACGGAATAACTATCCTTATCCAAACCTAGATTTTTACATAATCTCATATTTACAGGAATATTTGCAGCTGAGCTACGTGTAAAGAATGCTGTAACACCGCTTTCCTTTAAGCACTTAAAAACAAGCGGGAACGGGTTTTGACGTATAACTACGAACACAATGATTGGATTGACAACAAGCGCCACGAAGACCATACAACCAAGCAAAACGGCAAGTAATCTCCCATAGCCTAGTAACGACTCAATTCCATTTTTAGTAATAGACTCAAATACTAGACCCATGATTCCTAATGGTGCAAACTTAATCACCCATGTAACCATTTTAGATACAGCATCTGAAAGATTAGAAATCATTGTTTTTGTCGTATCAGGGGCATTTCGTAAAGCCAAACCAAGAAGTGTCGCCCAAGCTAAAATACCGATATAGTTCGCATTATGAATGGCCTTAACTGGGTTTATCAACAACGTTCAGCAGTAATTTTTTGAGAACCTCTACAACACTGCCAGGAGCCGCAAAACCCTCAGCACCCTTTGCAAGTATTAAGCTTACAGGAAAAATAAAACTTGCAATAACAGCGATTAATCCAGCTAAAAAGGTTCCTAAAAGATATAGAAAGATAATGGATTTCATATTGGTTTGGTGCCCACTCTTATGTTGAGCGATGGCCGACATAACCAAGAAGAGTACCAACACAGGTGCAATTGCTTTCAAAGCACCTACAAATAAAGAGCCTAAAATTACAACAGGTTTTGCTGCTCCGGGGATCGTTACAGCCAGGATAGTACCAATAATCAAACCTACAATTATTTGTTTTACCAGACTCAATTGACCCCACTTTTTCAGTATACTTTTCATAGATGTTCCCCCACTACTAGTTTAAGATAAAATTGTAAAATTGCTACTATCGAGCTATTCATTTCTCATAACCCTGCGATAGAGGTAACTGTTCAGCCTGTTACGACCTTGTTTGCTAGACAGCACAAATAGAGATAATTCCTTACGGAACTACCTCCGGTGTTATTCTGGAAAAAAGGAAAGGGATTGTCCGGTAACGGCACACTCCAGAGTCTGTAATACGTTGCGTCCTTGCTTCCGGGCGGTCGAAATCAATCCACGAAGACGACAAAACGTTTGTGGACCATGCTCACTTCGGAATGTTCCCGAAATCTTTTGTTTGATTTTGACCATGCGCACATCTCGTTCTGCCTGATTGTTGTCAAACGGAACCAGAGGATTTGTCAGAAAAGCCAATACCTCTTCTATATATCGGTTGAGCCGATCATATAGATTTTTAGCCGGATGCTGCTTGCCTTTTTCTGACTGAGGACCATCCAATCCTGATCGTTGAAGCTCTCCTCCTGCACGCTTAAGAATACGGGCATATGCCGCTTTCCAGTGATTTATGTTGGCGGCACACGATGCGGCATCTTCTTCCTTTACTTCCTTGCCAAAAAGAAGAAAGGCGATCATGCCGTTGGCCCATACTTGTCCATATTCCTCCCATATGGCCGTCAATTCCCGCAAATGATGGGCATGGCACAGGGCATGCTTAGTGGAATAGGAGAAGTAAGGCGACCAGGCATCATGGACCGCCGTTCCTTGAAAACGAGGAAGGATCTTCATCGTTTCCATCGCTTTTTTTCCTCGGCTTGGATGAATCAGATACGCCGTAGCCTGTGATGTACTGGCGACATGAAGCCACTGTCGTTTTCCTTCTACACGCATGCCGGTTTCATCAAAATGAAGGACGGGTACGTGTCTTAACGAACCGCCACAAGAAGAACAGTCGGTCACGGAGTGAACCACGATATGATCCGGATTCTCTACACGTTCTAAGGTGTAACCGACATGTCCAGGCTGTCCGCCAGGTTTTCGATTGGTTTTTTGCCGGAGACTTTTCGGTTTCGGCTTATAAAATTCGTCGGTAGATGGCGGCTTGTGGCTGTTTTTGGAGTTTTTTTTACCCTGGTTCTCAAGTTGTTGAACCCGTGCTTCCAGCTTTTCAATACGCGAGAAAAGGGATTCAACAAGTTGGACAACAGCTTCGGGACCTTGATGATATACCGCGAGGATCTCTTTCCGTTTCATAGTTTTCACCTCCTGTTTTCCTCATTTTTAACGGAAACAGGAACGTATAGACATGTAATCTAAAAAAAGTAACTATCCACAGGCTGAATAGTTACTCAGAAACAAGGAGTTTTATGGATTCATGTACATATCCATGAACTATGCCTTCATAACTAAAAGAAAAAGCAGTGCTTTACTTACTCAAACTTATTTTATGATAAAAGCTTAACCACATTAAATGACTGAAACAGTTTTGGAAAATTTGACGACATGTTTAAATACTTGGTCTGTTTCGAGTTTCTTCTGGAGATGTGGTTGACGATAGCGGAATAAGTTCATCGTCAATAAAATGAACGGCCTCTTTCGTTGTCTATCTCCTCCCCTGGAACTATTATACAATAATTCCCTAAAGGTAATAGACAAAAAAAGCACCTGCCAATTTCTCAGCAGATGCTTTTTTCTTTACTTATATTTCCTTACGTTCTCTCTCTCAAATATAGCTTTACCACGCACTCGACATGTGTTGAGACGGTGAAAAGAATATAGGCGTTAATCCAACGGTTGACTGACCAACATGTGGTAAAGACCTTTAGCGGCCATTAACTGCTCATGAGTACCTGACTCTGCAATAACCCCTTGATCCAGTACGAGAATGCGGTCCGCATGCCGGATGGTGCTCAGTCGATGCGCGATGATGAGGGTCGTTCGATCTTTGAGTATCGTACTCATATTCCGCTGAATCGTCTTCTCGGATTCATTGTCTAGCGCGCTCGTCGCTTCGTCGAATATCAAAATGCGCGGATTGCCGATCAGCGCCCGAGCAATGGCGATACGCTGGCGCTGCCCTCCGGATAAGCTCGCACCCCGCTCCCCAACCTGTGTATCGTAGCCATTCGGAAATGTCATAATGAATTCGTGCGCTCCCGCAAGCATGGAAGCGGCCATCACCTCATCCATCGAAGCATCGGGAATTTGATAAGCAATATTTTCATGAATCGTTCCGCTAAAAAGTCCCGCTTCCTGCTGTACGACTCCGATTTGCTTACGGAGCGTAGCGGCCTGCACCTGCTTCAGGTCGTGCCCGTCGATGCGAACCGTCCCGCTGCTTGGAGCGTATAGCTTAAGTAGTAAGTTCGCCAGGGTTGATTTCCCTGACCCGCTTCGACCGACGATGCCAATCGTCTGGCCCGGAGCCATGTCGAAGGAAATGTTCTGCAGCACATTCTTCCCGTCGGAATCATAGCGAAACGATACGCGTTCGAATTCAATCGCCCCCTGCAGCTTCGGCAGCGCTGTCAATCGGGTCGGATCGGATTCCTCCTCCTCCGTCTCGAATACATCATCAAGCCGTTCCAAGGCAATCCGCACGCTTTGAAACTCGTCCCACATTCCGATTAAGCCCAGTGCCGCATTTGTAACGAGTGCATACACCGCGCTAAAAGCCATCAGTTCCCCTACGGTCAGCTTCTCCCCGATAATAAATTCAGCCCCAGCATATAGCACGGTTACACCGCTTAAGGTTTGCAGCACCGTGGCGACAGAACCGGAGAAGATGCCGATTTTCCAACCCTTCATTTGTACGATAGTCGATTGACGGAACTTGCCCTCCACTTTCTTCCTTACCTCATCTTCGGCCGCGAGAGCTTTTACGGTACGCATGGAGCCAATGGTTTCCACTAATACGTTCTGCAAGTCGACATCGGCTTGGAATTGCTTCCTGCTGTTGCGTTTCATAAGCGGAGTCACGATCAGCGTAAGCGCAATGAAGCATGGAATGAACGCCAGCGCGATCCAGGCCAGCGTAACGCTATATGTAAACATAATGCCTATGTATACGACAATCGTCATCACATTCAGCACGGCATTCATGCTGTTCGTTACGAGAAAATGACGGATGACCTGATTTTCCCCGGCGCGCGTCAAGATGTCGCCCACTTTCCGTGTGGCGAAGTAGCGCATTGGCAAGCGAAACACATGCCGATAAAAACTCATGATCATGTCGATGTCAATTTTAATAAACGTACCCGCAATGACCCATTCCCTGATAGATTGAACGAGCATGGTAAGCAACGAGACGCCTAGCATGACGATCAGCATAAAGTTCAGGTCATCATAATTCCCGCCAATAAGCACCCGATCGATCACCTGCTGCGTAAACAGCGGGAGCGCCAGGTTAATGACCTGTAATAGCACGGTCATCCACACGAGATGGAACAGTGCCTGCTTGCGGGAGGCAAAAAACGCCCAGTAGCGCCCAAATGAAGGTTTCGACTCTTCTTGCGCGAAGAAAGCTTCGACAGGCTTCAGAAACACCGTGTTCAGCGTCCATCCTTTCAGAAAATCGTCATGCGAATAAGTCAGTAAACCGATACCCGGGTCGGCCACGGTCACATATCGTTCGTCCACTTTTACGACCACGACATAATGATTGCCTTTCCAATGGGCAATAGCCGGCAGCGTCTGCTCGGCCAGTCCCTTCAAGCTGCTGCGGACCGCCTCCGCTTGAAAACCGATCAATTCCGCGGTTTTGCAGAGATTGAATAGCGTGCTTCCTTCCAAGCCTACTTGCGCCAGCTCTCTTAGCCGATGAATGCTCAATCGCTTGCCGTAGTGCTGGGCGATCATAGAGAGGCAGGTTGGGCCGCAGTCCAACTCGCTTTGCTGAATGCGTACCGGGAACCAGCTACTTAAGCGCCAAGTCCTCCGACCGCCATATCGCCGCCGCTTCTCTTGCTCGGCATCTTCCGCAATGCTTTCGGAAGCGTAACCTGCGCTATCCTCCGCAGTAACGTTCGCTTCCGTATGCCGAGGTACATCCGCATTTTGTAAATAAGCAGAAGCAATACCGATAATCGTTTCCCTGACTTTCGGAAATTTCATGATTAACTTGTCAAAATCGTTCTTGGCCAGACTGAACACAGAAACCGCTTCGTCAGCTACAACACTGGCCTTTCGAGGATCCCCGGTCAACAGCGCTAGCTCTCCGAAAAACTCCCCTCCCTTGACCGTATTAAGCTTCCGACTTCCCTCGCTTTCCTTCAGTACGGAAGCCGTACCGGAACGAAGGAGATAGAAAGCATCTCCTGCCTCCCCTTCACTGACGATCGCCTGGCCAGGGGCATATTCCTTCATTACCATAATATCAAGCAGCGAGCGCAACTCCTGATGATGCAGTGGGGCAAACAGCGCCGTCCGCTTCAAAAATTTGCGCATCGCATCATCGGCCAATTGTTCAAGCAAGCACACCCTCAATTCAGGGTGCGCGTCGATAATTTGCATAAACATTGTTCTGGATAACCTTAGCAACTCTAGCTTCGTCGACGCCCTCAGCGTATGTTCTTGAAATTCTTCATTCAGCAGCGCTTCCTGTCCGAAATGCGAGCCTGATTCCATTAATCCTAAATTGAGCTCCTTGCCATCCTGATCCTTACCGATCATTCGTACTTTGCCCGTCAAGATGAGATGGAACGAATCTCCTCGTTCTCCTGCCTGAATAATCGTGTCTCCCATATGGAAAGAAACCTTCTCAAAGGAGGCAAATACCTCCTCTTTCTCCTGTGGTGACAGCACCTGAAAAATAGGGATCGTATCTAAAATGATATGATGCAAATCTAGCATTCCCGCGCCCCTCCCGAACGATCAGCCTAATTGCTCCCCTGCTAGATAACGCCACAGTCTAACATCGACTCTCGCTTTTTTTACGGCTTCGTTCAGCCATTCTTCAAATAGCAAATCAGCAAGCTTTAGCCGAACCTCCCCGGTCAGTTCAGCCGGAATCACTTCCCAAATGTGCAGCAGCCGATAGAAAGAACCGAACGGAAAAGGCCCTACCGTTTGTCCGGCTTCCGAACCGAAAACAAATGACTCCTCTTCGCCGCTCAATTCGGCTCGACCAACCCACCCGACGTACCCGCCGTCATACTTGCTGCTGCTGTTCAAACAATAGGTTTGCGCCAGCTTGTAGAACGGCTCGCCCTCCTCAAGCTGAAAAAGCAGCTCTTGCGCCTGCTCCCTGCTGCCGATTACCAATTGAGAAACGTTAGCTTTATCAAAGGAAAGTCGGTTTTCCAGAAAATAAGTGTCAATACGATCTTCCGATACGATACGCTTCACCTTCTCCGTCAGAAACCGAGCTTTGGCCGTCTCGAACAGATCAACCGTCGCCAACCCTCGCATACTAAGCCAAGCCAAAGTTTCTGCCACGCTGTAGAGCCCCAATTGCAGCCGCATCTCATTGGCTTTCGCTTTCCATTCCTGCTCATCGATCGATATATTGTGCTGTTCGGCAAATTCCAGCGTAACGGCTCTTCGAATGCTATCCTCGATAGCGGAAAAACCGCCCTCCATGCACGCAAGCTTTAGTACATCGCGCAGACGCCATTCCGTACCGTTCATGCTAAACGTTACAAGTTCCATAGCATCCATAATAATCCACCTCTTCACGTTGAAATGGAAAAAACCTAACGACAGTTAGGTTTTCCCATTTCAATGACCTGTTTGAACAAGAATCATTTCATCGCTACATTCTAAGTATGTCGTTTGCGCTTTAGCTTGAACCTGGGTCAGAACCTTGGCTTGGGGTTGAGCTTGGGGTTGCACTTGGGACTAATTTGGGTGGTGGGGTGAATTGTAAGCCTGGGTTGTTTGGAATAATTACAGGCGGTTGTTTAATATTGGGAGTATAGCCAAACTGGCCTGCACTGAAATTGTTTGAACCGCCTGGATTGTTTATCTTGATTTGGCCATCTATTACTTGTACGTAGGGTTCGGGGACTAAGCCTGTTGCCGCTCCTCCGGTAGTTTCTTTCATTTCCTGCTCCGTCAACGGCTTCTCCAGTTCGTCAAGCTTAAAGTCTTTTGCCTCTTTGTCATTGGACATCGCTAATCCCTCCCGTTTATTAAGCAGATCTAGCTTGATTAGTGTAAACGTCTTTAAAGTATGATATTTATCATGTTAACATAGAAATGGTTAATTTTTCAAGTGCTTATTACGGTAATCCATACACAAGAGTTTACGGCGATTTTCTAACTACACATTCCCTATGCTATTACACCACTCCAAAAATCTTAAGCGAACCTGCCGCATCTCATCTATTCATTTCGAACCATCAATATTACACACTCAACGTGTGTAGAGTACGTAACTTTATATCCAATATACTTCTCCAAACATCCCAATTGCTTTCTACCGCTCGGCTTGCTACGATCAACATAAAAACAACTACACAGGAGAAGCCTATGAAACTCAGCATTCTCGACCAGTGCCCAATTCTTGCCGAAAGCACTCCTGCGGAGGCACTGGCACAAACTGCACGGCTTGTTCAGCGTGCCGAGCAACTTGGCTACACGCGCTACTGGGTTGCGGAACATCACGGGATGAAGCAGCTTGCCAATCCATCGCCAGAGATTCTGCTCGGACAACTGGGAGCTTTAACGTCTACGATTCGCATCGGTTCAGGGGCGGTTCTTCTGCCGCATTACAGTCCGTATAAAGTCGCGGAGAATTTCAATCTGCTCGCTACCCTATACCTCGGACGAATTGATCTTGGCATCGGACGGGCGCCAGGTGGATCAGCTCATGAGACGCTGGCACTGCGGGAGAATTTTCTGGAGAATGTACACCGGATGCCTTCTCTTCTGACAGACCTACTTGGATACTTGCAGGATAAGCTACCAGACGATCACTCATTCGCAGGCATTCATGCCCGCCCGCTTCCGTCTGTGCCGCCGGACGTATGGATGCTTGGTACAAGCGGGAAAAGTGCCCGGTACGCTGCACAGTTCGGTACTGCTTTTGCGTTCGGTCATTTTATGAGCGAAGAAGACGGTCCAACCATTGTGCAAAGCTATCGGGAAAGCTTTCAATCGTCCGCAATGCAGGCGAATCCTGCGGTTATCGTTGCACTATCTGTCGTCTGTACGGAGACAGAATCCGAAGCAAAACGGCAGGCAGCACAGTATTCGCACCACAAGCATACCCTCGTCGGTACACCGCAGCATATAAAAGAAAAGCTAGCAGAACTACAGGAGGTATACCAGGCAGACGAATGGATGGTTGTAACGATTCCACTCGATTACGAAGCCCGCCTGCACTCCTACGAACTACTAGCTGAAAATTTTCTATAGAACATAAACACAAGAAAGCCTGACATTCGTCCTTCATATGACACGATGTCAGGCCTTTATTTTGCCAATACTGTCTAAAAGTCTATCTTTCGTCTGTTCCCTCTACGTCTTACGATTTTCCGTTTACAAATTCAGTCTCCATATGCAATGGCTGTCCGGAATCGTCTTTGCCATCCATAATCATATGTCCGTTATATGGCTCATTATTTTTGAATTTCCCTTTAAAATTGATGGAAAGACCTTCTTTTGTTCCGCTTAAAGTCCCTTCATAAAACTGTCCGTTTTGCATATTTCCCTCAAAAGCCATATTATCGCCATCGATCACACCTTGAAATTTAATCGTACCAGCGAAGGGTTCCCCCTTTTTTATCTGACCAGAAAAGTTAATGTTCGCTCCATCCATTTTACCTGCCATAGAGCCTTTTCCGTTATAAGGTGCTCCATTTTTAAACTCTCCAGTGAAGTGGAACGTAACTCCATTAATTTTTCCGTCTATTTTTCCCTGTCCATTTGGTACACCTTTTACAGCTTGACCTGTATAAGTAAAGTCTTTTTGCTTAATTGTAATCGTCGTAGGCCCTTTCTTCTGTGCTGTGCTCTTCTTTGCGAATACTGCATCAGCATTGCCAGGAAGTGGACAAAGGATGATACCACAAGCAATAGTCATCGATGTAATAAGACTAATAATGTACTTCAAAATAAACTCTCCTTTTCATTATGTAATTTTTTTCTATAGATAAATAATTTCTCCATTTATTAATATCTTCCTTATTTGTTTTACAAAAAATGTCCCTGCCAATACTATTGTGGCAGGGACATCCAGTAAAAATATTAAAAAAGATATTTAAATACCTGCCCAGACATCTTTTGCATAGCCCCCATTTGCCTGAAGGTTTTCCAACCACTTTTCTGCTTCTTTTTCTCCTACTCCATGGACAGACTGATAAGCTTTTTGTAACGTCATCTCCACATCTGGAGCCATTTTATTGCCATCTCCACATACGTATAACCGTCCTCCATGATCCAACATATCAATCACTTTCTTCGCATTCTGTTGAATTACATGTTGAACATAGGTTTTTGGTTCCCCTTCTTTACGGGAAAAAGCCGTAAAAACCGTGACGATTCCTTCCTGTTCATAGTGCTCTAGCTCCTCACGATATATAAAGTCCTTTTCATTATGGCAACCAAAATACAGGTGTGCTTCTCCTAGCTTTTTTCCTTCCTGTTTTCGTGCCGCTCGTGCTTGAAGGAAACCTATGAACGGTGCCACACCCGTTCCCGGACCGACCATGATCATTGGCGTTTCGGAATCCTCCGGAAGTTGGAATCCGGATTCTGGTGTACGAACGAACATCACGATATCTTCACCTGACTTACGATCCGCCAGGTAATTCGAGGCCACTCCCCGATATTCTCCTCGTCCACTCCAAGCCGGATTGCGGACCATGCTCACCGTAATGCTGGCACGTTTTGTGTTCATCCGCGGGGAACTTGATATCGAGTAATATCTAGGTTTTAGTGGAGGTAAAAGCTCCATAAATCGCTCAAACGGCATTTCACAGGCTTCGTACTTTTCAACAAGGTCAAGCATCGAAATCCGTTTCTTCAATACTTGTTCCTCGTACACTCCCTCCTCTAATAAAGCTTCTAGTTCACGTTTATGCGGAGGACAAGCGGTAAAAGCGGCAACTTCACGTATTTGAGCACGAGAAGCAGCTTCCTGTACTTCTACACTATGGCTTAGAAGCTGAGAAAGTAATACAGGCCGATCTAAAGGTAGATGGAATGCACTAACTCCGCTTGCTGTTAAAATGACTTGATCCGTTCCCTTCAACCCAAACCGCCGTAGAATACGGTCGACATTTTCTTTACTGTTACTTGGAAAAACCCCAAGGTGATCGCCTTCCTGATACGTTACTCCTTCCGGCAACTCGATCTCGATATGTCGTGTGCTTCGTTCACTACCAGACTGTTGAAGTTCACGATTTTCTATCACCGTTGCGTGAACTGCTTCGTACGATTCAGCGAGAGGAGCATCCGCCAATTCACTGACAAATTGAATGTTGAGCGTACTCCGTTCTTTCTCCGCATTTTCATTCAGTTTTAAATCGAACGTCTTTATCGCATCTGTCCACATTTGTTTTTTCCATTCTTCGAGTTGTCTCTCGAAGTCTCCGCTCGCATCAGCTTCTCCGCGCAGGGAAAACCTTGTCGCTCCTTTTTGGGCGAGCTGATCGTCGATGAATCTCGGTACCTCTTGATACGTAGTAGCCCAGTTGTGGTCCCCACAGCCAAATACCGCATAATGAACCCCTTCAAGCTCACCTTGTGCAACTTGTTCCAACCATTGAACGAACTGTCGTGCATTGCTCGGTGGTTTTCCATTATAAGAAGAAGTGATGATCAATACCGCACCTTCTTTTGGCAAACTGCCTAACCGGTCATTAAGTGTGGCCACTTCACTCCGTATGCCGTGTAAACGAGCAATGTCCGCAAGCTCTTTTGCAATCCGTTCTGCGGTTCCCATATTTGAGCCATAAAGAACGAGTAGCGGCTTATCATTCGCTCCGATGATGGAAACTTTCTGCGCTTGCTTGTCCTGATTGGAAACATAGGTAACGTCTTCTTCAGATTTGATCGTGAATGCATTCGTTATTTTTTTATCTCGTACTTGAACACGCATCGTAAAGTCGTCTGGCTTCAGCGTCAGTGTTTGCTTTACTTTCAATTGATAGTTCATATGATCAATCAACTGAAAATGTTGCAGGATCATACCGAGAACTAGAGTCGCCTCGTGAAGTGCGAACTGCATTCCGATGCAAGCGCGTTGTCCATTCCCAAATGATTTATAGGCATGATTAGGGACTTGGCTTGGATCTGCAAACCGTTCAGGACGGAATTGTTCCGCGTCCTCTCCCCACGCCCCCTTATCCCGATGAAGTTTAGGCAGATTAACAGCGACACGTTCTCCCTTTTTAATCTGATATTTCCCTCCAATTGTCGTGTCTTCCTTGGCATAAAGAGCAAATGACGGGGCTGTCGGCCATAAGCGTAACGATTCATGTAAAATCATTCGAATGTATTTAAGCTGCAAAACTTGTTCATAGGTTGGAACCAAACCTGTCAATACGTTATCTACTTCTTCGTAAGCTTTTTTTAATACATCCGGGTGTTTTACTAAAAAGTACATCGCAAAGGATAATAAACCGCTCGTCGTTTCATGTCCAGCGATTAAAAACGTGATGATTTGATGACGAATATTTGTATCATCAAGTTGTTCTCCCGTCTCAGGATCTTTTGCACTCAGCATACGAGCGAGCAGATCGGTTGCACCTTGCTCTCTACTTGCTTTACGTTCTGCAATAATTTTGTCAACTAAGGAATACATACTTTGAATGTCGCGTTCGAATTGACGTTTGGTTAGCACCATGAGTTGGTCTTGAATCGACAGACGCGTAGCTTTATGCATCGCTTCATCCAGAGCACGGACCATGCTTACAATAAAAGGATTTGGTGTTTCTCTGTAGTAACTATTAAAACGATAGTTAAATCCACATAAACCAATGGTATCCAGCGTAAGCCGAGTCATATCATCTGGTACATCAATACTCTCATCTGGGTTCAGACGTGCCCATTTTTGAACCAATTGCATGGCGATGTCCACCATCATGGAATGGTACCCTTTCATAGCCTGTTGACTAAAAGAAGGAAGAAGAATGTTATGCGCTTTTTTCCAATTGGGCTCTTCCGTCTGAGCTGTGAATAACCCATCTCCTGTAAAGGTACGTACATTTCGCAGATGGCCAATATTCTTGTCAAAGCGTGACTCGTCACAAACATCGGCTACTAATTCAGAACCGCAAATCATGATGCTAGAATTACCTAAAGCTTCGAATCGAAAAATCGGACCGTACTCATCAAAGATTTTACCCATGGATAAATTCGGCGAATCTTTGTCTAGTAAAGGTAAGTTTCCAAGCGGACCAAAGGTTTTCGGTTGTGGGATAGGAATGAAGTTTTCCATAAATAAAGCTCCTTTTCAAGATAATTTCAAAACCAGTTCAGCGATGCTTTTTATCCCCTAACATACCGTATAAAACAAAATCAGCTATTTTTTCCTCAATATCTTCGAATGCTACTTTCTTCGGAATGACGTCCTCCTGTAACTTTTCATAGTTGAGAATGAACCAAATCGCACTCGTAATCGCAAGCTCATACATGAGAATTCGATCAGAGGACACGTCTTTGTTTGAAAACTTGTTTAGCAAATCTTCCATATATTTGCCTTGTGTATAGAGCTGACTCCAAAACATCCGGGCAAGCTCAGGGTGGTAAGGAGATTCCCTAAAAAGAATATTAAAGTTTTCCAGGTTACCTCGAACCAATTCTACTCTTTCTCGGATCAGATCCCTCAACAGTTCAGGAGACAACTCAGCATCCATATCCACTCGGACGGTGGCGGAAGGAGTTACACAGGCAAGGAAAATATCTTTTTTCCCTTTAAAATGCTTATAAAGAGCAGCATCCGTTACTCCGACACGACGAGCAATTTCTGCGGTGGTGGTTGCGCTATATCCGCGTTCTGCAAATAACCTACGAGCTTCCTTTATTATTTTTTCTTTGGTATCTCGTAAGTATTCCATCGTAACATCACTCCTTCAATCAAGTTAGTGAATACTAACTAACTCAGTTATACACCTCATGATATTTTAAAATCAAACCGCAAAATATTTCTCCTATGTATATATTACCCAACATCACCAAAATAAATTTATGCTGGTTGAATTACAGCCATGGTCCAGTAATGAAGTAACTGTACACACAGAAAAACCCCTTACTATATAAGGGGCTTGCTCATTGGAATGGCTTTGGCGTTCTCTCACATACGGATATATTCAGCCTGTAAAGTACAAAAACCCGGCTGCCTAAGAGGTGCAGCCGGGTTTTCTTATCGATCTACTTCGCCCGAAAAGCTTGGTCTAACAGTGCCATGCGCACAAACAATCCGTTCTGCGCCTGACGGAAATAGGCAGCACGCGGGTCTTCGTCAACCTCGACTGCGATCTCGCCTGCACGTGGCAGCGGGTGGAGGATGATGCTGTCTTGTTTCATCACTTTCAGCAACTCACTGTCAATAATATACTGACCGCATGCTTTTTTATACTCTGACAGAGAAGTGAAGCGCTCCTTCTGAATGCGCGTCTGGTACAGCACGTCCGCAGTGCGGGCCACTTTTTCCAGATCGTATTCTTCCTCGTATGCGACTCCCTTCTCATCGAGATACTTCTTCACATAGTTTGGAATTTGTACGTTCTCCGGTGCGGTGAACGAGATGCGAATGTTCTTGTAGTTCGTAAGCATATACGACAGGGAATGCACCGTACGACCGTTGGCTAAGTCCCCAATCATAACGATGTGCAGATCATCAAGGCGACCGATTTCTTTTTTAATCGTATACAGGTCAAGAAGTGATTGGGTTGGGTGCTCACCCGCGCCATCTCCTGCATTTAATACCGGAACCGTTGCAACAGCAGCGGCACGCTCAGCTGCCCCAATGTCAGTATGACGAATAACGATCACATCGCTGTACGCCGACACGACCTTAATCGTATCCTCAAGCGTTTCTCCCTTGATTGTAGACGAGAATTGTGCGGCATTCTCTGTGCCGATCACTTTACCGCCAAGACGAGACATCGCGGATTCAAAGGACAGGCGTGTTCGCGTGCTCGGTTCAAAAAACAGCGTCGTCATTACTTTATTGCGATATGTATCACTGCCGCCATCCGCGACAATGCGCTCCATCTCTTCGGTTACCTCAAAAATCTGATCTAACATCGGACGAGTAAATTGTTTTGCTCCCAGTACATGATACAAGCTCATGTTCGTGCCTCCTTATGTATATGCATAGAAAACCACTCCGGGATAGACCTGGAGTGGTTTCATAACCATGGTTACTGGATACGTGAATCTTAGCGGCGCTTCTCGCGCTTGCCCAGATCGCCCATTTTATCTTCGCTTGTCTTCATCCATTTCTTCATCATGGATTCAAAGTCTTCTTTGGCGCCAACACCACCGCGCCCGCCCTGATGATTACCGCGGTCATCGCGTTTTTTGTAGGGGCGACGATCTTCTTTCTTCTCTTCATGAATACGCATGGTGAGAGAAATCTTACCGTCATCTTTAATTTCCAGTACTTTCACCGTAACTTTGTCGCCTACTTTGACGAATTGATTAATATCCTCGACATAAGAAGAGGCGATCTGAGAGATGTGAACGAGACCTTGCTTATTCTCTCCGATATTAACGAAAGCGCCAAAAGATTGAACTCCTACTACGGTACCTTCTAGAATATTGCCGACAGCGATGTTACTCAAAAAATGTTCCCCCTAAAAAAATATAATACTATACGTTTACTATACATCAAAAAACCCAAATAATAAAGAAATTTGCAGAGCATATTATACGCCCATTTTCTTTAGTAGTATTCCCTCTTCGACAAAAAGATACTCGTCTCCTGCTTATGTCTGAAGATTCTCTTTATCTGTTTCACTCAGGCGAGCTAATGAGCGAATGTGTACGATTTCCTCCCCATCCTCAAGCGGCACAAGTCCACGGCCAATGGAGCCCTGATCGTTTACGGACAGCTGGTGAGCATACTCTTCCCAGTCCATAACTACTGTCCGTCCTGCACTTGTATACGCGAGCAAACCGGACACATGAGAGGATTCGAGCAGAGCCTCTGTAATCTCATGCGGCTGTACTTTGCGACGACGAATAATAAGAAGTCCCTTACCACCCCGCCCTTGCACACTAAATCCGGCCACAACGGTTCGTTTTACGATACCTTCCTTGGTAACAATCTGGAGCACACGATCATCGTCCGGCTGTACAACAAACGAGGCAATGACCATCTCCCCGTCTTCTCCCTTCATGCCACGCACCCCGGCTGTATTACGCCCGGTAACCGGCACGTCCGCCGCCGGGAAGCGAATCGCCATTCCATCAGAGGAGATCAGCAACAGTTCCCGATCTTCCTGGCATACATGTACGGCTTGCACCCGATCATCCTCTTTGACCTTCACAGCGACGAGACCGCGCCGCTTCTGGTTCGTATTGTACTCTTCAATTTTGGTGCGCTTCACCATGCCACTCTCCATCACAAACGCAAACGTATCTTCTTTGATGGATTCAAGTGATTCTACAGCGAATGCACTGACAATTTTTTGTTCCTTGCCAAATGCAAACACATTCACCAGACTCGTTCCAACGTCTTTCCAGCGTCCATCCGGAACCTCATGCACTGGCAGGGAATAGAAATTACCGTCGCTCGTAAACAAAACAAGCTGGTGAATCGTGTTCGTGCGGAAGGCATAACGTACCGTGTCACCTTCCTTCATTCCCGTCGTCTCAAGGGAAGCGCCCGAACTGTTAAAGGAACGAAGCGAGGAGCGCTTGATGTAGGCATCTTCTGTAATCGTCACAATCACATCTTCGGACGGCACCATAATCGAGATATCCACTTCAATATTTGTAATCTCATCCTCAAGCTGCGTACGACGGTCGCTACCGTACTGGTTGCGAATTGTAGTCAGTTCTTTTTCCAGCACGCTGTTCAGCTTTTTCGGGCTGTCTAGAATGCCACGGTACACGGTAATATTTTTCTCCAGTTCTGCTTTTTCTTTCTCGTATTTGACAATATCAAGACGGGTGAGCTGATGCAGGCGAATGTCAAGAATCGCTTCAGCCTGTTCATATGTAAAGTCAAAGCTTTCCATCAGGCGATTGCGGGCATCTTCCCGGCCTTCCGCTTCCATAATCGTATCAATAACCTGACGCAAAATCGAAATCGCCCGGATAATCCCATCTACAATATGCAGCCGCTTCTCTGCTCGTTCGAGATCATACGTCGTGCGTCGGGTGATGACATCTTTTTGGTGCGTGATGTACGCACCAAGAATTTCTCGCAGACCAAGCTGCTGCGGGCGCTCGTCGGCAATAACGAGCATGTTGAAGCTATATGCAATCTGCAGGTCCGTCTTTTTGAACAAATAGTTGAGAATGCCGTCAAGAGGGGCATCTTTGCGCACTTCCAGCACGATGCGCATCCCTTCCCGGTCAGTCTCATCGCGCACTTCTAGTAAGCCGTCGACGTTTTTCTCGAGAATTTCTTCTTCGATTTGCGTGACAAGCGCTTTTTTCTTCACGGTATATGGGATCTCGTCCACAACGAGCAATTGACGTCCTTGCTTGCCTGCTTCCACATGTGTTTTGGAGCGGATGATAATGCGGCCACTCCCGGTCTCGTACGCTTTCCGAATCTCGTCCCTGCCCTGAATGATCCCGCCACCCGGCAGATCCGGTCCTGGAATGTACGCCATCAAGTCATCAAGCGTCATATCCGGGTTATTCAAGAGCGCAATCGTACCATCGATGACTTCGCGCAGGTTGTGCGTCGGAATCTCGGTCGCAAACCCGATCGAGATCCCGGTCACGCCATTGACGAGCAGATTCGGAAAACGCGCCGGAAGTACAACAGGCTCTTTCGTTGTATTGTCATAGTTCGGAATGAACTCGACTGTATCTTTCTCTATATCGCGCACCATTTCAAGTGCGATCGGCATTAGACGTGCCTCAGTGTAACGCATCGCCGCTGCTGAGTCCCCATCCACGGTTCCCCAGTGCCCGTGGCCGTCAATGAGCGGCTCGCGCATTTTGTGCCGCTGCACGAGATTCACCATCGTCTCATAAATCGATGAATCTCCGTGCGGGTGGTAGTTCCCCATTACATCCCCGACCGTTTTCGCTGACTTGCGATATGTACGGTCTGGCGTATTTTTCTCTTTGTACATCGAGTACAGCACACGGCGCTGTACGGGCTTGAGTCCATCGCGCACATCTGGAATGGCGCGGGACAGAATGATATAGCGTGCATAGTCGCTAAAGCGGGAACGGTATACATCCCGCACACTCATCTGTAAATATTCTTCATGAGGCAGTCCCATCGGCCTGTTACTCCTCCTCCATCACAAATTTCACGGTATTTTCAATCCACTCGCGGCGCGGCGGCACCTTGTCTCCCATGAGTACGGTTACCGTGCGTTCCGCCTCCGCCATATCTTCGAGATCGACGCAAATCAGCTTGCGTGTCTGCGGGTTCATCGTCGTATCCCATAACTGTTCGGCGTTCATCTCACCTAATCCTTTATAACGCTGAATCTCAGATTGACGGCCAAGCTTCTTCTGCGCTTCTTCTCGTTCTTCCTCCGTCCACGCATAGATGATTTCCTGCCCTTTCTTCCCCTGCTTGTACACTTTGTACAGCGGCGGCTGGGCAATGAATATTTTGCCGCGCTTAATAAGCTCGGAGAAGTAGCGGTAAAACAATGTCAGCAGCAAAATCTGAATGTGTGCACCGTCATAATCCGCATCGGTCATAATGACGATCTTGTCAAACGCGCAGTTGTTCGCGTTGAAATCATCACCAATTCCCGTGCCGATCACTTCGACAATCGTATTAATCTCCTCGTTGCCATTCGGTCCGATCACTTCATAAATCTTTTTCTTCTCAACGTTAATCGGCTTTCCACGCAGGCTTAACACCGCCTGGAAGTTGCGGTCACGCCCGTTAATCGCAGAGCCTCCTGCCGAGTCTCCCTCTACGATGAACAGCTCATTACGATCCGCATCCTTCTTACTTGGCGGCGTGTACTTGTCACTAATCGTACGCTTCCCTTTCTTCTTGCCCTTCTTGTTCGGATTGCGCAGCGCTTCTGCTGCTTTTTTAATCTCTTCTTTAATGCGACGAGATTCAATTGCTCGCTCGATGATCTGCTTGGCAATCGATGGGTTTTCCTCAAGAAAGAAGCTCATTTTCTCCGCCACGATGCCTTCCACTGCTGAGCGCGCTTCTTCACTGCCTAGCTTGTCTTTCGTCTGGCTCTCGAACTGCGGGTCATCCATACGGATGCTTAATACTGCCATCAATCCTTCCCGGTAATCGTTCCCGGTCAGATTTTTGTCGTTCTTCTTGAGCATATTGTTTTTCCGTGCGTACTCATTACACACTTTGGTGAACGCATTACGGAACCCGGATACGTGTGTTCCCTCGTCAATCGTTGGAATCGTGTTCACGTACGACAGCATGTTCTCGGTTGTGTTGTCGTTGTACTGAAACGCAAGCTCCATCTCCACATTGTCCCGCTCGCCTTCAAAATACACAATGTCATGCAGCGTGTTCTTCCCGTCATTTAAGAACTCGACGAATGCTTTAATGCCTTCTTCGAATTTGAAAACTTCCGGTTCCGGCGCATCCGGGCGCTGATCGCGCAGACGAATCGTGACCCCTTTGAGCAGAAACGCATTGTCGCGCAAGCGTTCCCGCAGCACGTTATGCTGCACATTCATATCGCTGAAAACACGCGCGTCCGGCATGAACGTTACTTTCGTGCCCGTTTTGCGTGTCTGTCCGACAATCTCAAGGTCCGTCACTGGATGCCCAGCCTTGAACTGTCCATCTGCTTCTTCCACATATTCAAACCGCTGGCGGTACACGTTGCCATCCCGATGGATTTCGACTTCCAGCCATTCCGAGAGCGCATTCACAACGCTTGCCCCTACACCGTGCAGGCCGCCGGACTTCTTATACCCGTCTCCACCGCCGAACTTCCCACCGGCATGAAGGACAGTAAAGACAACGGTTGGTGTCGGAATCCCTTCATCCTTGTTCATCCCGGTTGGAATGCCGCGCCCGTTGTCTTCAATGCTGATGCTTTTATCTTTATGAATCGTTACGGTAATGGTGTCGCAGTACCCTGCGAGCACTTCGTCTTTCGAGTTATCGATGATCTCCCAGATCAGATGGTGTAGTCCACGGCTTCCGGTCGAGCCAATATACATACCGGGACGGACACGCACCGCCGTTAGCCCTTTCAGTACGCGAATATCATCTTCGCTATATGCGGGCTGGATCGTCGTTTGAGTTGGTTGCCGACTCACTTTGCTTCCCCTCCTGTTTCTTTCATACAATGTACTGGTTTTCTTCATGAAAAGCAATAGATAAGAATATTTGTTCGCAAAAAAAGCGGGAGGCACTGTAGTAGTTCCCCCGCTTTGTGTATGTGCTTATATGTACGCCGCAATACGACGCTTCAGGAGGGCTGCCGCCGCTTTCGGATCAGGCGCTCCGACAATTGCTGAGATTACCGCCACACCATCTGCTCCATGTTCCATTACGTCTGTGCAGTTATCGACGGTAATCCCACCAATGCCGACAAGCGGTACAGATGTAATCGCACGAATGTCGGCAATGAGCTGCGGTGTAACCGGATCACCCGCGTCTGATTTGCTATTCGTCGCATAAATTGCGCCCACTCCAAGATAATCTGCTCCCTGCTCAAGCGCACGCTGTGCTTCCTCCATCGAAGAAGCGGATACGCCAATAAACATATCTGTCCCGACCAGGCGGCGCGCCTCATCTGCCGGAAGATCATCCTGGCCCACGTGCACCCCATCCGCTTCCAACAGCAGTGCCACATCGACGCGATCATTCACAATGAAAAGCACCCCGTGATCCCGGCACAGCTTACACAGCTTTCGCCCGGTTTCTATTACATCGTGCAGAGGCGCTTTTTTCTCGCGCAACTGAATCACATCTACTCCACCCGCAATCGCAGCTTGGGCAATAGCAAGCGCACTCTGTCCGTTTACATCCCCGATGTCCATGACAAGATACACACCGAGTCGCTTATCCCAATTTTGTATGGTCATATGCCCCTCCTACTTTTGCTCAATACGGGCAATTGCCGCAATCTGGTCTTCCTCCACACTGTACAGTGCATCAAGCAGCGCGATCTGATACGCACCTGGCGCATTCACACTCTGGCGCGCGATCTCTGCTGCTACCCCGTAGCTTGCGACTCCTGCTGTGGCGGCAAGGACATAATCTTTTTCGATGGCTGTGTAGGCACCGACTACAGATGTCAACAAACATCCTGTTCCGGTAATGCGCGTTAACATCTCATCCCCGTTATGGATGGCGTACGTCGTCTCTCCATCTGTCACAATATCCGTTTTGCCAGTAATGGCTACAACCGTTCCTAACTTTTTGGCTGCCCGACGTGCCAATTCAACTATATCACCGCCCGCTTCACCAGCATCCACGCCTTTGATCTGCCAAGCATCTCCGACCACATTGGCGATCTCTGCTGCGTTTCCACGGATCACAGCCAGTTCCAGCTCCTCAACAATTCGACGCGCCATCTCCGTACGGAACGGGGTGGCCCCTGCACCAACCGGGTCGAATACAACCGGAACACCGTGCTCATTGGCAGATCTACCCGCCATAATCATAGAAGCAATCATATCCGTTGTCAGGGTGCCCATGTTCAATACGAGAGCACCGGCGATTTTTGCCATATCCGCAACTTCCTCCGGTGCATACGCCATCACAGGAGATGCACCAAGCGCAAGCAGCCCATTGGCTGTAAAGTTGGTCACCACTTCATTTGTAATATTATGTACGAGCGGTTTCTTCTCGCGCAGTTGTGGCAGAAGTGCTGCGATTTGTTTTTCAATCATCATATACAACTCCTCCTTTGCAAATTTGCGTATCTGCTTCTATCATACTGATTTTGCATGAGAAACACCACGTTTCTTCACACAATCTTTACGACAAGAACATACAGGATTTGCAATCGGCTGGTAGTATAAGAGTCAAGCATAGTCCTGTCCTATCCTCCTCACCGGAATACGGGCACACCTCTTTCAATCGGGCTTCCATACACGGAAGCTCTTTTTTTTGCATTTCCGTATGAATGCAGGAAAAAGTGGCGTATAATGACAGGGTGCTATTACGAATCGTTGCAAATAAAGGAGGCTACTATAATGAAATGTAAAATCACACGCAATGCAGCTAAAAAGATTAACGAAATTCTAGCCGAGGAAGATTCCCAAGGCCAAACGCTCCGTGTACTTGTCACTCACGCACACGACGATCACGTCCATTACGGCCTGGATCTTGACACACCAGGCGAGAACGATGAGATCGTTCATACGGATAAAGAAATTGACGTCCTGCTCGATAAAAACGTGGATGCACTCGACGGTGTAAAAATCGACTATCTGTATTTGCCGGAAGAAGGATTTGTGATTACCAACCCTTCTAAAGGAAATCACGGCGATCACTAGAGAAAGAAAAGGCGGAGCTCCTTTGCGTAATGCAAAAGGTCTCCGCCTTTTTTGGCGCTGAATCTTTCATGATCATTCTGATTTCGGTTCGTGCCAAAGTCCCCATGCGAGATCAGGCGTCGCTGTCCACTCTTTTGGAAGGTGATGTGTATCCGCATACACTCTTCCCCACTCATTCACCATGTCCTGAGATGCATGATACGTGCATACGAGTTCATGATCTTCCGTTACCGTGTCTCCGGAAGCTGTCTGCTGTATGGCACACAAATTAGCCTTTACATGACTTTCAATCTTGGCACAGGCGCTGATGTAACGGATAATACTTGCCTTATCCTTCCGGCTCATGCCTTTCACTATATAACGGTCCGTCAGCTCGGACATACGCGCGCTAAACTCCGCTTGTGTCACACCTTCTGCATAGACAGAATGCTGAAGTTCATCCATATAGAGTTTGATTTTTTCTGACTCTACTAAATCCTTAAACAGGAGATTGAACACAGAGCTGCTGATTCCTTTCTGCTCATCGGGGCCACCCGGAATCACCTCTCCGGTATTCTCCCTTCTGACTGAATCTACGTTCTTGCTATGTAAAGAGTCACGGTGTTCAATTGACACGCGCATCCACCTCTTCTCACAGGACGTGCCGCAATGTTTACACAAGCTATACAAGTAGGTAAAACGCGGCAACAGGTCATACGTATTATACTATGAAGAAAAATCACAAATGATACAAGATAACCTATGTCATATCGTCCGTTTCTCTATCTTTCTTCTCACTATAAGCGATGAATCGGATAATTTCAACTAGGTAAACTTCGTTCCATAGATATAATTTCCTAGTTCACATGTATTTATTTCGCAAACGTGTCCCAAAATCGGATATTTAATGAAGACATCTTCCTTCTTCATCTCGGATAAACGTATCACATTGTATGGCAGACCCTGCCATTCTATGATATAATGCCCATGATCCTAGTATTTTATGTACGTCATTCCACGAAAGCGAGTGTGCATCGTTCCATGATAGTTGAACAATTAATGACCCGGGATGTTATTACCATCTCTCCGTCCACGCCGATCCAGGACGCGGAAAAAATTATGCAGGAGAAAAATATCCGCCGCCTGCTTGTTGTTGAGAATAGTAAGCCAGTCGGGATTATTGTGTACCGCGACATGATTGGCGCGCTGAATTCTCCTACTATTTTGAAAGAAACGCCGATTGAGTGGGTGATGACGCGCAAGCTAGTCACTACCTCACCCGATACGAACGTAATAGAGGCAATCCATGTGCTGCGACGCCACAAAATCAACGCGCTTCCTGTCATCGACGGGGATAAACTCGTTGGAATTATTACCGTTGTGGATCTGCTCCATGAATTAACCCGCCGTCTGGAGAACGATCCAAATTAATACCCTGTCGTATCCAAAATACATATACACATATGAAGGCAGCCTATGTTGGGCTGCCTTTTGTCTGTCTCTTAGCGCGAAAACATTCCTTTCACGACAAATGCGACATTCGCCGGACGCTCGGCCAGCCGTCGCATAAAATACCCATACCAATCACTTCCATATGGAACATACACCCGCATCGTATACCCTTCCGCTGCAAGCGCACGCTGTGTATCCGACCGGATGCCATACAACATCTGAAACTCGAAACGGTCATGCGAAATGCCTTTCTCTGCGACAAGCTGCTTCACAAATGCAATAATCGCGTCATCGTGCGTTGCAATCGCCGTATATGTCCCGGTTTGCAGATGCGCTTCAATGAGACGCTTGAAATTATGATCCACCTCTGCTTTTTGTGAATAGGCCACGTCAGGAGATTCTTTATACGCCCCTTTCACAAGTCGAAGCGGAACGCCTTTTAAGTTCGCTACATCTTGTTCGGAACGATGCAAGTATGCCTGAATAACCGTTCCGACATTCGAATAGTCCCGCCGCAGTTTGCGAAGCAGATCAAGCGTTTTCTTACAGCGACTGTAATCTTCCATATCAATCCGAACAAAGTTCCGGTGCCGCCTGGCCGTATTCAGAATGCGCCGCATGTTCGTTTCACAAAGTGATTCATCGAGATCAAGCCCCAGTTGGGTAAGCTTTAACGACAAGTTGCTTGTAACACCAGCTTTTGCAATCGCTTCAAGCGTCTTGATACAATAATCGGTTGCCTCTTCCGCTTCGGCGCGGCTTGTAACGAATTCTCCGAGGTGATCAAGCGTACAGATGAGCCCGGCTTCATTTAACTGCTTCACTTTTGCTACGGCTTCCGCAATCGTTTTCCCCGCGACAAACCGACTCGCCCCAAAGCGCAGGCCCCATTTTTTTGCGGCCCGGTTCAGTGCTCGGCTTTGTGACAAGAATAAGAAAAAGCTTTTCAGTCCGGCTCCCACCATGCTGCACCCATCCTTTCTCGTTTGCTAGGTTGTGAATCCTTATATGTATGACGGCGAACGAAAAAATATGGACGTTTCTTTCTATAACTTCCGGGTCGCATGAAAAAAAGTCCGGAAAACTTCCCGGACTTTTTTCCTTCTACTAGACTCGAAGCGCATTGACACTATGTGCCAGTGCCGATCCCGCTTTCAGTGCGGCTGCGACCATGATCGCTTCTGCAAGCTCCGCCGCATCAATGCCTTCTCGCTTAGCTGCCTTGGTGTGTAACTCAATGCAGTATGGACAGCCGGTAGCATGTGCACATGCTACCGCAATTAATTCCTTCTCCCGCCGTCCGATAACACCTGCATCCAGTGCTGCTTTGTCAAAGGCTACAAATGCCGTAAACTCATCTGGAGCAATGATGCCGAATTCAGCAAGACGTTTGAAATAAGAACTGCGGTACAGCTCGTCATCCCCGTCCCCTTCATACGCATTCAAAGCATTAACACCGTGAGCCAGTGCAGCACCGGCTTTCAAGGCAGTCGCGACAACAATGGCTTCGCCCATTTCTTCTTTCGTTACGCCCTTCTCGCGTCCGCCTTCCACATGTACTTCAATGCAATATGGGCAGCCCGTAATATGTGCAATCGCAATCGCAATCAACTCTTTTGTTTTGGCAGACAGTCTTCCTGGTGCCAACGCCGCTCGGTCAAAAGCCATAAAACTACGAAATGCATCTGGAACAAGTTCGCCCATCTGTACAATGTTAGAAAAATAGGAGCGCTTGTACAAGCTATCGTCTCTCGTCATCTGATCCTCCTAGTACGCAGCACGAATGATATCTTTGATTTCTTCGAGCGATGCCTTACGCGGGTTGGTCAACGCGCATGCATCGTTCATTGCATTTACAGCGAGAAGCTCGATATCTTCTTCCTTCGCACCGAGTTCACGGAATCCAGATGGGATGCCGACATCTGCGGAGAGGGCGACGATGGCGTCGAGCGCTTTTTCCGCTGCTTCACGAAGCGGCAGTCCTTCGATGTTTTCACCGAGTGCTTCTGCGATATCGGCAAAACGATCCGCTTTTGCGATCAGGTTGAAGCGCTCAACGTGCGGGAGCAGAATCGCGTTACATACACCGTGCGGCAGATTGTAAATGCCGCCAAATTGATGGGCGATCGCATGTACATAGCCGAGTGACGCATTGTTGAACGCCATGCCAGCAAGGAATTGGGCGTAGGACATATTCTCTCGTGCCACCAAGTCCTCCCCATTCGCCACCGCTTGACGCAAGTTGCGGCTAATCAGGCGAATGGCCTGCAGCGCACATGCATCGGTGATCGGAGTTGCTCCTGTGGAGACATACGCTTCAACGGCATGTGTCAGCGCGTCCATGCCCGTTGCGGCAGTCAGGCCAGCCGGTTTCTTCACTGTCAGAAGCGGATCGTTAATCGACACAGTCGGGGTTACATGCTTATCAACAATGGCCATCTTCACATGGCGAGAAGAATCCGTAATGATACAGAAGCGTGTCATCTCACTCGCCGTACCGGATGTTGTATTGATCGCAAGCAATGTCACCATCGGCTTGTCCGAACGATCGACACCTTCATAATCATGAATACGTCCCCCATTCGCTGCTACCAGTCCAATGCCTTTGGCACAGTCATGCGAACTGCCTCCGCCAAGTGAGATGATACAGTCACACTGTTCCTGCTCGTATACAGCAAGTCCCGCTTCTACATTATGATCGGTTGGATTCGGCTCCGCACCCGGGAAGATCGCGGCTGACAGACCTGCTTCCTCGACATATGCTGCGATCTGATCTGCCACACCGAGCTGGTGCAGGCCAGCATCTGTTACGATTAACGCTTTCTTCTTGCCGTATGACTTCATGCGCCCCCCAATTTCTCTTGCTGCTCCAATCCCCATCAGATTCACTGTCGGCATGTAAAACCCGAATACTTGCTCCGCCATCGTATCCCTCTCCTTTTCGCAATCAATAATAAAGCGCTTTCTTTTTGCTATGTACGCAGGTACACTAAAGCTAGTACACCATACGTTCAGTATTTTCTTACTGCAATACACATGCCAAATTATTTAACTATTCCGAATCACTTGTTTTACAGCCTTCTCTCTACGTAATTCTCGTATTCGTACGTAGCTAACAACCAAATTATCGGCACATTCGGCCGAAAATCCGGCACATTGTGCCGTCTGTATGGAGGATCATGATGAACATCTCAAAATTCGTCGCGCCAGAGATTATTTTCGGCATCGGAGGACTTGAACAAGCAGGCGAAAGCTGCCGAAGACTAGGAGCCCGCAAAGCGCTTATTGTGAGTGATGCAGGTGTGCTAGAAGCAGGCTGGGTCGAGCATATCATTACTTTCTGTCGAAACAGCGGACTTGAGTACGAACTGTTCTATTCAATCACATCGAATCCAAAAGATTATGAAGTCACGGCAGGTGCTCTCCACTACAGACAAACCGATTGCGATGCTGTCATTGGTGTAGGGGGCGGCAGCGCGATTGATGCCGCCAAAGCGATCGCGATTCTTGCGACGAACGAAGGCGTTATTCATGATTATGAAGGCATCGATAACATTCACACACCGCTTCCTCCTATGGTCATGATTGCGACAACCGCCGGCTCTGGCTCGGAAGTCTCCCAGTTCTCTGTAATTGTGGACTCAACCCGTCAGGTCAAAATGACAATCATCTCAAAATCACTTGTTCCGGATATCGCTATCATCGATCCGCGCACACTCGCAACTAAAGATACAGAACTGACAGCTGAGACCGGCATGGATGTACTCACTCACGGTATTGAAGCATTCGTCAGTGTCGCCGCTACCCCCCTGACTGACGTGCAAGCTAAAAATGCAATCTCACTCGTCTCCAAACATCTACGTGCTTCTACAGCATCTCGAACGAATGAAGAAGCCAAAACAGCGATGGCAATGGCAAGTCTGCAGGCAGGTCTGGCGTTCTCGAACGCGATTCTTGGCGCGGTACACGCCATGTCCCATGCAGTTGGTGGTCGCCTCGACATGCCGCACGGCAAGCTAAATGCGATTTTACTCCCGTATGTAATGGAATACAATTATCTCGCCGCCCCCGAGAAATTCATGCATATCGCTGAGCTGATGGGCCAGAATGTAAGCGGCATGACAGTAGCGGAAGCGGGCAAGCGAGCGATTCATCATGTCCGAATGTTAGCCACTGATATCGATATTCCGGCACGTCTCTCAGATATTGGTCTCGATGATGCACGCATTCCAGAGTTAAGTCGGGCCGCCCGAGAAGATGCCTGTCTCATTACAAACCCACGCGACATGTCAGTTCGAGATTTAGAAACGCTATTTTATCGGGCACTCTAGTTGCACGTTTGATAGAAAAGGAGTTGCGCCATGCAAGAAAAAGAAGACATGATCCAGCGCCTGACCGGCGTCAAATCTTCTAAACGTAACTACTACCATGAATTAAAAAAAAATGTCCGCAAAATCGAAAAGCAAAACATGCAGCTTGATCTGATTAATCAAGTCGTCAAAAGCTTCAACATCGACATGCCGTTTGACGATATGCTGCAACATGTCTTAAACCGCCTGCGACAGATGTTTCCATTTGACCATCTCTCCCTGTGTACGGTTGAAAACAACTCCCTTGTCGTAAGCGGCAGTTATCCATCTGAACTGGCGGTACTAACGCTAGGAACTGTGCTTGATCCGGACCGTTCTCTCTATACAGATGCCTTACGCCGCCGGGAAACGGTGCTGTATCATATCGCCAGTCCTTCGGTTTACATCGAAGATGACATGCTACAGCAACTTGGCATGACCCAAATGTTTCTGCTGCCACTTATCAGTCGTCACCGCCCGCTCGGTGTACTCAGCCTCTGCAGTACATCTACTGCTTCCTATACAGGGGCTGATCTTGCTTTTCTGCAGCAGCTCGCGGACCAGCTCGCGGTCTGTATCGAGAATTCCCGCCTGTATAATGAGGTGCTGCGCAGTAAAAATGACTGGGAAAATACGTTCAGTGCTGTCACAGATATGCTGTTCTATTTTGATAGTTCCCAGCGTATTACCCGCTTCAACCCATCTGTAATCGCTTTCTTAGAACTAAATTCAGACCAGATACAGGGCCGGACATGCACCGAACTGTTCGAGGCGCTACATACAGATCCATGTCCGGTTACGGAATGTTTTGCAACCGGACATACCGCATACGCACGAATGACATTTTCGGACGGGCGGCTGTGTGATTCTTTCGCCTATCCAGTGCTCGATGACATCGGACAGATGTACGGCGCGATTCTTTATATGAAAGATATTACGAAGAAAGTCCATATCGAAGCCCAGCTCATCCAGTCTGGCAAACTAGCCGCCATCGGAGAGATGGCAGCCGGCGTGGCGCATGAATTGAACAACCCGCTTACTGCCATTCTTGGCAACACGCAGCTTTTGCTGCGTGAATTCACAACCGATACACCGGAAGGGAAACTCCTACACGACATTCTCGGATGTGGCAAGCGATGCCGGAACATCATTCAGAACCTGCTCACATTCTCCCGTCAGGATGCATACACATTCGAACCATGCTCCTTAAACGAAGCGGTTGAACAAGTACTAAGCCTGATTCGCTACCAGATTGAACAAAGCGACATCGAGCTGCATATCAAGCTCGCAGACGACCTGCCACTTTTTGAAGGCAGCCTGCAACAGATCGAGCAAATCGTACTGAACCTGCTGCTTAATGCCAAAGATGCCGTACTTGATACCATCGACAGCATACGACGCATCGTGCTACGCACCGAAGCTGCGCAACACGACGGACAGACTATTGTCTGTCTTCATATCGAAGATACAGGCTGCGGTATCGCGCCGGATCGGTTAGAGGAAATTTTCCATCCCTTTTTTACAACGAAAGAAGCACGCCGGGGAACCGGACTCGGGCTATCGGTCAGCCTTGGCATCGCTCGGGCGCATAACGGAAGAATTGAAGTGACAAGCAACCCGGGCGCAGGCAGCCGCTTTACCCTGCTGCTGCCTGCTGCCCCGCTACCGATGGAAAAGGGAGAGACGTATGAGTCGATTACTGATTGTTGATGATGAGCAGGAGGTCCGGAATTTTTTTGCTTATCTGCTCCGGAATAAACCGATTCATCTAACGGTTGCGAGCAACGCTGCCGAAGCGAATCGCTTGATTCAGGTTGGCACATACGATGCAGCCCTACTCGATCTGAAGCTGCCGGATGGAACCGGACTGGATATTTTGCGTTTGCTCAAAAAGGTTCATCCCACCTGCCGCGTTGTACTGATGACCGGCTACAGTACCGTTAAATCGGCACTGGAAGCGATTCGACTGGGAGCAGATGATTACATCGAAAAACCGTTTTCTGATATAGACGAGCTAGAACGACTGATCGACAGCCTGCTTGTTCCACAACCGCTTGGCGGCCATGATGATCGACTGCGGATTGCGAAGGAAGCCGGACTTGTCATCGGCACGAGCCATGCGATGAATGAACTTGTCTCACTCGCCTGGAAAATCGCGCGCAAAAATGTGACCGTACTGATTGAAGGGGAAACCGGATGCGGCAAAGAGGTGCTCGCCCGCTTTCTCCATCTGGCCAGCATGAGACGAGATGAGCCGTTTATCGAGGTCAACTGCGGTGCTCTAACTGAAACACTGCTTGAGTCAGAATTATTTGGCCACGAAAAAGGCTCCTTCACCGGTGCCTTATCGCTCAAGCGCGGACTGTTCGAAGTCGCCAGTCGGGGCACGCTGTTTCTTGATGAGATTGGCGATGCTACCCCATCCATCCAGGTCAAGCTGTTGCGGGTACTCGAGACGAAATCGTTTCTACGAGTCGGCGGCGAACACACGCTGCGCACCGATGCCCGGATTATCGCTGCCTCTCATGTAAATCTGCCGCATGCAGTCGCAACCGGTACATTCCGGGAAGACCTGCTGTATCGGCTTGATGTTGTCAAGCTATCCATCCCACCACTGCGCGAGAGACGAGCTGATATCCCGCTGCTTGCACGCCATCTGCTCGACCAGAATGACGGTAAAAACTTCTCATTCTCTGCCGATGCCCTGACACTTATGCATGCATATGACTGGCCCGGCAACATCCGAGAGCTGGCGAATGTTGTAAAACGCGCACTCGCGCTAGCGGATGGCGATACGTTTGTTCTAACATCCGAGTACTTACCACAGGCACTGTTTCCCGTAGCTGAAACAGCCGCTACATACTCAGATCGTTCTCCTTCTCTACCGACTGTCAGCTCTCCTGTGCCCCAGCTCGACCGAGAACTTGATACATGGAAGCATATGATTCTCACTGCCTGGAATCAAGACGGTACAGTCAGCCTGCCGGAAGTGCTTACGCACGTGAAAGAGCTAGAGCGCATCGTTGGGGAAGCCTTCGTGAAAAAAGCACTCCGCGAAACGCTCGGCAATCGCAAAAAAGCGTCCGAACAGCTGAATATCAGCGTTCGAACGCTTCGATACTTACTACATGAGAAGTAAGGCGGCAGCGATCTGCCGTCTTTTTTATGCCGTGTGGATGTGCGAGCGATTCGCAAAATACGGTACAAGTTCTTCCGCCACAACCCCGCCGCTGATGACAACTGCCTCAATGCCCGGCCCGTATCCAACGCCTGCACCTGCGAGATACAATCCTTGCACCGGTGCTTTATGATGCGGGAAGTCCGGCGCATTCCCACCAGAGCGTCGGCTGCTATAAACAGATCCTTCGTATGTCCGCAAGTAACGCGCCATCGTTTTCGGTGTCGCCACTTCTGTCCACAAAATCGCATCGGCCATAGCCGGATCAATCTCGCATATCGCCGCCCGGCACATGCGGTCCACTTCCTGCTTCACGGTGCTATATTCTTCAGGTGTCATCGCCTTATATCGGCTAGCAGAAGCGTCTGTGATAATGTTAACTGTCAATGTTCCCTGTCCGTCTGGCGCAAGCGAAGCATCACATGCGGATGGCGAGTGTATGCCAATTCCCGTAATGGTCTGGCTCGTTCCCGGCAGCGTGATCGGTTCAGGAAGCTTGTAATGAATAAGATTCTTCGTGGCAAATGGCTTACTAAGCGCCGCACTCCAAACGAACAGTGACATCGATGGAATTAACTTCTTCACTTCACCACCGTATGCAGAAGGCAGCTTCTCCAGTCCAACGAGTGTTTCGTACGTAAGGCGTGGGTCCGCATTCGAAATGACGGTTGATGCATGATATGTCTGTTTTTTCGTCTGTACACCCTGCACCTGATTGTTCTCAATGATAATCTTCTGTACATCCGTTGACACGAGTACATCCCCGCCGCATTCACGAATGCGTGCCACAAGCGCATCGGCCAGCACTTGTGAACCGCCGCGCGGGCGGAATCCACCGTAGATGAAATAACCCATGAGCGGAATCATCGCATCCGCTGATGTTTCTTCGCCCGCATCTCCGACATAACCAGCTAAAAACGACAGTTCCCGGTGAATCGCCTGGTTAGACGTATACGTACTAAGCAACTCTTTCCATGTTCGACCCTGCCACCGCAAATAATTCGGATTTTGTTCGGCAAAGCGATTCATCTCTTCTATTGTATTCGGAATACGCGGCGCAAGCCGGTCTGGCCCAAATACCGTACGCATCTGTGTAAAGCAAATCGCAAGTTCTGTAAACAAGGCGTGTATATGCTCTTTTTCCTTGGGGAATCGCTCAGCAAGACGATCACGCCATGCTTCAAACGTCTCTGGAATAATCGTGTGCTCCTCTCCATCCCGGAATTCATACGTATTTTTCAGCCATTCAATCCGGTCGAGAAGGCCATGACGGGCAAGCAGGTGCCGCAGCGGGCCGCCTTCATCCAACCCACTCACCGATTCAACCCCTGCCTCCAGCCGGAATCCGCCCCTGCGTGTATACGTCGTGCAAGCTCCTCCAGCCAGCATATGCTGTTCGAGCACAAGCACACGTGCTCCTGCCGCCGCAAGTTCAGCCCCTGCTGTCAGTCCACCGATACCCGAACCAACAATGATGACATCATACTGTCCTGCCTGCACGGAAGCTTCAAGCGATACGACAGGTTCCCAATCCAATTCAGGACGCTTCGTACCGCGCATGCTTTCTGCATAACGGCGCTGCATATACGGTGGCAGCATCATATTGGCAATAAAACCAGGCACACACCAGGCGTTTGCCAATAAAATTCCGATTGTACGGTCCAGCACACCGAACGTTGTAAGGGCAGCAAATATGGCACATAACGTAAAAACTCCCGCCCACATCCCGGTCAAAATTCGGTTAATCCGATAAAATAGCGGATGTGTCCATATGGCTTCCGGTGTCGTATCTTTTGCATACTGCATCGTAAACAGCTCCCCGATCCCGAGAGAAAGAAGTGTTGTACATGCCAGAATCGCATATACAGCTAGCTGGCTATAGGCCAGGATGTTAACGTTAGGCATGATCGAAGAGATTATAATTGCCAGCGTCAGAAATAAGGCGTTAACAGCCGTTAGTGTCTTCACTTTTTTCACACGTATTTGCATGATCAGAAGACCGAGTGCCGCTAATACAGCGAGCAACAAGCCCAACTGTTGCGGTTGTACAAACAGCGCCAACAAAAGTGGAATAAAATCTCGTGCAAGTAATCCGATTGTTTTCATCGTGCTATCCCCTTCCACATGTATCCATAGCAAGACTTTACCATACCGACTGACGGTTTGTAAATGGGTTTGACAAACCGACAGTCGGATTGTAAGATGAATCTTGCATCGCTATGGGATAGAAAGGATGATAGACAATGATTGAAATACCCGCTACTCCTACGTTTCAGCGCCTGCTTGCGACAACTACAATCCTAATTCAAGAATTAGGCTGCAAAAAAACAACCCTGCAAGAAATCATGAAGCGCTCTGGTCTTTCCAAAGGGGCCATCTATCATTATGTAAAAAGCAAAGATGAATTGTTCGGTCTACTACTCGTAACGAAAATGCAAGGCATTGGGCAAGCATTTGACGAGGCGGTATCCCGTGCGAAACTGGGAGAATTAGATGGGCCGCTCGGTGCTATTACCGCTGGGCTGCTGCCGCAGCTTGTTGATCGTGACCATGTCGTAAACAACATTTTTTTGTACTTACTCAGCCAGCAAGATAACCCGGATGTTGCGCTGCTGTTGCGCCAGATTTATGATCGCTCATTGGCCGTCGGGACGGAATGGATTCGAATTGGTCAGAAGTATGAAGCAATTCCTGCGGAGATCGATGCAGAAGCCATCTCTCGCCAGCTGCTAGCGTGGACATATGGGCAGCTCGTGCAGCATATGATTGCGCCGGACACACCGGTGCCGAACCAGGAGGACGTGCAGCGGCTGTTTGCGCAGATTTTGCGGGCAGCTATGTGAAGAAATGTGATTTTGTGGAATCGGGCAACTTTATTCAAGATGAATCAGAATAAAACACCATAATAATTCTTGAAAGAGATTTTGCTATGAAAGAAGTGTCTAAAAACATTAATTCAAGACTAGGAGAGGGCAATGTTAGCTAACTTAAATGACTACTTAAAAGATTTAATGGTGTATATTCCTGAAGGAGAAACCCGCCTACGAGATTTTCGAAACGAGCAAAAATGGATTAGTTCAAACTATAAATTTGGAATGCCAGGTATTAGAAAAAATTTAAAGGAAGTTATTTGGAATGTTGAGATAGAGCCATTTTATCTTGCCAAATATACGGTGACAGAAGAACTTTATGCGATTATTATGGGAAAGGAATTTGTAACAACGAGTGAGGCTCGAAAACCAGTTGTTAATGTTTCATGGATAGATGCAGTGAATTTTTGTAATTTACTGTCTGATGCGCTGGGTTATGACAAGTTTTATGATTTTGATAATGAAAGTAAAGAAGTTGTTTGCAATTATGGTACTAATGGTTTTCGTTTACCGACAGATGCTGAATGGCAATATGCATGTAAGGCAAAATCAAAAGGATATCGGTATGGTGAAATTGATGAAATTGCTTGGTATAAAGATAATTCTAACGAACGAGTACACGAAGTTAGTGAGAAAATGCCTAATGAATGGGGCCTGTATGATATGATCGGTAATGTTTGGGAGTGGTGCTGGGACTTATACGATGCAGAGACCTTTGGTACTTACAGAATAATTCGCGGAGGAAGTTGGGCGGAAGAAGAACGTGGATGTGGAGCTACTTGTCGCCGTAAGAGTATGCCTGATTTTTATATAGATGATATCGGATTTAGAATTGCTAGATCAATCATTTAATAGTTTGACTGCGTACCAATTCTCTTCTAGCTCCTGACCCTCTTGCACAGCATGCTGAAGTCGCTGCAACATGTACCCGATGCCCCGGCATCCTTCAAGGGGATACTGTAACTTCTCTTTCTCAAACAACTGTTCGACAACGCGGCGATGCTTTTTGCCACCGAGCACAATAATTTCATCAAAATGATGAAGTGCCTTTTTCTCGATCTGCTGCTGCAAGACTTCAAGCGTGATAATATGCGGGCTTTTATGATCGAACGCGAGATCATAGTTTTGCGGTATACGATCAGTCGGACCCAAAAAGCCGTGTTTGGCGGACAGAAACACCCAGTTTGTAAAAAAACGGGTTGCGTATGCCTGGCATGCTTTCCCGAACGGACTTATGTAAGCATTCTTTGCTTCTACAGCTCCGGTTTCCGGGTATTTGTCCCAAATTTTTTTGGCTCCGCATGGAATGATACACAAGCGTTTCATGAGTGTCTCTCCTCTCTCAAAGTATGGATCGTAAATCTATTCATATATACGCTCACTGTTCTTTCGAAAAATCATCACAAACCAGATCAAGTACGCAGCCAGCGTCAGTACGGTCGAGATATACCATTGCCATTCATACCATCTGTACAGTGGTGCATCCAGCGCAAACAACAGTGTAAGAATCGCAATGAGTATGTACCCTACTATACGAATACTGACAGCAAGCCAGCCGTCTTTTTGAATGATGATAGCGCGAAGTGAAATCTTTTTCTTATTTAGACGAAGGAAACAGGCCGACAAAAATAGTCCATGAAAAAATAAGTGTACGAAAGCCTGTATAATACCAGATAAAAACGCCCCAAGTAATGGGATACTCATACTATCTCCATTACTTGGAAGCTGCAAAGATTCGACATACGCTGGATCGAGCATAAGTGTAGAAGTAAGCTGTACATACGCATAGCAAGAAAAAAGTGAAATACATAAAGTAAGCGCCAAATAGACAAATCGGTTCAATCTCCTATTCCCCTCTTCCTAAAAATACCAAAAATTAACTACTGTTTATAATCAATCATAGTAGAACTTTCTGTCAATACTAGACAGAAAATAAACATAGCTGCATACCAATCAGCCGCAACTTCTCATGATCAGATAAGAAAGAAGGAACAGGCACGATCATACCGAATATAAAATGAATCGAGTTACTCACTTTACTTCATGCAAAAGGAGTCATACATATGGACAAAGCATTTACTAAACAAGTAAAGGCCGCTTTTGAAGAGTTCGCCGGACGAAAAGTCAAAGATAAAGTCATTGACATCGCTGTCCGCCATGCGCAGCGCATTCAAGAAACAGACCCTTCTCTTTCCACAGAAGACTGCATCGATCAAGCCATTATGAAAACCATTAAAGATGGAGTAGTTTTTTAGCTGTACAGCTGGATCTAGTTACAAACAGGGAGTGACTAAAGCGTCACTCCCTCTACTGTCTTCTTTACTAATTGTTCAAACTGCCCTGCAGGAACAGGCGGACTAACCAAATAACCTTGAATCCGATCGCACCCATGCTCTTTAAGAAAGGCAAATTGCTCCTGTGTCTCTACTCCCTCCGCAACTACATTCATACGTAATGTATGAGCTAGCGTAATAATCGAATTAACAATTGCTGTATCATCCCAGTCTATATTAATATCCCGTACAAAAGACTGATCAATTTTTAAGGTGTGCACGGGTAAACGCCTTAAATAATTTAAGGATGAGTACCCTGTACCAAAGTCATCCACCGACACATGAATTCCGGCTTTATCTAATATATCTAGCTTTTTAATCACATTTTCAATATCATACATCGCAATACTTTCCGTTACCTCTAACTCAAGATAGTTAGCCTGGAGTCCGGTTTCTTCAAGTGTACGTAAAATACTCTCAATAAAATTTTTTTGCTGAAATTGATGCATCGACAAATTAACAGACATTCGAATCGGTTCATATCCTGCATCTTGCCATGCTTTATTCTGCTGACAAGCTGTTCGTAGTACCCACTCCCCCATCTGTAAAATCAGCCCATTTTCTTCTGCTAATGGAATAAATTCTGCCGGAGAAATAAATCCCTTTTCGGGATGCTTCCAGCGAATTAATGCTTCTGCTCCAATGATCTGGCCACTTTGTACATCAACCTGCGGCTGGTAATACAACAAAAAATTATCATGTAGTAGCGCTTTATGCAGGTCGTTTCCTAATGACAGTTTCTCTCGCGACTTCTCGTTCATCTCATTGTTATAAAACGTATATCCGTTCCGCCCTGTTTGTTTTGTATAATACAAAGCTGTATCAGCATTCATAATTAAATCGTGGTACGTCTGCCCATGTTCTGGATATAAGCTAATCCCCATGCTGATCGTCATATAAATTTCATGACCATTTAATTGATACGGTTCCGAAAGTCGATCAACAATTGCTTGCGCTTTCTTCTCAAGGTCTTCCATGCTTTCCATATCTACCAGTAAAATCGTAAATTCGTCGCCACCGAGTCGAGACGCGATATCAGGTTCCTTTATGCACTCCTTTAAACGTTTCGCTACTGTTTGCAGCAACAAATCACCAATACTATGTCCTAATGAATCATTCACATGTTTAAAACGATCCAAATCGAAAAAGAAAACCGCGAAGTTTTTATTTTGCTGTTCATATTCCATCAGAGCCGTACGAATCCGCTCATTAAATAAAAGACGATTCGGCAAGTCAGTCAGTGAATCATGGTAAGCTAAATGATTCACCATTTTTTCTGTTTCTACTTGACGTAAATACGGCTCTTTCACCGAGGTGACATAAATGGCTTCCAACAAAAAATAGTATCCCAAAAACTTGTAAATATGCCCGAACACATTATCAAAATCATAGACACTTTTATAAAACGTGAAGTTCCATTCGCTTAGCAATAAAAAGATTATCGCTGATGACATCGAAAGAACGGCTACATTTCTCGTTTTCTTATATTCCAAAAGAATAAATACTAACGTAGTCAAATGAAGGAAGATTACAAAATATTCAAGATAGCTCTTTAGTAGGGTTGTCCCTGTCTCCTCATTAACCAGCATGGGCAAGTAATTCCCATACTTAATAACTACAAAAATAATGAGACTCGTATATACAAAGGAAAAAAGATAGATCCACTTTCGCCAATATGTATTTTCTTTTCCATCTTTTATCATCAATATACAAAGAAAAGAAATCGATTCAGTTATGCGAGCGATAATCCAGAACCAGGCCGCTTTTTGCATAGAGCTTTCGGTAACAAGAACAGGCATGTCTTTGTAAAATAACGTGTGAAACAAATCGATTGTTGCTACAGCAAAAAAAGCACCACCGAATAATAAACGTCGTTTAGATGAAGCATACGGAAAGGCAACCCAACCTTGCAAGGAAATCGAAAAACCGACGATAATACTAAAAAGCTCAAGCAGCGTGTGGATTCCTAGATAATTCGCTGCATCGTATACCCTATAAAATTGTTCGTGAAAAAAACGAACAATGACAAAAACCAGAATCGCAAGGAAAGAAATGAATTCTGATTTTCGCTGCTTCCTTTCTAGTCTTTCTATCATACTTACACCCCATACAAAATTAGATACGCTTGTAGCTTTTTTAGCTTATCATCAGTCATATTTCTCATCGTTTTCCTGCTCAATCCCGTCCACTAAAAGATCGAGTTCATTCTCGAACGGGATGTAGAGCGGAGCAGGTAACTCCCGGGCAATCTCCTGAACATCAGGCAGCTCAAGCGCTTCTTCCAGGCTAGTCGGCCTGTCAATCGTCTTGAACCATGCACTGAATGCTTCAATAAACTTATAGAAATGATGCTCCAGAAGCGTCGCCTCGTCTTCCGCCCCCTCTAAAATATGAGCCTGCTGATTTCGTTGCCACTGCTGCAACACGTGCTGAAATGGCTTCTGTAGTTGTTCGTTCACACAATCATCTCCTCTACTATTTCCATTGTATACTTCCCCATTTCAGAATAAAAACAAGAATCTATATTCCTAATGTACTGTAACCCAAAATCGGTCGGATATGTGAGCGCAGCTGGCACACACATAGTAGTAGTACCAGGTGGTTTTAGTTTTTGTTCACAATTTTGTCACAATCGACAAAAATAGAAGGCGCTTTCCCTAAATACACTACTATCGTTTGACAAAATTTTCTTCATGGTAATGTGATAATAGAAAGTGTAGTTCCAATTATCAAATCATAAGAATAAACGGAGGTTGTGTATAACAATGAAATGTCCATTATGTCATGCTGCACAAAACGTACAGACAGTAGAAGGTAACGGGGTTTGCAAAACATGCGGTGATATCATCGAATTCGGGTATCCTTCCTTCCCTGCTTACCTTTTGGAAGAGAAAAAAGTGGCTTCCAAAGAAATTCAAGAATGTACGCATGGTAGTAATGGGCGACAACTCGTAACGGCTGGCTAGCTTAACATTATACCTGACCTCATTGATCATGATCTTCTACAAACAAAAAGGCTGCACTCCTGTATATGGGAGTACAGCCTTTTATTATTCTCGTTATCTACTCTTCCTTACGCGGTGGGCGCGGCCCAAAGTACTGATAATAGTACGTCTTCAAATTCCCGTTATACAGCTTCCGATTCCGATCCGCTTTCTTCCCGAACAATGCTTCGAACTCCGGA